>DATKMK010000132.1:0-23750 GCA_035541895.1 Binatia bacterium | reverse complement strand
CGCGACGGCGATCAACCACCCGCAGAGGGGACCGCAGGCTCCGCCGGGGTCATTGATGTTGACCGGATCGCCGTTGACGTAGCTGTACGGGCTGGCGAATTCGCGTGCCGGATCGTGCGTCAGGAACGAGCCTAATGCCGGATCGTAGAACCGCGCCCCGGCGTATTCGAGGTTCGAGATCGGCTCGGTGTCGTATTGTGTGAACTCGCGACAGAGGCCATCTGGGGTGCACCCGCCGTTCGTCAGACTATTTCCGTTCGCGTCGTAATGCCCCCGCACGGTGCCATAGGGCGTGTAACGGACGTGTTCGAAGGTGCCGAGCAATGTGCTGATCACCTCCACCGACCCGAGATGATTGAGGTGATAGTACTTGATCCCCAACGTGGCGATGCCGCCCGGCGCCGTCGGCGTAACGGTCGGCGTTGGCGTTCGCGCGGGAGTCTCCCTCCGGGAGAGGAACCCAGCGCGAGAGCAATATATCTGCGAAGCACCTTGTTGCGTCCCTCGATTCATTCGTCGAACTTGCGCGACGCGACACTAGCATTTTACGACGCAACATGTTCACTGGCACCATGCACGCGGTGTCGACACGCTACGCGAAGTTGGCCTGGGGAACCCTCGGATTCAACGTCCTCGTGATCTTGTGGGGCGGGTTCGTGCGCGCCACCGGCTCGGGCGCGGGGTGCGGCAATCACTGGCCGTTGTGCAACGGCGAGGTGGTGCCGCGCGCGCCGGCGGTTGCGACGATCATCGAGTTCAGCCATCGATTGACCAGCGGCGTCGCGATTGTGCTGATCGCGGCGCTGGTCATCGGTGCGTGGCGTAAATTTCCGCCGGGACATCCGGTGCGCCGCGGGGCCGTGCTGTCGGCGCTGTTCATGGTCAGCGAGGCGTTGATCGGCGCCGGGCTGGTGCTGCTGCGACTGGTGGCGGACAATCCGTCGCTGTCGCGCGGCGTGTGGGTGGCCGGACATTTGGTCAACACATTCTTGCTGGTGGCATCGCTCACGCTGACGGCATGGTGGGCATCGGGGGGCGGCGACGTTCGGCTGCGAGCTCCGGGCGCGTCGCGCACGCTACTCGCGATCGCTCTTTCCGGAGTGTTGTTGCTCGGGATAAGCGGCGCGGTGACGGCGCTCGGCGACACACTCTTCCCCGCCTCCACTCTTGCCGAGGCTGAGGCGCAAACGTTCTCTGCCACCGCGCATCTCTTCGTTCGGCTGCGCGTCTACCACCCGGCGCTGGCTATCGCCGTCGGTCTCGGCGTGTTGTTCACGATCGTTTCGGTGACGACCACCCGTCGCGACGCACCGACCCGTCGGCTCGGGTCGGCCGTGATCGCGCTCTACGCGACGCAGTGCGCGATTGGGATGATCAACATCTGGTTGCTCGCGCCGGTCGGCATTCAGATCCTTCACTTGTTCGCGTCCGATCTGCTTTGGATCGCGCTCATTCTGTTCGCCGCCAGCGCGCTAGCGCAGCCGGTCCTGATCGCCACCCCCGAGTCACCACTCACGGCTCACGACTGACCACTCCCCAGTCACTAACTGAACTCCACCGAGAAGCGGATATTCTTCTTCGCCATGCCGTCGAGGACGACTTGCTGGCCGCCGCTGCGCATCATCCATTCGAGGCGATGGTCGCGGTACTCGCGCACGAACATGCCCGAATCGATGATCGGCTTGAGGTTCTGAAATGTCGGCAAGATCTCCATCACCGCGGCCACGCACTGCTTCACGCTGTCGCGGGCACTCACGCGATCGAGCCACTGCGCCAGCGCTGAACCGCTCGGCGGCGGGAAGCCGTTGCTGGTTGCGCCGGCCACGTAGGGATAGACCGACAAATCGCCCCAGCCGAACTGGTCGCCGTTGAAGTACGATCGCGTACCCAGTTCGCGTTCCAGTCGCGCGTTCATGCCGGCGATTTGCCGGTCGGCGCGCGCGAGCATCTGCTCGGCGAGCGCGCCGGTGGCGCGGCCGAAGACGCGGATCTCGGCAATGCCCCAGTTGATCGCCTCGTAGTAGGTGTCGCACAGTTCTTCGATCATGCGCACCCGCGCGCGCTCGGCGGGCGCGCTCGGCAGCAGCGGCGGCGTCGGCCACTTGTCCTCGATGTATTCGAGGATGACGGTGGAATCGAAGACACGGACGTCGCCGTCGACCAATGCGGGGACTTCCAACCGCGGGTTGGCGGCGGCAAAGTTGGCGTCGCCGCCGCCGAGAATGTCCGGCGTGACGGCGTCGAACGGGACGCCCTTTTCGTAGAGCGCGATCTTGACCTTTTGGGCGTACGGCGACAGCGGATGCTCGAACACTTTGACCATGTCAGACCTCCTCGATACGCACCGGCGGCCGGTACGCGCCATTGTGATGTTCCACCAACACGATGCCGGCGTTCGGCACCGAGCGAATGGTCTCCCACGACCCGATGACGTACGCGCACGCGGCCATAAGCACGCCGGCGTGGGCGACGACGACCACGTCGCAACCGGCGAAACGCTGCGCGACGCGATCGATTGCCGGCGCGACCCGCGCCTGCACGTCGAGCAGCGACTCGCCGCCCGGCGGACGCCATTCCCATCGGCGCGCCGGATCGAAGGACGGGTCGCTCAACACGCTGTCGTAGAGCTGGCCGCGCAATTCACCGAGATCTTGCTCGCGCACTTCAGGGTCGATCTCGATCCGCAGCGCCAGCGCGGCGGCGATGATCTCGCCGGTCTCGCGCGCGCGCGAAAATGGGCTCGCGAGCACGCGCCGCGGCGCAAAGCGGGCCGCGATCGTCGCCGCCGCGGCACGCGCCTGCTCGCGTCCGCGATCGGTGAGCGGCACCTCGGTCGAGTGAGTGAAGCGGCGGTCGCGATTGCCTTCGCTCTCGCCGTGCCGCACCAAAATGAGGCGGCCGATGTCCGTGCGCTCCGTCATTCACCCACCAATCGCCGATACAGGTCGACGTATTGCTCCGCGCTGCGGTCCCACGAAAAGTCCGCGGCCATCGCATTGCGCCGGAGCTGTCGCCATTTGGCTGGCTGCCGATAGTACGCGAGCGCGGTGTCGATGCAATCGAGCAACGCGCTCGGCGTGTAGTCGGTGAATTTGAAACCGGTGCCCGTGCGTCCGTCGAACGGCGTGATGGTGTCGTCGAGTCCGCCGGTGGCGTGGACGACCGGAATCGTTGCGTACTTCAGGCTGTAGATCTGATTCAGCCCGCACGGCTCGTACCGCGACGGCATCAGAAAGAGGTCGGCGCCCGCTTCGATTTGATGCGCCAGCGGGTTGTCGAAGCGCAACGCGACGCCCATGCGTCCGGCGAATCGCCGCGCCAGCTCGTCGAGTTGCGCGTGGTACTTCGGTTCGCCGGTGCCGAGGACGACGAGCTGGACGTCGCGTGTCGCGAGCAATTCCGGCAGCGCGACCGCCAGCAAGTCGAATCCCTTTTGATCGGCGAGGCGCGAGACGATCCCGAACAACGGCGTCTTGCCGGTCTCCGGAAGACCGAAGGCGCGTTGGAGCGCGGCTTTGCAGCGCGCTTTGCCCATGAAATTGTCGCGTGTGTAGTGCGCCTCGATGTGCGGATCGGCGGCGGCATTCCATTCGGCGTAGTCCACCCCGTTGAGAATGCCGACGAGGGCGTCGTGCCGGCCGCGCAGGACGCCTTCGAGTCCCCAGCCGAACTCCGGGGTTTGAATTTCCTCCGCGTACTTGCGGCTCACTGTCGTCACTGCATCAGCGAACACGATGCCGGCCTTGAGATAGTTGATCTGATCGTGGAACTCGATCTGGTCGGCGGTGAAGTAGCGCCAATCGAGATTGAGCAGGTGCCAGTCGTCCTTCCAGAACACGCCTTGATAGGCGACGTTGTGAATGGTGAGCAGCGACGTGCTCCGCGTCAACAATGGATATCGGATCGCATCGGCGCGCAAGAACGCCGGCGCCAGGGCCGTCTGCCAATCGTGGCAATGCAGCACGTCGGGAGCGCCGACGCGTTCAGCGATGGCCAAGACCGCGCGGGCGAAGAACGCGAAGCGCTCGGCGTTGTCGACGAAGCCTCCCTGCGACGTGCCGTACAGCCCGTCTCGATCGAAGTACGCGTCGACGCGCGGGAGAAACACGGGCACACCGCCCGGCAACTCGGTCGTGAGCACCTCGGCCTCGATCATCCGGCTCGACACCGGCACGCGGATCGAAAAGCCGCTCGGTCGCAGCGGGAAGCGCGTCCGATCGATGTCGCGGTAGGCGGGCAGCACGAGCGCGACGTCGACTCCGTGCGCCGCCAGCACCGGGGGCAGCGCGCCGAGAACGTCGCCCAACCCACCCGTCTTCACCAGCGGCGCCGCCTCGGATGCCGCCATCAACACGCGCATCGCGGCTTCTTACCTGGAAGTCGCGGCGTGGATCAACGCAAGCACGAGTTCCCCCCCGTCTGAACGCGCTCGGAGATCGCGTTCCACCAGTTCGAAACGCGCTTCTTGGTGGTCCGCCACCTCCTAGCGCGCCTGCGGCTCGCCGAATCTCGATGAGAGCAGCGAACGACGCTGCGGACGGTCAAGTGCGGGCTGGGCTACCAGACAATACTGAAGATGATCGTCGCCGAGCAAGTCGACGAGGACTGATCACGACGCGGCGGCTCGTAGCCGTTGCGTCGCCGCTTCGCGCGGTTCGAGAGCAAGCGCGAGCACGTCGTCGATGGTGTCGGCGAAGTGGAAGGTCATCTCCTCGCGCGCCGATTCGGGCACTTCTTCGAGATCCTTCTCATTGCGCTTGGGTAGGATTACCGTGCGAATGCCGGCGCGGCGGGCGCCGAGCACCTTTTCCTTGATGCCGCCGACCGGCAGCACGCGGCCGCGCAGCGTGATCTCGCCGGTCATCGCCAAGTCGTGGCGGCACAATCGATTGGTCAGCAGCGAGGCCAACGCGGTCGCGATCGTCACGCCGGCCGACGGGCCGTCCTTCGGCACCGCACCGGCCGGCACGTGGATGTGCAGGTCGAGGTTCTCGAAGAAGTCGGCACTCAGGCCGTACTTCTCGGCACGACTGCGGATGTGACTGAGCGCCGCCTGCGCCGACTCTTTCATCACCTCGCCGAGATGGCCGGTGAGGGTGAGCCCCTTCTTGCCGGTCATCTTGGTGGCTTCGATGAAGATGATGTCGCCACCCATCGGCGTCCACACCAACCCGACCGCGACGCCGGCCTCTTGGGTACGTTCGGCGACCTCGGAGAAGAAACGCTCGGGTCCGAGCAGCTCGTGCACCTTCTCCGGCGTGATCGTCGCGGGCTCGGTCCTTCCCTCGGTGATCGCGCGCGCGATTTTGCGGCATACGCTGCCGATTTCGCGTTCGAGGTTGCGCAGGCCGGCCTCGCGCGTGTAGTGGCGCACCAGGCGGATCAACGCCTCGTCAGTAAAGCTGACCTGCTCGGCGGTCACGCCGTTTTCCTTCAACTGCTTCGGGATCAAATGCCGGCGCGCGATCTCGATCTTCTGCTCCTCGGTGTAGCCGACCAATTCGATCGTCTCCATCCGGTCGCGCAGCGCCGGCGGAATCGGTTCGAGCATGTTGGCGGTGGTGACGAACATTACCTTCGACAGATCGAACGGCACATCGAGGTAGTGGTCCTGGAACGTGTTGTTCTGTTCCGGATCGAGAACTTCGAGCAGCGCCGACGACGGGTCGCCGCGGAAATCCGTGCCCAGCTTGTCGATCTCATCGAGCATGAACAGCGGATTGTTCGACCCCGCGGTGCGCAAGCCCTGGATGACGCGGCCGGGCAGCGAGCCGATGTAGGTGCGGCGGTGGCCGCGGATCTCGGCTTCGTCGCGGACGCCGCCGAGCGAGAGGCGGATGAACTTGCGTCCGAGCGCGCGCGCGATCGACTTGCCGAGCGAGGTTTTGCCGACGCCGGGCGGGCCGACGAAACACAGGATCGGCCCCTTCGAGTCGTTCTTCAACTTGCGCACGGCGAGGAATTCGAGGATGCGATCCTTGATCTTCTCGAGATCGAAATGGTCTTCGTCGAGGATGCCGCGCGCGTGATTGATGTCGAGGTTGTCGGTCGTCGACACCGCCCACGGCAACGACACCAAGGTTTCGATGTAGGTGCGCACGACCGAGTGCTCGGCCGATTCGGGCGGAATGATGCGCAGCCGTTCCAGCTCGGCTTCCGCCGCTTTGCGCGCCTCGGCGGGCATGTTGGCCGCCTCCATCTTTTCGCGCAGCTCGTCGACTTCGGCGCCGCGCGCGTCACCCTCACCCAGCTCCTTCTGGATCGCGCGCATTTGTTGGCGCAGGTAGAACTCCTTCTGGTTCTTCGACAGCTCCGATTGCACCTGCGTCTGAATCTTCTGCCCGAGTTCGAGCAGCTCAATCTCGCGATTCAAGATCTTCGACAGTCGTTCGAGGCGCACCCGCACTTCGAGCGTGGCGAGCAAGTCCTGCTTCTCTTCGATCGCGATGTTGAGGTTCGAGGCGATCAAGTCGGCGACTTTGGAGGGGTCCTTGATGTTCATCACCACCACCTGCAACTCGTCGGGCAGGTAGGGGATCATCGAGACAAACTTAGCGAACTGGTTGACCATGTGCGCCTGTACCGCATCGAGGTCCTTCGACGGCTCGACGATGTCCGCGAGCAGCCGCACCCGCGCACGCATCGACGGTGTCTGCTGCAGAAACTCTTCGATTTCGATGCGCCGGATGCCCTGCACCAGGATGCGCACACTGCCGTCGGGATACTTCAGCATCTTGAGGATGCGGCCGGCGGCGCCGCGACCGAACAAGCCCGCAGGTTGCGGCGCTTCCTCGTCGGGATTCCTTTGCGTCGCCAGCGCCAACATGCGGTCGCCGGCGAGCGCGTCTTCCACGGCTTGCAAGGACGCGCCGCGCGAAATCAGCAGGGGCACGATCGCCGAGGGAAAGATGACGACGCCGCGCAAGGGCAGCAGCGGCAGCTCCGCCGGCACGGCAATGCCGCTGAGATCGTCTTCGAACCCGAAGAACCGTTGTTCGCGGATTTCCTTCTCTTCGCTCTCGCTCATCGAGTGTCCTTCACCCGTGCAGGCAACTGGCGTGAACCACGTCCACCGTGCGGCTGGGGCGGGCACGCCGAAATCTAATACACGACCCCCAGGGCGACAAGGGGCGATTCCTCGATTGTCGCGACAATCGAGGCACAGCCGCGGTTTGACATCGCCGAGGTCAGTCGCTACCTCCGATCATCGGTACGGAGCGCACGTGAGCGAACACCTCTTCAACGTCCACGAAGTCAACGCCTTGATCCCCAAGCTCGAGCTGGTCATGGGGCGCCTGCAGCAGCGAGGCGCGGAATTGCGGCGTGCCATCGAAATGCTGGCGGCGGAGCGCGGTGAAGCGGCGGCCGATCTCCAGACCAGCGACATCGTCGAGCAGCGCCCCGAGCTGCGACCGCTCATCAACGAGATCGAGCAGCTTGTCGGTGAGATTGAAGAGTGCGGCGGACAATTCAAGGGACTCGATCTGGGCTTGGTCGACTTCCCAGCGGAGATCAACGGGGAAGTCGCGCTCTTGTGCTGGCAGTTCGGCGAGAAAGAAGTCGGGTACTGGCACGCACTCGAAGGCGGCTTTGCGGGTCGCCAACCCTTGCCCGCGCACCAACCGCGCTCGACCTATCTCCAGTGACTTCGGCGGGGGTTGCGTGTCCACGGCCGCGCGCATCGTCTTCGTGCTCGCCTTGATCGTCTGGCTGGGCGAGGTGCTGTTTCTCTCGCTGGCCGCGGCCCCCGCGATCTTTCGCAACTTCGCCGTCGAAGAAGCCGGACGAGTCGTCAGCGTCTTGTTTCCGATCTACTACCGAATCGGCGCCGCATGCGGCGTGGTGCTCCTAGTTGCCGCGCTCGTGCTGCGGATGAGCGGGGCCGCTCGCGGGACGTGGACCGTCGTCGCCGCGGTGGTGACGGTCATGCTTGCGGCGACGTTGTATGCGCAGCTCGTCGTGCAACCGCGCGCACAAAGCCTCCGTGCGCAACTGCATCAACCCAACACGCCGGCGACAATCAAGGAAGAATTCGATGGATTGCATCATCGCGCCGTCCAACTCAACGGCCTTGTGCTGATGGGCGGACTGGCTGTCGCCGTGATCGCGGCGCTTCGTCTCAACCCGTGACACTCCTTCTCGCTGCGTACTGCCCTCTGTCTACAGCCAACCTCCTTCATGTACCGGGCACTGCTCTTCGACTTGTACGACACGGTGGTGACGTTTCATCCGCGGGTACCTGCGACGCAGATCGCGGGCACCCGCTGGCGCACCACGATGGGCTGGATGACCGAAGCCGTCACGCGCGAGCTGCCCGGCGTTGCCTTCGATGACTTCCTGCGCGCGATCACCGACACCACTGCCGAGATCGTGCGCAACCGCCCGCCCGAGTATTTCGAGGTGCCGTCGCCGGAGCGCTTTCGCCGGGCACTGCTGCGACTCGGGATTGCCGAGGAGGCTGACGCAAAAGCATCGCGGCTGTCGCGCGCACACATGGAACATCTGGCGGCCGCAACCGAACTGCCGGCACCGCATCTCGCCTTGATTCGTGCGCTCAGCGAGCGTTTCCCGCTCGGGCTGGTTTCCAACTTTGACCACGGGCCCACCGCGCGCGTCGTGATCGACCGTCACGGCCTGACGACGTTGTTCCGAAGCATCGTCATCTCGGACGGCTTCGGCCGACGCAAGCCGCACCCCACGATCTTTCGTTTCGCATTGAACGAGCTGGGGGTCGATGCGGACGATGCGGTGTTCATCGGAGACAGTGCAGTCGACGACGTCGCGGGAGCTCACGCCAGCGGAATCGACGCGGTGTGGATCAACGCCCGCGGCGCAGCGTTGCCGGAGGGTGTTCCGCCGCCGCGCTACGTCGTCACCGCGCTCGGCGAACTGCCCGACGTGTTGGGAATCGGCTGAACTACGAAACTCGTTCGACCAACTGATCGATGAGATCGAGGAGATCGTCCTTGTAGCCGGACGGCGGCAGCGCGGTCATCGCGGTACGGGCCTGTTCCACGTGCTGGCATGCCAGCGCGCGCACCTGATCGAGCACACCCGAACGCTGAATGCGCGTGACCGCGGCGCTGACGTCGGCGGCGCTCGGCTCCGGTTTCTCGAACAAGCGCCGCAACTCGAGATCATCGCGCATCGCCAGCACGACGGGCAACGACGGATTGCCGTCGCGCAAGTCGATCGCCACAGGCTTGCCGAGTCGCTCCTCGGTTCCGGTGACGTCGAGGAGATCGTCCACCATCTGAAAGGCGAGGCCGACTGAGAAACCGCATCGGCGCATGCTCTCCACGATCGCCGCATCGGCCCGCGCCAAGTGGGCGCCGGTGCGCGCGCCCTGCTGGAACAACGACGCAGTCTTGCGGGTGATGATCTCCATGTAGTCGTCGAGCGTAACCGCCGGATTGTGACGGAAGCGGGCCTGGAGGATTTCGCCTTCGGTCAAGCTGACGCAGGCCTCGGCGGCCCAGCCGATGACCTGCTCTTCGAATCGCGCGCACAGTTGGAAGGCGCGGCAAAACAGAAAATCGCCGGTGACCAACGTGTCACCCAGGCCGTACTTGCGCAACGCCGAGTCGTTGCCGCGACGCACTTCGCTGCCGTCGATGATGTCGTCGTGCAACAGCGTCGCGGAGTGAATCAGTTCGAGCGCAACCGCCGCATCGACAATCTCGCTGAGATCATCGCCGCCGCAGGCGCGAAACACCAACACCGCGACGGCGGGGCGGACGCGCTTGCCGCCGGAGGCCACCAGATACTTCGCGATCTCGGCCAGTCGGGGTTCGCGTGAGGTCAGCAGCTCGCTCAGCCGCCGCTCAACCTGCGCCAACTCCGCCCCGACGCGCATGCCGGCGGCACCGGGAGTCGGGCGCGCCGAGCGCGGACGGGCACTGTTCACGGATTGATCCTCGATGGGCAGGCGCGAGCTAATGACAAAAGGCACGGTGAGTCAAGGATGGGGTGAGTGGTGAATGGTGAGTGGTCGGATAAGAGTGGCACCGCTCTGCCACTCACCATTCACCACTCACCCCTCACCACATTGCTTTTCCATCGCCGACTGGTTAGCTTCGATCGCGCGATGCGCGTCGTACTCAGTGCCACCCCCAGCGAGATCCGACGGCTCGGCAGACACGGCGTTGAGATTCGTTGGAGCGACGCGCATCGATCTGAGTACAACAATCACTATTTGCGCGAGCGCTGTCCGTGCGCGCTCTGCCGCGAGCATCCGGCGCGTGCACTGCCGGTCGTCGGGCCGGGCAGCCCCGAACTGTATCCGATGCAGATCGGCGTGGTCGGACGTTACGCGATCAGCATTCAGTGGAGCGATGGACACGACAGCGGCATCTACAGCTACCGCACGTTGCGCGGCTTATGCCCGTGCAGCGCGTGTCAACCGAGCGAGCCGGCAGCGGATGGCCCCACGCCATGAATGTGATCGACGCCATTCGTGAGCGGTTGACCGAGATTCGTCCGGTCGGCGCTCGCGGCGATATCGTCGCGCTCGGCATGGTACACGCGGTCGACGCGCGAGCCGGCGCCGTCACCATTCAGCTTGCGCCCGGCCAGTTACCGCAGGGAGTCGTGCAAGCGACCATCGCCGACATTCGCCGCGCGATCGGCGCGCTCGATGGCGTCACCAGCGTCGATGTCCGCATTGAAGCACCTCCGCAGCAAACCCAGAGCCCGTACGGCGAACTCGGCCCCATCCCCGGCGTGCGCGACATCATCGCCGTATCGAGCACCAAAGGCGGCGTCGGCAAGTCGACTGTCGCAGTGAATCTGGCGCTGGCGTTGCAGCAACGCGGGCGCAGCGTCGGCTTGCTCGACTCCGACGTCTACGGCCCCAGCGCTCCGCTGATGCTCGGCATCGACGGCCGCCCACACATAGGCGATGACAAGCGCATGGTCCCCATCGAGCGATTCGGCCTGCGGGTCATGTCGCTCGGGTTCTTTCTGGACGACACCTCGCCGGTCATCTGGCGCGGCCCGATGGTCATGGGCCTGGTGCGCCAATTTCTCAAGGATGTCGAGTGGGGTGTATTGGATGTGTTGGTCGTCGACATGCCGCCGGGAACCGGCGACGCACAGCTCACGCTCGTGCAGCAGGTCCCGCTCGCGGGCGGCGTTGTGGTCACGACGCCGCAGGACGTCGCCCTGCTCGACGTCGAACGCGGCATTGCGATGTTTCAGCAAGTGAACACGCCGGTGCTGGGCGTGATCGAGAACATGAGTTTCTACGAATGCCCGAAATGCGGCACCAAGGACGACATCTTCGGCAGCGGCGGCGGTGAACGCATCGCGCAACATTTCGGGGTGCCGTTGCTTGGGCGCATCCCGCTGATCCCGGCCATCCGCGAGAGCGGCGACAGCGGCAAACCGATCGTGATTGCCGAGCCATCCAGCACCGCGGCGAAGATCTTCCTCGACATCGCCGGCGCGGTCATCGACGAAGTCGAAGCCGGTCGCGCCGAGACCACCGCACCGAAGATTGTCGGCTAGAGCCGCGTTCGTTGCCCTCGGTTCGCCCTCGCTTCGGCGACCGTCAAGCGAACAACTCTTTCTACTCGCCCACAACAGCAACCCGAATTTGACTCGATGCGGCGGCATGGTATCCCGCAGGTGGGCCGGCATGGAGAGCATCGCCGATGACCGAGAAGGTTCACATCATCGAAGGCCTCGGCGAGACCGCGCTGCTCTTGCCGGTGCTCATCAACACCGCGCTGGCGGCGAACGACCGCGCCAAGTACTACTTCACGCTGCTGCAAACCGCGCGGAGCCAGGCCGATCGACCGCTGGCACATCCCGTGACGCTGCGCGCCGAACGGCTCGCCAGCGGCGTCACCGACGAATCGTTGGACACGACGGTCGAACGCGCCGCGCGTGATCCGGCGGGGATGTACCAGATTCCGAAGCTCGCCGAAGTGCTCGCCGCGCTGATGCGCGAGATCGACCTGATGCTGTCGCCGGTGCGAATGGAGTCGAACGGAACCGCCGCGGAATTCGACCGGCGCCTGAGCGGCCTGCGCGTCGAGCCGCCGTCATCCGACACGGTCGACGGCGCGCTCATTGAAGGCATGTGTTCGGGCAGTCGCGATCGCGGCGACAGCCTGCATCTGCTGGTGATGGATCTCCACAAGGCGCTCAATCGCATGCAGGCGCGGATCGCCAGCGAAAACCTCGACGGCTGTCTCGCCTACGGATTGACCGACGCGGATCGACCGCTGGTGCGCGCGTTCATGCGCGGCGTGAATCGGACCGCACCGCTGAAGTTCGACCATCCGGGGCTCGGCACCACCGCGACCCATTCGGGCGCGCGCCTGGTGCTGCAAAACGACATCGGCACCACCGACGCGCACGTCCTCGTCATCCATGTCGAGGACCGTACCGCCGCGATCACCTGCACCGACGTTCATCTGCAACGCCTGATGTTCTTCCAGAGTCTGTTCGAACGCTTCACCGTCGAGTGGGACGACACCCGCTCGCGCAAAGACACGGCCGTTGAGCAAGGCGTCTATCACCTGAGTGTGGGACGCTACCGCGCGGCGGACCGCGGCGGCCTCGAAGCGTTCCTCGAATTCCTCGGGTCACGGCTGGTCTTCTTGATCGACTGGAACCGGGCGCGCAAACGCTTGCGCAACTTCGTCCGGAAGGGCGAAGCGATTCGCTTGCTCAAGTGGGCCGCGGATCACGACTGCGGCCACATGGGGTTTTTGAAAGCGGGCGGCGAGCTGCTGCTGTACGAGACGCTCCAGGTCGTGGCGCGGGGGCAGTATCACCCGGGACAGTCGCTCGAAGACCTACTGGGGGCGAAACCGGCCGACGACTATCTGAAATTCGTGCTGCGCACCTGCACCGAAGGATTGTTGAAGGGTGAGCCCGAGGTGTTCGTTCGCGATGCGATTCGCGCCGAGCTGCTGAACTACGTGCGCACCGGCCAGCAGAGCCTCTTCGACATCGCGTCCGATCACGCCGCCTACATCGTCGAGATCGCGCAGGGGCTGTACACCGCTGTGTTGCGCGCGCGCCAGAGCCCCGATCCCGCGCCGCGCGTCGAGAACGCGCGGCGGGCGAAGGAATGGGAATCGAAGGCCGATGCGTTGGTCAATCAGGCGCGGCAAGAAGCGAAAGCGGGCGAGCCGTCGGAGTTCTTCTGTTCGCTGGTCGAGACCGCCGACGACATCGCCGACGAGCTCGAAGATGCCGCGTTCCATCTCACGCTCTTGCCCGATGATCCGTCGCAAACGCGGCTCTACTCGTCGTTGCAGGTCCTGAGCGAATTGTTGATGCAGGGGACGCAGGAATATTTGAAGGCCGTCGAAACCGCGCGCCATCTCCACCGTAGCGCAGCACGCGAGGAAATGGGCGACTTCCTGGATTCGATCCATCGTATCATGCTGGTGGAACGGGACGCCGACGAAGCGCAGCGCGGGGTCGAATCGGCGTTGGCGCAAAGCAGCGCCGACTTCAAGGCGCTGTACCAGTTCGCCGAAACCGCCCGCAATTTGGAGCAGGCGGCCGACTCGCTGCTCCGCTGCGGGTTGCACCTGCGCGACTACATCATGAAACAAGTCATGGCGGCGTGATGTCCTTCCGGCTCCGATGACTCACCCGAGCGACTCGATCCTTTTGATCGGCTGCAGCGGCGCCGGCGAAGCGGCGACGAGCGCCGAGGCGATCGGCTTCAAGGCCTTCAATCTCTGGCGCATCGCGCGGCTGGGGTTGCCGGTGCCGCCGGCATTCACCCTCGGCACGGAGTACTGCCGCCAGTACTTTCGCCGCGGACGCCGCGCGCCGGACGGCTTCCGCGAGCTGCTCGCGTCCAACATTCGGCACCTCGAACAGTCGAGCGGCCTGATCTTCGGCGGCGTGCGCAAACCGCTGCTCGTCTCGGTGCGTTCGGGCGCCCCGGTTTCGATGCCCGGCATGCTCGACACGGTCTTGGACGTGGGTCTGAACGAGCAGACGTTGCGCGGGCTCGTGCGCATGACCGGCAACCCGAGGGTGGCGTGGGACTCCTATCGCCGGCTGGTGCAAGCGTTCGGCGAAATCGTGCATCATCGCCCGGCCAGCGAGTTCGATACGGTGTGCGCCGAGCAGGTCCGCCTGCTCGGCCTGGAGCATGTCGCCGACATGGACTTCCGCCAGCTCGCCGATCTTACCAAGGCGTATCGGGAACTGTTTGAAGACCGCACGGGCGGCGGATTTCCGCAACCTCCGATCGAGCAGTTGGAAGCCGCGGTCGTCGCGGTGTGGGAATCATGGACGAGCGAGAAGGCGGTCGCCTATCGCCGCCTGAACGGCATTCCCGACGACATCGGTACCGCGGTCACCGTGCAGCGCATGGTCTTCGGCAACGCCGCCGGCGCCTCCGGCTCCGGCGTCGGCTTCACGCGCGATCCGGCGAGCGGCGAGAACCGGATCTACCTCGACTTCATCTTCAACGCCCAAGGCGAGGACCTCGTATCGGGTTGCGCCGATGCCGCGGACATCGCCCTGCTCGCCGACGCCTTCCCTTCGATCTACGCGGAGATCGTGCGAGTGGCCCGCGCCCTGGAACGCGAGTTTCGCGATCTGCAGGAATTCGAATTCACGATTGAAAACGGACGCGTGTTCATCCTGCAAACGCGAAGCGGCAAGCGCACCCCGTGGGCCGCGCTGCGGATCGCCGTCGAGTTGGTGGCGGAAGGAATCATCGAATCCGACGAGGCGCTGGCGCGGCTGAGTGCGATGGATCTCGACGACATCACGCGCACGCGAATCGAATCCATCGCCGACGACCGCCTCCTTGGCTGCGCCACGACGGCCGGCCTCGGCGTCGCAAGCGGTTGCATCGCGCTCGATGCGGAGTTGGCCCGATCGATGGCGAACCAAGGCAAGAGCGTGATCTTGGTGCGGCACACCGCGTCGACCGCCGACATCGCCGGCATCGCCGTTGCGAGCGGACTCCTGACCGCCGTCGGCGGCCGCACGTCTCACGCCGCGGTCGTCGCCCGGCAACTGAACAAGGTGTGTCTCGTCGGTTGCTCGGCGTTGTCGGTCGATCTCGATCGGCGCCGCTGCTCGATCGGCGCCCGCGCTTTCAGCGAAGGAGACATCATCTCGCTCGACGGTGATTCCGGTCAGGTCTTCGCGGGCGAAGCCAAAGTCGTCGTCGAGAAGCCGGTCGAGTGGTTGGCCATAGTCGCCGGTTGGCGGCGCGAGGTGCGTGCCATGGGAAATCCGGCCGATCCCGCCGCCCTACGTTGAAAGTCCGAGCAGGCGGGCGGCGTTGCGAAACAGCACCTTCGAACGCAACTCTTCGCGGCCTTGGGTGGCCAGCAATACCTTCGCGATGCCAAGCGCCTGATGATAGAAGGGCCAATCGCTGCCGTACACCACCCGATCGGGATCGGCGCGATCGAGTATTGTCCGCACGTTGGTCAACGACTGCCCCGATAGTTCGAGCCACACGTTCGGATAGCGACACGCAAGGTCGAGCGCTCGTTCCATTTGCAGCGCGCCGGAATGACCGAGCACGAACTTCGTGCGCGGATGTTCGGCGATCGGCTTCTCGTACAGAGCAACTTGCGAGCGCCGCCGACCGGACCGCAGCTCGATGCCGACCGGGCCGCAGTGCCACAAGATCGGCAGATTGCGCGCGCCGCAGAGCCGATAGAGCGCCAGCGCCTTGGGATGATCCGGCGCGATCAACTGCACGGCAGGGTGGACTTTGATGCCGCGCGCTCCTGCGTGCGCTTGTTCGTCCACGCGGATGCCGACGCGGTCGACGATCGGGTGCACCGATCCGAACGAGAGCAGCTTCGGCTCACGTCGCGCGGCGGCCAGTGCGTGGGCCGCGTTCTTCGAGATGTACGGCAGATCGATCGGAAGCAGCACCGAGTGCACGATGCCGAGTTCATCCATTTCACGCACGAGGTTGGGCACGGTGTGCGTTGCCCGCATGCCGCCGCGGCTGATACTGCCGAGCGTCAGATCACGCTTGAGGGCACGGAGCGCCGCGGGAGTAAGGTTCTTGTTCTGATACACCTCGAAGTCGATCGGGCAGCACGGGGGCAGATAATGCTCTGTGTAGAGCGTCGCGCGATACAGATCGACTCGCATCGGCAGCAGATACGCCAGCGCGATGTGCGAGTGCATGTCGATCACCGGCCCAAGTGATCGATCGGACACGATGAGACGATCGTGGTGCATCTCGAACCACGGCAGGCGTGAAAGTTCGGACAGGTTCGCAAAGACCTCAGCCGACACGCGACCGCCATAGCTGCGCGCGCCACCGCGCACAAGACGAGCGCCGCACTTGCCCGCGCTCGACGCGTCTCACCACACCGCGTTGCGGTAGTGACGCCGAATGGTTCGGTCCTTGGTCACAAGGGCGCTGTCGCCCAACGTGACCTGGCAACGTTGGGATCATTCGCGGTCGCCGGGCTCAAGCCAGCGGCAGCGCGTGCACGGTCTCGGGCGCCGCGCGGCCACGAATGGGCAGATCCGCGTGGCGCACGAAGTCCGCGCACGCGCCGCGGCCGGCCCGGTGAAACGTCGTGTCGTCGATGGCGACCGCTGCGTGGAGTTCGCGCGTCATACTTTGCAAACGTGCGGCAAGATTCACAGTGTTGCCGATCACGGTCCAGATGAAGCGATCGGACGACTGAATGTTGCCGACAAACGCGGACCCGGTGCCAATGCCGACACCCACCGAGAGGGTTAGGGTCGAGTGTGCAATCGGTGCAGGGAGGTCGGCCATCGCCGCGACGATGTCGCGAGCGACCTGCACGGCGGCGCGTTCCTTCATCGGCAGCTCGTCGGGGGCGCCGAAGACGGCCATCATCCCATCGCCGGTGAACTCGACCACCACCCCGCCGCGCGCCTGCACCAAGCGCGAGACCGTCTCGGTGTACCGATTGACGGTGTGGAAAATTTCCTCCGCCTCGCGCGCTTCCGAGAAGCCGGTGTAGCCACGGATGTCGACGAAGAGCACGGTGACTTCGCGCTCGCCGGCATCGACGGCCTTCCCGCTGACGACGCGCTCAGCGACGGCGCCAGGCACATAGCGGCGCAACGCCGCCTGCATCGCGCGCGCCTGCTCCGTCACGGCCGTGGCTTCGAGCGAGAGCAATCGATCGGAGATCTTGCCCGCGACCGCACCGAGCCAGGCGAGATCCGTCGGCGTGTAGATGTCACCGGAACGCTTGGGTCCGAGGCACGAGAAGGCAACCAGGTCGGGCCCACGCCGGAACGGCACCAACACGGCGACATCGAGGGTTTCGATCGCCGCGCGCTCAAAGGGCGTGAGCGAGGTTGCGTGCCGCGCTGTCCAACGCTCGGCGGCGAGCGGGGTGGTGCGCTCTTGCAGCGCCGCGATGAGTGCGCTGTGAGCGGTGAACGCGGGGGGCGCGGCGCGACCGCGTACCGCCAGGGGTGTAAAGAGGTCGCCGGCATTGGCGTAGACAACCGCGGAAACCGGATGCAGCAACGCATCGAGCCGATCACCGACCAGCCGCGTCAGCTCCTGCGTATCGGCGCAGCTTGAAATTTCCGTCAGTAGCGCCTCAAAGGCTCGCTCCAGCGCGACACGTTCCGGAAAGACAAATCGATCGATCTGCGGGCGCACCACCCGCTGCGCCGGCACAAGGATGGTCGCAAGCGCGAGCGCGAAGAGAATCTGACCGCTTCCCGGATCGACGCCGAGCACATCGCTCGCAGCGCGCGAAGCCGTCGGCATCACGCTGAGCGCGACGGCGATGGCGAGGATCGCCAACAGGCTGTACGAAAGCGTGGCACTGAACAGACGGTCGATGTCGAGGAACTGGTAGAAGACGACTGCGGCGAGAATGCCGAGTGGAACGGCCACGTTCGCTATGACCGCGACAATGTGCAGCGCATTCTCCCACGCAGGCATGAAACCCAGAAAGCCGCTCAGCCAATCGACGGCCGCAAACGCCCCCATCGGCAACAGACCCACATAGAAGCCGTACACGACCCACTTGATCTGCCGGCGACCGAGCAAGTCGGAGCGCCGGTATGCCCGCGTGAGCGCGACGAGATTGGCGATGATGAAGACAATAATCGTGAGTCCGCCCACGCGCGCCAGGATCGCCGCCACGCCAGCACGGGGCAATAGTCTGTCGGCTGCGTTGGATACCGCAAGCAGGAGGCTGAGAGTCCACACCACGGTGCGTTGCGCGCGGCCCTTGCGCTCCGCGCCCGGGGCGAAGTCAAAGAGAATCCAGAGCACGAGCCCGTAGGCCAACGGATACACCAGGACAAGGAAGACGGTGCCGAGTCGGGGCGAAATGGGGCTGCCGAAGTACGGCGCGCTGACGATGGCAAAGAGCAGTGCGGCCACGTAAAAGCGCCGCGCGAGAACCCAATGCGAGGCACGCACGAGCAGGAGGATCGCGGTGCCCATGAGCGACAGAATGAACGGGAGCGGCGCCCACCACGGAAACCCCGGGACGTTGGCCCCGGGAACCAGCGGCACTTGCACATCCGAGACGATGCCATCCCGCTCGATCGTGACGCGCAACGAACGAGTGGCTCTCCCGGCGTCGTCGCGCAGCGGAATGTAACGAGCTATCGATATGCCGCGCAGATCGATTCCCTCGATGCGCAGCAAGCGGTCCCCGACCGCAATCGGACACGCGGCCCCGTTTGGTGACGGTGACACCAAGTCAACCACCGGATACTGCTCGTGCGGCCCTGCATTGACGAGGAACGGAACGCGCACGAAGTCGCCGCGGACGCCGTGCACCACGGTCATAACGAAACCGAACAGCGCGATCGGCAGTAGTGTGCTGAGTAGAAGCCAGTCGATGGCGGCCAGTCGATAGCGGCGACGTGGCGGTTCGGGCTGCACACCGGGCGCGGCGACCGCCGCAGGTGGCGCCCCCAACGGAGCGAGATCGGATGCGGCAGCCGGTCTTGGCGCGGCAGTCGACTGCACGCGCCGGCCGCATTCGCCGCAGAATTTCACCCCCGGCGCCAGCTCGGCCTGGCAGCCCGCACACCGCTGCAGCAGCGCCGTGCCGCAGTCGTGGCAGAACTTCACCTGCAGCGGGTTCTCGTGTTGGCACTGCGGACACCGCATCGGCGTTACGTCTCGCGATTGAGGGCGCGATGCGGGTGGTGGATCAGCGCAAATCTCGCACCTGGCATTCCGAGGCCTCTCGCTCCGGGCTGCAGGCTTTTACCTGGGCGAATCGTTTCTGTCACCCACACCCGTTCAGCGCGTGATTCACTGCCTGCACGAGGCAGTCGACCGTGACGTGGCCGTCGTGGTTGCAATCAAATCGTTGGCACTGGTCGAGCGTGGCCGTTCCGAGCGCGATGTTCACGCCCGTGACCCGTTCATCGACGGTCACGCGGTCCATTGTCGTGCAGTCGCCGACGCACACCTCAGCCGGCATGGCGTCGGCCTCGTACGCGCCAATCGAACAATTGGTGTGGCCGGCGCCCGGCCGTCCGAAGCCACGTTGATCACGGTTGCTCACCGGCGCCGCGGCGCAGATGGCTTGGTCGCCGGCGTTGATCGCGGGGCTGTCTGGCAGGAGGGCCACCGTTTGCGTCGGCCCGCCGTGGTTCTGAAGTCCCGCAGGATCGAGCCGCGGGTCCGTGTTGCTCAACGACCCGTTCGCGGCGCTGAAGCCACAGCTCGTGCCGTCGTCGAGGTTGTGGCCGCCATCGGTGATGCTGCCGATGCAGTTGCCGTTGGCGACGATGGTGTTGCGGAGCATGGCCGCCAGCCCGCCGTAAGTGTAGATGGCGCCGCCACTGTTCCCGAAGAAGGTGCTGTTGGTGATGGTCAATGGGCCAGCGCTGGCGATGGCGCCGCCGCTGTCGCCGCTATTGCTGATGAAGGTGCTGTTGGTGACGCTGAGCGTCCCGTCGTTGACGATACCGCCGCCATTGACGTTGACGGGGACGCGGCCGTTAGCGATCGTGAGGTTTTCTACGGTGAGATTGACGCCATTGACGAACACCCTCACGTGGTTGCCCCCACTGATGGTGATGAGGCCCCCGCCGTCAATAGTTGTGTCGGCTGCAATTGTCTTGGTGCCAGTGCCGGTGCTGATGTCGATCGTCACCGGATCAGAACCGCAGTTGAACGTCACCAATCCGCCACCAGCGAGCGCCGCGTTCAACGCCGCGTCGGTGCAACTCGCGGCGGTGCCAGTACCGACCACACCGGCGGCAAGCGTGGTCGATGCCGCGCTGGCGACGAATATGACAACGCTGACACGAACGATGCACGAACAGAGACTGTCAGCACGTACCTTCATGAGCCTATGCCCTCTCGCGTCGGTTGCGCGACGGTGTCGGGAGCCGCTGGGCGTCTGCCAAGAGGCGTCGTGCGACACCCGCGCAAGGCCGCCGTGCTTCAAATGCACGTTGCAGCATGAGCGCTCTCTCTCTCGACACACCAACTGCGACCTTTCGATTGACTTCGGTGCTTCAGCGTACTCGCCGCCCGTGGTTACTGAGAGTTGCGGGCGTCTCAGAACCCGCAGCCGCCCTCAAAGACGAGTCCCCCACAGGAAACTGTCGTCGGGGTCGGCGTGGCGGTTGGTGAGGGTGACGGCATCTCGCAGCCGTTCAAAGCGTTGTTCACCGCCTTGACCAGACAGTCGACCGTCACGTGGCCGTTGGCGTTGCAATCAAACGCCTCGCACTGGTCGAGCGTGACGCTGCCGAGCGCGATGTTGACGCCCTTGACCAGTTCATCGACGCCGACGTGGCCGCTGGTGTCGCAGTCGCCGGTGCATTGGGCGGCTTGTTGAAGTGAGAACACTCCTGTGGACGTGGCGGCGTACAAGTTTGGGGCTGTGCTGGAATCCATCGTGAGGGCGCTCACACTTGAACCGCCGGCGAGGCCTGTATTGAAGGCGCTCCAGGTGTTACCGCCGTCCGTGCTCTTGAGTACGCCGCTGGACATGCCCGCATAGACCGTCTGGGGCGTTGCCGGGTCGACTACCAGCGCGTTGACCTGGAGGAATCCCGTCTTGACGTTCGCCCATGTGTCACCACCGTCCAAGCTCTTGAAAATCCCGTTCCCACCCGCGCCGGCGTAAAGAGTTTGGGGCGCGGACGGATCGATGGCGATCGCGCCGATCCCTTCGTAGGGGCTGCCGCCGATACTGTTCCAGGTGGCTGCGCCGTCGGTGCTCTTGAGCACACCGAAATCGTTGCCGTCGGTGTAGGCGGCGGCGTAGAGCGCAAGCGGCATCGTCGGATCGATGATGATTGCGTAGACGGAGGTCAGCGTCAGATCTCCATTCGCGGGATGCCAGGAGTCGCCGCCATTCGTACTTTTGAACACGCCCTCGCGCAGGGTACCGGCGTATAGGGCCCCGGTCGGATCAATCGCGAGCGACTGGATGTTGAGATCGGTGAGATCCGTGTTGACCGCGATCCAATTGCTGCCGCCGTCGACGCTCTTGAACACTCCCGAGCCATCCTTTCCGGCGTAGAGCGTGTGAGGCGAGGTCGGATCGACCGCGAGCGAGCGGACCGCGTCGAAGTCGCCTCCTGGGTTGCTCGTGCCCCACATACTTCCGCCCCAAGTGCTTCCCCCATCCGTGCTTGTGAACACGCCGCCGCTCTGCGCGCCGGCATAGACCGTATCGGGGTTGTTGGGATCGCTTGCGAGCGAAACGATACCGCCGTTGACGCTGACGCCCAAACTGACCCAGGTGTCGCCGCCATCGATGCTCTTGAACACACCGTCGGGCGTGCCGGCGTAGAGCGTACGAGGCGTGACATGATCGAGGACCATCCAGTAGACGGTAACGCTTTCGGGAAAATGGAGCGTGTACAGTCCGTTGTTGGCGGCGGTCCAGTGCGCACCGCCGTTGGTGGTCTTGAAGACACCGTGAGTATACGTACCGGCGTAGGCTGTCCCGCTGGTGGCGGGATCGATCGCCAGCGTGCGAATGTTGAAGTCGGTTATCCCCGAGTTGGTCTGCTTCCAGACCCCGCCGCCGTCTGTGCTCTTGTACACGCCGCGGTCGATGGTGCCGGCGTAAATCGTGGTGGGTGTCTGGGGATCGATTTCGATGGTCAAGAAGGTGATGAACTTGAAGGCCACCAGTTTCCATGTCTCAGCGCCGTCGGTGGTCTTGAAGATGCCCGCGCTGGTTGCCGCGTAGAGCGTAGCGGATGCGGTCGGATCGATTGCCAGCTCAATGACGCTGGCCGTCTCCATGCCGGCGTTGGCTGCAAGCCAGGTGCTGCCACCCGTGGTGCTCTTGAAGACGCCGTGGCTATCGGTGCCGGCGTAGATCGTGTCGGGCGCCGCCGGATCGACGCGGACCTCGTAGACGGTCAGCGTGCCACCGGGCAACCCGTTGTTGATGGCGTTCCAAGTTCCACCGCCATCGACGGTCTTGAACACGCCGCGATTGACGGTTCCCGCATACAAGGTACTCGGCGAGTTCGGGGCGATGGCGAGGACGTTGACGTCGGTGCTGGGCAGACCCCGGTTGATGCTGGCCCACGTACTGCCACCATTCATGCTCTTGAACACGCCGCCGCAGCACAGCGTGCTGTCTGCGTTGCTCGCGGTACCGACGTAGATCGTTTCTGGTGCGGTGGGATCGATGGCCAAGGCGTAAGCGTCCGCACCTGCCGGGCCACGAGTCGTCCAGATGTTGTTCTCCGCCTGCGTGGTATGCGCCCAACCGACGAGCACAAACGCACTCAAGCAGAGGGGACCCGCGATCGAAATGCAGAAACTGCGTTGATACATCGTCATGGCTGGAACTCCTTTGGCGCGTGCGTGATGTTGTCCGGAGCCGGTTGTCTGGCTTTGGAGGACTGCCCGTTGGAAGGTAGGGGCCGTCGTGCCCCGCGTGCAGTGTGGAACGCCAATCATAGGGTTGAGACTGTTTCAGACGCCTGGGCAGCCGTCGCCACAACACGGTATCGGTGTCGGGGTCGGCGTCGCGGAGCTGGGCGCACTGCACTCGGCTTGCACGTTGAGGTGCTTCGCGGTGCCCCAGCACGGATCTCCAAAGACGCTCGCGGATGCATATACGGCGCAGGTCGCACGCCCGAGGCACGCATCCACAATGACGCTGAACGAATCAGTCGCGTCGCAGCTGCCCGCGAAGAACGCGCCGCAGCTCCCCTCCGCCGTCCCAAAGCTGGCAAAGTCGATGGCCGTAATGACGCCGCTCGCGCAGCTCAACTGTGCCGGCTGGAACTCGGCTGCAGTTGCACACGTCGCGTTCGCTGGAACGGTCGGGGTCGCGGTGGGCGTCGGTGCCGCGGGGCAGCCGCTCAAGGCGTCGTTCACAGCCTGGACGAGGCAATCGACTGTCACGTGACCATTCGCGTTGCAGTCAAACGCCGAGCACTGGTCGAGGCCCGCGTTGCCGAGCGCGATGTTGACGCCGGTGACCAACTCGTCGACACCCACGCGATTGTTGCGGTCGCAATCGCCAGCGCATCCGTTCGGCGAGGGCGTTGGCGTCGGTGGTGTGTCACAGGCATCCCCGACCCCGTTCTTGTCGCGGTCCTTCTGATCCGGGTTGAAAATGGAGGGACAGTTGTCAACTGAGTCGCACACCCCGTCGCCGTCGGTGTCGGAGAACATGGGGCAAATCTGGCACGCATCGCCAACGCCGTTGCGATCCGAGTCCGCTTGGTCGGGGTTCTTGACCGCGGGACAATTGTCGCAAGCGTCGGGAAAGCCGTCGCCGTCGCTGTCCTTTTGATCGGAATTCGCTTTGAATGGACAATTGTCC
>DATKMK010000131.1:0-5256 GCA_035541895.1 Binatia bacterium | reverse complement strand
TTCGATGAATGGTCCGGATGAAAGTTGACTTGCGCTACCACTTCCCCATATGCGAGTCAATCAAGTGATTGACTCGTGTTGGTGACTCGTGACTGGGCGGACTGCCCCCGCTGAATTGCGCAGCGTAGCGCCATGGACTTCACCCCTTCGCCTTCGCTCGAACGCACGCGCGCGGAGTTCCGCGCCTGGCTCGATCATCATCTGCCGGATCGCGCGACGTGGAAGCGATTGCAATCGGCCGACGACCCGAGTGCGCGCATCGACTTCCTCAAGGCGTGGCAGCGGCGGCTGCACGAGGCGCGCTGGATCGCTGTGCATTGGCCCGCGACCTACGGCGGGCGCGACTGGTCGCTGCTCGAACATCTGGTCGTCACCGAAGAGTTGCTCAAGGCCGAGGCCCCGCCACTCATCAACGGTCACTCGATCAGCATCTCCGGGCCGACGCTCTTGACGTTCGGCACCGCGGAGCAGAAGTCGCGCTATCTGCCAAAATTGCTCAGCGCCGACGAGATCTGGTGCCTGGGATTCTCCGAGCCGAACGCCGGCTCCGACCTCGCGTCGCTCCGCACCCGGGCCGAACGCGACGGCGACCACTGGGTCGTCAGTGGGCAGAAGGTGTGGACCACGTACGCCAATCAGTCCGACTTCGGTTTGTTCCTCGTGCGCACCGACCCGAGCGCACCGCAGCACAAGGGCATCAGCTGCCTCATCATGCCCATGCGCAACGACGGGCTCAGCATTCGGCCGTTGCGCGAGATGACCGGCGACAACGACTTCAATGAAGTATTCCTCGACAATACCCGCGTGCCGGTCGCCAACCTCGTCGGCGAAGTCAACAAAGGCATGCAGGTGATCCTCGCGGCGCTCGGGCACGAGCGGGGGACGTTGCTGCTAGTCGATCGCGTGCGGCTGCGGCGGCAAATCGAGCGGCTGTTGCGACTCGTCGCCGGCGCCGGCGTGGGGATCGATCGCGCCACACGGCAGCAGTTGGCGCAGTTGTACACTGAGGTCGAGATCATGAAGCTGCATTGCGCCCGGGTGGTGAGCGACCTCGAGCAGGGTCGACCGCCAACCGACGTGTCGGTGTTGAAGCTCTTCGGCAGCGAGCTGACACAGCGCGTCGATGACTTCGCCTTATCGATGCAAGGCCCGTACGCGCAACTGTGGAAAGGCGCGCCCCGCGCGATCGACAACGGCGATTGGCAACACGGCTGGTTGATGGCGCGAGCGCTGACGATCGCCTCGGGCACTTCCGAAGTGCAACGCAACATCATCGCGCAGCGGCTGCTGGGTATGCCGCGGTAGCTTCAGACCGATACAAGCCTAACGGATTTCGCTCGTGGCCAGCGACCACCAAAATTTTTCGGCATTGTCGGCGGAAGAACGCGCAGCGGCGTTGGTCGATGCGGGCACGCTGGCGCGACTCGACAGTGAAGCGGGCAGCGAGTCGACCGTCTGGATCGGCGGCGGACAGATCGGCGGTCGTCCGGTCTTGCCGGCACTGACCGACGGCCATCGACGCGGCGGCACCATCGGCGTCGCCGACGCGCGGCGCTTGGCGGAGTTGACCGGCGCGGCTACTGGTTCGACCGCCGCCGTCATCGTCTGCTGGGACACCGGCGGGGTCAGGGTAGAAGAGGGACCGGTCGCGCTCGCCACCGCGTCTGCCGTCGGCGTCGCGCTGGCGCGACTCTCGCTGATGGGCGCGCCGCTGATCACGATCGTCAACGGCCCACGCGGCTGTTTCGGCGCTCCGTCCGTGATGGCTGCCCTCTCCCAACTCATCGTTCTGACCGAAGACGCGCGCTGGGGACTCACCGGCCCCAAGTTGCTGCGCGCCGGCGCCGACCCGGTTCCCGAGCATGTCGGGCTCGCCGCAACCTCGGCGGCCAATCGGTTGAAAGCCGGGCATGCGGATGTCGTCGTGCCCGATGCGGCCGTCGCCATCCGTGAGCAGATTACAACCTTCCTCGCTCAACGCCGGCGGCGCATCAGTCTTTCGCGTGCGATCGAGCAATCCGCGGCGCGACTCACGGTGCTGCGCAAACCGATCGAGTCGGCGCGACGGCGCCGCACGACTTCAGCGCCGGCACGGCAACGCGATTTGCTTCGCTTCTCGTTTCGCGGGCACTGGCACCCGACCCAGCCGGTGTTGCGACGTGGACTGGTACACGCCGCGTGGGGCGACCTCGACGGCACGCCCGCGCTCGGCATCATCATCGGCTACGAAGGCGCGCGCGGTGCCGGCGTCGGCATCGAGGAGGCGAGCGCGGTGGTCGAGATGGTGCGCCACGCGGCGCTGACGTCGCCAGACGCGCCGGCGCCGATCCTCACGTTTCTGTTTTGTCAGGGACACGCCATCGACATCGAGCAGGAGCGTCACGGCCTGCTCGGCGCGCTCGCAGAGTGCCTGCGGTCGTTGGTCGCCGCCCGGCTGCTCGGCCACCCGCTGCGGGATTCAGAGCGAAGCGGAACTGAGCGCTGGCTGGCATACCTGTGTCCGCGTACGCGTTGATCGCAGCGCCGACCTCCGTTGAAAACATCTGATCGCAGCGCGTGAGAGTGTAGGTGCTTACATTCGGTACCCGCTGCCATGCCAGCGCAATCTCTATCGCAGTCGAGTCGACCTGTGTGAGCTGAAAGGCACCGCCTCCAGCACAGTTGCAAGGCGGCGGTGTGGGTGTTGGACTGCCACCTCCCGCGGCGCCGCCGTTTCCCGGCGTTGGCGACGGAATAGGGGGTGCTGTCGGTGTGGGTGTTGATGCTGGGAGCGGCGTCGCCAGAGTATGACGGCTGGGGAGTCCCGTGGTGAGAGCAACCGCGAGAACGAAGATGGCTCCGTGTCTGACTTCCATCGGTCTCCCCCATTTCGGCCCCTGTTGAGCCGCCTTTCACTTGCTTGTGTTAGCGTCGCTTTCGCCGCGCACGATGAGGTGAGGTGGTCGTCCCGGTAGCGGGCAATGTCGCCCGCACGATCTTATTGTCGTTCGCGTTGGCGAACCAAACGTTCCCGTCCGGACCGCCGGTGATCCCATAGTGGCCGCGTTGAGCGAAGCCCCGGGTAGCAATCACGGACAATCGGATGCCGCTCGGAAAATTACGCGGCATAGCCTGGCCAATTTGGTCTGCTTCGATGAACCAAACGTTGTCGTCTGGACCGGCGGTGATAGCGAAGGTGGCGTCAAGCGGCACGCTCGGGAGAACCACGTCGCTGATGAGGCTCGGGTTGTCTGCTGGTATGCGCCCTATACCGCTGGTCTGCGTGAAATAAACCGCCTCCGTGTACCAGAGTGCACCGTCCGGTCCGGTCGTGATACCGAACGGAACACCGTATCCAGTGGAAAATTCGCTGATCGCGTCGGGAGTCTGGGGAGAAATGCGGCCAATTCTCGAAACGAGGTATTCAGTGAACCAGAGATTGCCGTCGGGACCAGCGACGATATCGAACGGACCGGCGTTGGTTGTTGCAAGGGGAAACTCGGTGATGGTGTGCGGGCTTTGGGGCAAGATGCGTCCAAGTTTGTTCACCCCGGACTCCGTGAACCAAAGATTGCCGTCAGGGCCAACGGCAATACCCTGCGGATAGCTGCTCGCTGATGGAATCGGAAACTCGGTAATCGGGTTGGGGCTTTGGGGCGAAATGCGTGCGATTTGATTCGCGCCTACCTCAACGAACCAAAGGTTGCCATCGGGACCAGCAATCACTCCAAATGGTTCACTGTTGGCGATGGAGAGGGGAAACTCGGTGATGGTGTGCGGGCTTTGGGGCGAGATCCGCCCGATTTTGTTGGCGGCGGACTCGGTGAACCACAGGTTCCCGTCGGGCCCAGAGGTGATGCTGTTTGGAAACGCACTCGCAGTCGCGAGCGGGAACTCGGTCAGCGTCAGCGTCAAACCCAGCGTCGGCGTGGGCGTCGGACTCGGTGTCCAAGTCGGCGTAGGGCCGCTAGGTTTCGGCGTCGGTGGCGGCGTGTTGTAGATCTGAGCCGCGAAAAAGTCCTTATCACCGACTTCGATGTACAGGCCGCGGGTGCTACGGCACGGGTTGCTTTGGTAGGTGAAGCACACCGTGCCGTCGCCGCATCCCTGACTGCCCTGGGTGATGACGATGTCCCCTGCGTAGCAGTCGCTCCCGAAACTACCGATCGACCAACAACAGTCAGCCGGTGCGACGACAGGGAAACATTCCGTGCCGCCATCCGGGTCCAAGCACGCACTGTAAAGCTGAGAGTTGAAGGCGCAGTGCTGCATGGCGGGGAACGGCGCCACGCAGCCGCCCAGCGACGGGGTGATCGTGGGTGTGCTGGTCGGCGGCGCGGTAGCCGTGGGCGTGATAGTCGCAGTTGGCGTCGGCGTCATCCGCACCGGCGATCCCGACGAGCCGCACGCGGCGAGCACCACCACGAACAGTGCCGGTATCCATCCCCTCGCGTGTGTCATCGGTCTCGCGCCGGCTCCGCCGTCATATCGGACCCCCTCTGAGTGTTCGTCAAGCTCTCAACCAAGACCCCCTGATCCTCCGCTTGGCGTTGGCGCGGGAATCAGGGGCGCGGTCGGCGTCGGTGTCGATAGGGGAAGCGGCGTCGCCAGCGTATAGTGGGCGCCTCCAGCTTGAATCGTGGTCGTCTTCGTTCGTCATGCCCGCAAATCTTCAAGCGGACATCCAGGGGCGGAGCATTCTGTCGATCGGATGGATGGGTTGTCGCTAGAAACGCACGAAATGACGGGAACGGGGTTCAAACTCCGCGCTATGAAAAGTCCGTCCGGTCGGGACAGGCCTCCGTGCCTGTCCGGCGGCCACGGAGGGCCGCCACCACCAGGATTTACTGAGCGGGCGCTACCCGCCTTCACTCCACGTTGCACGCAACTGCCATCCGGCTTAAGAACGCGGCGTGGCCCCACGCGCATCGTTCTCTGCACTGTCGGCTGAGGTGCGTGCCGCAGCGCTCGTCGACGCCGGTACGCTCGCGCGTCTCGATGGCGACCCGGCGACGGATTCCACGGTGTGGATCGGCGGCGGAGAAATCGGCGGCCATCCCGTGCTGCTGGCGCTGACCGACGGCCATCGGCGCGGCGGCACCATCGGCATCGCCGACGCGGGGCGGCTGGCCGAACTCACCGGCGCCGTCACACGATCGACCGCGGCGGTCATTGTCTGCTGGGACACCGGCGGAGTCAGAGTTGAAGAAGGGCCGGTCGCCCTCGCCACTGCGTCGGCGGTCGGTATCGCGCTGGCTCGACTGTCGCTGACGGGGA
>DATKMK010000130.1:0-7448 GCA_035541895.1 Binatia bacterium | reverse complement strand
TGGTCGAACAGCGGCGACATCTCTTGCAGCGCCGCATCCGACCGCACCCAGATCATCCGCAGGGGATGATCCTGCGGGACCCGCTTCTCCGGCGACACATAGCTGAACATGGCCCCTTGGATCTGATCCGCACCTCTCATCGACCACCTCCACCCCACTTTAACGACCACGCCCTTTTACACGCTCTCGTCCTCGCGGGCGAGTTTTTCAGCAGCCTGGTAGAGTTCATCCTTGAGTACCTTGCGCGTCCCTGACTGCGGCCGATGAAATAGAGGCCGCCGCGGTTGGACGTGTCTCGTGATCCCGGGCCGGTGTTTCGCGGACTCGATCGACTGCTGAAAGTGGCGGCACCCTCACTCCTCCGACTCCACCTCGACCTGCAGCGGGATGAGGAACCGGCTCATCATGTTCCAGTGCGCGATCACCATCGTCAGCTCGACGAGCTGTTGATCGTTGAAGTGCTGTCGGACGCGCGCGAAGAGTTCGTCGGAGACCATCAAGTCTCGTGTCACAGCTTCGGCGTATTCGAGGACAATACGTTCGACATCCGAATAGTACGGGTAGCTGCGGTAGCCGCCGACATTGGCGATGTGTTTATCGGAGAGCCCGACGGACTTCGCGATGACGACGTGCTGTTGAAAGCCGTAGTCGCAGCGGTTGACTTGAAACAACTGCAACACCGCCAGCTCGCGCAGCTGGGGATCGAGCGTGAGATCGTTGAGCAAGGCGTTGCCGAGCGAGCTGATGCGCCGCAGCAGCACCGGCGCATGGGCGAGTGCCCGCATGACGTTGAGGACCAACGGCCGGCCGAACTGCGACACCGCCGCCTGCTCCAGGCGTTTGAAGATCGCCTGCACTTCGTGCGACGCGTGCTGCTCGTCGACGTACGGAATTCGAGCCATGGCCGACTTCTAGCAACCGCTTTGCGACAATCCAATGGAAGAAGATCTCGCGCGATTCACCGTTCACCACTTACCACTCACGACTCACGGCTCACCACTCACCCGTCGCGTCGTGACGCAGTGTGTGACTCGTGCTAGTCGGGACCAGACGAGTACGCGCACGACTGACGGACACAACATCGTTCTCGCGATCGACGCCGGCGGCAGTTCAACCCGCGCGCTGCTGTTGCGTGACGATGGCGCAGTGCTGGGACACGGCCGCGGCGGACCGGGCAATCACATTTTGTCTGGCTGGGAGGTCGCGCAACAGTCGCTACGCGATGCGATCAGTCAGGCGTGCGCCGAGGCGAATGTAACGGCGGCGTCGATCCGCCACGCGAGCGCCGGCAGCGCCGGCGTCGGGCCGGACGGGGCGGGTCGCGAGATCGTTGAAGCGCTACTCACCGAACTGGCGCCGCATGCACGCGTTTCCGCGACCGGCGACATGGTCGCGGCGTTCTGGGGCGCGCTGCGCAGCGACTTCGGCGTGGTGGTAGCCGCTGGGACCGGCTCGGTGTGTTACGGGCGCAGGTCTGACGGCACGAGTCGCCAAGTCGGCGGCTGGGGGCATCTCATGGGCGACGAAGGCAGCGCGTACGACATTGCGATGCGCGCGTGGCGCGCGGCGGCGCGCGCCACCGACGGGCGCGGACCGCGCACGGTGTTGTGCGAGCGGATCGCGGCAACGCTCGGGGTAACCGATATGATCGGCGCCGCGCTCCGCCTGTACGGCGAACCGATGGCACGCGACGCAATCGCCCGGCTCGCGACCACGGTGGCGGACACCGCTTGTTCCGGCGACCTCGTTGCGCAAGAGATCCTCGCCGACGCCGGCCGCGAACTCGGACTGGCGGCGGTTACCGCGTTGCGCGTGCTCGACCTCGCCGAGACGGCTTCGCCGGTAGCGTATACCGGCGCAGTATTTGATGCCGGGGCGCCGGTCGTCGACGCGTTTCGTGAAGCCGTCGGCACGACGGCGGTGCGCGCGCAGATCGTCGCCGCGGAGTTTCCGCCGGTGATCGGCGCCTTCAAGCTCGCACTGCAGATGCATTCTCTGCCGTTCACGGACGCCATCGCGGCGCGGCTGCGGCACACGCTCGAGCCGGAGCAATGGTGACGCTGCGCGCCGGCTTTGCCTACTGCAACATCACGCCGCCGCTCGGCTTGCCGCTCGGTGGCTACGGGGCGCGCGTCGGCGGCGCCACCGGCGTGCTCGATCCGCTCGCGTGCCGCGTGGCACTGTTCGAGCACGGCCGCACGACCATCACCGTGATTGCGCTCGATCTCGTCCACGTCTTCGGCGAGTGGGTGGCGCGGCTGCGGACTCGGCTCGGCGACGGCGACCACGTGCTGGTTGCGGCGACGCACACGCACAGCGGGCCAGGGGCATTCCGCTCCGCGATCGAGCACGACGCACGGCTCGACGACTTCGAAGCCGAATTGCTGGTACGGGTCACCAACTGCGTTGCCGACGCGCGCCGTCGCCTGCAGTCGGTGCGATTGAGTTTCGGACGCGCCGCCGCGCCCGGCATTGCCGCCAATCGCCGTGATCCGTCGCTGGCAATCGACGACAGCGTGTGCGTCGTCGCGGCACGCGCCGCGAGCGGCCAGTTGGTGGGGGTCATCGCCAACTTCGCCTGTCATCCGACCGTGCTCGCGGCCGCCAACTACGCCTACAGCGGCGACCTGTTCGGCGCGGCCGCTGCCGACGCTGCGCGGTTGCTGGATGCGCCGGTGGTGCTGCTCAACGGCGCGGCCGGCGATGTGAGCACGCGGTTCACGCGGCGCGCGCAGAGCGATGACGAGCTGCGCCGCCTCGGCCATGAGCTTGCCGGCGCCATCGCCGCGGCGGCGCATTCCGCTACCAACGTCAACGCCGAACCGCTGGCGGCGGCGAGCGATCGCGTGCCGGTGCGTTGGCGTGATCTTCCCTCACCCGAGGTCGCCGCCGCGCACGTGCAATCGGCACTAACCGATCTCGAACGCGTGCGCAGCGCCGGCGCCGAGATCGGGCTGCTTCGCGTGGCGCAGTCACGCGTTGAAGGGGCACAGATGGAATTGTTCGTTGCCAGCCGCGGCGGCTGGCCGGCGCTGTTCGGCGAACGGCCCGCGGTTGCGGAGGTGCAGGCGCTGCGCTTGGGCGACGTGGTTTTGGTGGCGGCGCCGGGCGAGTTGTTCGCCGCCGCCGGCCGTTGGTTGCGCGAGGCGCTGGGCGAGCGCACGCTCGTCGTCGGCTATGCCAACGACTATCTCGGGTACTTCATTCCCGACGATGAGGCGCGTCGCGGCGGCTATGAAGCGCTCATCGCGATGGTCGATCCCGCGTGCGAAGCGACGATTCGGGAGCGCTTGTTCACCGTCGGCCGGGCGGCGCATCGGTGAGCGGAGGGAATTGTGGACAGCGCCGATCGCTATTTCGATGTCGTCATCGCGCTGCTGCAACGACTCCGGACGAGTCAGCACGCAGCAATTGCGGCGGCCGCCGATGCGGTCGCGACGTGTCTGAGCGCAGACGGACTCGTTCACCTCTTCGGCACCGGCCACTCGCACATGCTGGCGGCGGAGGTCTTCTACCGCGCCGGCGGGTTGATTCCGATCGATGCGATGCTGGATCCGTCGGTGGTGCTCAGCGGCGGCGCGCAACGGAGCACCGCGACCGAGCGCACGCCGGGAGCGGCAGCCGCAATTGCGACGCGGTACGATCTGCGCGCCGGTGACGTCGGTATCGTGATCTCCAACTCCGGCCGCAACCCGGCGCCGATCGAAATGGCGCAACTGATGAAGGCGCGCGGGGTGCGCGTGATTGCGGTCACCAGCGTGGCCCATTCGTCGGCGCTGCCCGCGGTTCCGCCGCACGCGCAGCGATTGTTCGAGATTGTCGACATCGTGCTCGACAACGGTGGCGCCTACGGCGATGCGGCGTTGCGCGTGCCCGGCGTTGCGCAACCGGTCGGACCGACATCCACGATCACCGGGGCCGCGCTATTGCACGCGGTGATGATCGGCGCGATGGAGCGGTTGGTCGGTGCCGGGCAACCCGTGATCAATCTCCCCAGCGGCAACGTACCCGACGCCGATCTGACGGCGGTGATGACCGAACTGGCGCGTTATCGCGGCCGGATTCGACACTGGTGATGAGATGAAGCGTGCGCGTGGTTTGTTGGTACGTGCCGGCACCGTCGTGACGCCGGCCGGCCTGCAGCCCGAGACGGACGTGCGCGTCGATGACGGCGTCATCACGCGTGTCGACCGGGCGTTGTCCGACTCGAACGCGGAGGTGATCGACGCGCGCGGGCTGCTGGTCGCGCCCGGTTTCATTGACGTGCACATCCACGGCGCCGGCGGGGCGATGTGCGAAGCCGGCGATCCCGACCAGATCGAAACCATCTCGCGGACGCTGGTGCGCTTCGGCACGACCGGCTTCCTCGCCACCATCGCCACGCTTGCGCCGGCGCCGTTGCGAGCGGCTGTGGAGGCGGTCGCGACGACGGTGGGGCACGAGCCCGGGGCAAGGATTCTGGGGATTCATCTTGAAGGCCCTTATCTCAATCCCGGGCGCGCGGGTGCGCAAGCGGTGGCGTGGATGCGCGCGCCGTCGATCGAGGAATTCGACGCGTTGCAAGGCCTGAGCGGCGGGCTCATCAAACTGGTCACGATCGCGCCCGAGATCGACGGCGCGCTGCCGTTCATCCGCGAGGTCCGCGCGCGCGGCGTGGTGGTGTCGGCCGGCCATTCGAACGCCACCGAAGCCGAAATGGAGCTGGCGGTGCAGGCGGGCGTGTCGCACGTGACTCATTTGTTCAACGCCATGCGCGAGCTGCATCATCGCGAGCCCGGCATCGCCGGGGTCGCGTTGACCGACGACCGCCTCTCGGTCGAGCTGATCTGCGACGGGCATCATCTCAGCGAGCACGCGGTCGACCTCGCCTTGCGATGCAAGCCCGCACAGCGAGTGGTGCTCGCGAGCGATGCAGTCGGCGCGCTTGGCCTACCCGACGGTGACTACGAAATGTTCGGTGTGCGCTGCGTGGTGGCCAATGGGGCCGTGCGTCTGCGGGCGGGTGGGCAGCTCGCCGGCAGCTGCCTGACGCTGGATCGAGCGGTGCGCAATATCCACGGCTGGAAGGCGCGGCTGCCGCTCGACGACCTGCTGCATATGGGTTCATGGAATCCCGCGCGTGCCCTGCAGCTCGACCAATGGCGGGGCAGCATCGTGGTCGGGAAGGAGGCCGATCTCGTGTTGCTCGATCCCGGATTGGAGGTGGTCCGGACCCTCCGCGCCGGTGTGAGTCTGTGGCCGAATTGATCGAGTGGGCAAAATTGCGCTTGACGACCCGGCAGGTGTGCCATAGCCTTTTGGCGGATGAGGGAGCGCGTATGAAGGCGAAGCAGTGGGTTGTTGCGGCAGTACTGACGTTGACCCCGATGACCGGCATCGCCATCGGGCTGGATGACGTGCGGCGGGAGACGCCGCCGAACCGTCCCTACATCATCGAGGTCGGCGAGCCGCAGACGCTGGGACCACGAGCGTTACGCAAGGAAGCCAAGCTCAACAGCGATCTGCGGGCGTATTTGCACTTCTACGGCATGCCAGACTACGCCGAAATCCAGGAGATCGAGCCCAATGTCCCGTGGGACGCGTACGAAGTCCGGCTCTACTATCTCCGGCGCGATCGCGAGATCGCGTTCGGACGCGCGTTCATTTCGCCGGTCGTAACCGACCTCGGCGTGATCAAGTATCAGGGCAAATTGGATCCTGCTACGCGCGATCGGATCGTTGCCATGGTGACGCCGCCGCCGTCGACTGCAGGCGAAGAACCGGCCAACGTTGATATCAAGCCGGTTGCGGTAACAGCAGCCGCAGCGCCACAAGCGGATGAGATCGAGATGATGGTGCGTCGCATCGAAGCGGCGGCCGAGCGGGCGTCGGTTGCGGCCGACACCGCCGCCGCAGCCAGCGACGCCGCCAACGCGTCCGCCGATCGCACGGTCAACATTCTCGGCAAGCTCGGCCGTTAACGCAGCGAGCCGGGGGAGCGGAGTGACTGCGCGTCCGCGTGTCAGCCGAAGAACTTCTCGACATCGACGGTTTGAATCGTCAGGGCACAGATTCGATCGGTGCGGAACACCGTGCACTCGATCGTGTCGCCCGGGCGATGGGCCCACAGCTTGCGGTACAATGTCCGGCGCGCGGTGATCTGTTCACCGTCGATGGTGAGCAAGATATCTCCCGGTTGCAGACCGGCTTGCTCGGCGGGCGTGTCCGGTAAGACCCCCGCGACGATCAGTCGATCGCGCATGGCGTAGCAATACAGACCGATCCAAGCGCGCGCCGGGCGGCTCACGCGGCGGCCGTGACGCAGCAGCTCGTCGCGGTGATCGGCGAAGCATTCGAGCGGGATCGCCAACGTTGCACGACCGACCTCGTTGAAGTCGAACGCGCTCACACCCACCATTCGCCCCAGTCGATCGAACAGGGCGCCGCCATTCAACCCCGGATTCACCGCGGTGGTGATGATGGCGCGGTCGAGGCTGTACTCCCACGGGGCGTCGAACGAATCCAACGACATCACCACGCCGTTGTTGGCGCGCCGTGCCGCCGCGCCCGCGGCGGCGACCAGGAACACCTCGTCTCCACGGTTCAACGCCAGCGACGAGCCCAGCGGCGCGCTTGGGAGCGGCACCGTCTCGGTTCGCACGAGCGCCAAGCCGCAGGCGAAATCACGTGCGGCCACCTCGCCGGCGACGGTGGTGCCGTCCAACAGCGTCACGGCGATCCGGTCGGCGCCCAGGACGATGTAGTGCGCAGTTACGATCAGACCGGCGGAGTCGACCAGCGTTCCGGATCCCACTCGATCGCTGCCCAAAATGGCCGCCGAGGGATGACCGGCGGCAACGGTCGTGTGCACGTGAACGCTGGACGGAAGTACGGCGTTGAGCAGAGCAATCGAGGCGTTCATGGTGTGCGTGCCGCCACCATGTTCGTGCCCATGGCAGGAATCGAAACCGGACGCAAGATTCGCCCGCAGCGCCTCCGCGCGCGCAAGCTGCCGCCGTCGTGAACGCAGCGTGCCGACGGCGACCGACCATCGGCCGCACGCCGAGTCTGGGTTGATGCGTGGCTCCCGGTGATGAAGCCGAGAAACGCCGGCAGGCCGCGCGAGTCGAGCCGCCTGTGTTGCGGCTGGGCCACGTCTTGGACGAGGTGAATCACGTGGCCGAGCGCGTAGAGCGTCTGCGCCAAGTTGCTTTCGCGCGCGCCGCGGGACTTGCCGCGCTGAAGCTGTCGGAGAAGCGATTGCGCGCGCCGCGCCAGGAAATGGGCCTATCGCCCCCATCGAACCGAATGGGGTCAGTCGAACCGAATGGGGTCAGCCCTTGAAACTAGAAGTAAGGCGTTCCAAGGCTCTTCCAACCTTGCCCCCTCCTCTCCTCAGCGCCGCCACTTGCGCGATGGCTTTGCTGACCGCGTGCGGACCCACGCCGAACTCCCGGCCGATCTCCCGC
>DATKMK010000129.1:0-77987 GCA_035541895.1 Binatia bacterium | reverse complement strand
CCGAAGCGCGTCGAAACGGGCGCACTGCGCCATCGTACTGCGCAGCCGAGAGCAGCATCGTACCGCCCGCGCGCGGGTTGCGGCATCGGGCGAACCGCCCGGTATGGCCCTGGCCTGGCGAACCGAAGACTTACGCATTTGTTTGCGCACTTTGCCTTATTGTTGCTGATTGTAGACTTGGTCACCGTGAGGGCGCCGCCAAAGTTTCGGATGCCTCCTCCATCGCTAGAGACGGTTGGTAAACTGACAGTTTTGTTCCTCGTGATGGTGCACCTGGTGAGCGTGGCAATGCGGTTGGCTTCTCGACGCGCAGTTGGATGCGTTCAGCGTCGCCCCGAACTCCACCAATATCCTGCCACCGAGACCGTTGGCCACGCCGCCGTTCTTGATCGTGAGGTCGGACATGGTGGTCTTAGCCGGATGTGATGTGAAAGATGCGGCTGGGCGTAGTTTTGCCGCCGATGACGCTCAGCGCGCGGGCTCCCGGGCCTTCGATCGTGAGATCGCTGGTGATTTGCAACTCACTCCCGGTTGCGAGTGTGATCTTGGCTGATCCCGCGAGGCCGAGACTATCGAATTTGGGCCGGCATCTGCGACCGGGCACCCTCCCGTAGCTGCGCCGCCCTGAGCGTTGGCTGTCGCGATCGCATCGCGTAACGAGCAGACCCGCTCGCGCTCCGGACCAACGATTGCGTCGTTCGTGCGAACGGTCGGTTGTTTTCGGTGTTTGTGGACCGGACGCACACTGCTAACGGCGAGGGACAGGAACCCTGCACAAAGTCGATGATCCTCATCAACTTGGCCGCTGGCAGATCCGCGCTCGTTGTGTGTGATTGTGTCTTGCCAAGCTCGGAGGTTTTTTAGTATGACCCCTGCGGCGATCCCGAGTTAGGGGGAAGATCGCCGCAGACGAGCGAAGGAGGGGTGCAATGGGTGACTCGGCACGGCACGTGGGGGCTTGGTGGGTGCGGACCGTCGGTGCGGCGATGCTCGGCTTGCTGGCTTTTGGCAGCAACCCTCGGTCGACGCAGGCGACGATCAAGTACGGCGCGGTTCAGATTTCCGGAAATCTCGAATCGCAAAACCTCGTCCGCGATCCGGAGATCGACAAATTCCAGTTCGTCCAGAATCGCAACACCTTTCGACTCCGCTTCGACTGGGATTGGCTGCAAAACAGCAAGCTGATCGACAAGTACGACATCCCGTTCATCGAAAGCTCGAAGGTGTTCCTGTTGTACCGCGGAGTGTACGACGGGTTCTACGAGATCCAACCCACCGATCTCCAGCGCGGACAAACGCGCTTTGACGATCAGATCGGAGGACGAATCACGGATCTCACCAACAGTCGCCTGAGTGACCTGAAGTACGAGAACCGCCTCCGTGAGGCGTACGTCGATGTGAAGGCGAAGGGTGCGCCGCTGAGCTTTCGCCTCGGTCGCCAGCAAGTGATCTGGGGCGAGAGCGACCAGTTCCGTCTGATGGACATCTGGAACCCGCTCGACATCACCTGGCATTTCCAACAGGAATCGTGGGACAACATTCGTATTCCGTTGTGGTTGGCCAAGGGACTGTGGGACATCGGCGAGGTCGGGCCGTTCTCCAACACATTCATGGAAGTGGTCTACAATCCGTTCGACTTCCAGCCGGGGATCAAGGCCGGGTTCCTGCCGCAGCCGTGGGCGCTGCCGTTTCCCAATCCGTTGCGGACCGGTCAAATCACCAACGGCAGCACACAAGGACAAGCTAATCCGCCGCAAAGCGGATCGCTGATCTCTCCGCTCTTCGATCTGCAGGGAACAAGTCTCCAGCAAGGCGACTTCAAGCGGAACCCGGCGGACGCGAGCGAGATCGGCACCCGTTTACACGCGGTGACGCCGCAAGGGTTCGAGTTTGCGCTGAACTACCTGTATGGGCGCGGGCGTGGGGTCGGTGCCGCCTCACCCTTTGCGGTCAAGATCGAACAGGTTGATCTGCCCAAATGTTTCCCACTCTGTCGTGGAGCCGACTCGCTCGGCAACTACCAGCCGGACGTCACGAAGCCCGGCCTCGTATTGCCGGTGACCCCGATCAACATCAAGGCCGAGGTGATCCATCCGTACATGCACATCTTCGGCCTCACCGGGAATTATTTCGAGGGCGACTTGACCTCAGCGGTCCTGCGTGTCGAGACCGCGTACGCGATGGGCGAGCCCTTCCAGACGACGGACCCCAGTACTCTGGTTCCGATCTCGATTGCGGGGCGACCTAGTCCGAGCCTCGGTTCGTCGCCGCTAGGTTTCACGAAACGAGACGTGTGGGCCGGCATGGTCGGCTTTGACCGTCCAACCTGGATCCGCTGGCTCAACTCAAAGTCGACCTGGTTCCTGACGGGGCAATTCTTCTGGAACTACACCACGGGCGGCCACGTCGATGAGTTGGTCGGCAACGGAAGCACCGGTGATTCCCCGTACTTCGGAACTCTTGGAGTCTGGCGCTCGGGGCCATACGCGGGACAAATCGAACGCGAACAGCGCGGGAACACCGCGGCGCCCGGCGGCAAACGCGCCGATCCGCTGGCGTTCGGCAACGGCGACAACGTTCGGCAGTGGGAGCATCTGGTGACGCTCGCCGCCACCAGTTTCTATCGCGGCGGCACGCTTGTTCCGTTCGTCGCCGACGCGTGGGACTTCGTGAACGACAACAACGAAGTATTGTGGAACATCGACTACTATTTCACCAACGACTTGATCCTCACCCTGCAACAGAAATTCTTCATGACCTACGGCAGCAAGGCGCCGAGCAACGATCCCTGGTTCGCCGGCGGCCGGTTCTCGCGGCGTGACGAAACCGGTATCAAGGTAACCTACCAGTTCTGAGCTGGCAGGTCCCGCGCTGCGCAGCATTCGAGGGCCGACCGTGGCGTCGGCCCTCGGCGTTTTGGCCTCGCTATGGGATTGTCGCGACGGCGATGTCGCGATCCCGAAGAGACGCCGTGAGCTGCTCGCGGAACGTCTCGTACGAGTCGCCTGCCGCCTCCCACCAATCGTCGCGCGCATCGAGCGCAACGACGACGTCGAACGGAGCCCGAAGCGCCCGGGCATAGAGGCGCATACTCGATTCGCCCACCACCGAGAACAGTGCATGGCGCTCGGCGGTCAACGTGAAGGCGAGCGTGATCGGAGTGTCGAGCGACACTGGATCATCGGCGAGTGGAATGAACCCGAGCGATATGTCCCACCAGTCTCGCCCGGGATCGGGAGCGACACCGTCGCGGCACGCGACGATTCGCTCCGCAGCCTCGGCCGCCGCCAGGAACGGGCGTCCACCCGGCCGCCGATGTGACGCGGCGAGCGGCACGGCGTAGTAGAGGACGTGCGCCGCCGCCGGAGCGGGAACGTGGCCCGCGAACACTTCCGGCAGCAACAATCGCAGCGCGATCGGATCGTCCTGTTCGAAGGCGCGTACGGCGCGGCAGAGTGTTGGGTCGCGGCGCATGTCGTCGAGTTTCGCGCGCCAATCGTCGGTGAGACGGTGCAGATGGTCGGCGGCGGATTGAATCGCCGCGGGTTCGAGCGTGCCGGCGCGCAGATCGCCGCGCAGCAGCGCGCCCAACGCGCTCATCTGCGGTAGCAGTTCGGCTTCCGCGCGCTCGCGCAGGCGCGTGAATACCAGCGCCGACTCGTAGAGTCGGACGAGATCCCGCATCGCGGTTTCCAACGCGATCAGTTCGGCGGCTCGCACGGTCGCTATCTTGGCCCGCGGTCGCCGTGGCCGCAACTGCACGGTCGTGGGCGGGCACTGGCGGGGCCCCGAAAAGACGGATACAGAGACCGCATGGTTGCCGACGCGCGCGCGTGCATTCGTCCGGACATTCGCGCCTTGCACGGCTATGCCCCGGGCGAGCAGCCGCACGATCGCCGCTACATCAAACTCAACACCAACGAAAACCCCTATCCGCCGTCACCGCGGGTCATCGATGCGGTGCGGGCGGCGGTGAGCGCCGATCTGCGGCTCTATCCGGATCCGGTGGCGACCGTGTTGCGCGAGAAGGCGGCTGAGGTCTACGGCTTTCATCCGGATCAGATCATGGCCGGCAACGGCTCTGACGACCTTCTGGCGATCATCGTGCGCGCCTGCGCCGCAGCCGGCGATCGAGTTGCGTATCCGCTGCCGACGTACAGCTTATACGACACACTGGTGGCGATTCAGGGCGCTGCGGCGGTGCACGTCCCGTTCGCCCCGGACTTCCGCCTTCCGAGCGACGCGCTGCTTTCGACGCACGCGCGTGTGACGTTCGTCTGCAATCCCAACTCGCCGTCGGGAACGCTCGCGCCGATCGACGACATTGCCCGCCTCGCGCGGCGGCTCTCGGGCCTGCTGGTCGTCGACGAAGCGTACGTCGACTTCGCGACCAGCACCGCACTGCCATTGGTGCACGAGCACGCGAACGTGCTCGTATTGCGAACGTTTTCGAAGTCATTCTCGCTCGCCGGCATGCGTATCGGGCTGGCCTTCGGTAGTGCGCCGCTGATCGCAGAGCTGAACAAGGTGAAGGACTCGTACAATCTGACCCGCCTCAGCCTGGTTGCCGCGGCGGCCGCGCTCGACGACTATGCGTGGATGGAACGCAACGTCGAGCGAATTCGGGCAAGCCGCGCGCGTTTCACGACGGGACTGCAGAGTCTCGGGCTGCAGGTATTGCCGAGCCAGGCCAATTTCGTGCTGGCGCGCCGGCCGGGGTACGACATGGGCATCTTGCAGCGAGCGCTGAAGGAGCAGGGCATCCTGGTCCGGCACTTCGGCACGCCCGAGTTGCGCGATGCGCTGCGGATCACGGTTGGTACCGACGAAGAATGTGACGCGCTGGTGCGCGCGATTCCGCCGCTGATTCGCTGAACCCTTCGCAGCGCGGGATCAGTCTTCCGCGCCGTGCTCTTCGATTGGGGGCTCCTCGTCGCCGTCGTCTTCGTGCTCGGATCCGCTCACCGCGATCGTCGGCGGTCCGGTTGCCGGCACCGGTGTGGGTTGTTCGAGGAAGTCCTTCTGTTGCTTGTCCAAGCGTGTGAAGAGGTAGTCGCGTAGCAGGTAGATCGTATCGCCGCCGGAGGTCATCGCGGTGTACTCGGTCTTGGTCGGTTCCGGCTGCCGCTTGCCGATCAGCACGGTGCCCAACGGCGCGTCCTTGTCTGCTTGCAGAGTAATCGACAGGACTGGCGCACTGAGACCGAAGTCCGCGAGATTGGCGGGCTTGTCGGCGGCGATGTCGAAGCCCTTCAGATCGTGAAGATCGGTGAGGAACTGCGTGATCGCGGTCTCCAACGGCTTGGTATCGCCGGCGCCGCCGACTTTCCACTTCTGGTCGTCACCGCGGACCAGTTTGATCACTTGGCCGTCGGCGCGCTTGATCTCGGTGCGGCGGACCGCGTTGGTGTCGAACGCCAGCACCGTCTTGTCGCGGAAGTCTTTGAGTTCTTTGTTCAGGTCGCGGAACACCCACTCGCTGACGGTGAAAACCGTGGGGCGAGAGAGTGTCTTCACGTAGATCTGCTTTTGGTCGTTCTCTTTGCCGAGCATCAAAGCCAATTGTTCGTCGTTCTTGGCGAGATGCAGGACGACCACGAGGCGCGGCTCCTCGAGGCCGTACGTCTGAAGGTTCTTCTCCTCGGCGTCGGGAAAGTCGACGGCACGCATTGATTTCATGCTGGAGAGCAGGGTGCGAATGACACTCGGATCGGCAGCGTAGGACGCTGGCTTCTCGATCACCCAGGTGGTGTCCTTCTTGGTCAGCAGCAGATTCTGATGCGGGCTGGTGACCGAGATCTGCCGAACCTCGTCTTCGTTGAAGCTGAGAATCGTCTTGTCGCGCAGGTCCTTGACCTGCTTGTCCATACCCGATCGGAACGCCGAGTTGGCCAGGCGAATCTTCTTGTCGTCGTCGCGGCTGATGTAGGTCGAGAACCCGACCGGGGTGTTCTTGCCGACGAGGATGGTCGGCAGCGCCTTGTCCTTCAACTGAACGGTCACGCGCACGAACGGCCGATCCAGACCGTACGTGGACAGATCGGCCTGGGGATTTTCGAGGTCCTTCTTGACCTCGCACTCGGCGATCGCGTTGACGAGGTTGCGCATCGCCGTGTCGTCGGCGGCCGTGTCGATCGGCTTGGTGAGGCGCCAGCCACTGTCACCCTTGTGCGCGGCAATCTGGCGGTCGTCGTACGTGAGGGTCACGTCGGTGACGTCGTCAGCCGTGAACTGGAACAGGGTCTTCTTCTTGGATTCCTCGGCGGCCTTCTTGAACTCGACAAAGTACACGTAGGCACCGAGCCCCAACGCGACAATCAGGAAGATCAGCGTGCTGCGAAAACGCATGTGATGTCCCAGGCGCGGCCGATCAATCAGTGCGTCGCGGGCGGCGGTAAACTATTCGCGGCGCCACCACACGACCAAGCCCGCGACCAACAACACTTCCGGTATGATCAGAACGGAGAGGTAGAAGATGACGGTGCCTTGGTCCTGGGTGAATTGCACACGTGAGGCGCGGACGCTCTTGGTGCGAATCGAAACCAGATCGGACTGGCCGACGAGCCAGCCAATGGTGTTGAGCAGCAAATCGCGGTTGAAATACGTGCCTTCGATGTTGCGGTTGTCCGCGAACTCGATGCTGCCGAACACTGCCAACCGGGCTTCACCTTCGCCGGTCCCCATCTCTTTGAGCTTGGCGTCGACGACCGCGGCCACGGACACCGGCCCCTTCTTGTCGGTCGGGTCGAGTTTCGCTTCGCTGCGTTGGAACAAGCCTTCGAGATCGGTTTCGCCCCAGCTCGATTGGCTGGTCTTCACCAGTTCGACGACCTGCATCCCGGCCTTGGTCGCGCCGCTGCTCGACACCGAGCGAGTCATCGGGAAGATGGTGCGCTGCTTGAAGTCGCGCGTGATCTCGTGCTGGGCGTACGTGTTGGCCAGCGGAGCGAGGCCGAGTGCCGGACCTTGGAACAAGCGCACGACCTGGTCGACGACCACGTCGTTGCCGAGTTTGACCCCCCACTGATCGAGCAACGGAACAAACTGTTCTCCGCTCCGCGGCGGAATCAGAAAGGCCAGCCGCCCGCCCTTCTTGAGATACTTGTCGAGCGCGTCGATCTCATGCTCGGTGTAGGGCTTTTGCGGTCCGGCGACGATGACGGCGGAGCAGTCGTCCGGCATCGCCTCGACCGTCGCGAGCAGCACCTTTTTGATTTCATAGTTCTCGTTGGTCAGCCCGTTTTTGAGCCCGGCCAACCCGTGCGCGTTCTCCACGTCGTCCGTATCCGGCTCGCCGTGGCCTTCGATGAAGCAGGCGGTCTTGCGCGTGGTGCGGGTGACCTTGATGATGGCGTTGGTGATCGCCTCTTCGGTCGGCTGAGTCACGGTGGTCGACTCGCTGCCGTATTCCAGGCGAACCGTGTTGTAGGCGCTGACCTTGTAGCGCTCGGCGAGTTCGGGTTGGCGATCGGGATCGATCATTTCGTACTTCAGCTTGGATGACTGATAGCCGTAGTTCGACAGCAGCTCGCGCAGATCGGGGTTGATGCCGCCCTCGACGAACGCCTGAATCTGCAAATCGTTCTGCAGGTTCTTCACGACGCTGATCGACTGCGGCGACAAGCTGTAGACGTGCGCCTCCGTGAGATCGAATTTGTGGTGGTTCCGCGCCGAGATGTAGTTCAGGGCGGCCAGTATCGCGACGAACAGGGCGGACGCGACGATCGTGTTGGCGCCGTACTTGGTCGAGCGCTCGCCGACGAAGTGGCGAAGATTTTCGAGCCCGGCGCTGAGGTACGCGATCAGCGCAAACAATCCGATCAGGCCGTGAGCGAGGATGTACAGCAGATCGAACGTTTGCTGGCCGCGGGTCAGGAACGCCGCGACCGACGCGAACAGCAGCAAGATGGCGCCGATGACGCCGAGCAATCCGCTAGACCGTTGCACCGGCTATCTCCAACGAATCGACTCGACCGAGCGCTGAGTGAGGAACAGCGCAACGACGATGACGCTGATGAAGTAGAACACGTCGCGAGTGTCGATGATCCCCTTGACCATCTCGCCGAAGTGCTCGGTGAGCGACACGTATCGTAGCACCGCGCCCATGACTTCGCCCGAGGTGTCGGCCGGCCACGAGATGATGTAGAGCAGCAGCAGCGTGACCAGACAGCTCACCGCCGCGATGATCTGATTTTCAGTGAACGATGAGGTCAAGAGGCCGACGGATATGAACGCGGTCGCCAAGAGCAGCAGACCGAGATAGCCCGAGGCGATGATGCCGATCTCGGGGTTGCCGTACAGCATGAGAATCAACGGATAGAGACCGGTGAGCAGCACCATGAGCAGCGCGAACACGAATGCGCCGACGAACTTGCCCAAGACGATCGCCGTGATCGAGAGCGGCGAGGTCATCAACAACTCGTAGGTGCCGCTGCGTTTCTCCTCGGCGAAGCTGCGCATGGTGATGACCGGCACCAGGATGACGAGCACCACCGACAGGTTGTGCAGGAGCGGGGCGATGACGAATTCGTTCAGATTGAGACGCGTCATCGCTTCGGGATTGCGGAAGCTGGTGTAGAGACTGAGCAGGAAGTTGAAGCGCGCCAGCAAATTGAAGAAGAACCAGCCGCCCAGCAGCAAGTACCCGGTCAGCACGACATAGGCGATCGGCGAGACGAAGTACGATCGCAGCTCTTTGCCGGCGATGGTGAAAACGTTCTTCACGTGGTCGCCTCCCGGTGCGCGTCATCGCCATCGCCGCTGACCGCGCGCAGGAAGACTTGCTCGAGCGACGCGTCGCGCGTCAGGTCCTCGATGGAACCCTCCAGCACCACGCGACCGGCGTTGATGATCACGACCTTTTCGCAGAGCTGCGAGACTTCCGGCAGAATGTGGGTCGACAGAATCACCGTGCGGTCGCGCGCGAGTTCGCGAATCAGCGTGCGGATGTCGATGATCTGGCGCGGATCGAGGCCGATGGTTGGCTCGTCCAACACGAGCACGGTCGGGTTGTGAATCAACGCCTGAGCCAAGCCGACGCGTTGACGGTACCCTTTCGACAGATGTCCGAGCAGTCGGTTCGATACCTCGGTGAGGCCGCACACCTGCAACGCGCGGTCGAGCGCCTCGGAGAGTTCGCGCGTCCCGATGCCCTTGATCCGCGCGACGAACTGCAAGTAGGTCGTCACGGACATATCGTTGTACAGCGGCGGATTCTCGGGCAAATAGCCGATGCGCTTCCGGACTTCGTAGGACTCGTCGAAGATGTCGAAGCCGGCCACCTTCACCGTGCCGGAGGTCGCCGGCAGGAAGCCGGTGATGATCCGCATGGTGGTGGTCTTGCCCGCGCCGTTGGGGCCGAGAAAACCGAGGATCTGCCCGGTCTGGGCCGTGAAGGAGACATCCGACACGGCGGTGATGTCCCCGTAACGTTTGGTGAGGTTGCGGACCTCGATCATCGTCGGCCTACTGACGTTTTCATGTCCCAAACATTCAAATCGCGACGTGAAAACGCGACGCTCTTAATGGCTCGTTGTCACTTTGTCAACTACGAGCGCTACGGCGCGGCTGAATTGGACAGCATAGGGACCATCTGTTAGTGGCGAAGCTCCGATGTCTCCGGCTGGCGCGCCACTCTACCTCATCGACGGAAGCTCGTACGTCTATCGCGCCTTCTTTGCGCTCCCACCGTTGACGACTCCAAGCGGAGCACCGGTTAACGCGGTGTATGGCTTCACCACGATGGTGCTCAAGCTGATCCGCGAAGTCACTCCGCGATATCTCGCGGTGATCTTCGATGCGCCGGGTGCGACCTTTCGCGACGAACTCTACGAGGCGTACAAGGCCCACCGCCCACGCATGCCCGACGATCTGGCGGCGCAGTTGTCGCTCGTCCATGAAGTGGTGGAGGCATTGCAGGTACGGATGCTTCACATTGGGGGGGTCGAGGCGGACGACGTAATTGCGACGTTGACCACTCGCTACAGTGCGGAGGGAGTCGACTGCGTGGTGATCACGGCCGACAAGGATCTCATGCAACTGGTCGGTCCCCACGTGCGGCTGTGGGATACCATGCGCGATCGTTGGGTTGACGAGGCGGCGGTGCAGGAGCGCTTCGGGGTAGAGCCCGCGCAAGTGCCGGACGTGATGGCGCTGATGGGCGACGCGAGCGACAATATCCCGGGCGTGAAGGGGATCGGTGAAAAGACCGCGACCGCCGTGATTCGCCACTTCGGTTCACTGGAGTCGCTGCTCGCGCGCATCGACGAGGTGGAGTCGCTGGATCTACGCGGCGCGAAGAAGGTTGCCGCGCTGTTGCGACAAAGCAGGGAGGTGGCGCGTTTGAGTCGTGAGTTGGCGCTCGTACGGCGCGACGTACCGCTGGACGTCACCCTCGACGACCTTCGGTACGCTGGACCCGACCACACGGCGCTGCGAGCGTTGTTTTCACGACTCGGGTTTCAATCGTTGGTCCGTGATCTGACCGACAGCGCGCCGCCTGTGGCAGTAGCGTCGCGCGCATTGGTCACGACGGCGGAGGTCGCTGCGTTTCACGGACGCGTACGTCTCACCGGAACGGTAGCGCTGGCTGCCGTTGGCAGTGTGCCGGCGGATGGCCTGCCGCCGACGGTGCGCGCCGAGGCGGTGGTGCTGGCAACGTCCGAGGCGAGTGAATGTCCGGTGTCGGTGAGTCTGGATGAGTCGACTCGACTCGAAGCGGTTCGAGAGATCCTCGGAGATCCGACTCTGGAAGTCGTCGCTCATGATCTGAAGCGCGAGATGCTGCGACTCGGTCCGTCGTTGCCCATCGCCGGAGCGCCCTTCGACACCATGGTCGCATCGTACCTGCTCGACGCCACGGCGACGCACCGGCTCGAAGACTTGGCGGCCGATGTGCTTGGGGTCAAGCTGCCGGAATTTCGAGCGGGCGTCGACGGCGCGGCGGCGGGCGCGGCGCGGTTGCCGCGGCTGGCTGAGGAGCTCAGCGCCCGCCTCGATGCGCTCGGGATGACCGCGCTCTTCCGCGACATCGAGATGCCGTTGGTCGAGGTGTTGACGGCGATCGAGCGGCGCGGCGTCCGCATCGACACGGGCGCGCTCGCCGACATGAGTCGCGAGTTGCAGGGGCGTCTGGATGTCTTGATGGCGGAGATCTACGAGTTGGCAGGCGGCGAGTTCAACATCAATTCGCCGCCACAGTTGCGCACGGTACTCTTCGACCGCCTGGGGCTGTCGAAGAAGGGCGTGCGGCGGGGCAAGACCGGGTACTCGACCGATGTCGACGTACTGACCCGACTAGCCTCCGAGCATCCGGTGCCAGCCAAAATTCTCGAGTATCGTGGCCTGTCGAAGCTCAAATCGACGTACGTCGACGCGTTGCCGGCGGCGGTGAATCCGCAGACCCGCCGCTTGCACACGTCGTTCAATCAAACCGTCGCGGTGACCGGGCGCCTGAGTTCGAGCAATCCCAACCTCCAGAACATTCCGGCGCGCGGGGAAGAGGCCCGGCGCATCCGCGCCGCGTTCGTTGCGGAGCCGGGACATGTCGTGCTGTCGGCGGACTACTCGCAGATCGAATTACGCGTCCTTGCCCATTTGGCCGAGGACCCGACCTTGATCGAGGCGTTTCGAACGGGTGCCGATATTCACACCCGGACGGCGGCGGAGATGTTCGGGGTCCTGCCGGGAACCGTCAGCGCCGACATGCGTCGGGCGGCAAAGGTCATCAACTTCGGCATCATCTATGGTATGGGGGCGCAACGCTTGTCTCAGGAACTCGGGATCTCGCTTGGTGAGGCGCAGCGGTACATCGAGAGGTACTTCTCGCGCTATGCGGCGGTGCGCGGATTTCTCGATGCGACGATTGCGACGGCCCGCCAGTGCGGATATGTCACCACGCTGAGCGGCCGGCGACGTGCCGTGCCGGACTTGAATAGCGGTGATCGGGGACTGGCCCAGGCAGCCGAGCGGACGGCGACCAACACGCCAATCCAAGGCACCGCCGCGGACATCATCAAGATCGCCATGGTGGCGCTGCAGCGACGCCTTGAGGCGGATCGCGTGCAGGCGTTCATGACCCTGCAGGTCCATGACGAGTTGGTGTTCGAAGTGGCCGAGGCTCAGACTGAGCGGGCCAGCGAGATCATTCGGGCCGAAATGGAGGGTGCCATGTCGCTGCGCGTCCCGCTCAAGGTGGACATTGGCCACGGCCGGAATTGGGCCGAAGCCCACACGTGAGACCGCCGACGGACAGTCAGGAGCCGAAATTGCGCTGGAGTTCGAATAGCCGCGGGCGAGCAACGTCTTCTATTGCCGAAGGAAGGCCGCGTGGAACGTAGCGATCGCGAGCTCGTTCGCGAAAGCCGCGCCGGAAATGCTGAGGCCTTCCGAGAATTGGTGGAGCGCTATCAGCGCAAGGTTGCCGCCGTGGCTTTGGGAATGGTGCATAACCGTGAGGACGCACTGGAGCTGACCCAGGAGACGTTCGTCAAGGCGTTCGAGAACCTCGGCAAGTTCAAGGGCGAGTCGAGTCTGTACACCTGGCTGTATCGAATCGTGGTGAATCTCGGCATCGACTTCCGACGGCGCGAGCGACGCCACGGAACCGTTTCGATCGAGGAACGCGCCGAAGCCGGCGCCGCCGAGCTGGCGGACGACAGTGTCGGTGCGCCGCTCGGCGATCCGTTTCGCGAACTCCGCTCACGAGAAGTCGGCGCACGCGTGACCGACGCGATCAATGAGTTGACCCCCGATCACAAAGCCGTCATACTTTTGCGCGAAGTCGAAGGTCTCTCGTACGATGAGATCAGCCGCGTGATGCAGTGTTCGAAGGGCACGGTGATGAGCCGCTTGCATTACGCGCGCAAGAAGCTCCAAAGCAAATTGCGGGACTGTCTGTGACGGCCTACCTGACGACGCAAGGCCCGGGGCGAGCCTAACGTATGACCTGTCGCGACGTGAGCGGCCTGCTGCCGCTGTTCTACGACGGCGAACTCGATGCGCGTCAGATGCGCGCCGTGGCGTTGCACAGCAGCCGCTGTTCCGAGTGCGAGGGTGAATTGCAGCGCTTGGAACGGGTACAAACCTTGGTTGCCGACACCATCAACTTGCGCGTCGATGAATTGGACCTCAGTCAAATCTGGCCGGCGGTGCAATCGCGGATCGGTAGCGTGCGGATGCCGTGGTGGCATCGCGCGCGTTCGCGGTGGGAAGAGTACGACGTGCGCAGTTGGTTCACCGTGCCGGCGCTCGGCGTGGCAACCGCGGGCGCCGCATTTGCCGTGATGGTCTGGACCTCGCGTGTCGGCGAGGCGCCGCAGCTTGCGCAAATGCCACCGACGCCGGCGATCGACAACACCGCGGTCATCGATTCGCTCGAAAGCAGCGCCGAGTCCGTCGCCGTCGTCAGCGAGCCCGAAACGCACACCACCGTGCTGTGGGTGAACGACGACACCGACTACGGTCCCGAAGGATTCCCTCCGTGAAGCGCCCACTCGCATCGCTGGCGATATTGATCGGCGCGGTTGCCAGTGGCCCGGTGTGCGCCCAGGAGGCCGTCGAGGTGCGGATCGGCGCGGTGCTCGCCAGCAACTCGGGGCAGGGGTTCGATCCGCGACTGGTCGCGCTGCGCCGCCAGTTTCACACGTTATTCCCGTACACCTCCTACAATCTGGTGAAGGAAGAACGACGGCTGGTGGCGCCCGGCGTCAAGGTGGGATTCGACATTCCTGGCGGTCGCTATTTGCTGGTGACCTCCAGCGGAATGAAGGACGAGCGGGTGTCGTTACACGTGATGTTGATCGAGGGTTCGCGCCCGGTGGTCGACACCGCGCTGACGCTGCGCAAGCATGCGACTTTCTTGGTCGGCGGCCCCAAGCATCAGGAAGGCGTACTCATCATCGCCATCGGCGCCGATCCGCTGCCCATGTCGGAGCCGGCGCCGGAGCCGGTGTCGCACCAATGAACCTCGATCTCATCCCCGAGTGGTTGACCTTCGATGCGGTGCGCGGCTGGGTGGTCGATGCCAGCCGGTTGGTGCGGTTTTGGGGCCCGATCATTGCGCTGCCCGGCTTGGCTGCGCCCGCGTCGCTGCTGGGGAGCGTACTCGCGCTCTTGCTTCTCTCCGGAGCGGCGATCGCGGGGCTGGCCACCTTTGTCAGCGCCGCGATTTTCCTGTATCTGATGCTGACCGAGGTGTTCGGCTTCAGTCTCGATCTCGCCGTCGCGTGACGGCGACTCGCTCCACTATTTCTTCTCGCGATAGTGCTCGATGAGCACGTCGGCGATCTCAGGCCGCAAGATGCGGGCATCGGGATGCTCGCCCGTGCCGAGAAGTTCGCGAATTTTCGACCCTGAGATCGTCACCGGCCTTTCGTCGGGATGTTCGTCCATCAAAGCCACGCGACCGACGCTCTCGAAGTAGGCGGCGAAGCCGATATTGCACGGACGCAGACGCAGGTCGCCGCGGAGATGGTTGAAGATCTCCTGCGCGTCGAAGTCGCCCCAAATCGGTTTGCCGTCGTCAAACGGGGCGTCGGCGTGCTTGCGCCCGATCACGATGTCGGTGAACCCGAGGTTCTGCCGGTAGATCGCGTGCATGATCGCTTCCTTCGGTCCGCCGTACAGCATCTTGATGTCGAGGCCGACGAGTTCGAACACTTCGGTCAGATCGTACCCACAGCGTCGCCACAGCGCCGCGTCCTTGTCGCCGTCGCCGAGCAGATGACGCTCGTGCAACACGCGATAGCAGCGCATCCGGACCCGCGCGGGAACGTCGTCGCCCTTCAACTCGCCGATTAAGGGATTGAGCACGACGCCCGCGAAGTAGCCCTCGCGGGTGAGCCGCTCGACGCCGGCGACCAGCGCGTATTCGTGCGCGCGATGCAACGGGTTGCGGGTTTGAAAGGCCAGCGCGCGTTCCCACTGGCGCTCGGCGATGAGGGTGCGGACTTGGCGGGGCGACAGCACGAACTCGCCATATTCGGGATCGACGGGTTGCGGCAACGCCCACAGATCACCGCCGACCAGTTTGGTGCGTGGATCGTCGAATACCATGTGGCCGCCCGGATGATCGGCGCGCGAAGTGCCGTAGAATTTCTCGACGTGCTTCGGCTTGTCCCAGTCGAACAGACTGGAGACGCGCAAAATCGCGATGATGTCGTTGTTGTGTACCAACGCGGCGGCGTGGCCGACCCGCAATTTGTGCCCCTCGTCGTCGGTCACCGGGAAGGAAATCGGCGCCGTCCAGGCGTAGCGTCGAAAGCCGAAGTCCAGCGCGTCGTGATCGAGCACGTAGTGCCACGTGTCTTCGTCCATCGGACCGGTCAGCGGCGAGAGCGTGCCGTCGGCGATGCGATAGACCGTCGACAGATCGGCACGACTCATTTCGATGCGCGGAAGCGCTGCGGCTTCGACGAGGAACTGTCGGCGACGGGAAAGTGGGACGGTGCGGGAGACCGGCGCGGCAAGTCCGCCGTGGACCGGAACGAGATCTGGCATGGGTGCGATTCCTCCTGACGACTGGCTGTCCGCCTTTGACGCGGCGCCGTCTCTTGTGGCGCGTTCGGCGCTGGTTCGCAAGTAGGGTGCTTCGTCAATGCGTCGGAGCGCAAACCGGGCAGGCGGTGTCCTTGATGACCGGACGCGCGTCGACGCGGCCGGTCGCCGCGTTGTACACGTAGAACTGCGGTGACGGCGACGATCCGATCCCCAGTACGATCTTCACCGTTTCGGCCGCCACAAGAGCACCGATGACCGCGCCGGTCACCGGCGTCAAGACATCGTCGGCGCTTGTTCCCGATTCGAACGTGCGCTGAAGACACTCGGCGCACGGGAACGCGGGTGCGTGAGCCGAGAGCGTTGCGACGATTCCGTGGTAGCCGCGTACATGGCCCACCACGACGGGTTTGTGGTGGATGATCGCTGCGCGACTGATTGGGATGCGCGTTGCTGGCGGCGCGTCACATATGATCAGCGCCGCAAAGCGATCCAGAGTGTCCTCGGTGGCCATGTCTGCGCAGCGTAGGTCAGGGCCGGTGGCCGCGATTGTTTGCAGCGCGGGCGTGAAGTCGGTGAAAGCGATGCCGCCGATGCCGGCCGCCATCAAGTAGCGGACCGCCATCGTCGCGACGCCGGAGGTCCCCGCGACGGCGACCGAGGATGCGAGCAGGTGTTGCTGCTTGGTCGCGCCGATCTCGGGCAAGATGATTTGCCGGCTGTAGCGCTCGATCTGCGCGTCGGTCAAGGCGGGAAGGGACGTGCCGGGTGCGGTCATTCGATCACGTTCTTTTCGATCGGCTCCACCTGCACACCCCGCTCGCGCAGCCAGGCGATCGCGCGGTCGACCTCATCCTGAGTTCCGTCGAGTTCGATGGCCACTAAACCCATGGTGTCGGAGATGTTGGCGCCGCGAATGTTCGTGACGACTTTGAACTTGTGCCCGACCTGATAGATGAGCGGCTCCTTGATCAGCTCGATTGGATACGTGAGATAGATCTTCTCGCGCACCAAGCGCTTCACGTTGGCGCCGGTGCTCTTCGCTGCACTCATCGTGCTTGGCGCCGGGCACGCCAGTCGTCCCAGCCGGTCCACAGGTTGGTGCTGAGATACTTGTCGCCGAAGTCCGAGAAGATCGCGACGATGACTCCCTCGTCTAATTCCGCCGCGACCTGCAACGCGGCCCACATCGCGGCGCCCGACGACTGCCCGACGACGATGCCCTCTTCGGACCCGAGCGCGTAGACCGTGTCGTACGCGGCCTCCGTGCGGACCGGAATTTTCCGGTCGAGTTCATTCTCGTGATAGATCCCCGGTACGATCGAACTCGCCATATGCTTGAGGCCTTCGAGGCCGTGGAGCGCATCATCGGGTTCGGCGGCGATCACTTGAACCCGCGGGTTGCGTGTCTTCAAGTAGCGGCCGGTGCCCATGATCGTGCCGCCGGTGCCGATGCCGGCGACAAAGTGGGTAATCGTCCCGTCGGTGTCGTCCCAGATTTCCGGCCCGGTGCTCTCGTAGTGCGCGCGCGGGTTGTTCTCGTTGAAATATTGGTCCGGCTTGAAATACGTCTCCGGGTTCTGCGCCAGCACGGTTCGACACAGGCGGATCGCGCCGTCCGAGCCTTCGAGTGGATTGCTGTAGGTGATCTGCGCGCCATAGGCGGTGATGATCTTCTTACGCTCGCGGCTGACGTTCGACGGCATCACCAGTTCGACCGGATATCCGAGCACCGCTCCGATCATGGCGAGTGCGATCCCGGTGTTACCCGAAGTGGAATCCAGAATCGTCTTACCGGGAATCAGGCGGCCCGACGCGATGCCTTCGCGAATCATCCACAACGCCGGGCGATCCTTGACCGAGCCGCCGGGGTTGAACCCCTCCAACTTGGCGTAAATCCGTACCCGCGGCGAGATCGACCGGCCCGCGCGAGTGCGGAACCCGCGAGTGAGGCGCGAGATCTCTACCAGCGGTGTATTGCCGACGAGATCGAGGGCGTTGAATGCGCGCCGCAAATCCTGCGGCGGGGCGGCTGCTGACGGCTCGGCAAATTGGGGGCGAGCTGACATCGACCGACCAACCCCTCAGCCCCCGGCGATTGCTGGGACGATGGAGACTTCATCGCCGTCCTTCACCGCCGTATCGAGGTGACTGAGGAAGCGGATGTCGTCGCCGTTGACGTAGATGTTGACGAAGCGGCGCACCCGCCCGTCCTCGTCGCACAAGCGCTCCTTGATGCCAGGGTGGCGGCTCTCGAGTTCGTTCACCACGGCGCCGACGGTCGCTCCGGATAGACTCACCTCGTCGGAGCCGTTGGTGAATCGCCGCAACGGTGTTGGAATGCGAACCAAAACGCTCATCGTGATTGCTCCTTTTGCATTACGCGCGCGCCCGCTGCGCATGCGGCGCGGCGCCGAGTCGATGGTAGAGCTGATCGAAGTCGCCCAGCCTGGCGTCGATCGTGAACGGCTGCTCGATGTGATCGCGCACCGCTTCGAGCGTCTTGTAGCCGTTGCCGGTGACGCTGATGACGATCGACTCGTCGCGCGGAATGCGTCCCTGGTCGATCAACTTCTTGGCGACCGCGACGGTGGTGCCGCCCGCGGGCTCGGTGAAGATCCCCTCGGTGCGCGCCAGCAGCTTGATCGCGTCGACGATCTCCTCGTCGGTGGCCGACTCGCCCCAGCCGCCCGATTCGCGGACGGCTTGCAGCACGTAGTAGCCGTCAGCCGGGTTGCCGATCGCGATCGACTTGGCGATCGTCTTCGGCTTGACCGGCGTGATCAGATCGCTTCCGCGATGGAGGGCTTGAATCACGGGCGCGCAACCGGCGGCCTGAGCGGAGTAGATTTTCACTGGAGTCGATTCCACCAACCCGACCTCGGCGAGTTCGTGAAAGGCTTTCGCCACCTTCGGCAAAATCGTCCCGCCGGCCGTCGGTACGATGATGTGCTGCGGCAAGCGCCACCCGAGTTGCTCGGCGATCTCGAAACCATACGTCTTGGCGCCCTCGGTGTAGTATGGCCGGATGTTGATGTTCACGAAAGCCCATCCGTACTTGTCGGCGATCTCGCTGCACAGGCGATTCACATCGTCGTAGTTGCCGCGGATGGCGACGGTGCGGGGACCGTAGATCGCCGAACCGACCACCTTGCCGGCTTCGAGGTCGTGCGGGATGAAGATGAAGCAATGCAGTCCCGCGCGCGCGGCGTGCGCGGAGACGCTGTTGGCGAGGTTGCCCGTCGAGGCGCACGAGACCGTGTCGAAGCCGAACTCCACGGCCTTGGAGATCGCAATCGAGACCACGCGATCCTTGTACGAGAACGTCGGATGATTCACCGAGTCGTCTTTGACGTAGAGCTCGCGCACGCCGAGCACCGCGGCCAGCCGATCGGCTTTGACCAGGGGCGTGAAGCCCGAGTGTAAGCCGATGCGCGGCTCGCTCGCGATCGGTAAGAGCTCACGATAGCGCCAGAGATTGCGCGCACGCCCGGCGATCACGTCGCGACTGACGGCGCGCTTGATCGCCGCATAGTCGTAGACGACTTCCAGCGGACCGAAGCACGCTTCGCAGACGTGCAGCGGTTCGACGGGATACTGTTGATTGCACTCGCGACAACGTAGCGCTGTGACGTGGGACATGGTGGCTCCTTTAGAGACTCCAAGATTACGCGGCCTCGGCGCTGAGACTGGTCACGCTCGGCTGTTCGCCGCACAGTGGACACCGCCGGTTGCGGCGTAGCGGCACGCTTCGCCAGCGCATCGCCAGTGCGTCGAACGTGAGCAGTCGGTTGCTGATCAGTTCGCCTAAACCGGAGAGAAACTTGATCGCCTCGCCGGCTTGCACACAGCCGATGGTTCCGGCAACGGCGCCGAGAATTCCTGCTTCCTGACAGGTTGGGACATCGGCGGTAGGCGGCGCCGGAAATACGCAGCGAAGGCACGCGGTGTGATGTGGTAACACCGTCATCGTCTGGCCGAGAAAGCCGACCACGCCCGCGTGCGAATACGGCGTGCCCGTTAGAACCGCACCGTCGTTGATGAGAAACTTTGCGACGACGTTGTCAGTGGCGTCGATGACAAAGTCGAAGTCGGCAAAGATGCGAGCGAGATTGGCGGCCGTCAACCGCTCGTTGAACGTGTGAACCGTCACCGCGGGATTGCAAGCGAGGACTTTGGCGCGGGCCGAATCGACCTTGGCTCTGCCGATGTCGGCCTCGGTGTGGAGGATCTGGCGGTTCAAGTTGGATCGTTCGACGGCGTCGGGATCGATCAGACCGATGGTGCCGACTCCGGCTGTGGCGAGTTGTAGCGCCGCCGGACAGCCGAGCCCGCCGACACCAACGATCAACACGCGTCCCTGGTGCACGTGGCGTTGGTCCTCGTCGTTCGTGCTGATGCTTACATCGGCCATCTTCACGTCGCGTCCGCTCAAAAAAAGGCCTCTTCCCGGGAGGGAAGAGGCCTTTCAGCTTCTCACCCTTATCTTCCCGGGGCTCCCTGGGGAGCACGCCAGCAGGAGTTAGCACCAGCGCCGCCGCTCGCGCGACGACCGGTTGCTGTGGCATCAACGGGCCAGTCCCTCCGCCACTCTTGATAAGGTTTCTACGCGCTCAAATCTTCGCAGCGCAGAGGTTACGCGAGTTGTTCCGGACAGTCAACCGCCGCCGCGCTGCTCGGCGCCTACGTTTGTCGAGGCTGATGTGGGACGGTCAGTATCCGTAGCCGCCGCCGCCGCCGCGACTGAACGGGTTCGGCGCGGAAAACGCCGGCACGCCCGAGGGGCCCGACGGCGGACGGTGTTCGCGGTCGAGTCCGGGGACTTGCACGGGCGGCGCGAAGGCGGTGTCGACCGGACGCGGAATACCATCGAGCAAGCGGGGGAGGGGATCGGCTTGAGCCAGCGCGTCGCTGTCGCCGGAGCGTTCGAGCCGGCGCCGGGCGGCACGCGCGTACTTACTGCGGGGAAACCGCTGCGCGAGAGCGGCGTCGGCCAGTGCCGCGCGCTCGGGATTGCTGTCCTCTCGGTAGAGGCGGCCAAGCTCGTGGAGCGCATCGGCCGCCGTATCGGTGTCATCGTAGCGTACCAACAAGTTGAGCAACCGCATCTCCGCGGCTTTGCGGTTGTCGCGGTTGGCGTAGAAGTCGGCGATGTACAGCTCGTGACCCGCCAGCGTGCTGCGACAGCGCGCCAGTTGCTCGCGCGCCAGCTCCGCAAAGGGGCTAGTCGGATACTGCTGTGCAACCGTGGAAAAGTAATTGTGCGCGTTCATCGACGCGCCCTGATCGCGGTCGACCGGATTCATCTGGCGCGCGTAGCACTGTCCGAGGGTGTAGCCGACGAACGGGAGGTACGGGCTCGTCGGATGACGGCGCTGGAAATCGGTGAACGCGGCCACTGCTTCGGCATAATTGCCGGCCATGAAATGTGCGTATGCGATGCCGAGTTCCGCCTCTTCGGCTTGATCGCTGAACGGGTATTGATCGAGCAGTTCGCGATAGTCCTGAATGGCGAGCTGATACGCACCTTCCTGAAACTCGTCGCGTGCGTGCCCGAAGTATTCGAAGGCGGTGAGCTTCTTCTTCAGTCCACAGCCGCTCGCGGCCACCGCGACCGCACACGCCGCTGCCAGGACGCGGTAATTCATGGGGCCGGAATGTAGGTGGAATTTCTAGCCGCGGCAAGAGCGCTCGCCGTGATCTCGGTGCAGTTGTGCGTGTCGGTGCAAATCACGATTTAGGCGGGATGCCGTACTCGAAACGCTGCCAGCGCTGGCTGCGGACTCGCCGACTCACTGATGCGGCAGTGGGGCACGCCGGCATCCCGGTCGCCGGCAAGCTTGATCGGCAAGCGTCTGAGCACTGGGCTCGGCCTATTGCGCAGCGCCGATCGGCGACGCTATAGGCAAATCAACGGATGAGGTCTGCAGCGAGCTGGACAAACTGATGGCTGAGCTTGGAGACCACAGCACGCGCCCGGTTCTGGTCATCGGACATCCCGGACACGAGCTCCGGGTGCATGGTTGGCTGGAGACTCAGCAGCCGAGCGTTTTTGTGCTCACCGACGGATCACGGCACGCGGGACGGTCGCGGCTGCAGTCGACCACGCGGGTGCTCACGGCTGCTGGAGCGCGACCGGGTGCGATCTACGGGCGCTTCAGCGACCGGGAAATCTACGCGGCCATCCTCGAGCGCAGGTTCGATGTGTTCGTTCAGCTCGCAGAGGACCTCGCCGGAGTGCTGGTTGCGGATCGCGTCGAGTGGGTCGCGAGCGACGCCTGCGAGGGATTCAACCCCACGCACGATGTCTGCCGGCTCATCACCGACACGGCCATCGCATTGGCTTGCCGCGCCTGCGGGCAGTCGATTGCGAGCTATGCCTTCCCGCTCGATGGCCCGCCGGTGGTCGATGCCGCGGGTGCAATCCGCATCTCGCTTGACGATGCGGCATTCGCCCGCAAGCTGGCTGCGGCCCATGGCTACGCGGACTTGCGCGGCGAGGTGGATGACGCCTTCACCAAGCACGGCGTGGACGCTTTCCGCACCGAGTGCTTGGTGCCGGTTGAGGAGCCGTACTCGGCTGACCGATTCGCAGACGCGGCGCCGTACTACGAGCAGCACGGCGAGCGACAGGTCGCCGCCGGGTTCTATACGCACGTGATCCGCTACCGTGATCATGTCGCCCCGCTCGCGGAGGCGTTGCGCCGCCATGCCGAGGGCGAACGTTGATGCGAAGACTACGCGTGTTGATCACCAACAACACGCTCGCCGCGCGCGCCGGGACCGAACTTTACGTGCGTGATGTGGCGCTGGCGTTGCTCGCCCGCGGGCATACGCCGATCGCCTACAGCACGCGACTCGGTGAGGTCGCGGAGGAGTTGCGCGCCGCCACCGTGCCGGTCGTCGATGATCTGGATGCGGTCACCGTGCCACCCGACCTGATCCACGGCCAGCATCACCTGGAGACCATGACGGCGCTGCTGCGTTTTCCCGGCGTCCCCGCGGTTTCGTTCTGTCACGGTTGGATACCCTGGGTGGAGACCCCGCTGCGGTTCCCTCGCATCCGGCGCTACGTGGCGGTGGATCACCTCACGCGCGAGCGCCTGGTGTTCGAAGCAGGGATTCCGGAGGATCGGGTGCGGGTAGTCTTCAATTTCGTCGATCTCACGCGATTCAAGCCGCGGGGGCCACTTCCCGGACAGCCGCGCCGTGCGCTGGTGTTCAGCAACTACGCGCATGATTCCACTCATCTGAGCGCGGTGCGCGCGGCCTGCGCGCGGGCTGGGATCGCAATCGAGGTTATCGGTATCGCCTCCGGCAATCCCCACGCCCGCCCGGAGGACGTGCTCGGCGACTACGACCTGGTCTTTGCCAAGGCACGCGCGGCCATCGAGGCGTTGGCGGTGGGCACGGCAGTTATCCTCTGCGACGCTGGCGGGTTGGGCCCACTCGTGAGCAGCGCCGAGCTCGATCGCCTCCGCCAGCTCAACTTTGGCGTTCGTACGCTCAGCGGACGGCTCACGACTGAAGCCCTCGAAGCCGAGATCAGCCGCTACGATGCGAGCGATGCCGCGGTCGTGACGCGCCGGATTCGCGCCGAGGCGTCACTGGATGCTGCGATGGACGCGATCGAGGGCGTCTACGGCGAGGTGCTTGCCGAGCATGCGCAGGCGGGAGTGCCCGATGTCGCCGAAGAGGCTGCCGCAGCGGCCCGTTACGTGCGCGGGTTGACGTCGACCTTGCACGGCGTTCGTGCAACCAGCGAGCACGCCGTTGCGGTCGAGGCCGCGCTCGGCACGCTGCGGTCCGACTATGCGGCGGCGCAAAGCGAGCGCGACCGATTGCGAGCGGCGGAGGCAGAGCTTGTGCGGATGCGTGCGACGCTGGGCTGGCAGATTCTGCGTCGCTACGGCCTGATCAAGCACCGGATCGTCTTGCCCGCGTATCGCGAGATCAAATCGGTCGCCTCGAATTGGTGGGGATCTGGAAGACGGGACACTTCGACCGCGGAGTCCGAATCGGCGGGCAAACCGGTCAGCCCTGCCGAACACCCGGTGCAGGTTCGCGGCGTGGGCGACGTGCTCACTCCGCTTGTGGTGCTCGGGCTCGGACGCAGCGGCACGACGCTCCTCATGCAGCTTCTCGGCACGACCGCCCGCATCGTCTTCGACCGCACCTATCCGTTCGAGGTTCGCTATCTGACGTACCTCCTGCGCTGGGCGCTACTCCTCGGCGTCGAGAAACGGCAGCCCGACGAATACTGGAACGCTGCCGTCAACTTGACTCAACCCGATGGGCGGATGGGCCCATTCCCGTATCAAGCGCCTCAGTTTTGGAGTGGCGATGCGCTGTGGCCCAGCAGCTTCATCGCCGCGTGGCAGGCATTTTCCAGAGCCGCCATTGCGAGCAGCGGTCCGGCGGACGCCGCCCAGCGGCCGCTCTTTTATGCCGAGAAAGTCCCCTCGTGGGTGCCGAGCCGGTTGCGCGCCGCGTTGCCCTACAAAGCCATCGTGCTTGTTCGCGATCCTCGCGATCTCTTCTTGTCCATTACTGCATTCGACAAGCAGCGTGGGTTTCCCGGTTTCAGCCGTCGAGCCGACGATAGCGATTGGAGTTTTGCCGAGCGCTTCGTCGGCACGTGCCGGAACCACTTCGCGGGCATGCGCGAGGAAGCGCGCGCACCGCATAACATTCAAGTGAGATACGAAGATCTCGCGCTTGACCTGCAGGGCGAGGCCCATCGGCTCGGTAGCTGGCTGGGCGTGTCGCTCGACGCGCCCAAGGTCGAGGCGCAAGCGGCTGACTTCGAGCACCATATGACCAGTGCCAACCGGCGGGAGTCGGTTGCACGCTGGCGCCGCGAGCTGCCTGCCGATCTGAACACGCTGTTCGTACGCGAGCTCGGTGAAGAGCTGTCGCATTACGGGTACGCGACCGAGTAGGGGCTACAGGCGCGGAGCGCTCGCCTTGACCTCGCGACGCCCATTCTCTATCAATCGAAGCCCCGATACGCCCGGCGTGGCGGCGTAGCTCAGATGGCTAGAGCGAGGGTCTCATAATCCCTAGGTCCGCAGTTCGATTCTGCGCGCCGCCACTTTCTCCTTCAGCGCGAAGCGGAGTTTCCAACGTCGGCTTGCCGAACAAGTCAACGACAGGCAGAGTGGGCGGTGGCGAATCACGATGGGGGCGGCGGGCAATGCGGATCGTAAACCGTGTCGTTCTGATTTCAGCGCTGTGTACAGCTAGTTGTGCGGCGCCGGTGGAGCAGCGGGTCGCGGTGCTTCACGAGGGCAATGCGTTGTTGGTGCCGGCGACCGCCGACGCGGTCGAGTGCCTCGATCATTGCAACGCGCGCAAGAGCACGTGCCTGGGTTCGTGCGTGGAAGGGGGCTGCCAACTCGAATGCCACGGGGCGTACGAGCACTGCGTTGAAGAATGCCCCGGGGCGCACTGGAGCGCCGTTCAGTCGACGGTGCAGCCGTAACGTTGTTCGACGGGTGCAAACACTTCGCCCACAAGCCGCCTTCAACTCACCTGGGCCTTCGCGAGCTGATCGACAAAGTGCTCGCGCCAACCGTCTGGCAGCGCATCGAGTTGTACCGCTCGCTGAAGCAACTGCGGGTCGGGCGCGTCGCTCGTGTACAACCGCACAATGTCCCGCACGCTCAGTCGTCGTTCGTCCTCGGCGATGCGCTCAATCGAATCCTCGGCTTCGACCTCGCCTTCGCGGAGAACGGCAAAGTAGAAACCGGTTCGCTCGCTCGCCAGGAACGCTTTGACGAATTCCGCGCGGGCGAACTTGATGGCGAGCTTGTAGCACGGCATGCGCGGTTGCGTGACGATCACCTCGGCCGCCCCGAGGCGGAACCGATCGCCGATGTGGACAGTGTCTTCCGTCAGTCCCTCGGTTGTGAAGTTCTCGCCGAAGGCGCCCCACGGCAGGGGCGTATTCGGTAGTTCGCGACGCCAGTAGGCGTAGTGTTCCATCGGATACGCGTAGGCCGCCTTGTGCGTGCCGCCGTGGACCGACAGATCGGCCTGGCCGTCACCATCGAGATTGAGCGTTCGAAGCATGGTGCGCCCGGCTCGCGGCGCCTTGAAGATGCCGGTCGTGACGCGCCTGCCGTGCCAGGTGATCTCGCGCGGGAGTCCGACGTTGACGGAAACGAGCTTCATGACTCGCCAGCGCCTATCCGCGCACCCGCTTGTGCGCGCGCGGCGCCGCCGGTTGTCAGCCGCTACAGGTGGGCAAGTAGCACGAGTCGCCCTGGTTCAACGTCAGACCGATCGTGCATGGCTGAGATGGAGGAGGCGGGTCATCGCACGAGAGTTGAATATCGACGATGCGAATGGGGTTCGCGCAGCCGCTGATCAGGGTCGTGGACACTGTCGGATCGAACGGCGTCGTCGTTTGCTTCATGCAATTTGCCCCAGTGACCGAGACCGTTGCGCCGCCTGCGTATACAAATGCAGTTACCGCCACACCAGTCAGGAGAACGGCCCCGACGATTTGTCCGGCCGGTGAGAGTCGGAGACGATAGACTGCGACAACTGCCAGCAGTCCGGCGAGCAGATAGAGCAGCGGCATGGTGAGCGCGGGTGCCGTGCCCAACGATACGGTCGTGACCGCACCGGTTGGCAACGCGAAGACCGCCGACGGTGTCGCCCAGAACGCCAATGTCATCGCGTTGCGAATTGACCTTCGAAGCATCATTGGCAACGTCCTCCCTCCACGCAAAGTCCTGCTCGCTCGAATTGGTAGGGCATGTATCGCAAAAGGCGCGAATGGATCAACCCAAGCCGGGAACTGACATGTCTCCTCCCCCGGTTACAGGTCTTGGCCACGTCGTCTCGAACGCCTTGCGCGGCCGTGCCCCTGTGGACGCCATGTCGACGCCGCTCTACCGGCAGCTTGGGAGTCCTTCAGCCGACTTTCGCGAAATCGCGCGAGAACCACCGTTCGGGTCGGATGCGAACCACGATCTCGTTGGTGGCGCCATTCCGACGCGTTGCGTCGACGTAGCCGTTGCCGACGTCGGTGCCGAGATACTTGGCGGCGATGGGACGCACGTCGCGGTCGACATCGGCCGCCGCCACCGACACGATGAGACCTTCGACGCTCACGTATTTCGGCGGCAGTTCCTCGGCCTGCACCACAAATGCGACGCGCACGCCCGGCGCGATGAGGCGGGCCTTGCGGGTCTCGGGCCGCGTCACCATAACGATGTCGCCTCCGGGTTCGTACAGATACCAGAGTGGAACCGCCAACGGCGCGCGACCGGGCTGGTTGACGCTCAAGATGCCGACGTGGACTGCGGCGAGAAACCGTTCGCGTTCTTCACGCGACATTGGTGCGGGCACTGCGGCGCTCCTTCTTCGCAGCGGACCACATGCGCGTGCGCGGGTTGAAAAGCAAGCGAGGAAGGTTGCGCCGCAAAGTTGAGCCAACCGGACGCGTTGGAGAAGACGGCGCGCCGTCCGCCGATCGAAAACGGCGCGAATTTCCGAGCGCAAGCCGAGCCGTCGATAAAGCAAGAACGGTCAAGCGCGTGCCGGCGGGGTCTGATAGGAAGATCGCATGAATCTGTCCGCCGTGTTGGAGCACATCGAGACGAACCTCGCCGGTGATCTGTCGCTTGCGGTGCTCGCGCAGCGGGTCGGAGCGTCGGCCTATCACTTTCATCGCGCATTCCATGCGGCCGTGGGTGAACCGCCCAACCAATATGTGCGGCGGGTGCGCCTGGAGGCCGCGGCGACGCGGCTGAAACTCTCGAATCGCAGCGTGACCGACATCGCGTTCGGTGTGGGCTACCGCTCGCACGAGGGGTTTACTCGCGCGTTCAGCACGCGCTTCGGTGCTTCGCCGCAGTGTTTCCGCGCCGCGCTTCCGGTGCCTGTGTTGCCACCGGGTTTCTCGCCACGGATCGAGTCGCTGCCGCGGCGGCGCGTGGCCTATGTCCGCTACGTCGGTCCGTACGACCGCACCGCCGAGACGTTCGAGCGTTTGGCCGCGTGGGCGGCACGGCGCGGATTGCTCGGCGGCGCCGTGCTTGCGCGCTACCAGGACGATCAGGACATCACCGTGCCTGAACGGACGCGCTGCGAGGTGGCACTCGTCGTCGGAGAAGGTTGTGCCGGTGAAGGCAACGTCGGCGTGCGTGAGATCCCGGGCGGTGACTACGCGGTATTCTCTCACGCCGGGAATGTGCTTGAGCGAAGGAGCTTCTACGAGGCCGCGTTTCGTGCTTGGTTGCCGTCGATCGGCCGCAGGCCGACGGGTGCACCACCGTTCGAGGTGTACGCCGTCACCCCGCGCGGCGTCGACCAAGCTTCCACTCGCATCCACATCCCCCTGCGACCGCGATGACGGCAGTGGGTTGAATGCGCGGGGCGCTGACGCACCGCTGGTTGCCGCTCGCGGTCGCCATCACGGCGTGTCTCCTGATGGCGCCGGCGGTGCGCGGCGGTTTCCAGCTCGACGATCACTTTCAGCGTCTTCGTCTCTTGGGTCACGGCGATCCGTCGATCCAGCTCTTCGTGTTTGCCGACGGCGACGTCGCGAAGAACGCGCGGGCGATGGACGCCGGGCAGCTCCCGTGGTGGGCCGCGCCGCGGTTTCGTCACGCCAGCCTGCGCTACTTGAGTGTGCTCACGATGCAACTGGACTTCCGGCTCTGGCCGGAGCGGCCCGGGTGGATGCATCTGCACAGCCTCGTCTGGCTCGGCGTCGTGGTCCTCGCTGCCGCGTTCTTCTATCGGAAGGTGCTCGGCGCGACCTGGGCGGCGGGGTTGGCGGCGCTGTTGTACGCCGTCGACGATGCGCATGCGCGCCCTGCCGCCTATCTGGCGAATCGCAACGCGTTGATCGCGAGCGTCTTCGGCGTGCTGTCCGCCGTGTGGCTGGCGCGCAGCCGCGAACGGAACGATCGCTGTGCCTGGGGGAGCGGTGCGTGTCTGGCGCTGGGTCTCGCGTCCGGAGAGATGGCGCTCTCGGCGGCGGCCTATCTTCTCGCCTACGCGATCTTCCTCGACGGAAGATCGACGAGCACGCGCGTGCGTACGCTGGTGCCGAGCGGCGTCGTGCTCCTGCTCTGGGCCGTTGCCTATCGGCTGGGCGGCTTCGGTGCAGCGGAGTCGGGATTCTACCGCGACCCGCTGGCCGACCCCGTCGCGTACGCACAGGGTGCGCTCGCCCACATTCCCGTCCTGATTTTGGGGCAGTGGACGCCCGTACCCTCGGACATCGCCTCGGGCGTACCACCGGACAGTGCGACGGCACTGATTCTGCGTTGGAGCGGTGTCGCGGTGATCGGGCTGTTGGTCGGCCTCTTCGCGCCGCTGGTGCGCCGCGACCGCATCGCGCGGTTCTGTGCCCTTGGCGCCGTCCTGTCGCTGCTGCCGATTGCCGCGACCTTTCCGCAAGACCGGCTGCTCTTCTTCGTCGGTCTTGGCTCGATGGGACTTCTCGCGCGTCTCGTCTACGCGCTGCTCGCGGAGCCGTCGTTGTTGCCCGCGACCCGCTGGTGGCGCGTGCCTGCGTGCGGCGGCGTCGCCTTGTTGCTGATCGTTCACCTCGTTCTGGCGCCCTTGCTGGCGCGGCTCGGACTCGAATTCGACAAGCGCGTGAGCACGCGGATGCTGTCGGCCATCGCCAGCGTACCGAACGACTCGGTGATCGCGCAGCAAGATCTGATTCTCGTGAACCCGCCGGACTTCGTCTACAGCGTCGGTGCGATCTCCGCAGTGAGGGAAGTTGCGGGTCTGCCGCTCCCGCGCCGCATGCGTGCGCTCGCCGGTGCCCCGACCGCCATGGAGATCACGCGCAGCGATCCGCGCAGCGTGCGTGTGCATCTCGACGACGGGCTCTTCAATGTGCCCATGACCCGCTACTACCGCGCTCCCGAGCTGCACTTCACGCGCGGCGAGCGAGTCGAGCTCACCGGCTTCACCGTAGAGATTGCCGGGCTCAATGCAGCCGGCGATCCGAACGAGCTGGTCTTTCACTTCGCGGTCCCGCTCGAAGATCCGTCGTTGCGATGGCTCGCATGGCGCGACGGCGTCTACGTTCCGTGGAAACCGCCGGCACTCGGCGAGTCGACACGCCTCGCGGCGCCCAAGGGAATTTACGAGTAAGTCAGGTGACCGCGGTGTACACGAAGACTATCGCCTCAGTCTGCACCGAGCATCTTCTTGATCTGCCGCTCGCTCATGCCGATGCGAGCCCAGCTCTCGACCGCCGCGGTCTCCTCCCACGCCGAACGCGGACCGACGGTCAGCCCGCCGTCGACGGCAAGGAACTGGCCGGTGACGAAGCGGCTCAGGTCACTAGCGAAGTACGCGACCGCGTAGCCGATGTCCTCCGGCGCGCCGGCGACGCGAATGGGTTGAAAGCCGTGTGCGCGCTCGCTGATGTCGCGCGCGCGGCGGTCGGCGTCGGCGATCGACTCACCCATCGCGCGGCCGAAGATCGAGGTCGGAATGAGGCCGGGACAAATCGCGTTCACCCGGATCGCGTCCTTGGCGAGCGCTGCGGCGGCGACGCGTGAGAGGTGGATGACCGCGCCCTTGGCCACCGAGTAGGCGAACGGACCGTAGCCCGCCTGCAGTCCCGCAACGCTTGCTGTGTTGACGATCGATCCGCCACCGCGGGCGACCATCGACGGGACGGCATACTTGATGCCGAGCACGACGCTGTGCACCAACAGCTTCTGGGCGCGTTCGAAGATCGCGAGATCGAACGGATCGGAGCCCAGCGGCTCGGCGCTGCCGGCGTTGTTGAAGACGACATCGATGCCACCAAAGCGCTCGACGACGCGCGCGAAGGCCGCCGCCACCTCGTCTTCCGACGTAACGTCGGCATGAACGTAGAGCACACGGTCGCCGCACTCCTGCGCGAGGGCTTGCCCCTTGTCGTCCTGGACGTCGAGGCACGCCACCGCCGCACCAGCGCGGCGCAGCACGCCGACGGTCCCGCGGCCGATCCCGCTACACCCGCCTGTGACGATCGCCACCTTGCCGCTGAGATCGATCATGCGCAGAGCTCCCTTCGCGGCGACCTTACAATAGGGCGGCCGCGCGGGAAAGGTTTCGATCATGAGCGTAGAGAGAAGCCGAGACAGTCGCAGCGATGGTCGCCTCAATGCGCTGCGCAAGGGGGATTGTCGGTCGGGTGGAGAGATGACACAGGTGAAGCGCGGCGTACGCGCGGGAGGATCGTAATGGTTGAGTTCGTTTCGGTAGAGGAAGCCAAGCAGCGTTTGGGGCTGCGCGTCGTGACGGTCGGGTTGGTTCCGAGTCCGTGGAGCGAAGCGACGAAGGGGATTCTCTACCACAAGAAAATTCCGTACGTCGCGGCGCGCCTGACGACGGACGGACCGGCGGTGAAGGCGTGGACGGGGCACACCAGCGCACCGATCGCCGTCTATGAGAACGACGCGCCGCGCACCGGATGGGCCGAGATTCTCTTGCTCGCCGAGCGACTGGCGCCTACGCCCGCACTGGTCCCGGCGAACCCGGAGGACCGCGCGCTGCTGTTCGGGCTGTCGCACGAGATCTGCGGCGAGGACGGGCTCGGCTGGGCACGCCGCCTTCACGGGGTCCACGTCAGCCTCGCCGGCGGGGTCGGCTTTCCCAAGCCGATCGCGCAGTACCTCGGCGCGAAGTACGGCTATCGCGGCGACAACGGCGAAGCCGCCGGCCGGCGCGTCATCGAGCTGCTCGGCATGTTCGCCCGCCGTCTCAAGCAGCAGCGCCAACGCGGCAGTCGCTATCTGATCGGCGACGCGTTCACCGCCGCCGACATCTACCTGGCGACCTTCATCGCGCTGTTCGATCCGCTCCCGAACGATCTGTGCCCGATCCCCGACGACTTCCGCTCCGCATTTTCGGCAATGGACGACGCCACCCGCGCGGCGCTCGACCCGGTCCTGCTCGAACACCGTGACGAAATCTATCGGAGGCATCTCGAGCTGCCACTTACGCTATGAGTCGGACGTTATGAGGCCCGAGCCGGCTGCCGCGGCGGGGCCGTGGATCGTCTACGGAACCGACTGCTCCTACTACACGGGAAAGCTCGAAGCCTACCTGCGCGCCAAAGGGATTGCGTACCGCCTCGAGCCGTTCAGCGAATCGAACCTCCGGCGTTGTGCGCGTTACACCGGCGTCATGCAGATTCCGCAGGTCGAGTGCCCCGATGGGTCGTGGCTGGTCGATACCACGTTGATCATCGAGTTTCTGGAACGCACGTGCCCGGAACCCGTACTCCATCCAATCACGCCGGCAGCGGGGTTCCTCAGTCGGCTCTTGGAAGACTTTGCCGACGAGTGGCTGTGGCGTCCGGCGATGCACTATCGCTGGTCGTTTCCGCGCAACGCGAACCTGATGGCGGAGTGGTTGTCAGAGCACGTCGCCGAACGCCGCGTTCCCACGTGGCTCAAACATCGGTTTTGGAAGCAGCGCCAATATCGAACCTTCGTCAGCGGCGATGGCGTCGCACCGGCGACCCGTGCGGCCGTTGAAGCCTCGTATCTCGACACGCTCGACGCTCTGGAGAAAATCTTCGCCCGCCGTCCGTACCTGCTCGGCGATCGCCCGTGCGAGGCCGACTTCGGCTTCTTCGGTCCGCTCTTCCGCCACTTCTGCTGCGATCCGGTTCCGGGACGCGTGATGCGGAGCCGCGCGCCGGGCGTGCACGAATGGGTGGCGCGAATGTGGAATGCGACCCCCGAGCGCTTTCGCGGCGCGGGGATGCTGGAGAAGATTCCCGCCGATCTCGCCGATCTGCTGGCGCTGGTCACGGACGTGTACATTCGCTACCTCAGCGCCAACAGTACGGCATACGCGCGTGGCGAGCAGCGGGTGCGCTATCAGGTGCAGGGCGTCACGTTCGAGGAGCCGGTGAAACCGTACCGCGTGTGGTGCCGCGACCGACTCCACGATTTCTTCGTCGCATTGTCCGCCAGCGACCGCACCGTGGTGGAGTCGGCATTGGCTGCGCCGGCGGCGGTGCAGGATCTGGCGACCCCATCGCCAAAGCCGGTGGAGAATATGATCGCCACCTTGCCCATCACAGCCGAATCGCAGCGCAGAGCCGTCGACAGTTGGTGGCGGTGAAATGACCGAGCCCAGATCCAAGTCGCTCGTCGCGGCGTCGCGCTTCCGGCGGGTCTCATCCGGCGCTGGCGCTCGGTACGTTCCGCGTGCGGCCGTCGGATGCTGAGCGTCATGTCCGTACCACATAGGTGACACGTGCGCATGACAAGGGACGAGGCTTGCCGTGATCCGCGCCACCGCTTCCCTGTCGGCCCGACACGCCCACCCTTTGGACCGTTTGAGACAAGTACCCGAAGCTGTTACCCGGAACCAACGGCAGATTGCAGCCTTCGGGCGATCACTCTCGCGGCGCCGCTCCCGGGCTCGCCGTGGCGCGACTTCCTCGCGCCGGCGTCCGTCAATATCGCCCACCTCGTCTTCTTCCTTCGACTCGGCCGCCGCCGGTAGCTACAGCGGCGTGGCCAGGGAAGCGGCGATTTGCTCAGTGTTGGTTCAACGCGAAATCAGCATCGCAACTAGTCATCCCAGCATCACCCCGCCGGCTTGGTTTGCACGGCGCTTGGACGTTCGAGCAGGCTCTTCGTCCACGCGGCGACGTTCGGCGGCGGCGTGATCTCCATCAGCGGGAAGAACTCGACGAACGGCGTGTAGCAGACTTCGACCAGCGAGTAGCGGTCGCCGACCAAGAAGCGTTTGCCGGCGAGCTGGGCGTCGAGGATGCCGAGATGCTTCTCGATCTCCTTCTTCGCCTGTGCCATCGCCGCTTCGTCCCAGCGCTCCTTCGGCAAGAAGCGCTTCGGAAAGATGATCGTGCCGGTCTGGCGCGCGAGCTGGATGTCGCACAGCTTCATGTGCATCGCGACCAGCGCTCGCCCGCGCGCGTCCGCCGGGACCAGCGGCGGCTGCGGGTGGGTGGCTTCGAGGTATTCGAGGATCGCGGTCGACTCGTAGAGCACGAAGCCGTCGTCCTCGAGCGTCGGCACGCGCCCGTACGGGTTCAGCGTGCGGTACGCCTCGCCGCGGTGGGCGCCGGCCATCATGTCGACCTCGACCAACTTGCACTCGATGTTCTTCTCGATCAGCGCGATGCGCACGCGCCGCGAGTAGGTCGAGAACGGATGGTAGTGCAATGTGAGCATCGGTGTCCTCCTCTGCCGCGAAGGCGGCGGCTCATTCGTCAGGTCCTCATTGAACCGCGATCGCGATCCAATGCAAGCCCATGGCAGCTGGCGCGTCGAGGGTCAGCCAATAGTTGCCGGGTTTCTTGAACGCATCGGGAAACAACTGCGTGAGGTCCCAGTCGAACGCGTGCTTCGCGCCCGCGTGCAGCGTGAGGGATGCCGGGGGCGTCCAGGTCGGTGCCAAGTCTTCACCCGGGCGGGTGTCGGTCTGCAGCTCGAGGGTCATCGCGTCGGCGTGGAAAACCGCGGCTTTGCCGCTGATGTTCGTGACGTCGATGTGGACCATCACGGGCTTGCCGAGCGATGCGGTGCGCTCGCGCTCGCCGGCGATCGTCAGCCCGACCTCACACATGCCGGCGCTGCGCTGGATTTGCTTGTCATCGGCGCCGAGCAGCATCACGTACCCGCCGTAGCCGCCGGAGTCTTGCACGCGCACGAGCTGCTGTCCGTCGCGACGCAGGAACAGCATCACCCTTGTGCGCGTTGCCGGCGGTTCGACAGCGGCCTGCTCCCACATCGCTTGCTCCGCTTTCGGATCGCCCGGTCGCGGCTTGCCGCTGTGCGACGGCTTCGGGTCCACCCACTGCGCGACTTCGAGGCGGTCGCCCGGCTGGCAGCCCTTCCAACAGGTCGCCGCGATGACCTTCACCGTCGGGGGCTGGCCGTTCGTGAACGGTCCGGGAGCGGTGGTGCCGTCGACAGTGCCCGCGACGATCACTTCGGAACGTCCGCACGTGAGTTGCGTGGGCTCTTCGAAGATGACGTCCGCGTGCGCCGTCGATGCGACGGCGATGCAGATGGCGAAGCACAGGCGCATACACCCCTCGTAGCGTGGCCCGAATGTCGAGATCAACCGCGCCGAACGGCGGCAACTCCCGCGAGCGCCCAACTTAGTTGCCGGAAACGTTCGCGAGAGGTTGAGTCCCGCGAGGGTTCGTGTTGTCGGCATTCTTGCTTCTGCTTGCCAATGGTGCTCGACATTCCTGGTGCCAAGAAGCGCGATGGACGCTGGGGCATCGCGGCAGTCGACGCGCGAAGGCCCAACTGTTGCTTTTGGCGCTCGGCGTCGGCCGGAGCCGTCCAGCGGACTGCTCGGGTTTCAGGATCATAAGGTGTGCGCACGACCGCGGCGGTGAGCAGATGACACTTGCGATGCCCCCCATCCAAGAATGGCACGCGCAGTCGGCCGACGAGGTGGTTCAGCTTCTCGGCGCGCGAGTCGAGACCGGCCTCGACTCGTCGGACGCGGCGCAACGGCTCATCCGCTACGGCCCAAACGTCATCGAGGAAACGCACCGGCGTAGTGCCTGGCGGATGCTGCTCGAACAGTTCTCCGATTTCATGATTCTTGTGCTGATCGGGGCCGCGGTCATCTCGGGCGTCATCGGCGATGCGGAGGACACGCTCGCGATCGTGGTCATCGTCCTCCTCAACGGCCTCATCGGGTTCGCGCAAGAATACCGTGCCGAGCGCGCGGTTGCCGCGCTCAAGCAGCTCGCCGCGGCGACCGCGACGGTGCGCCGCGACGGCCGAGTGGCGATACGGCCCGCATCCCAACTGGTTCCCGGAGACACCGTGCTCCTGGAAGCGGGCAATCTCCTGCCCGCGGATCTGCGGCTGGTCGAAACCGCGCAACTGAAGGTGGATGAATCAACGCTCACGGGCGAGTCGATGGCGGTAGAGAAGTGCACCGCCGCACTTGCCGACGGCGCGCTGTCACTCGGCGATCGGCGCAACATGGCGTACAAGGGCACCGTCGTCACCTATGGTCGCGCGACCGGCGTAGTCGTCGCGACCGGTAGCGAGACCGAACTCGGCAAGATCGCCGCCCTGCTGCGAGGGGACGAAGGCGAGAAGACCCCGCTGCAGAAACGCTTGGCGACATTCGGCCGGCGCCTCGCGGTCGCGGCGATCGCCGTTTGTATCCTCGTGTTCGTCGTCGGCGTGCTGCGCGGTGAGCCGGTTGCGCTGATGTTCCTCACGGCGGTCAGCCTTGCGGTTGCGGCCATCCCGGAAGCTCTGCCCGCGGTGGTCACGGTAGCGTTGGCTCTCGGGGCGCGGCTGATGGTGAAGAAGAACGCCCTGATCCGACGGTTACCCGCAGTCGAAACGCTGGGATCGGTCACGTATATCTGTTCCGACAAGACCGGCACGCTCACCCAGAATCGGATGCGCGTGGAGGCGATCTACGCCGATGGCGGCGCGCGCGCGATCCGGCTGCCGACCATCGCCGACGGCGAGGTGTGGGCGTGGCTCTATTGTGCCTTGGCCGCGAACAACGATGCGGCCATGGGTGACGACGGGACGATGCGAGGAGACCCGACGGAAGTGGCGCTCTGCCTCGCCGCCGCAGACGCCGGGTACGACAGAGTGACACAGAAGGACGTCGTCCAGAGACTCGCTGAGCTGCCGTTCGATTCCGAGCGGAAGCGCATGACGACGTTCCACGTGGTGAGCGATGGTGTGGTGTCGTTCACCAAGGGCGCTCCCGAAACGGTGGTCGAGCACTCTCACAACGCATTGGGTCATGCCGGTCCGATGCCGATCGACAAGGCGACGGTCTTGGGACAAGCGGAGCGAATGGCGGCCGACGGTCTGCGCGTGCTGGCGGTGGCGCTGCGCCGATGGCCGAGCCTGCCGGACTCACTCGCTGCGGACGCGGTTGAATGTGAGCTGACGTTCCTCGGTCTGGTCGGCCTGATCGATCCGCCGCGAGCGGAAGCGGCGAAAGCGGTGGCGCTCTGCCAATCCGCCGGCATCACCGCCGTGATGATCACCGGCGATCATCCGGCGACGGCGCGCTCGATTGCCCTGCGGCTCGGCATTGTTGATGGCGGAGGGGCAGTTATGACCGGGCGGGAGTTGGAGCACTTGCCACTGGCGGACTTCGAACAGTCCGTCGAGCGTATCAGAGTGTACGCGCGCGTCGCTCCCGCGCAGAAGATCAAGATCGTCCGGGCCCTGCAGGACAAGGGGCATTTCGTGGCGATGACGGGGGACGGCGTCAACGATGCGCCCGCCCTGCGGCGTGCCGACATCGGTGTCGCGATGGGGATGGTCGGTACGGACGTGGCACGCGAAGCGGCGCATTTGATTCTGCTGGATGACAACTTCGCGACCATCGTCGCGGCGGTGCGCGAGGGACGCCGCATCTTCGACAACATCCGCAAGTTCGTGAAGTACAGCGTGACCTGCAATTCAGCCGAGATTTGGACCTTGTTCCTCGCTCCATTTCTCGGGCTGCCGGTTCCGCTGCTGCCGATTCACATCCTCTGGATCAATCTCGTCACCGACGGGCTACCTGGCCTCGCGCTCGCCGTGGAGCCGGAAGAGCGCGGGATTATGCAGCGGCCCCCGCGGCCGCCGCGGGAAAGCCTGTTCGCCCACGGCATGTGGCAGCACATGATCTGGGTCGGTTTGCTGATGGCAGGCACCACGCTGCTTACCCAGGCGTGGGCCTATCACACCGGCGACGCCCACTGGCAGACGATGGTGTTCACCGTGCTGGCGCTGACCCAGTTGGGCCACGTGCTGGCGATTCGATCCGAGAGAGAATCACTGGTGCAACAAGGACTGTGGTCGAATCCGGCGCTCTTCGCGACCGTCCTGTTCACGATCCTGTTGCAGTTGGCCACCATCTACGTTCCGTCCTTGAACCCGATCTTCAAAACCGAGCCGCTCAGTGCGGTTGAGCTGGTGTTCTCGTTGGCTGTTTCGGCAGTGGTATTCGTCGCGGTGGAGCTCGAGAAGTGGATGGTGCGGCGCGGATGGCTGTACGCGTCTCCGGATCGCGGTCAGTAAGGCGCGTCACTGCCGTCCGGTTGCCTGTGCCTCCAGGGTTCGAGCCAGCGCCGGATCGCGGGCGCGTATCGCTGTCATCACGTTCGAAGAGAGTGGAGCCTGGGCGGTGAAAATCCATTGCAAGCGCTCGCGCACGCCTGGGGACGGATCGTTCAGGCGTCGAGTCAAGGCGCTCAACACGCTGTCGTCGAGCGGCAGCCGGTGCGACAGGGCATAGGCAGCCCAGAGGCGCGTCGATTCGTCGATGTTTTCGAGCCCGGCGAGCATCCGTTCGCTAACCCGCGGATCTGTCGGCCTTAGGCAGTCGAGCAAGCGGAATCCCTCCGAGTGCCAGAGGAGGTGCTCGGGAATGTCTTCCGACCGCAGCGCGGCGCCGGCGGGCGCATCGTACTTGGTCAATTCGCATCCGATGTCGACCACCTCGGTCGACAGCGGCTCGGCGAGCAGTTGCTTCGCGCCCTCTGCGGCGAGGCGATGGTCCTCGTCGGGAGTGATCCACGCGAGCTGCCGCGCCAGATGCGCCATTTGCATCTTCAACGCCGACACGTTCAGCCGGTACGTCAGGTCGATGATTTGGCGCCGCGGCTCTTCGAGCGATCGGATGTCGCTCAACAGGTGCCGTTCGTCGCCGCGCATCTGCTCGGCAGGATGACGGTTGAGGAACACCTCGATCGTTGGGACGAACGCCAGGAAATCGCTTCGCGAGAACATTTGCTGAACGACACGCAGCCGATCGTGGACGCTCTGCGTGTCGTCGTAGAGCTTGCACACCAGGGCGCGATCGGCGGTGGCGGGATCGAGTGGAGTCAGTCCGGTGATTTGCACGAGACTGGTCTCCGCGAACGCCGCGAGCAAATCCTGGTTCGGAGTGCTGTCGCGACCAGCTCGGGCGAGATACTGCGCGTAGTCTCCCGTGCGCTGGAAATATTGGTGCAGTCGCGGTGCGGTGGCTTCGCCGCAGGGAGCGACCGAGGAGAATCCGTAGATGCGCGGCACTCCCATGAAGATCCGACGCAGCGACTCCCGGAAGCTCGGGCCGAGCGGTCCGTAGCGCAGGTTGACGACGCGCTCGGCGTCGGCGCGGCTGAAGCCATGCCCACGGAGAACGCGCAAATAGACCTCCGGCGTACGCTCGTCGGCGCTCTTGGTTGCCAGGGTATTGCACGCCAGGAGAAACACCTCGCGCGGATCGTGAAACAGGCCCTGACAGCGTGTCTGGCACGACGCCTCTTCCATCTCTTGCACGTTGAGGGAGACGCCGTACTTGCCGAAGAAACCGCCGGCGAACTCTCCGGAGTAGATCACGATGTCGCAGCGCAAGTCCGCACGGCAGGTGTCCGTCAGCCAGCCCGGCGCGGCGTCGGCCGTTGAGGCTGACGCCGCGATCGACGCGGTGCTCGCGTCGATTGCGGGCGTCAAGTCGACGAAGTCGAAGTCCTTGGGAGGAAGGTGCGCCTTGATCGCCGCCAGCTCATCGGGGCTGTGGAAGGCAAACGCGCAGACGCGAAATGGCGCCGTCCCCAACTTCGGCGCCCGCGCGCGCTTCAGAACCGGGGGCGGCGACGGCTTCTTGGCGACGACGGTGGCGGACGATGACTTGGACGCGATCTGGCGGCGCGCGCAGCCGGTGATCACACCGGTACCCAGGGCGAGCAGCAGCGCCGCTGAGACCGCGATCGTTACGCGACGAATGGTGGGCGTCTCGGTCATTGTTCAGAAGAAACCGGCTCGCTCCTCATCGGTCCGGAAGCCGGCGCGATGTCGTGTGGACTCAATTGCCGAGGCGGGCGCGGACGAGCTGGACGTTGCAATGGAGATAGTGCGATTCCCGCAGCCAGTCCGCATCCGGATAGTAGGCGAAAAGCGCCGAGCCGCCGGCGATGCTGTCGATGAGCTGCGGCGCTACCTCCACGGGTACCGCGGGACATCCCCAAGTGCGCGCGATGGTCCCCCGTTGCGCCGCGAACCAGCGGCTGATGTCAGGAAATCCGTGCACGACGATGGCTCGTTCCCGAGCCTTGTCGTTGACGCCTGGTTCGAGACCGGAGAGGCGGAGCGAGTAGCCATACTGACCCGTGTACACGCCTTCGGTGCGGAACAAGCCGAGACTCGACTGATGCGAGCCGACCCGATTCGAGAACGCGACCGCCATGGTGTCGCCGCTGCCTTCTCCGTGCGCGACCAGCTCGTGATAGAGCATCTGCCTGCGCTCCACATCGATGACCCACAGTCGTGGCTCGCGCGACGGGAGGCTGTAATCGATGACCGTCAACACCGGCCGATCAAAGCGACCCTCGCGCTCGCCGCATTGATAGGCCTGCATGGCCAGATCGAGCACCTCGCGCCGCGGCCACGAGGTGTCCGTGACCTGTGGGGGCGGCGGCGGTGGAAGTGGCCGGGGCGGCGGCGCCGTCGCGCAGGCCGACAGCAGACAGACGAGGAGCGCACGCGCGGCGGCGGAGCGTGCGCTCATCGCCGCCTCAGCCGGATCCCTTGCGCGTCCGGGTCGGGGGCGAGGGTGAAGTAGAAGGTGGCGCCGCGTTCGGGTGCCCCTTCCGCCCAGATGCGGCCGCCGTGGCGATGAATGATGCGTTGCACGGTCGCAAGACCGACCCCGGTGCCTTCGAAGTCGGCGGGCGAGTGGAGGCGCTGAAACGCTCCGAACAATCGTCCCAGGTTGGCCATGTCGAAGCCGGCACCGTCGTCGCGCACGAAATACACGGTCGTATGTTCTCCCGCCAGTGTGCCGAATTCGATGCGCGCGGTGGCATGCTTGCTGGTGTACTTCCACGCATTGCCGAGCAGGTTCTGCAACACGATGCGCAGCAAGCGCGGATCGACGTTGGCGACGAGGGCGGGCTTGATGACAAACTCCACCTGTCGTCGGGGATCGTTGCGGTGCAAATCGTCGACGACGGTGCGCGCCAGGTCGGTCAGGTTGGTCGCCTTCAGCTCCAGGGCGCTACGCGTGACGTGCGACAGACCGAGCAGATCCTGGATCAGCTCGCTCATGTGCTCGGTGCCGGCGTGGATGCGATCAAGGTAGCGCCGGCCTTCTGCGTCCAAATTCGCTTCGTTGGTTTCGCGCAGAAGCCGGCTGAACCCTTCGATGTGCCGCAGCGGCGCGCGCAGATCGTGCGACACCGAATAGCTGAAGGCTTCGAGTTCATTGTTGGCGGCTTCGAGTTCCGCGGTGCGTTGCCGCACCCGCTGCTCGAGCTCCGCCGTGTGGCGGCGCAACTGCGCGTGCAAGCGCCCTTGGTGGATCGCAATCGCCAAGATGCCGGCGACGTCGCGCGCGGCCCCCTGGTGATCCGCCGTAAACGCCGCCGGTCGTGCGGAACCAAAGCTCAGGATGCCCAGTGCTTCGCCTTCGTTGATCAGCCCGGCGGTGAGCAGGCTGCGCATCCCGGCGTCACGCGGAAGCTGAAGGACGGGCGCCCGCGGCTCGGTCGTGTCCCGCAAGTCGTCGATGCAGATGACGCGACGCTCGAGCAATACTGACACGGGTGAGAATCCCGCCAGCGGTACGTACGCAGCGGGCGCCAAGGGTGGCCCCGCGTCAGCGATGCTGGCGATGACCTCTGCCTGGCCGGCCTCGTGATTGAACAGCAACGCCACCACGAAGTCGCTCGGAATCACAGCGCGGATTCGATCCAACGCAGCACGCACCACGTCCGGGATCGGTTGGCCATCGAGGAGGGCGCGGTGGATGTCGTGCAGGACTTCCAGGCGTGCAATATGCGTGTGGAGCAGTTCTTCGGTGTGCTTGTACTCGGTGATGTCGTGCGACGCGCCGGTCAGTCCGATGATGGCTCCGGTGTCGTCGCGGAGCGGCTCGACAATCAGATCAAAAGTGAACGTGCGGCCGTTGCTTTCTACACGGATTTCGTCGCGCGTAGCGGCGCCGGTGTCGACGACATTCCGCTTGATCGCCGTCACCGGCTCGGCGGCCGCGCGCGGAAGCAACTCGGAATCGGTCTTGCCCACCACCTGCTCGGGCGTGTAGCCGAGCTGCGGGTGATACATCCACGTGTAGCGAAGATCGCGATCCTGATTGAACACCGCGATGTCGGCGACCCGCACGCCGACTTCGAGCCGCTGCTGGTTTTCGCGAATCACGGCCTCGCGCAGCTTGCGCGCCGTGATGTCGCGGCCGGTGACGAATAGCCCCGCGACCACGGGATCGTCGAACATGTTGAGCGCGATGCCTTCGACATGATGCCACGTTCCGTTGCGATGGCGGATGCGATACTCGACGGTGGCCATCTTCTCGCCGCTGCGCATGGCTTCCGCCAAGCGCGGCATCAGCTCGCGCGCATCGTCCGGGTGCAGCGTGTCGAACGCATCGCTGCCGGTCAGCGCGGCGACGGTGACGCCGTAGACGCGTTCGTGAGCCGGATTGACGTAGCGATATTTGCCGGCGGCATCGATGATGGCGATGAGGTCCGGCGCGTTCTGGATCACGGATCGGAACCGTTCCTCACTCGCGCGCAGCGCCGCCTCGGCTTGCAAACGCGCCCGCCGCTCCTCGGCCTCGCGCAGCCCTCGCGCAATCGCCGGAACCAGTCGAATCAGGTTCTGTTTGCTCACGTAGTCGTGCGCACCGGCCTTGATGCCGGTGACGGCGACCTCTTCCCCGACCTCACCGGAGACGATGATGATCGGTGCGCTCACTCCCTGATCGCGCAGCATCGCCAGCGCCGCGGGCGCGCTGAATCCAGGCAGTAGCCAATCGCAGGTGATCAGATCCCACGATTGCTGCTGCATGGCCGACGCCAGCGCAGGCGCGGTGTCTACCCGATCCCACGTCACCTCGTAGCCGCCATGGCGGATCTCCCGCACAATCAGGAGGGCGTCGTCTTCGGAATCCTCGATCAAGAGGATACGCAACGCCGGCTTTGACGGCGAGGTCAAGGACAATTGAGAGAGAGTCATTGCGGCGACCGCGAGGTTTGGTACCTGCTTCGAGACCGGACAGCAAGCGCGGTGCCGATGCCCGTATTTCTCGATTCGCGCGTCGGGGCCGAGCCGCCGTTGCCGCTGCGCGCGCAGCGACACCCGACGATGGTCAATGTTTTGACGAAGTGAGTTGGACGGCGATTATTTCGCGGGGCTAGCGGTGCTGAGCCGCGCACCGGAGCTCCCGAACCGTGCGGCGAGATGGAATACCGCCCATGCCCCGCAGCGATCACAATCGACGTCGTTGCCGTAGCAGCAGAACGGAGTCGTGAAGTGATCGTCGTCAAGGTAGAGGGGTAGGATGTGTGCGCGCGCCGGACAGTTGTCGGTAATGGCGCGACAATGCGGCGGCAGCATCAGTTCGAGCATCTGAGTCGAATTCCGCACGAACCCAGGATGCTGGGCCTTCAATCGCATCACTGCGCGCACGGCCGCGACACGCTCGTCGTTGGTCGCCCACGCATCGGGCCCGGTGTCGTTGGCGCGCGGAACGTAGAATGAGAATGTCATCCATCCGACCGGCGTGGTGCGAACCGCGTCGACCAACTCTGCGAGCCGGTGTTGATTGCGTTTGGTCACTGCGCATTGAACCTGAACCTGCGACGCGAGGGTGGTTGGGATGCGCGCCAGATTACGAAGCACTCGACGGTAGACGCCGGCGCCGCGGATGGCGTCGTTGAGGTCTTCGGGGCCGTCGAGGCTCACGACATAGAGCGCGGTGGGGCCGAAATCGACCAGCGGGATGGTCCCGTTGGTCACGATGGTGTTGGTGGGAATGAGGTGCACGCCTTTGGCAATGAGGTCGCGCCGCAGCAGCGGTTCGCCGCCCATCCAGAGGATCGAGCGCACCCCGTGCCGATCACGCAGGTTGGCCAGCGTCTCCAGAATTTGATCGCTACTCGGTTCGTCGTGAAGCGAGTCCGGCGCATCGTTGGGATTGCCGTCGCGGAAGATGAAACAATGCTCGCAACTCAGGTTGCAGCGATTGGTCACGTTGACCACGACGACGGGATAGCGCCCATCGTCGTGGTAGTGATCGCTGTACTCAACGCGGAGCATCGCGGCGCGTACTGCGCTTGCAACAACCGGCACTCAGACCTTCACCACATCCACCCGCACGCCGCGGTCCGCGGGGATCGGTTGCCACGCCGTCGGGCGGTACGCCAGGTGCCCGTAGCCGGCGGCGAAGCCGAGCCACTTCACGTGGCCGGGCTCGATGTCGGCCTGGCCGTACCACTGCTTGTGCATGAAGGGCTCGAAGCCGTTGTAGACGATCACCTGGTTCGGCCGGCACGCCGGCGTGAGCTTCGCCTGCAGGATTGTATCGCCGACGTCGCTGACAAGCTTGACGTGATCCCCGTCGGCGACACCGAGGCTGGCGGCGTCCTTGTCGTTGATGAACACGAACGGCTCGCCGCGGTGTGTGTTGAGCAGGTGGCGATTGGTCATGTTCATCGAGTGAATGCTCCAGCGGTTGTGGCCGCTGGTCATCTGAAAGCGCCGCTTGGGGCCGCCGTGACCGGGGGTCTCCTTGTGCGTCGGCAGCTCTTCGCCGGCTTCGAGGAACCACTCGTGATCGATGTAAAACTGCGCGCGCCGCACCAGGGTGGAGTAGGGGAGCTTGTCCTCGGTATGCCAGCGCAAGGGATTGTGAACCTCGTCGGGCTTGATGGTCGACGCTTGCGCCTCGCCATGGCCGGCCATGCCCCAACCGGTCCAACGCACGAAGCCCTTCTCGCGCAGCGTCGCCAGCGTGGTGCCCTCGGGGAGGATGCCGTACACCGCGTTGTCCCGGACGGCTTCGTCGTAAAACTTCTCTTCGTCGCGCATCGCGCCGTTGAGCGTGGCCTTGGCGACCATGCCGACGAGCGACCGGGTCATGCCCTTGCGGTCGGTGAAATCGGTCAGGCCGCGCGCAGCGGCGCGGCGCTCGATGGCTTCGAGGATCATGATGCCGATGTCATGTTCGCCGCGGGCCTCGCCCGGCGGCGGAACCGCGCGATCGGTCAGGACCCAATTGAGATGATGGACCGAGGGCATGCTCTGGCTGATCTTCTCGTAGTGCTGCGCGGCGGGCAGGATATAATCGGAGTACATGCCGGTGGTGTTGATCCGGAAATCCACCGACACGATCATCTTGAGCTTGGGCCACAGCGTTTCGAGCAACAGCTTTTGCCCGCCGCGTTGGCGGCGCAGCATGTTGCCGCCCGATTCGAACAACACCCGCGGCTCGACGTCGCGGTAGGCCTGCGAGCAGTGCGCGCCGAACCAGCCCTTGTCGATGGCTTCGTTGACGTAGTCGTCGAAGCTGCGCTTCATCGACGGGTCGTTGTTGTCGGGGTTGTTCCAGCGATCCTTGTAGCCGTACTGGTAGTACCAGAGGAACGCCGGCGGAATCATCGCGCCGAAGCCGCCCAGTTCGGGATTCATCGCGGAGACGTGGTTGGTGATCTGCTCCAACGTACGGGTTGGATCGTCGGCGGTGAGCATGCGCCGCATCAGCGTGCGCATCTGGTGCGCCATACGTGCGGCGTCCTGGCCCGGCGCTCCCTTCTCCGCCATGAACGCCATCCCGTCCCATCCGCCGGCGGCCCACGAGCGGGTGCCGGTGCCCTTCTTGCCCCAGTTGCCGGTCAGACCGAGCAGCAAAGCCATCGACCGTTCCATCAAATCGCCGTGGTAGTACTTGCCGGAATTCCAGCCGATGAAAATCTTGGTCTTGCGCGTCGCGACTTTGCGCGCGAGGGCGCGGATGTTGTCGGGATGAATCTCGCAAATCGCGCCGGCCTTTTCCGGCGTATAGTTCTCCAAGTGCCGGCGCAGTCGTTGAAACACCGGCTCGACCTGGACCATCGAACCGTCCTTGAGCGAAACCGAATAGGTGCCGTCGAGCGCGGGGCTCACGCCGGCGGATGCGAGCGTATGCCGCGGCGCCGCGGTGACGACGTGCGAGTGCTCGTCGGCCCAGAAGAACTGATCCTCGCGATCGTCATCGGCGAGATCGTTGCCGCGCAAGAAACGGCCGGTGTCGGTACGCACCAGCAGCGGAAGATCGGTCTGCTCTTGCACGAACACCTTGTTGTACAGGCCGGCGTCGATGATCACCTTGCACATCGCCAGCGCCAGCGCGGCGTCCGTGCCGATGCGAACGGGCAGATGGTAGTCGGCGTGAATCGCCGACGGACTGTAGTCGGGGGCGATGGTGACGACTTCGCCGCCGTTGTACCGTGACTCGGCGACGTAGTGGTACCAGTGGATGTTGGTGTAGACGGGGTTGGCGTGCCAGATGAGGGTGAGTTCCGCGAGGAACCAATCGTCCATCGTCGAGACCGGATTGAAGAGCCCGAAGGTGAGGTGGTAGCCCGGGCTGAAGTCTTGGAACTCGGCATTACCGTCAGTTGTCGGCGTACCGAGCGCGTCGCTGAATGCACGCGCGCCGGCGGCCGCGAACTCAGGCGTCATCAGCGTGATGATGGACTCGGGGCCCTGATCTTTGATCGCGTCGAGCATCGCGTCGGCGATGTCGTCGAGCGCCTCGTCCCACGACACCGGCTTGAACTTGCCTTCGCCGCGCTTGCCGACGCGCTTGAGCGGCTGGGTGACTCGATCGGGCGCATCGAGCAGATCGCTCCAGCACGCACCCTTCTGGCAGCCCATCGGGTTCATGTCCGGCACACCGCTCTCGATCGGCGTGAAGACGCCCGCCTGTTCTTCGCGGATGACTTTGCCGTCCTTGCTGTAGACACGCCACGGGCAACCGCCGGGATAGCAGTCGACCGAGTGGCTACCCCAGGTCACCTTGTCCCATGTCCACTTGCGCCGGTACGCATCCGCCCATTGTCCGTTGATCTGTGCCATGGTTGGTCTCCTTGAGTATCGCCGCGCAGATGAAGCAAACTTCAGTTCCACGCGATGTCGGCGGGGTCGCGGGTCAAGTGACCGAGCGCGTCCTTCCACCGATAGAGGATGAGCGCGTCCATCACTTCGGAGCCCTGCCCGCGGCGTTTCTTGTCGAGCTCAGTGCGGAGCACATCGAGCGCGCCGTGTACCGCGGTGCCGAAGAGCTTTTCGAGATAGGCCGGCGGGATGCGTTGCCCGCTGTCATCGAAGCTGCCGTCGGGTCGGAGCGGAGCGGGTGACAGCGGCGGGACGTAGTAGACGTTCGGATGGGTGCCGAACTCGGGGTGGAGCGGCAGCGCGACCTTCCACCTCTCGACCAGCTTGTGGACGATGCTGCCTTCGTCATCGCGAAAGCCGATGAACGCCGCGCGTCCCGGACATTGGCGCACGCACGCGGGTGCGACGCCTTGTTCGATGCGCGGAAAGCAACCGATGCAGTGCTGGCTGACGTTGCGCATCTTGTTGAAGTAGATTTTTTTGTACGGGCACGCACGCCGGCACATCTGCGCGCCTTTGCATTTCTGCTCGTCGCGCAACACCAGGCCGGTGTCGGCGTGCTTGAAGATCGCGTCGTTGGGGCAGGCTTCGAGGCACGCCGGCTGCGTGCAGTGGTTACAGAGGCGGGGCAGGTAGAAGAAGTACGCGTTGGGAAACTCGCCGGCGCCTTCATCTTCATCCCAGTTCATTCCCCAAGTCTTGCTGCCGGAGATCTTCTGCAGATGTGCATTACGTCCGCGTCCGCTGCGGAGGACTTCGTCGTAGTTGAAGTTCCAGCCGCCGCCGATTTCTTCCTCGCTGGCGATATGCCCGAGCTGAAGCTTGCCGTTGGCATCGTAGCCGCCGCCCATGGCTTCCCAATCGCGCGGCGTGCCCCGACCCGGTTGGGTGTTCACGGTCATCCACCACATCTGTTCGGTGCCGGGGTCGTCGCCGGGCCACAATACTTTGCAGGCGACCGAGCAGGTTTGGCAGCCGATGCACTTGTTGAGATCAAAGACCCAGGCGAGTTGGCGCTTCGACGGCGCGAGTGTTCCCATGGTGTCGTTCCTTTCTTCGTAGGCAGCCGGCCATACGCCTCACCGCCTACCGAATGGTTGGAAGGCTCCATAGGCCGTCGATCAGGCCGCCGCCTGATCAAGATCAGCAGTGAGGTGTGCGGGCGCCGTCACGGCGCTGAGGAAGTCAGCTCGCGGCGAGCGCGTTGATCCGCGTGATCATGTGCTGCCAGCGTTCATGCTCCGGCGCACCCTTCTCCCAGGCTTCGGTGGCGAAGTAGAGAATGATGCGGTCGGCGACGCCGCGATATTTGTCGACGATCAGACGTGGAAGCTCGTCCCAAGTGCCGGTGACGGCGAACATGGCGAGCATCTCGTCGCTGATCGTGTCGGCCATCGCGGAGACATCGCCGGCGCGCTGCAGTTCGGTGAGGCGCTGCGATACGCCGTGCCAACCGTGCAACTCGAACACGCCGGCGTATGCCGGCGTCGAGCCGTAGAAGGCGATCTGAAAGCGTGCACGCTGGCGCCACTCGGCGCGTTCGGCCTCGCTATCGCCGACGATGGTGAACACCGGGCACACCAACTTCACGGCCTTGGGATCGCGACCCGCGCGCGCGGCCCCCTTGGCGACGTTCGGGATGATCACCTCGTCGAGGTAGCGGCGCGAGTGAAACGGGTGGACGTGGACGCCGTCGGCGACTTCGCCGCACGCCCGCAGCATCCACGGACGGACGGCGGCGAGATAAACGGGAACGTCAGGGTAGGGGATCGGCCCCGGCGTCCACATGCCCAGCAGGCTGAAGGAGTAGAAGTCGCCCTTGAAGTTGAGCCGCTCTTGCCCGCTGAAGGCGCGGAAGATCGCGCGCAACGCCAGCACGTACTCGCGCAAGCGCGCGCCCGGATGATCGTACGCGGTCGAGAATCGGCGTTCGATGTGGGCTTTGATCTGGGTTCCGAGCCCGAGGATGAAACGACCGCGCGTCGCCTCCGCCAATTCCCAGGCGATCTGCGCCGTCACCATCGGACTGCGTGGGAACGCGGTCGCGACCGCCGTCCCGACGTCGAGTTCCGGTGCGGCCAGTGCCGTTGCCGCGCACGTGAGATACGCGGTGCGCCCAGCCTCGGCGAGCCACAACCCGTCGTACCCGATGCGAGCCAAGTCACGTGCCCGTTCGCCGGCGCGATGAAGCTCTAAACCGGAACCAAACGCATCGACTTTCATGGCTACTCTGCCTCCAGGGAATCTCGATACCACAAACGCGGGCAGGCGGACGAGATCGACAGAGCGCGAACACGGGACCGGTGCTCGACTTGCGAGATGCAGCGCCACTACTCGGCGTCGTCTTCGCTCAACGCACCGTACTGTTGCAGCTTGCGATACAACGTCTTGCGGCCGATGCCGAGGGTCTGCGCGGCGAGGGTTTTGTTCCCGCCGAGCGCCTCCATCGCGCGCAGGATGTAACGGCGCTCGACTTCTTCGAGCGGAATCAATTCGGACGGATCGTCGGAGGCGACGACGATGTGCGAACGCCGGTACGCACGGATCTTTTCCGGCAGATCGTCGACGGTGAGCTGCTCATACTGCGCGAGCGCGACCGCGCGCTCGATGCAGTTGCGCAACTCGCGCACGTTGCCGGGCCACGCGTAGGCGAGCAAGCGCTCGGCCGCGGCCGGCGACAGGCTGGTTACGCGCTTGCCGGAGTGCGAGGCAAATTGGGTCAAGAAGTGCTGCGCCAGCAGCAGGACGTCGCCGCTGCGGCCGCGCAGCGGCGGCAGCGCAACGTGAATGACGTTGATCCGAAAATACAGATCTTCGCGAAAGCGGCCATCCTCGATGGCCGATTCGAGATCCCGATTGGTGGCGGTGATGAGGCGGACGTCGAACGAGATCTCCTGATCGGCGCCGACCGGCCGCACGACTCGCTCTTGCAGAGCGCGCAACAGCTTCGGCTGCAGCGCGAGCGGCATGTCGCCGATTTCGTCGAGCAGCAGGGTCCCGCCGTCGGCTTGGACAAGCAGGCCGGTACGCGCCGCGCGTGCATCAGTGAACGCACCGCGGGCGTGGCCGAACAGCTCGCTCTCCAGCAAGGGCTCGGGCATCGCGGCGCAGTTGATGGCGACAAAGGGTCCATTCCGGCGGCGGCTGCTGCGATGCACCGCGCGCGCGACGATCTCCTTGCCCGTACCGCTTTCACCGGTGATGAGCAGCGACGCGTCGGAATCAGCGACCCGAGCCAGCACATCGTGCACCGCCCGCATCGCCGGGCTGGCTCCCAAGAGCTCTTCGAATCGTTGCGAGTCCGAGACCAGTTGTCGGAGGCGCTTCACTTCCTCGCGCAGACTGCGGTGTTGCGCCGCGCGCTCGAGGGCGAGGGCCAAGGCGTCGATGCGCACGGGTTTGGTGATGAAGTCGTATGCGCCCGCGCGGATGGCCGCGACGGCGGTGTCGAAGCTGCCGAACGCGGTGATGACAATGACCGGAATGTCCGGACGGTTGGCGACGACGCGCTCGCAGAGTTCGAGGCCGTTCATCCCGCGCATATTGAGATCGGTCAGCACGACGTCGAAGTCGGATGCCGCAAGCTGTGCGAGCGCGTCGGTCGCCGTGGTCGTCCACGCGATCGCGAACCCTTTCGGCGTCAACCCCGCTTCGAGGGTCTCACACATGCTGGGCTCGTCGTCGACGATGAGGACGCGGTTGCTCACGATGCCACCAGAATATCCTGTTCGCCGCTTCCCGCGGGCAGGGGGAGATAGATCGAAAAGCGGCTGCCCTTTCCGACGGTGCTCTCAACGCTGATCCATCCGCCGTGCTCGGCGACGATGCCGTGCGCGACCGCGAGGCCGAGCCCGGTGCCTTGGCCGACTCCTTTGGTGGTGAAGAACGGTTCGAAGATCCGGCTGAGTTGAGTCGCGGGGATCCCCTGACCCTCATCTTCGATGTTCACGCACAAATAGTCGTGTTCCCGTCCATTCGGCTCCGCGGGCGGTCGCGCGCGGCGAGTGTCGACGCGGACCCACAGGTTGCCGCCCTTGGGCATGGCTTGAATGCCGTTGAGGATTAGGTTGGTCAGCGCCTGCTGAAACTGGTTCTGATCGAGGCGTGCCCAGAGCGGCGCGGCGGCGTCGCCGTGCAGTTGCACGTGGGCGCGTTGAGCGGCGGGGGCGAGCAGATCGAGCGTGCGGCTGATGATCCGCTCGATGCTGACGAGGCCCAGCGTTGCACCGCGGCGGCGGGAGAAATCGAGCAACTGCTGAATGATCTCGGTCATGCGGTCCGCCTGTTCGACGATGGTACGCGCGTGCTTGACGATGTCGGCGTGCGGCAACTCGCTCGCCGCCAGGACTTGTGCGCGGCCGGAGACGACGTTGAGCGGCGTTCCCAACTCGTGGGCGACGCCGGCGGCCAACTGACCAACCGTCGCCAAGCGATCGGTGTGGCGAAGTTGTTCCAGCGCGGCGACGCGCGCTTCCATTTCCGCCGCGAGTCGGCGGTTGGCTTCGCCGATGCGTTCGCACATCGCGTTGACCTCGCGCGCGAGCTCGCCGATCTCGTCGCGTTGTCGAAGCATCAGTGGTTGCGTCAAGTCGCCTGCACCTGCCCGCCGGAGCTTGTCCCGCAGCAAGGTGAGCGGCCGGCCGATGAAGCACGCGTCTAGCACGGTGGCGATCAGTCCGCAGACCGCGGCAATCGCGATGGTCGCGGTCCCGATCGCCCAGTGACTCATCTGGATGTAAGTCTGTTGCGGTCTCTGTGATTGCGACAACTCCACCGCCGCCGGGCGCGTGGTCCCGATCGAAAGCGGTGCATAAATGTAGAGCCAATCTTCGCCCTTAGAATCCGGGTGGGTCCAGTGGACGACACTACCGGCAATCAGGGATGCCAACTGCTCATCGGGGAGCGCTGGACGCTGTGGGTCTCCAATCGGCGCGACGAGCGAGACCAAACGCAGACCAATTTCGGGCACCGTCTTATTGGCGCGATCGATGACCTCCCGAACGCGTTCTTCGCCTTCCGTCGACCAGATCTGCTCCAGGCTGTACAGGAGCGTGCGTCCAATCAGCCGGGTTCGCTGAATATCGGCGGCGACCAGCACGACCTCTTGGCGCAGTTGAAAGTAGGCGTAGCCCGCCATGACCGCCAAGATACCCAGAACCAGGGAGAGCGTGTGTTTGCGCGACACCGTCATTCGTTCAATCGTTGTCCTCCGTGCAAGCGGTCGCGGCGAACGCACGCATTGTGCCACGATCAAGGAACCGGGCACCAGTCCGCGCCCAAGGCCAACGGCGAACCACGTGGCGCCGGGCTGCGTATCACTTCGGCCACTGGGTCAAAATGGCGCGCGCACCACCGTAACGAGAAAAACAAGGGTGGCTCGGCCCCGGCATCGTTGCTGACGCGTTCTGACTCACTTGGTGCGCGGACCATCACGCGCGGACGGCTGCACGCACGCGCTGGCATTCGGAGTGCTCTCAGTGAGTGTTGATCCGAACGCGCTACACGCGCTGGCTTCGGACAGATGGGAGACCACGATGACCCGCGTCGAGCTACATGACCGCACCGTTCAACTCGTCCGCCGCGCGCTGGCGGCCAACGGATTCGATGTGCAGCCCGGCGGCCGGCGGGCGGGCGCACGCGCAGCGGCGACACGATTCGACCTGCTCGCGGCCGATCTCACGATCGCGGTACGCGTCGCCAAGCGATCCGTCTTTCAATGGCGCGTCGCAGTCAACGGCCGGCGGTACACCTACCGCTACACCGGACACCGCTGGAACCTCCACACCCGCGGCAGTACGCGGCTCCGCCCGGATGTCTGGATCTTCGTCGCGGCGACCAAGCCGCTGCGATACTTCGTCGTGCCCGGCAGTCGAGTCCAAGGGTTCTACACGCTGACCCTCCGCGAGCCCAGCAAGACCTGGCTGCTCGACTACGAGAACCAGTGGCAGACACTACGCGAATGTACAGTGCAGCGGAACAAGAAGGCGGCGTGACGAGCGGCGGCGACCGCGGCGCGTTGGTGCCTCACATGACCGTGCCGATTAGACAGCGGGCGTTGTCCGTAGGCGAATCACCCGACGGCATCGTGACACGGAAGTCGGGCGATGCGGACGGCGAAGGTGCGCGCGAGTTGATGCGTGCGGTATTGCTCGATGCCATCGCCTGCCTGCGGCTGGCAGCGAGTCGGTCGGCTGAGGCCAAGCGTCTGGCCGAAGAGGCGCGCTACTGGATGCTGTCGACGAGTCGAACGTGGCCGTTTGCGTTCGAAGCGATCTGCGACGTGTTGGGGATCAGCGCGACGTATCTGCGGCGTGTGCTCCTCGCGCCTGACGATCGTACCGAAGAGAGCGAGCCGTCTTTGAAAGGAGAGAACGCGCAAGCGATGTTGCGCAGACTGAGTCGGTTGCGGATGCGCGGCAACCAAATCACGCACATTCGAGCGAAGCGGGTATATGAAAGGAGGCGTCGTCGTGTCGGTTGAGTTGCGAACAAGCGAAATTCCCACCAGCGACGAGCAATCGGTCTGGGACTTCGATGCGATTTTTTCGAACTGGCAGTTCTTGGCAGCGGTGGCCTGGCAAGGCTATCTCTCAGACGGACCGGGCGTTGTGGTGGTGAGCGTCGCCGACGAGTGCGCGGACGTCGGATACATGAGCGGGGCGCTGCCAACCGGCTACGGGGTGCTGGTCGAGCAGTATGATCCGCGCAAGCAGATCGTGGTCGTGGTTCGGCACGACGGCAGCGAGCGCACGTATGTGTTGAACGGATTCCCGACGCCACGTGACTGTTTTGTCGCGGGCGCCGCCCCGATGACCGATCTGAGCGTGTACTGCGTGCCGGTTGGACGTTGGCCGCACTGAATCCGTCAGGGCTGACGATCGTCGGATGCAAGTCGGTGCTCGGCTTCGGAGCCGAGACGGTGTAGAGTATCAATCGAGGAAAGCTGAAGTGACACCACATCACCGAACTGTGTCCGCGATTTTGTGGGCGGGCATGCTCTGCGGAATCGCCCGCAACTCACCCGCTGATGCGCTGCCGCCTGCCGCAGTGCAGTCGTTTCGATTTCCGGCCGCCATGGCGCGCGGCCTCGAAAGTGATCTGCTTGCCCCCGCGGACAGTGCCTCGACGCTACGGTTTGAGCGCGGACACGTTGCGATCGGCGTGCTCCCCGTACCCCGTCCGGAGCATCGCCGGCGGTTCCTTCCTCAACAAGACACCTTCCGACTGCCGCCCGGCGGGCTCCCACACGCTCGGCTGCTGCTCACCGGCGTCGTCGACGGCAACGGAGGCGTGGTCAGCAACCACGGCAATCAGTTGGCGATCGACGTGGCCATCGGCTCGGCGAACGCTGCCGATGCCACGCAGACGGTTGCGATTCCTTTTGACGTGGAGAGCGGCTCGGCGTTTCTCGATGTCCCGCTGCCGATTCCGTTCGCGACCGAAGGACCGACACGCGTGGAAGTGCGCGGCGTTAAAGTCAACGACCCGATCGGACAGACCTTCGCGGTGCTCGGCTTCCAGGTGGAACCTGCGCCACCCGCGACGCCGACGCCGCAGACGACCCCGACCCCGGGTGGCACCCCGCCCCGCGTCGGGTATTGCTATGTCGGTCCAAGCTGTCGCGGGCCATCATTCCCGAGCGATCAAGCGAGGTGCTGTCGCCTCTCGACCACCAATTCGTTGCCGTCGTTTGTCACCTCGTGGTGTCCGCCTGAGCAGTTCGATTCACAGACCGGTCAGTGCAGCGCGTGTGTACCCTGCGCGGCAGCAACACCGGTGACGTGCGACGCGCGCGACACGTGTGGGGGAGACTGTGCCGCCGCCTGCGCGGACGGCCGGCGCGCCGCCGGAGTGTGCACGACCAACAACGGACAGTGCGCGTGCGCGGCCAACTGTTCGGAACCGACGCCCACGATCGGCCTGCCCCACGGGCACATCTGCTGTGAGTGTCAGACCCCGTTGGCTGCGTGTCTGGAGTTCGACTTCATCGAGGTTGAACGCAGCTGTCCGCTGGGATGCACGACCGTGCTCAACGGACACTGTGACCCCGGCACGAAGGGCTGCCGGCCGCCAACGACGTGCGCGACGGACGAGGACTGTCGTGACGGCAACCCGTGCACGATCGATCGATGTACCCCCGCGGGCTGCGAGCACGATTGCGTCTGCCTCGGTCCGTCGGCGTGTGGTCCGGGGCCGACCGCTGAGCGTCGGTAGTACCTCGCGCCGAGTGCCGGCGGATGCTACAGACATCACGCGATGGTCAAGCTGCGTGTGCTGCATGAAGGCGGCGAGCCGGAACGAGTCGTGGAATTCGATCGAACGCGGGCGCCCTTTCAACATGACGGATTGCCGGGATCGATCTTGGACGTTCTGCTCGGCCACGGCGTTCACCTCGAACACGCCTGCGGCGGAAATTGCGCGTGCACGACATGCCACGTGATCATCAAGAGCGGCGGCGAGCACCTCTCGGAGAGTTCCGAGAGCGAAGATGATTTGCTCGACAAGGCGCCCGGTCTGACGCCGACGTCGCGATTGGGCTGCCAGGCCGTATTCGAGCGCGACGGTGAAGTGGTCGTGCTGATACCGCGGTTCACCATCAATGCCGCCTGAGTTATCGCGGAGCCGGAGGCCGCAGCACGCGGTCGTTGAACGGATCGCGTTGCACAATCCGGAGACCCGATCGATCTTTCTGCGTCTACCTGCTGAGCAAGGGTTGACGTTCAGTCCAGGTCAATTCATCTCGCTGCAACTACCAGTCGGTGGTGAGACGCTGATCCGCCCATACTCGATCGCCTCCAATCCGGAGGAATCCGAGTTGCTGGAAATCTGTCTCAATCGAGTGCCCGGCGGTGTCGGCTCCGCGTATCTGTTCACGTTGCGGGCCGGTGCAGTCGTGCACTTCTCCGGCCCTTGGGGCACCTTTGTGGTCGCCGAGCCTCCGGTCGGCGAATGTGTTTTCATCGCGGACGCCACCGGTGTTGCGCCGATCCGACCGATGCTCAAGCGCATCCTATCGCGAGGTAGCAACGGTAGCGTCCGGCTCCACTATCGCGCGGATGCAGTTGATGAGCTGCTCTATCGTGGCGAGTGGGAAGCGGCGGAGCGGGAACATGGGCGGTTTCAGTTCGAACCGCTGTTGGATCGGTCGCCGTACGCGTTGTTGCAGTCGGTGCGCGCACGCTACGTTGACGGCGACGCCGAGCGCGACCGGCATTTCTTCATTTGTGGAGTCGGTGACGTGGTGACCAAATTGCGCGACCTCTTGCGTGGCGCCGGTTACCAACGCCGCGCGGTGCAGTACGAGAAATGGTGAGGCCGTGCCCACGCCGGCGTGGTTAGGGCGTAGGGGCTGTGTCGGCTGAGGCCGGTGCCTCTGTCGGCTCGACCCGAATCCGCTGCGGGCGATCGTTGACCAGCACGACCGAACGATCGGCGAGTTGTTGCCCGCCGATCCTGTTGCCCAGCAGTTCGCTCACGTCGCTCGTGAGGAGATAGAGCACGACCGACTCGCGCTCGCCGTGCCCCTCACTGAGATGACTGCGAAGGTCGGGTTCGTCAGCGTACGGTTTGTGGGAGTAGGTGATCGCGAGGCACAATCCGTCGGCGGGAAGATCGAGCGCGCGGAACGTGCGCAGCGATCGCTCGACGATGCGAGTCCAGGTGCGACGGAGCCGCTCGTCGGCCGACAGTTCGCGATCGTTGTAGACAAGCCCGGTTTCAACCGCGAACACGAGATAGGTGCGCGCGTCCCGTCGCTGGACGTCGGCGATGGTCACGGCGGTTTCGAGTACGGACCCGGCTTGAATGGAATGACTCAGCAGCGTGCCTTCCATCATTACCGCGTCGGCACCGTACTTGCGCCGAATCTCGGCGATGGCGCGAATCATCTCCGGATTCGGTCCTGCTGGAGATGCGGCCGGATCGGTGTCCGCGGCGCGCGCGCGACTGGTCTGAAGGAGGGTGACGCTCGCCATTGCGAACAAGCCAAGGAGCAGTGAACGCATTTGAGTCGTGTCGGGTACCATGCCAAAGTGAATCGGACCGTGCAACGCGCGATTACCCGATTTGTCGGCGCTGTTCGTGACGCCGTCGAGCACACCGGCGTCCCGGCCCCCGGCAGCCATGTCCTGGTCGCGTTGTCGGGCGGAGCGGATTCGACGGCGACATTGGCGGCCCTCGTGTTCGCTGCGCGGCGACTGAATCTTCGTCTGAGTGCGTGTCACGTCCACCACGGACTGCGTGGGGCGGAAGCCGACGCGGATGCGGCCACGGCACGAGCGCTTGCGGCGCGTTTCGATGCGCCCGTCTACGTGGAGAACCTGTCCCGCACGTTGCGTGAGGGCGGGAATACCGAGGAGCGGGCGCGGCAGGCTCGCTACGCCGCGCTTGCCACACGCGCGCGCGCGATCCAGGCAGACTGCATCGCCACGGGTCACACGCGCGACGATCAGGCCGAGACCGTACTGTTACGGATGATCCGCGGTTGTGGGCCGAGCGGACTCGTCGGGATTCTGCCCGTCGCCACCATCGCGGGGATGACGGTGGCGCGTCCGCTGTTGAACTGCTCGCGCCGCGAGGTTGAAGCGTTCGTCGAGGCGCTCGGCGTGTCGTATTGCGAAGACAGCAGCAACCGCGATCGGCGCTTCCAGCGCAACCGCATTCGTCACGACGTGCTGCCGCTGTTGCGAGACATGAATCCGCAGATCGATCGAGCGCTGGCGAACCTGGCTGAGTTGATGCGACAACGTGAAGCGTCCGTCAGCGGGAGCACGGTCTCCTCGGACGGCGTTTTGTCGATTCGCGAGTTGCTCCGTATACCGGTTGCGCAGCGAGGAGAAACGATTCGTCACTGGTTGGCTGAGGTGCGCGGCCATCGGCGCGGACTGACGCAGCGTCATGTTGCGGCAGTTCTCAGCTTGCTTCGGGGACCAAGACCGAGCCGCCGCGTCGCGCTGCCGGGTGGGACGGTGGAGCGCGTGTATGACCGCCTCCGATTCGGGCGGGCCGAATCGGTGGCGCCGGCCGAGTCTCTCCCCCGGCGGATCGTAGCGGGTCACTGTGTTCATCTGGACGGTTGGGACATCGAGGTGAGCCGCGTGGAGTCCGTGCCGCACCCACGCCGCCTGCCGTCGGATCTATGGAACGCCGTCATCGCGGCAGATGCGGTGCCGGAGTTGCTCATTCGGACGCCGATGTCCGGCGATCGGATCCAGCCGCTGGGCATGCGCGGCCGGCGCAAGCTGGGCGACATTTTCGTCGACCGCAAGATTCCTCACCCGCTTCGGTCGGCGTGGCCGGTGGTGCAGTGCGGGGCCGACGTGCTCTGGGTTCCGGGTGTCGTGCGGAGCAGCGGCCGCGTGGTCAACGAGCAGACGCGCCGGGTGCTGTGGCTACGAGCGAAAACCGCCGCCAAACCGTTGCTGGGGTAGTGTGCGTATGTTAGGTTACTCATGCAGTTTTAGCTGAGGGACAAGTGAATCAGATCTCACGCAACGTTGCCCTATGGCTCGTACTGGGCCTGATGTTCCTGCTGCTATTCAACCTGTTCAACAAGCAGCAGGCCCGCGAGCCCGACATTATCTTCAGCGATTTCGTCGCCGCCCTCGACAAGGGGGACCTCACCGAGGTCACCATCCAAGGTCGCAGCATCAAGGGGAAGTTCCATAACGGCGAACGGTTCAAGACGTTTGCGCCCGAGGACCCCGAGCTGATCAAGATGCTGCGCGCGAAGGGGGTCAAGATCACCGCGAAACCGGAGGACGGCGACCCGTGGTACATCACCGTGCTCCTGCAATGGTTTCCCATGCTGCTGCTGATCGGCGTGTGGATCTTCTTCATGCGCCAGATGCAAGTGGGCGGCGGCAAGGCGATGTCGTTCGGAAAGAGTCGCGCCAAGCTGCTGACCGAGAATCAGCAGAAGGTGACGTTCACCGACGTGGCGGGGATTGATGAAGCGAAGGACGAAATCGAAGAGATCATCGCCTTTCTGAAGGACCCGAAGAAGTTCACCAAACTCGGCGGCCGGATTCCCAAGGGCGTGTTGCTGGTGGGCGCGCCGGGAACCGGTAAGACGCTGCTGGCTCGCGCCATCGCCGGGGAAGCGGGTGTGCCGTTCTTTTCGATCAGCGGCTCGGATTTCGTTGAAATGTTCGTCGGTGTCGGGGCGTCACGGGTGCGCGATCTATTCGTCCAAGGCAAGAAGAACGCGCCTTGCATCATCTTCATCGACGAAATTGATGCCGTCGGACGGCATCGCGGCGCCGGACTCGGCGGTGGACACGATGAACGCGAGCAGACGCTCAACCAATTGCTCGTCGAGATGGACGGCTTCGAGGCGAATGAAGGCGTGATTCTGATCGCCGCCACCAACCGACCCGACGTACTCGATCCGGCCTTGCTGCGCGCGGGTCGATTCGACCGTCGTGTCGTCGTGCCACGGCCGGATGTGAAAGGGCGCGAAGGGATCTTGCGGGTCCACACACGCCGCGTGCCGCTCGCCGAGGATGTCGACCTGTCGTTGCTCGCGCGCGGCACGCCCGGATTTGCCGGCGCGGATCTGGAGAACTTGGTGAACGAGGCGGCGTTGCTCGCGGCCCGCAGCGGTGTCGAGCGGGTCGCCATGCGCGACTTCGAGCTGGCTAAGGACAAGGTGATGATGGGCTCGGAGCGCAAGAGCATGATCATCAGCCTCGAAGAGCGGCGCAACACCGCATTTCACGAGGCTGGTCATGCTTTGGTCGCCAAGTTGATCCCCGGTACCGATCCTATTCACAAGGTGACCATTATCCCCCGCGGCACCGCACTGGGCCTGACCCAGCAACTACCAATCGACGAGCGTCACACCTATTCGCGCGAGTATCTGCAGAAGAGCTTGCAGATCCTGTTCGGCGGCCGCGCCGCCGAGGAGTTGGTCCTGCAGCACATGACCACGGGCGCCGGCAACGATTTGGAGAAGGCGACCGAGTTGGCCCGCCGCATGGTGTGCGAGTGGGGTATGAGCGAGGCGCTCGGGCCGATGACGTTCGGCAAGAAGGGTGAAGAAATCTTTCTCGGGCGCGACTTCACCCAGGTGCAGGATTATTCCGAACGCACCGCGATGGAGATCGACGCGGAAGTCCGCCGCATCATCCAAGAAAGCTATCAGGGTGCGAAGGACTTGCTGGAAGCGAATCTCGACGTGCTGCACAAGGTCGCCGAACGGTTGCTGGAAAAGGAATCGCTCGACGGCGCAGAGATCGACGAGGTCCTGCGCCTGGCTCATGGCAACAATGGCGCTGTGCCGCTGAGCGCCGTCGGCGGCGATGCGCGGGCGTGATCGCCCACCTCGGCCTACGTCACGTGCCCGAACGAGCGGCTCGGGCGGTCGTCCCGCGCAGCGGTAACCGGTTCTTGCGGCCCTCGCCATGCTGGAGCTGCTCGCGAACTTCCGTGTCCAAGATGCGGTCGACATCGTCGTCATCGCGTTCGTCGTCTACCGAATTATCGACCTAATCCGGGGTACGCGCGCCGCCCAGATGCTGGTCGGACTCGCGGTCGTCTTTCTCACGTATCTGTCCTCGCAATACTTCGATCTGTACACGCTCAACTGGATTCTCGACAATTTTCTCAGCTCGTTCTTGCTGCTGATCGTCGTGATCTTTCAGAACGACATCCGCCGTGCCTTGACGCAAGTAGGCGCCGGGTCGCTGTTCGGGGCCGAGCGCAAGATGGAGCATCAAGATCTCGAAGAAGTCGTCCGCTCGACGGTGGCGCTCGCCGGCAAGCGCATCGGCGCGCTGATCGTCTTCGAGCGCGAGTTCGGCCTCAACGAATACATTGAAGTCGGCACCCGGCTCGACGCGCGCGTCAGTCGCGAGCTGGTCCTGAGCATCTTCATGCCGGCCTCGCCGATTCACGACGGCGCCTTGATCCTGCAGAAAGGCCGGATCACCGCGGCCGGCTGCTTCCTGCCGCTCACCACCAACCCGAGCGTGAGCAAGACCCTCGGCACTCGTCATCGCGCGGCGATCGGGCTCACCGAGGAGACCGATGCGGTGGTGATCGTCGTGTCCGAAGAGGAAGGAAGCATCTCGCTGGTGCGGGAGGGGCGAATCACGCGCGACCTCGACGCCGGCACGCTGCGCGCCACGCTGCAAAAGCTGGTGGTCGAATGAGTTGGTTCGACCGCACGACCACGGCGGCAGTGTGGCGACGACTGGAGCCATTGCGCGCGCGCGCGCGCTGGCGCGCCATGTTCACGCAAGACTTGGGCATGAAGCTGGTGTCGCTAGCCGTTGCGTTCGGCTTATGGGCGTTTGTCAACGCGAGCGAGCGCGACACCGAGCAAGCGCTGCAGGTCGCGTTGGAGCTGCGGGACATCCCGATCGCGATGATGATTACCAGTCCGCGCGTCGACTTCGTCGACTTGCGGGTGAGCGGGCCGCGGACGTTGCTGAGTCGCATCGATAGCAAACGGCTGATGATTCCCCTGGACTTGTCCGGTCTGCATCCTGGCCCGGCAGTGTTTCGCATCACCGCCGACTCGCTCAACCTGCCGCGCGGCGTCAAGGTCGCGCGAATTACGCCGGCACAAATTACCATCGACCTCGAACGGATCGTGCGACGAACCGTTCCCGTGCGGTTGCAGTTGGCGGGCAAGCTGCCGCCGGGACTCCACGTGGTCGATACGCGAGTGTCGCCCGAGACCATTGAGGTCATCGGGCCGGCGTCGGCGATTGAAGATCTGAAGGGACCGGAAACCGAACCGCTCAACCTCACCGGAGTCGGGCCGGGGAAGATCGAGCGCGAGCTGGCGGTGCCGCCGATCAGCGAATACGTGTCGTTCAGTGCACAGCGGGTGGCGGTGAAGGTGCAGATCGACGAGATCGAGATTGAGCGCGAGCTGCGACACGTGCCGGTTGTTGTGCGCGGCACGCACCACGCCAGCCTGGATCCATCGAACCTCCGCGTCGTAGTGCGCGGACCGAAGCACGTGGTCGAGTCGCTTGAGCTGAGCCACGGCGAGGTTTATATCGACGCCGCCAACGCGGCACCTGGTCGCTACCAACGGACGCCGACGGTCGAGTTGCCTCCCGGCGTCGAGCTGCTGCGACTAGAACCGGCGGAACTACAGATGCGAGTGCTCAAGGGGAGAAAGTGACGGCAAAGGCTCGTTCGACCAAGGTTCGGGAACGGAAGCTCTTCGGTACCGACGGAATTCGTGGGGTGGCCAACGTCGAGCCGATGACGGCGGAGACCGCCCTGCGGCTCGGCCGAGCGGCCGCGCACGTCTTCAAGCGCGATGCGCGGCGCCACAAGATCATCATTGGAAAGGACACGCGGATCTCCGGGTACTTGCTCGAAAGCGCGCTGACGTCGGGAATGTGCTCGATGGGTGTCGACGTCCTGCTCGTCGGTCCGATGCCGACGCCAGCGATCGCATTCCTCACGCGCAGCTTGCGCGCGGACGCCGGGGTGGTGATCTCGGCCTCGCACAATCCGTTTCAGGACAACGGCATCAAGTTCTTTGCGGAGACCGGGTTCAAACTACCCGATGAGGTCGAAGCTGAGATCGAACACTTCATGGCGGATGGACTGTTGGATGCCTTTCGACCCACTGCGGAGGGAGTCGGCAAGGCGTTCCGCATCGACGACGCCCTCGGGCGCTACAACGTATTCGTCAAGCAGGGATTTCCGCGGGAGCTGACACTCGAAGGGTTGCGCATCGCGGTCGACTGCGCGCACGGCGCGGCCTATCGGGTGGCGCCGGAAGTGTTGCAAGAACTCGGCGCCCACGTCGTCGCGCTGGGTGTGGATCCGGACGGTCACAACATCAATCGGGACTGCGGGGCGTTGCATCCGGGGCGGTTGCAAGCCGCCGTGCGTCGCGAGCGTGCTCACGTCGGGATTGCCCTCGATGGAGACGCCGATCGCTGCATCCTGGTCGACGAGACCGGCGATATCGTCGACGGCGACGAGATCCTGGGCATGCTGGCCGACGATCTGCTCGCGCAGAACCGTTTGCCGCAACAAACCGTGGTGGCGACCGTCATGAGCAATCTCGGGTTGGAGATTGCACTGCGCCAGCGCGGTGCGCGGCTGGTACGGGTCCCGGTCGGCGATCGCTACGTGGTCGAAGAGATGCGTCGCACGGGCTGCGCGTTGGGAGGTGAACAGTCCGGGCACATCGTGTTGCTGGAATACAGCACGACCGGCGACGGGTTATTGACCGCGCTGCAAGTGCTGGCGGTGCTGGTAAAGCGGGGTCGACCGCTCAGTGAGTTACGGCGCATCATCACACGTTTGCCACAACGGCTGGAAAACGTGCGGGTCCGCGAGCGACGCGAGTTGACGAGCCTGCCGCCGGTGCAGCAGGTCATCGACCGCATCACGGCATCGCTGGGCGAGCGTGGGCGCGTGCTGGTTCGTTACTCGGGCACCGAGCCGCTCCTGCGGGTGATGGTCGAAGCCGAACGCGTGGAACAGGTCAACGAATGCGTTGACGAGATTGCCGGCGTCATCCGCAAGCACCTGGCTGCCTGACTCATGGCGAACCCGATCTACTTGGGCGTGAATATCGACCACGTGGCGACGCTCCGCCAGGCACGCCGCACGCCGTATCCATCCATACTCGAAGCGGCGCTCGCAGCCGAACGTGGTGGCGCCGACGGTATCACCGTGCATCTGCGCGAAGACCGCCGCCACATCCAAGACGCGGATGTCGACGAGCTGTGCGCGCGCAGTGCGACGAAACTCAATTTGGAGATGGCCGCGACGCCTGAAATGGTTCGGAAGGCGTGTCAGGTCCGTCCCCAAGATGTGTGCATCGTGCCTGAAAAACGTGCCGAGTTGACGACCGAGGGTGGGCTGGACGTCGCCGGACAGATCGAAGCCATGACGCTCGTCGTGCGCACGCTGCGAGCGGCGGGCATCCGCGTCAGCCTGTTCATCGATCCCGACGCGCGGCAAATCGAAGGCGCCCAGCGATTGCAAGCAGACACAATTGAGATCCATACCGGCTCGTATGCCGACGCGAAGAGCGTTGCGGCACGCGACCGCGAGTTGCAACGAATCGCGGCAGCGGCACGGCAAGCCCGCGCTGCCGGGTTGATTGTCAACGCCGGTCACGGCCTGACGCTCGACAACGTTGCTCCGATCGCCGCGCTGCCGGAGATTCACGAGCTGAACATCGGCCACAGCATCGTTGCGCACGCCGTCTTCGTCGGGCTGGAGCAGGCGGTGCGTGACATGAAAGCGCGCATGGTGGCCGCACGTTCCGCGACCGCGGACTGAGCATGTTGACGGACCCATGATCATTGTGTCGGCCGCCGAGATGCGGCGGTTGGATCAACTGACGATCGAACACGGCACGCCCGGCTATGCATTGATGGAGCGGGCGGGACAGGGCGCGTGCGCGGCGCTGCTGCGCTGGTTCCCCCACGCACGCAAACGCTCGGTCGTGATCTGCGCGGGCAAGGGCAATAACGGCGGCGATGGCTTCGTGATGGCGCGCCTGCTGCGTCGTCGCGGCGTGCGGACGCGGGTTGCCTTGCTCGGTCGCGCCGGCGACGTGCGAGGGGATGCGGCGCGGAACCTGCGCGCGTTTCAGAAAATGCGAGGCGCCATCGATGAGATCGTCACCTCTGAGGATGTTGCGGAACTGAGCGAGCGATTGCGGGACGCCGCGCTGATTGTTGATGCTATTTTCGGAACCGGATTGAACTCGCCGGTGGCGGGCCTTGCAGCGGATGTGATCGAAGCCATCAATAGCGCGGGCGTTCCGGTCTTCAGCGTCGACATCGCTTCAGGCATCGACGCCGACCGTGGTATTCCGCTGGGCGTCGCGGTGCAGGCGGAAGCGACGGCAACATTCGGCTTCGCGAAGATCGGCCAACTGCTCTATCCGGGAGTCGAGCATACCGGTGCGCTGGCCGTCGTCGACATCGGCATTGCGCCGTACGCCGTCGACATGGTGAGCCCGGCGACGCGACTGATCGAACCGGACGCCGTTGCCGGCTTGGTTCCGCGCCGCCGGCCCGACGCACACAAGGGCGACCATGGGCATCTGTTGGTGATTGCGGGATCGCGCGGCCGTACCGGCGCCGCCCAATTGGCGGCGCGCGCGGCGTTACGCAGTGGCGCGGGCTTGGTGACGCTCGCCGGGCCGGCGACACTCAATCCGATTTTGAGCGCGGCCGCGCCGGAGGTGATGACGGCGAGTCTGCCCGATCATGACGATCAACTCCGCTTCGACGCCGGGCAGTTGACGCGACTGTTGGTCGGGAAGACCGGCGTTGTCGTGGGTCCGGGGATGGGGACGCACGAAGACGCGCAACGCACCGTGCTGTGGCTCCTCGAACATGCGGACGTGCCGATCGTTGCCGATGCGGATGCCTTGACGTGTTTGGCGGCGGCCGATCGTTGGCCGCCGTGTCGCGCGGGGCTGATCCTCACCCCGCATCCGGGCGAGATGGCTCGACTCGATCGATCCGACTCGGCGACCGTGCAGGCTGACCGGGTTGGGACCGCGCGGCGCTGCGCTGCGGCGCATGGATGTGTCGTGATCTTGAAAGGGGCGCACAGCGTCATTGCCGACGCTGATGGCGCCGTTTGGATCAACCCCAGCGGAAATCCCGGCATGGCGGTGGGTGGCATGGGCGATGTTCTGTCCGGCCTGCTCGGCGCTCTGGTCGCGCAGGGGCTGGAGCCGGCGGACGCAGCACAATTGGGTACCTACGTTCACGGCGTCGCCGCCGACGGGATCGTCAAAACGCGGGGTTCGGAGATCGGACTGTTGGCATCAGAAGTGAGCGACGAGTTGCCGCGGGTGCTGGGGCGGTTGGCGGAGCTTGTCGAGCACTCCTCAAGACGAAAGACGCAAGCGGCGCGCCACGCGAGCTTTGGGGTCGTCTGAAGTCCCCGAGCTTTACAAGCCTCCACCCTTGTGTTACCCACACCGGCTAAGCGAAAAGGATGGAGGAAAGATGGGGATAGCCCTGGAGCGCACCAAGGAATTGATTGGACAGTACCGGCTCCATGACAAAGACACGGGCTCTCCCGAGGTGCAAATCGCGCTGCTCAGCGATCGGATCACGTATCTGACCGAGCATTTCAAGGTCCACACCAAGGATCACCACTCGCGCCGGGGGCTGCTCAAGCTCGTTGGCCAGCGCCGACGGCTGTTGGATTACTTGAAACGCTCCGAATACGAACGCTACAAGAGCATCATCGATCGGCTCGGAATCCGGAAATAGCCGGTCTCGAGCCGCGCTCCCGCAGATTTCTTCCCTCCCATGCAATGGGCCGATAGGGCCCGGGAGGTTGTAATGTTCCGGAAGGTAGAAATTCAATTGGCCGGCCGCACGCTCTCGATCGAGAGCGGTCGTCTGGCGAAACAGGCCGACGGCGCGGCGTTGGTGCAGTACGGGGAAACCTGCGTGCTCGCCACCGCCGTCGCGTCGCGGAGTCCGCGAGAGGGAGTCGACTTTTTCCCGCTCACCTGCGACTACCAAGAAAAGACCTTTGCGACGGGTAAGATTCCCGGCGGGTTCTTCAAACGGGAAGGGCGACCGAGTGAACGCGAAATCCTCATCTCGCGTTTGATCGATCGACCAATCCGTCCGCTGTTCGCTGACGGCTTCGTCTGCGAGACCCAGATCGTCGCCACCGTGCTCTCTGCGGACCGCGAAAACGACGCCGACATGGTGGCGTTGATCGCGGCGTCGGCGGCACTGCACGCATCGGACATCCCGTTTCTGGGTCCGATCGCCGCGGTGCGGGTCGGACGCATCGACGGCGCGCTGGTCATCAATCCGTTCCAAAGCCAATACGATGCGAGCGATGTCTCGCTCGTGGTCGCCGGGACGGCAGACAGCATCGTCATGGTCGAAGGCGGGGCCACTATCGTCCCCGAGGACGTGATGCTCGAAGCCCTGTACTTCGGCCACGAGCAAATGCAGGCGATCCTCGCGGCGCAAGAAGAGTTGCGCCACGCGGTGGGGAAGCCGAAGCGCAATGTCGGCGTGTCGGCGGCCACCGCCGGCCTGGCTGCGCGCGTCGATGCGGTGGCGACGCCGCCTTTGCAGAAAGCATTGCAGACGACCGCGAAGCAGGCGCGGGTCGATGGTGTGCATGAGGCGCTCGATCACACGCAGGCCACGCTGGCGGCGGAGTTTCCCAACGCGAGCAAGGAAATCCGAGCGGCCTTCGAGGACCTTGAAAGCCGCTTGGTGCGCAGTTTGATCGTCAAAGAGGGACGACGCATCGACGGCCGGGGACTGAAGGACATTCGCCCGGTGAGTTGCGAGGTCGGGGTACTCCCGCGCACCCACGGCTCGGCGCTGTTCACTCGCGGCGAGACGCAAGCCTTGGTCGTCGCGACGCTGGGAACGGGCGCCGACGAGCAGAAGATCGATGCGCTGATCGGCGAGCACTACAAGAAGTTCATGTTGCACTACAACTTTCCGCCGTTCAGCGTCGGCGAGGTGCGGCCGCTGCGCGGTCCGGGACGGCGCGATATCGGCCACGGTGCGCTTGCTGAGCGATCCGTGCTGCCCGCCCTGCCCGGCGAGGAAGAATTTCCCTACACGCTGCGAATCGTGTCGGAGGTGCTCGAGTCCAACGGCTCGTCGTCGATGGCGACGGTATGCGGGAGCTCGCTGGCGCTCATGGACGCCGGCGTGCCGACCAAGGCGACCGTTGCCGGCATCGCCATGGGGCTGATCAAAGAAGGCGAGAGCATCAGTATTCTCTCGGACATCCTCGGCGACGAGGATCATCTCGGTGACATGGATTTCAAAGTCGCCGGCACGCGCGACGGGGTGACGGGTCTGCAAATGGACATCAAGGTCCGGGGCGTGACCCGCGAGATCATGCGCCAGGCGCTGTACCAAGCGCGCGAAGGCCGGCTGCACATCCTCGACATCATGAATCGCACGATGCCGGAGCCGCGCAAAGACATCTCGATGCACGCGCCGCGCATCGTCACGATCAAGATCAAGCCCGACAAGATTCGCGACGTCATCGGACCCGGCGGCAAAGTGATTCGCGCGATTGTTGAGGAAACCGGTGCGAAGATCGACATCGAGGACGACGGCACCGTGTTCATTGCCTCAAGCGATGGTGCGTCGCTGCAGAAGGCGATCGATCGCATCGAAGGCCTGACGGCGGAAGCGCAGGTGGGCAAGGTCTACAAGGGTAAGGTGCGCAAGATCGTCGACTTTGGGGCGTTCGTGGAGATCATGCCGGGCACCGACGGCTTGGTGCACATTTCGCAGCTCGCCAACACGCGCGTCCAGAAGGTCAGCGACGTGTTGAAAGAGGGCGACGAGGTGATGGTGAAGGTGCTCGAAATCGACAAGCAGGGGAAGATCCGCCTCAGCCGCAAGGAGGCAATGGCCGAACTCGGACAGGAGAGCTGACCCATGGTCAGTCGCTCGGTGTTGCCCAACGGGCTGCGCGTGCTCTCGGAAGCGATGCCCGCGGTGCCGTCGGCGACCATCGGCATTTGGGTCGAAAACGGCTCCCGCTACGAAACCGAGCAGCAAAACGGCATCTCTCACTTCCTCGAACATCTATTCTTCAAGGGAACCGATAGGCGCACGGCGGCTGCGATCGCCGAGGAGATCGACGCCGTCGGCGGCGTGCTGAACGCATTCACCGGCAAGGAGTACACCTGCTACTACGCGAAGGTGTTAGCCGAGCATCTTCCGCTGGCGGTGGATCTCCTCGCCGACATCTTCCGCAATTCGCGCTTCGACCCCGTCGAGATCGATCGCGAGCGAGCTGTCGTGCTGCAAGAAATCTCGCAGATCGAGGACACGCCCGACGACTTCGTTCACGACCTGTTTAATCTCCGTTACTGGCCCGGACACCCGCTGGGTTTTCCGATTTGTGGGCGGGTGGAGACGGTACAGAAATTCGGCCAGGCCGAAATGCTGGCCTTCTTGGCCGAACGATATCAACCCGATCGCATCATCATCGCCGCCGCTGGCAACCTGACACACGAAACGCTGGTGGACTGGGTGGAGCATGAATTCGGCACGCTGGCGGGAACAACCGGCTCCGACATCGGACCGGCGCCGGTGCCGGCGCGCGGCGTGTTCGTGCACGAGAAGTCGCTCGAACAAGTGCACATCTGTCTCGGGATGCCCGGTATCCCGCAGACCGCTCCCGAACGCTATGCCGGTTACCTGCTCAGCACCGCGCTCGGCGGCGGAATGAGTTCCCGGTTGTTTCAGGAAATCCGCGAAAAGCGCGGTCGCGCGTACTCCGTGTACTCGTTCTTGTCGTCCTATCGCGATGCCGGATACCTGGGCATCTATGCCGGCACGAGCGCGGAATGGGTGGAGGAGGTCGTCGACATCATCCGCCGGGAAGTGCGGGCGGTGGTGGCCGAGGGCCTGCGACCGGCGGAGCTGGCGCGGGTCAAGAATCAATTGAAGGGCAACATGCTGCTGGGCTTGGAGAGCAGCGACAGTCGCATGAATCGCATCGCCAAGAACGAAATCTACTTCGGCTACGACATCGCACCGGCCGAAGTTGCGTCCCGGATCGATGCCATCGCCAACGACGAGATCATCGCCTTGGGTGAACACCTGCTTCAACCAGAGCGCATGGCGATGGCGTTGGTCGGCAACGTCGAGGGGCGCGTCGATACCCGGCTGTTCGGCCACGAGGCAACGTCGGCCTGAACGTGTCCCAGTCGGTCACCGTTGCCGTCCAGCGGCTCCGCCCCACCGCCGATCTTCCGCTCCCGGCGTATGCGACTCACGCCGCCGCCGGGATGGACCTCTGCGCCGATCTCGATACGACGATCGTGGTGCAGCCGGGAGAGCGGCGGTTGATTCCAACCGGCCTGGCTATTCAACTACCCGCGGGCTACGAGGCGCAAGTGCGGCCGCGGAGCGGGCTCGCGCTCCGGCACGGCGTCACGCTGCTGAACTCGCCGGGCACGATCGACGCCGACTATCGTGGCGAAATCCTTGTCCTGATCATCAACCACGGGAGCGAGCCGTTTCCGATTGCCCGGGGTGATCGCATCGCCCAACTCATCGTCGCGCCGGTCACGCGGGTCGAGTGGCGGCCGGTCGCGAGTCTCGAGACTACGCCGCGGGGTTCCGGTGGGTTTGGGCACACGGGGGCGTAGACCGCGCGCGCGCAGTCGGCGCGCGATGACCGTGCATTTCCCTCCATCGACCTCCATCAAGATTTACGCTATGAGGTTGCCATCGGATGACTCGTGAGCGCGTAGCTCACTCGTGTGGAAGAGGAGGCGGTGGTGCTCGCCAAGGTGTACGTGACCCTCAAGCCTGGTGTGCTCGATCCAGCCGGGAAAGCGATTGAACACTCCCTGCATGCGCTCGGTTTTGCCGAAGTGGAGGGCGTGCGGCTCGGCAAGTACCTGGAGGTGCGGCTCGAGGGGCAGGCGCGCAAGGCGGCGGAACAGCGAGTCGACGAAATGTGTCGCAAGCTGCTCGCCAACGGCGTCATCGAAGACTACCGCTTCGAGTTGCACGAGTAGATAGGGTAGGCCTGCAGGAGTCGACATGCGCTGGGGTGTGGTGACGTTTCCCGGCTCGCTCGATGACCACGACGCGCTCTACGCCATCGATCACGTGCTCGGGTCGCCGGCTGTGTCGTTGTGGCACAAGGACCGCGACCTTCACGGCGTCGATTGCGTCGTCTTGCCGGGCGGATTCTCCTACGGCGACTACTTGCGCTGCGGCGCGCTGGCGCGCTTCTCGCCGGTGATGGACAGTGTGGCGTCGTTCGCGCGCGCGGGCGGGCTCGTCCTCGGTATCTGCAACGGCTTTCAAGTGTTGTGCGAGGCGGGGCTGCTCCCCGGTGTGCTCATCCGCAATCGCGGCCTCTCGTTCATCTGCGCGCCGGTGCACGTTCGCGTCGATAACAGCTCGACGCCGTTCACCAACGCGTACAAGCCGGGCGAGATCCTCACACTGCCGATCAAGCACGGCGAGGGCTGTTACGTGGCCGACGAGGTGACCCTGCGCGATCTCGAAGAGCACGGCCAGGTCGTGCTGCGCTATGTCGACGCCAGTGGTCGAGTCAGTGAGGCGGCCAATCCGAATGGATCCCTGCACAACGTCGCCGGCATTTGCAATCGAGCCCGCAACGTCTTCGGTCTCATGCCGCACCCAGAGTACGTCGTGGAAAAGTTGCTCGGGGGTGATGACGGACTGCGCATCTTCCGATCGGTGGTGGCTGCGAATGCGGCGGGACGCACCGAAGCGGTGGCGTCCGTGGCCCCTGGTCACTAGCCGGCTCCGACAATGTCCCCCACCGCTCCAACCGTGACCCCGGAATTGGCGGCTGAGCACGGACTCAGCGCCGACGAGTACGACCGCATCCTCAAGGCGCTCGGCCGCGTGCCGACGTATGTCGAGTTGGGCATCTTCTCCGTCATGTGGTCGGAGCATTGCAGCTACAAGAGTTCGCGGCGGTGGTTGCGTGAGCTGCCGACCCGCGGCCCACGGGTCTTGCAAGGACCCGGCGAGAACGCCGGCGCGATCGATATCGGCGACGGCTTGGCGGCCGTATTCAAAATCGAAAGCCACAATCACCCGTCGTACGTTGAGCCGTATCAGGGTGCGGCCACCGGCGTGGGCGGGATTCTCCGAGATGTGTTCACGATGGGCGCGCGGCCGATCGCCAGTCTCAACTCGTTGCGCTTCGGCGCGATCGACCATCCGCGCACGCGCTACCTCGTGCACGGCGTCGTCTCGGGCATCGGCGGCTATGGCAACTGCATCGGCGTTCCCACAGTCGGCGGTGAGATCTACTTCGATGCCGGCTACAACGAGAACATTCTCGTCAACGCGTTCACGCTTGGAATTGTTCGCGCCGACCGCATCTTTCGGGCGCGTGCCGCCGGCGTCGGCAATCCCGTCATGTATGTGGGGTCGAAGACCGGCCGTGACGGCATCCACGGCGCGAGTTTGCTCGCCTCGGCGGAGTTCGGCGACGAGACCGAGCGCAAGCGCCCGACGGTCCAAGTCGGGGATCCGTTCACCGAAAAGCTGCTGTTGGAAGCCTGTCTCGAACTGATGGAACGCGACGCGATCGTCGCGATTCAGGACATGGGCGCGGCCGGGTTGACGAGTTCCTCGGTGGAGATGGCCGCGCGCGGCGGCACCGGACTGATCCTCGACTTGGATGCCGTGCCGCGTCGCGAAACCGGGATGACGCCGTACGAGATCCTGTTGTCGGAATCGCAAGAGCGGATGCTGATCGTCGCCAAGGCCGGGGCCGAGGCAACGGTTCACGAGGTGTTTGCCAAGTGGGACCTCGACGCGGTGGTAGTCGGAAGTATTACTGATGACCAACTGTTCCGCGTCCGCTTCGGCGGCGAGGAAGTCGCGTGTCTGCCGCTGGCACCGCTGACCGACGACGCGCCCGTGTACGAGCGCCCGGCAGCCGTGTCGCCGCAGTTCGAGGCCGCGCAGGCGTTGGATCTCAATCAAATCCCGCTGCCGGGCGATTACAATCGGACGTTGTTGAATCTGCTCGACGCGCCCAACATCGCGTCACGCGCCTGGGTGATTCGACAGTACGATTATCTGGTGCGTGGGAACACTGTGGTGCAGCCGGGCTCCGATGCCGCGGTTGTCCGCGTGAAGGGGACGACCAAGGCGCTCGCGCTGAGCGTCGACTGCAACAGTCGCTATTGCCAGCTCGATCCCTATGTCGGTGCAATGATCGCGGTGGTCGAAAGCGCGCGCAACGTGGTGTGCGCCGGCGCGACGCCGATCGGACTCACCGACTGCCTCAATTTCGGCAATCCCGAGAAGCCCGAGATCATGTGGCAATTCGTCGAGGCGATTCACGGTCTGCGCGACGCGTGCGCGGCGCTCAACGTCCCGGTGGTCAGCGGCAACGTCAGTTTCTACAATGAGACGGAAGGCCGAGCGATTCCGCCGACGCCGACGATTGCGATGGTCGGGCTCCTCGACGACATCGGGTGCCACATGACGCAGTGGTTCAAGGGTGAAGGAGACGTGATCGTGCTGCTCGGCCGCACGCTGGAAGAGCTTGGCGGGAGCGAGTACTTGGCGCAGCTCGGCATCACCAACGGCATGCCGCCGTGGATCGATCTGAAGACCGAGCGCCAGCTCCAGACCGTGTGTAGGCAAGCGATTGCCGACGGATTGGTGCGTTCCGCGCATGACTGCAGCGAAGGCGGCTTGGCCGTTGCGCTGGCCGAGTGTTGCCTGTCGGCGCCCACCCGCAGCGAATTGGGGGCCACGGTTGAACTCGAAGGATCGATTCGCCCCGATGCGTTGCTGTTCGGAGAGAGTCAGTCCCGCATCGTGGTGTCGCTGCGGCGTCAACATCTCGCTCGGCTTCGCGAGCTGGCCGACCGCCACGAGGTGCCGCTGCAAGTGCTCGGCGAAGTGCGACCGCGGCGACTGACCATCGGCACGCTGATCGACGTCAGCGTGAGTGACATGCGCGACGTGTGGGAAACGGGTTTGCCACGCCGGTTTGGCACAGCGTAACAGCGGCGAGGGGGGGCGGCGATGTTCGATCGGTTCCGCGAGGAGTGTGGGATCGTTGGCGTGTACGGCCATCCGGAAGCAGCGAATTTCGTGTACCTTGGCCTCTACGCGCTCCAGCACCGCGGACAGGAAGGTGCGGGCATTGTCTCGGCGAACCGAGACATTCTGATCTCCCATCGCGGCCTCGGTCTGGTCGCCGACGTCTTCAACGCCGACATCATCAATCGCCTCCAAGGCGACGCCGCGATCGGCCACAATCGTTACTCGACCGCCGGCAAGACGTTGCTCAAAAACACCCAGCCGTTCGTCGTCGAGTATGGCAACGGCGGGCTGGCCGTTGCCCACAACGGCAACCTCGTCAACGCGATGGAACTGCGCGAGCAACTCGAGGCGCGGGGATCGATCTTTCAATCCACCGTCGACACCGAGGTGATCGTGCATTTGATTGCCACCGCGCGCGAGACGCGCATGGTCGATCGGGTGGTCGCCGCGCTGTCGCAGGTGCGGGGTGCGTACTCGCTCTTGTTCCTCACCCCGACCGAGATGATCGCGGTGCGCGATCCCAACGGGTTCCGTCCGCTGGTACTGGGGCGCATCAAGGACGCGGTGGTGGTGGCATCGGAGACCTGCGCACTCGACCTTATCGGCGCGGACTTCGAGCGCGAAATCGATCCCGGCGAGCTGGTGGTCGCGTCGGCGGCCGGCGTGGAAAGCTATCGGCCGTTTCCGGCTGCCGCGCGGACGAGCTGCGTATTCGAGTACATCTATTTCGCTCGTCCCGACAGCCTGGTGTACGGGCGCAATGTCTATCAGGTTCGCAAGGAACTCGGGCGCCAGTTGGCGCGCGAGCAACCCGCGACCGCGGACGTGGTGATCCCGGTACCGGACTCCGGCGTTCCGGCTGCCTTGGGCTACGCAGAAGAGGCTGGCATCCCGTTCGACATGGGCCTGATTCGCAATCACTACGTCGGCCGCACCTTCATCGAGCCCCAGGACGCGATCCGGCATTTCGGCGTGAAGGTGAAGCTCAACGCGCAGGCCGCGGTGCTGCGCGACAAGCGGGTAGTCGTGGTGGACGATTCAATCGTGCGCGGGACGACCAGCCGTAAGTTGGTCACGATGCTCCGGCATGCCGGCGCCCGCGAAGTCCACATGCGGATCAGCTCGCCGCCTACCATCGGCTCGTGCTTTTACGGTGTCGACACGCCGACGAGCGAAGAGCTGATCGCGCACAGTAACACCATCGACGCGATCCGCGACTTCATCGGCGCCGACAGCCTCGGGTATCTCAGCGAACGCGGTATGTACGCGTTTCGACGCGACGGCGACAGCAACGGCTACTGCGCTGCCTGCTTTACCGGCCGTTATCCCGTGCCGGTCACGGACGAAGGGCGCACCCGCCAACTGGTGCTGTTCGACGCCGACGAGCGCTAAGCCGCTCGCTCTCGGTTTCCTCAACCGCTGCACATTTCGGCAGCTCTCGCCGGGCGATGGCCGGCTGAGTATCTCAGCTTGCCGGTGTTTTGTGCGTCTGCCTGCTGCAGCTGCCTGCATCGTGTGCGTGCCCCGCAGCGCGCCAAACATGATCGCACGCTTTCAGGGAACTGCTCCCGTGGCATGAGAATCGCGAAGGACGCCCGCGGGGGCGCACTTGGTCGACTGGCACACGAAAAGGAGGGGTTCTATGGGCAATGGGAGACGACTCAGACTCGCATTCCTCGCGGGCTCGCTGCTGCTGGGAGCTTCGGAGGCGCGCGCGGGCGGCAAGATCAGCATCGACGACACGAAGTGGATCAGCATCGGATTGGGCGGGCGGACGTCGTTTTCGGCGGTCGAGGACGCGACGCCGGCCGGCAGCGGGTTTTCGAAGGACTTCAATCTCGACAACGCCCGCATCTATATCAGCGGACAGGTTCACAAGTATCTGAAGTTCGAACTCAACACCGAGTGCGCATTCTGCGGCAACGGCAGCCTGCAAGACTTCGTGCTGCTCGATGCGATCGCTAAGATCGAGCTGACTCCGTGGTTCAACATTTGGGCCGGGCGGTTGCTGGTGCCGGCTGAGCGCCAGGAGATGAACGGGCCCTTCTATTCGGCCACTTATGACGCCTACAAGACGCCCTTTTACCCGGCAGACTTCAGCGTAAAGTTCGGCTCCGGTGGAGCCGGAGTCTACGAGCGCAGCCAAGGCGCGACGCTCTGGGGCGCGGCGGGACCAAAGGGAGCGTTCCAGTACGCCCTCGGCGTCTTCGATGGCCTCCGATCGTCGTCCGGCTCGGGACCCAATCAGCACGACAATCCGCTATTCGGGACCCGGCTCGCATACAATTTCCTCAACGTCGAAGACAACCCGGGCTATTACACCAGCGGTACCTACTACGGCGGCGGCGGCGACATCTTCACCTTGGGGCTCGCGATGCAGTACCAAGAGGAAGGCAGCGGATCCTTCAAACATCCAGGCGATTTTTTCGGCGTCAGTGGCGACCTGTTGTTCGAGAAGCCGATGTCGGGCGCGGGCGTCTTCACCTTTACCGGGGAATACAAGCACTTTGAATCCAACTACTCGACCGCGGCCTTCGGCGACAGCGACGCGTTCTTGATGTTCGACGGCGATGCCTTCTGGCTCGCCGGGTTGTACCTGGTGGATCAGAAGGTCGGTATCGGCAAGTTCCAGCCCTATGTTCGCTACAGCGACGTTCTGCCGGATCACAGCACCGACCGCAGCGAGATCGAAGTCGGCCTGAACTACATCGTTGATGGCCACAATGCGCGCATGTCGCTCTTCTACGAATACGGTGACATCGCGACCAAAGGCCTGAACTACGCACCGGGCGCTAAGGGCGACGACGTGAGCGCCGTCAAGCTCGCCATTCAGCTCCAGATTTAACGGCGCACACGCAACCAACCCAGTACCCCACACAAAGAGGAGGACATGTCATGAGAACGACGATGCGTATTCATGCTCTGGTAGCGGCGACACTGGCCGCCTCGCTTTGGCTCGCGCCGCCGGCGCGCGCGGCCGATACGATCAAAGTCGGTATCCTGCATTCGCTCTCGGGAACGATGGCGATCAGCGAGACCACGCTCAAGGACACCATGCTCATGCTCATCGACGAGCAGAACAAGAAGGGTGGCCTGCTGGGAAAGCAGCTCGAGGCGGTAGTGGTCGACCCCGCCTCGAACTGGCCGTTGTTCGCCGAGAAGGCCCGGCAGTTGCTCGAAAAGGATAAGGTGGCGGCGGTATTCGGCTGCTGGACGTCGGTGTCGCGCAAGTCGGTGCTGCCGGTGTTCGAGGAATTGAACGGCTTGCTCTTCTATCCGGTGCAGTACGAGGGTGAAGAGTCGTCGAAGAACGTCTTCTACACCGGTGCGGCGCCCAACCAACAAGCGATCCCGGCCGTCGACTACTTGATGAACGACCTCAAAGTGAAGCGCTGGGTCCTCGCCGGCACCGACTACGTCTATCCGCGCACGACCAACAAGATTCTCGAGGCCTACTTGAAAGCCAAGGGCGTGGCGAGCGACGACATCATGATCAACTACACGCCGTTCGGCCATTCCGACTGGCAGAGCATCGTCGCCGACATCAAGAAGTTCGGCAGCGCCGGCAAGAAGACCGCGGTGGTGTCGACGATCAACGGCGACGCCAACGTGCCGTTCTACAAGGAACTGGGCAACCAGGGCATCAAAGCGACCGACATCCCGGTAGTCGCGTTCTCGGTGGGTGAAGAAGAACTCGCCGGCCTCGACACCAAACCGCTGGTCGGGCATTTGGCAGCCTGGAACTACTTCCAGTCGATCGATACGCCGCTCAACAAGGAGTACATCGACAAGTGGCACGCCTTCACCAAAAACCCGAAGCGCACCTTCAATGACCCGATGGAAGCCCATGTCATCGGCTTCGCCATGTGGGTGAAGGCAGTCGAGAAGGCCGGCACCACGGATCCGGACAAAGTCATCGCGGCGTTGCCCGGCACGCAGGCTCCGAACCTGACGGGCGGTACGTCGGAGATGCTTCCCAACCACCACATCACCAAGCCCGTATACATTGGTGAAATCCGCGACGACGGCCAGTTCGACGTGGTGTGGAAGACCGACAAGCTGGTGCCCGGCGCGGCCTGGTCGCCTTATCTCGAAGGCTCCAAGGATCTCGTTGCCGACTGGGTCAAGCTCAACTGCGGCAACTTCAACACCAAGACCAACAAGTGCGGCAGCTGACGCCGTGAACCCGGAGGCGGCGACGTGGCGCCGCCTCCACCTCCTACCGGCCGGGATCAACAATCATGCGCGTGCTCTGCGATCGCTTAACGGCGCTCGTTATTGTTCTCGGCTTCCTGTTTGCCGCGTCGCTGGCGCGCGCGCAGGGCTACGACGCGGCCCTTTCGGGCTTTGCCAAGGATTCATTCGGCGATACCGAGACGGCGATCAACGCGGTGGCAGCCAGCGGCAATCCGCTCGCCGCCGAGGTGATCGAAGCCCTGCAGGACGGGCGCCTGCTGTTCGATCCCAACGACAAGAAGGTCTACGTTCGCAAGAAGTCCGGGGAGATAATGGACGCGGTCACCGGGCGTGCAGTGATCGGCGCGCCACCCGCGGGTTTGAAGCCAATCCGTCTGAACAATCGGCTGCGGCGCGCGATCGACGCCGCGATGGGGGCGCTGACACTTTTGTCTCCTGATGCTGGCAAGCGCTACGACGCCGCTCAGGCGGTGTTCAAGGCACGCGATGCCGACGCGCTCAAAACATTGGACGCGGCGATTGCCAAGGAGACCGATGCGCGGGTCAAACGCGCCCTGACCGATGCGCGCGCCGCGATCATCCTCAACGTTCCGGACGCGCCGGCTGCCGACAAGCTCGACGCCGTGTCGGTTATTCGCGAGCGCGGCGATCAGGATGCGCGCGGCCTGCTGGCGGGACTTCCCGCGGACAGTCCGGATCAGGTGAAACGCGCTGCTGCCGATGCGGTCAGCTCGATCGATACCAGGCTCGCCATGTGGGACCTGGTGCAGAATGCCTGGTATGGGGTCTCGCTCGGCTCGGTCTTGCTGCTCGCCGCTATTGGGCTCGCCATCACGTTCGGCGTCATGGGCGTCATCAACATGGC
>DATKMK010000128.1:0-25292 GCA_035541895.1 Binatia bacterium | reverse complement strand
CGCCCCCCCGCGCCGGACGCTCTTCAAGTCCCGGCGCCCAAGGTATCCCCGCGCCAGATTCAAAGTCCATCGCTTCCATCCGCGGCGGTTGATCGGTCGACGGGCGTTCGTGCGAGCGGGTAAGGCTGCGCAGAGCGTCAGGGCGCCCGGCGCGTGCGCGGGGCACGCGGGTTAGCCGTGGTGACTGACCGACAATCGTGGCGACAGTTGGTGGCAGTACTGGTGGCAGTTGGTGATCGAAGTTGATCGAACACGACCGAACGTGACCGCAAGCGTAGGATGCAGAAAAGCCAAGCCTGGTACGGAAAACCACGGGCTAGCTTTTCTTTTCGTCGTCATCTGGAACGGACTGAAAATCCTTGTGTCGAGTGTTCAATTCACTCCCTGCCCATTTTTCTTCATCTGATCGCGCCTCCCATCGCCGGATCCGACCCGCCTCGTAGCGGCGCCACCAACCACTCGGTCGCGGAACGCACCGGCGATTGGGCGGGGGCGCCGCTCGCAAGCGGCACCACAAAGCAACCGGTGAGGGTTATGGCGGCAGTCGCCGCAAACGCGACGTAGTTGCCGGCGGGATGATCGAGACAACACCGGTTGACCGGTGTCGACGCCGTCATTGCCGCTCCGCGTGCCCGAATACTCGCCTGTCCTCAGTGCAGTTGCCGACCGACCGGTACATCTGCGGTTCGGGTGGGTGCTGAGACGAGCGTCATCATCGGTGTCGCCGTCGGAACGAGGAACTCGGAAGGGCACCCATCCAAGGAAGCTTTTACCGCCTTCACCAAGCAATCTACGGTAACGCGCTTGTCGTCGTTGCAGTCAAACGCGGGACAGAAGTCCGGCGCAAGCTTTCCGATCGCGATGTTTACACCAACCACCAATTCATCGACTGTGACACTGCGGTTCGCATCGCAATCGCCCACACAAATGGCGACTGTCCATGTAGCTGTGACCGATGGAGTGGCCGTCACAGTACCCGTTGGCGAGAAGTTCGGGCTTGAGGTTGGTGGTGCCGTTGTGTCCTCCGTTGGCCTGTCCATTGGCGACTGGGTCGGCACCTGCGTGGTGGCGAAGGTATCGTGAACCGTGGGCGTACACGTCTGAGCGATCGTTGGCGTTGCCGAGCCCGTAACCGACGGAGTCGCTGTCGGCGTGTCAGTTGCCGTAGACGTGTTCGTCGGTGTCTGGCTATTCGTCGGGGTCGCGCTCGGAGTCAGGGTCCAAGTCGGCAAAGGAGTCGAAGTGGGCGCGGAGGAATTGATGCGCAGGCTACCGGCCAGAACCGGAGCCTGCCCGTAACAGTGATGCTCGAAGTCTGCAGCAAGGCGTTCGACCGTGCCATCGCTCTCATACATTGCCTCGACGATGGTGAACTCGCCGATCGCGGGGCAGCCGCTTCCGTCGAGCGACAGGCCGAATCGCCCGCCGCCTACGTTTGGTGAAAAGTCCGTGTAGGCGTAGGTAGCCGGAATCAAGTCTTGACCAGGGGGCGATACAAAGTTGAGACGGTACAAGGGCAACCCACCAATGCCAGTGAACAATATGGAAACGGCGCCGAAGCCGTGCGTAACACGAAACGCGCCGCTGGCTGGCGTCACAAATCGGCTGAGCCCGCCGCCAAGATACTCGTCAATGGAACTGTGGAGCGCGAGGAAGTTCTGCGCCGGATCCGGGGTAGGGGAAGGAGTGGGCGAGATTGGGAGCGGCACGTCTGAGTTGATGCGTAGACTGCCGAACAGCGCTGGCGGCTGGTTTTCGCAATGCTGCTCGAAATCAATCGCCAGTTTCGTCACCGAAGAATTCGGAGCGTAGGCAAGATCACGAACTCCAAATTGGCCGGAGAGGGGCCCGCATCCGCGGCCATCCCCGGTGACGTCCAAGAACGGATGCGACCCAACGTTCGGGCCCTTGAATTCTGTAGCATTGAGATATGTGGCAATCGTAAAGGGCTGCCCAGGTGCCGCTCCGGCTAGAATCGTCCAGTTTTCCGGTGAGACAGTTCCTGCAACGGTCACCATAATGCCGTTCGGAATTGCCTGGGCAGAGAAGTGCCCATCGGTTGCCCCGAAGGCGTACTGCTTCCCTTGCCCGACGTAGTCTCCCGGATCGCTGTTCAGCACGAGGAGGGTCGCCGCTCGTGTGGTCGTCGAGCAACACGACAGGAAACCGAAGAGCGCCGCCCCAACCAGCATGCTTCGTTTGACGGAACGAAAGTAGTGTACAGGTGTAGACAATCTGGTCCTTGCTATGACAACGTCCAGTCGATGTCCATTTCCGACGTCATCGCCGCCAGCCCGAAGACGACACGCCTTGGTTGCTCGGTCGAGACCATCGACGCAAGCGTTGGCTGCCACACGCCTTGTCTGTACGCAGGCGGACCCCATCGCCATCCCCAGCTGCCGATCGGAAAACCTGGAGCCAAGTCCGTTGCACGCCCGGAGATCGGCACCACCAAGTACCGTCGTACTGGTGGGACGCGATCTCCGCGCGTACGCCGGTTCTCGAGCCCTGCTCCCGTCCTACGCCTTAAACTCTCCGGTCTGCACCCACTCGTTCTTGAGCAGCGACCACCAGTCGACGGCGAGACGCTTCAACACATACTCGTACGGCAACCACCCGTAGCCGGCGGCGCCCCAGGCGGTGCCCCACGAGTTGCGGATCAGCAACGCGCCGGTCGTCTCCACGCCCTGTGGATTGCTGTTCTTGATCTTCATGCCGTCGTCGTAACCAACCGCATCGACCGCATGACCGCCGACGATCTTCTCGCCCGCAGTCGGGAGCGGGATTTTTCCGGTGGTATTCGCCTGGGTGTACGAGCTGTAGACCGTAAACCCGAACATCGACGGCAGCCCAACCGCCAAGTTGGCCTTGATCCGATCGAGCAGCGCGTTGGGCGCCGTCCCCGGCGGATCGAGCCGATAGTAGGTGATCGCCTGAAAACTCTGGGCGAACGCATAGCAGAAGCCGCTGGGCTCGGTGTCGAAGGTGGCGACGTTGTACGGCCAATACTCTTCCGGCGGCACGCCAAAAAGCACCAGCGCGCCCATCGTGCTGCGGAGGAAGGCTCCGGTATCACCGACCCAATGGAGCAAATCGCGCGTCGTCTTGTACAGAAAGAGCCGCGACGCGTCGATGTGCTTGCCGTATGCTCTCCGCTCAAAATATTCCACCAGCCCGACGCCGGCGTGCGCCGTGCACGAACCCAGCGCCCCTTGGTTCTCGATCGGTGAACACCACGCCCGCAAGTCAACCGCCGCGGGAATTTTCGCGGGCGCTTTGACTTTGCTCAGCATGGCTTTGACTGACGGTTGATTCAATTCCTTGAGCCGCTGCGGGACTTCGTTGTGCTCGGGCGTATGATCCCGATAGTCGGGATAGTCCGGCAGCCACCCCATGCTCATGGTTGACGTTTCGGCCATTGCACTCCTTCCTTTCCTCGGGTGTTGCGCACGGGAACACTTGCGCGTTGATTGACCACCTACGATTCCCAACATTCCAGCTTGTGAACCGCCACGTTCAGCTCACCTCCGGTCGAGGACGTGCACGCGTGAGATGTTGGACTCACCTCCTTTCGTGGCGCGCACGTTGGAAGCCGCGGTCGCAGATCGTTCAGGTTCAGCACGACGCGGGACCCGGTGTGCGCTCGCGGCCCTGGCGGGGGAGGTCTGCCAAGACGCGAAGGGGTGTTGCGAGATCGGTCGCTGATCACTCGCGGTGGCGTCGGGCTCGCCCTCTTCGATCAGGTCACGGCTAGCCGGCCATCACCGACCACCACGCGCAGCCTCTTCCCGTGCGCTTCGGTCCGGCACGAATACCCGTGCTCAGCCAGCACGGTTTCTAGGGCTGCGGCAACCTTCACGATCGGCGTGACGACGTGGATCCGCTCAATCACCTTCATCGGTCTCCTCCGCCAAACATCCAGCAACAGAACAAACAACGGGCCAACCCGTTGCTTCGCTGATCGCGGACGATTCCAGACGTGCGAGACAGTTCGAGGTGCTACCGCAATGTAGCAGAGGTGCTACCGAGGGGTTCGTACCGCGCCGGCGGCGCGACAGCAATTCGATGTCACCCAGCGACACCTCGAGTTCGATTACTCAGGAATTTCCGAGGCGAGCGCCGCAACCGAAAACGCGTCAGAAGCTCGCCCCTGCCGGCGGAGTCTTAGGCTCGGCGCCGATAGCCGCGCAGAATCATGATTGCGCCCAGTCCAGACAGCACCAGCGCCAGCGCGAGCAGGCCGTGGTTCGATGCGACCGGCGCGGTGGATGGGATGCCGGTTGTCGCGCACGCGATGCCGGTGGGAGCTCCGGTGGTGAAGAGCGCGCTCTCATCGGAATCGAAACAGGACTGACACGAACCCATCGTTCCACCGCAGTCGGTATCGGAGTCGCAGCCCAATCCTTGATTCACACCGACCGTACACACCCGGTCTTCACAGTTTCCATCGCAATCGCTGTCGGACAAGCACGCCGTGCCGTTCTGGGGCCCTCCGCTGCAGAGGTTCGCCATGCATGTCCCGGTGCCGCAATCGCTGTTATCGGAACAGGGTGTCCCCGGCGGTCCCTGCTTGCAGACACCGTCCGTTGCATCGGAGAACGCGAGCGTTCGAAGCGAGCCACTCGCGCTCCTCGCCGGAAGCACCACCTGATCCGTGGTCATGCCACCCGGACTTAGCGTCGTCATACCGCACGAGAGATACGGAAAGCCGGGAGCCACTGGGGTACAGCTCAAGGTCGCCGTAGATTGCACGGACTGTAAGGCGTTGTGAGCGACATCAAGCGCTCGCTTGAGACCGGGCGGCAGGGGGCACTCCAAGCGGCCACTGTTGAGCTGGCATCCGATTGCGGCGAGTAGTTGCGCAGTCTGTCCAGGGGCTCTGTCAGCACACACAACTCCGTTGTTGTTGTCCAGCATACACCCCGGTGGCAGGGTGCAGGTGACGAGATCGTTGACCAGCCTGCACGTAATGCTGCCCACCGGCGCCGGCTCTTGGAGAGTTACCTGCCCATCGCACAGCAATGGAACCAGCGCGGCCTCCTCAGAACCGCCGGTTGATCCGAAGATCTCCTGGGAGGTGAGAAATGGCAAGACGATCAGAGTCGATTTGACTGGACAGATCCCGTGATTCGTCTGCTTGATGGTGAATGTGACCGGCTCATTGGCCTTCGGAAAGCGGGGGACGGCAGTGATTTGCACCCCAATGGCACACCCGCCACAGATCGCCGCCACCGCCACCACGCTGAACGCTTCGAGCTTCGATCGCAACCACGTCGCTGTCGTGTCTGTCATCGCTCCCCCCCGAAGGTGCGAAAGTTTCGCGCCTCATACGACAAAACGGCGATCGACTCAAACGGATCTCATCGATCATCCATGTCGCCCGGCACCCACTGCCAGGAGTCGAGTTGCCGGATTCCCGTGGCTTCACCGCCCGGCCACGCGTAGATGTCCGAACGCAGCGGCAGGAAGCCGGCGCGATGTAGCGCTCGCCAGTGGCGCCAACGCGGCGGTGCCGAGAACCTGAGGCCGGCACAGCCGGCCGCGGCGGCTGCGGCGATCACGCAGCGCAGCAGCGCCGCGACAACCGGCGACGGCTCTCGACCGTCGTTGGGGTCCACGGATGCGAACGCCACACTTCTGGCCGCAACCGATCGATGCCCAGGCGTTGCCACGCGGGTGCCACCGCAGTATCGGCTCCGAGCGTCCCGTCGACCGCCTCGTCCCCGTGCGCGATCGGCCACGGCCACGACGCGGAACTCGAAACGATCTTGCCGCTTCCACGATCGATGACGATCCAGCAGCGCGCCAGCCCAAACGGGTTGCGGCGATAGAACCACTCGTAGAGAGCCCGCGGTCGTCGGCGCCCGAACGATTCGTCGACCAGATCGTAAATCGCCTCGAACTCCTCGGGCCGCGCGCGCCGGATGTCGAATCGCGGGTGAGTCGATTCCAGCGGCACCGGAACTCGCAGCCAGTCGTCGAATCGATCGGGACACCGCCAGCCGACCGGGCCGCTCTCGCCAATCGAGTCGCCGACTCGTTCAAAGGCCGGGCTCATGCACCGTGAGATTGCGATTCACCTTGATCACGGGCGCGCAGGACGACCGGAACTCCGCGCGCCGGGCAGCTCTGACCTGCCTCATGCCGACTGCGGGCGCGCGAATCGGCGGCGTAGCTCGACCTTGTTCACTTTGCCGGTCGCGTTGCGGGGCAGCTCGGCCAAGATTTCTACCTGCTCCGGAATCTTCTGCGCCATCACCTGACGCTCGAGCAGAAAGTGGCGCACGTCATACAGCGTCAGTCCTGATGCACCCTCCGCGCGCAGGACGATGCATGCGCAGACGCGCTCGCCGCTGACCGCATCGGGCACGCCGATGACCGCGGCCTCTTCAATACGCGGGTGCGCGTGCAGCTCGTCTTCGATCGACTTGGCGCTCAGATTCTCGCCCTTGCGGATGATGATGTCCTTCTTCCGTCCGGTGATCCGCACGAATCCTTCGTCGTCGATGACCGCCAGGTCGCCGGAGCGCAAGAAGCCATCGGCGGTAAACGCATCGTTGAGCCGCGCGTCGACATAGCCAACGCACAATTGCGGGCCGCGCAGCGCGATCTCGCCCTCGCTGTTCGGCGGCAGCGCACGACCGGCGTCGTCGACTACACGCACAGTCGCACCGGGGACCGGCCGGCCGTCGGTGGTGATGAGCTTCTCCGCCGGATCGTCGCGGCGGCCGGCGGTGGTCATCGGGCATTCGGTCATGCCGTAGGATCGATAGACGAACGCGCCGAACTCGGCCGACACCTCGCGCATCAGTTCGGGCGGCACGTCGGCCGCACCGATCCCAGCCACTCGCACCGAGCGCACGCGCTCGCGGCGAAACCCCTTGGCGCGCAGCAAGGCTTGCAGAATCGGGGGCGGCGCGCCGGCGCTGGTGACTTGCTCGCGTTCGATCAGCGTCAATGCGGTCTCAGGATCGAATTGTTCGAGGAACACGGCGCGCGACCCTTCGATGACCGGTTGGATGACGAAGAACGCCAGGCCACCGATGTGGGTCACCGGGAACCACAGGATACCGACCTCGTCCCCTCGCGTCCCGCGAATCGCGCGCGACGCTGACACCAGCGCACCGAGCGTCGACGGCGTGTGCATCACGCCCTTCGGATCCGCGGTGGTCCCCGACGTGTAGAAGATGGTGGCGACATCGTGCGGCGTGAGGGGCGACGGCGGCAGCTCCGAACGCGGTGGCAGCGCCAGCAACTCGTCGAGCGACCGCTGACCGGGCGCGGGCTGCGCGCGCACCACTAGCACGTGCTGGAGGCTGGGACACGTGCGGCTCACCTGCGCCGCCAGCTCGCGATGATCGAATCCCCGCAACACGCCCGGCACGATCAACGCGCGTGCTTCGGTCTGACTGCAGATGAAGCGCAGCTCGCGCTCGCGGTAGATCGGCAGCATCGGATTCGAGACGGCCCCGATGCGATCGAGCGCGAAGGTCAGAAACACCGCCTCGATCCAGTTCGGCAATTGCCAGGACACCACGTCGCCGGCACGCACCCCCAGATCGAGGAGCCCCGCCGCAAGGCGGTCGGCCTGCTGCTGCACGTCCAGCGCCGTGATGCGCCGATCGTCGGCGACGAACAATACTCGCTGCGGCGTCTCTTGGACGCGTTCCGCGAGTCGCGTGGTCAGATTCGGGTGCGGCCATTCGCCGCGCGACTCATGATGCTCCCGCCGCTGATCGCTTACATGCGCCTGCACGGGTCTGCCTCTCTCACAATCGATCACCGTGATCGTTCGTTCTCATGAGACACTTCCGATCCGGAATCAACCCGAATCGGACCATCCCTCCCGTCTCCGCGCCATCAGACCACGTCGAGTACGTTTCTTCGCGACCGCGCCTGAGGTACAACCGGCGCGCCTATGATCACACCGCTCGCCGCGCTCGCCCTGGCGTTGCTCCCCACGGCCGCCGCACTGCAAGCTGACCGGCTGGGCTCCATCGACGGCGAACAGCGAGTCGTCTCCACTTCCCCAATTCGCCCGGCGGCTGGACGTTTGCTCGTGGCGAGTCGCAACATTCTCGACCCCAACTTCGCCCAGACGGTGATCGCGTTGCTCGCCTATGACGAAACCGGCGCGTTGGGCCTCGTGCTCAATCGGCCGACGAAGGTGCGACTAACCACGGCACTGCCGCAACTCAAGGACGTCGGCGATCTCCCCGACGTCGTCTTCATCGGCGGCCCGGTGGGCCGCAGTCAAATGATGGCGCTCTTCCGCTCGGCGCAGCCGGTGAAATCCGCGCATCGGGTCTTCGATGACGTGTACGTTTCCGGCAATCTCGACGCACTCCGGCGCGCGCTGAAGCCCAAGGGCACTCGCGGCGGCGTGCGCGCATACGCGGGCTCGTCAGGCTGGGGACCGCGCCAGCTCGACAACGAGATCGCCCGCGGCGACTGGTACCTCGCGGAGGGCGACGCGCGGATCATCTTCGCTGCCAATCCGGCTGAGGTGTGGGAGACGCTCATCCAACGCGTCAGCGGGGAATGGGCTGAAGCGCTTTCATCAGGTATTGCTGCGAGCAACACGCATGGAGTCTTGCGCAAGCGGTTCGAGGCCCCTCGCACCACCGCCGATCTTGCGCCCTCGAGAGCCGCAGACTAAGGGACTACCGCAATGCGGTACGATTTCACCCCGGAGCAACTCGCCTGGCGCGACGAGGTGCGGGCGTTCATCACCGAGCATCTGGTGCCGGCAATGCTCGACGAAGCGCGCGAATCGGGGAACGAAGGCCAAGGGCCGCTCGCGAAGGAATTCATCCTCAAGCTGCGCGACCGCGGCTGGTGGGGCTTGCCGTGGCCGAAGGAGTACGGCGGCCTCGGTCGCTCGGCGATCGAGCAATGGATCTTCGTCGACGAACTCGAAGGTGCCGGCGCCCCGATGCTGCCGCTGACCGTGACCTCGGTCGCACCGACGATCATGCGCATCGGCACCGAGGCGCAGAAGCAATACTGGTTGCCCAAGATCAAGAACGCCGAGATCGACTTCGCGCTCGGCTATTCGGAGCCGGAAGCCGGCACCGACCTGGCCGCGCTGCGCACGCGCGCGGTGCTCGACGGCGACGAATGGGTCGTCACCGGCCAGAAGATGTGGAACACCATGGCGCACATGGCGACCCACAACTGGCTCGCCGTGCGCACCGAACCGGACGCGCCGAAGCACAAAGGCATCTCGATGATGATCGTGCCGATGGACGCCCCGGGCGTCACCGTGCAGGGCATCACCGTGTGGCCGGGCTTGCGCACCAACGCCCTGTTCCTCGACAACGTCCGCGTGCCGCGCGACTATCTCGTCGGCGAGCGCGGGATGGGTTTCTACTATGCCGCGATGGCGCTCAACTTCGAGCGCCTGAGCATCGGCTCGGTTGCGATGACGCGCCGATACTTCCGCGAATTGGTTGCCTACGTGCGTGAAGCCGAAGTCGACGGTCACCCGCTACGAACCAATCCCTGGGTGCGCGAGCGGTTGGCGCGTCTGGCGGTCGACATCGAGGCGGCGCGCATGCTCGGACTCGAAACTGCGTGGGCGCTCGACGAAGGCCGTGTGCCGGCCGCCGAGTCGTCGATGGCGAAGATTTTCGTCAGCGAACTGGCCCAACGGGTCGCCGATGTCGGCAGCGAGATGCTCGGCCTGCTCGGCCAACTGCATCCCGAAGAGCCGCGTGCCCCTTTGCATGGTCGCTTGCAATGGCTCTACCGCACCGCACCGCTGCTGGCGTTCGGCGGCGGCACCAACGAAGTGCAGCGCACCATCATCGCGTTGATGGGATACGGGTTGCCGCGAAAGTGATTTCGCTGATCGCATATCGCTTATCACGTATGATCGGAGTGGAAGATGGGACCCCTCTTTGAGTCGGATGTGAAGTCTGTGCCGCTGCTGTTTCGCGGCAAGGTGCGCGATATCTACGATGTTGGACACTACTTGCTGCTGGTCGCGACGGATCGCTTGTCCGCCTTCGACGTCATCCTGCCGACGCCGATTCCGGAGAAGGGCCGCATTCTGACCGAGCTGTCGCTGTTCTGGTTCGACCGCATGAAAGATCTCGTCCCCAATCACATCGTGTCGACCGACGTGGGCGCGTACGTGCGCGACCCCACGGAGCGCGCGCAACTCGAAGGCCGCACCGTGGTCTGCCGCAAGGCGGAGCCGCTGAAGATCGAGACCATCGTGCGCGGTTACGTCGCCGGCACGGGGTGGAAGGACTATCAGCGCGACGGCGCCATCTGCGGCATCGCCCTGCCCGCCGGCTTGCGTGAGTCCGACAAGCTCGCGGAGCCGATCTTCACGCCGTCGACCAAGGCGCCGCGCGGCCAACATGACGAGAACATCACCTTCGATCAGGCCGCCGAGATCGTCGGCCGTCGCCTGGCCGAAGAGGTTCGCGAGCTGTCGTTGAAAGTCTATGTCGCGGCGGCCGCGTACGCGGAGACGCGCGGCATCATCATCTGCGACACTAAATTCGAGTGGGGATTGATCGACGGACAATTGATTCTCATCGACGAGTTGCTCACACCCGACTCATCGCGCTTCTGGCCGCGCGATCAATGGCAGCCGGGCAAGACGCCGCCCAGCTTCGACAAGCAACCGGTCCGCGATTACCTTGAATCGATCGGCTTCAACAAGAAACCCCCGGGTCCCGAGCTGCCGCCCGAGGTCGTTCGGCAGACCACCGCGCGCTATCGCGAGGCGCTCACGCGGCTGCGCGGATGAATGGTGAGTCGTGCGCGGCGAGTTGTGAGTGGGAGGAGCGATGCGTCTCGCGCCAACGCCGGAGCAAGTTGAGCTGAAGGCGGCTGTTCGACGCTTCTGCGAGGAGCAGATCGACGCCGATCGGTTGGCCGCGTGGAGTCGATTGCCGCGCGGAATCGATGACGCCACCTGGCGCGCGATCGCCGATCTCGGTTGGTTTGGACTCGGCTTGCCGGGCGAGGTCGGTGGCAGCGGGCAAGGATTGGTGGAAGTCGCGTGCCTGCTCGAAGAATGTTCGCGTGGGCTCGTGCCCTTGCCCGTGATCGACGCGATCCGCGGGGGACGCGCGTTGGCGACGCTCGATCCGCGTGCGCCCGAGTTGAACGCGGTCGCTCGGGGTGAACGGGTGGTCACGCTGGCGATGGGCGAGCCAGGCGGCGACCATCCATCGCATGGCGCCACGCGCCTGGTGACTCGCGGTGCGAGCACAGTGGTCGACGGTGAGAAATGGTTCGTGCCGGACGCCGGCGCCGCCGATTGGCACATCGTCGCGGCGCGTGACGGCGAGGGCGTTGCCCTGGTGCTGATCGAACGCGGACAATTCGCGGTCACGTCGCTGCGCAGCTTCGACGGCCAGCCGCAAGCCATCGTTTGTTACGACAACACGGCGCTCACGCGGCGACTGGCGTTCAGCGACCAGGCCGAGCGCGCCATTCGCGCACTGCAACGCGAGCAGCAGGCGTTGGCCCTGGCCGAGCAGATCGGCACCATCGGCGCCGTGCTCGACATGACCGTGGCGTACGTGAAAGAGCGCGAACAGTTCGGCCAGAAGATCGCGGTGTTTCAGGCGGTGCAGCATCAAGTCGCGGACACCGGCATGGCCTACACCGCGGCCCGCCATCTCGCGTGGCAGGCGATCACGCGGCTCGCCGCCGGGACAATCGAGGGCACGGAGCTGGCGACCGCAGCCGCATTCGTCGGCCAGACTTGCAAGCGCGCCACCCTCACCGCGCATCACCTGCACGGGGGCGCCGGCTACGTCATCGAGCATCCGTTGCACTTTCATTCAGAGCGCGCGCAGACCCTCTGCATCCGCTACACGCCCGAGGGCCCGGCGCTCGCGCAAATCGCCGCATCGCTGCTGGGCTAGCGGTGGCATCGACCGACCCGCTGGCGACGTTGCCGGCGCAGTTCCGGCATGCGGGCTACACGGCCGAGTTCCTCGCCTCGCGACTCGGCATTCGCGTACCCGACGATGTCGGGCAACTCAACCATGCGCCGGCGTTGGAGCGTCTGCGCGGCGATCGATCAAAGGCTGCGGGACTGACGCGACTGTTCTTCTTGGAAGCCGACGAGAACCGGCTTGCATTGGACAGCGCGACCACGCAGGCGCTGCGACGTCGCGGTTTGGTGTCGCTACGCGGACACTCTCTCCGCGCCCGTCTCCGTATCGACCCCGTGGGTCCGCACTGGCTGCTGTCCGACCGACGCTTTCGCGCACCGGATGCGTCGGCCTTGGCCCTACCCGCTGGCGATCCGGTTTATCCGCCGAGCAGCGATTCACTACTGTTGCGCGATGCCGTCGTGTCGACCGAAGGCAGCACCGTGCTCGACCTCTGCACCGGGTCGGGCATTCAAGCGCTGGTCGCATCCGGCCGCGCCGACCGAGTGGTTGCGGTCGACATCAGCTCGCGAGCCGCGGCGCTGGCGCGTCTCAACGCAGCGCTGAACGGGGTGACGAACGTCGACGTGCGCAGCGGCGATTTGTATCGTCCCGCCGCGGGCGAGCGTTTCGATACCATCATCGCCAACCCGCCGTTTGTTCCGTCACCGTACCGATCGGGACCGGCGTATCATTCGGGCGGCCCGACCGGCGCGCGGGTGCTGCAACGAATTGCCCGCGGGCTTGAACGTGCATTGCAGACGGAGGGCCGGTTTTTCGCCGTATCGCATCTGGCATTGCGGCGGACCGAAGCCGTTGCCGACGTCGTGCGGCCGTGGTTCCGCGATTTCGCCGGGCGCACGCTCGCGTTGGTGGTGGAGAGCGGTACGGCGATTGATCTCGCCGCGGCGCAGTCGCTGTTCGCGCTCGCCGACGGTCTGTCGGCTTACGCGGCCGAAGTGAAACGCTGGGCAGCGTACCTGCAGGGCCACCGCATTCGCGAAATTGTGCTGCTGCTATTGGTCGCGGAACGAACCGGGCGGCGGGACTTCGATGTCGTCACCGCGTTTCAGCGGACGCTTCCGCTGCCGCTGTCGCATCCGCCGCGACATCACATCGAGCAATGGCTCACGGCGCGCTGAATTCGACTATCGCAGAAAAGTCTTGACGCCAGCGGCGCGAGGCCGGAGAATCGGGCCACGAAACCAGAAGGCGAGGACGGGCGTCTCACGATCGACGGTCGGCAGTGACGCGGGGACGCGCGCTCACGCGGGAGGTGGGTGATGACCACGCTGCACGACATCATGCGCGAAGGTTTTCTGTTCGTGGTGCAATGCACCGACACGGTGTCACACGCCGTGCGGGTGATGGCCGACAGTAACGTCGGCATCGTCGCCGTGCTCGATGGTGACCGCTTGGTCGGCGTCTGTTCCGAGCGCGATGTTGTCCGCCGGGTCGTTGCCAAGGGCCTCGAACCTTCGACCACACGAGTCGGCGACGTCATGACACGCGACCTGATCGTGTCCGACGAGAGCGAAGAGTACCGCGAGGCGATGCGCAAGATGGATCAGGCCAACATCCGCCACCTACCGGTGGTCCGCGACGGCCGGCTGGTGTCGATGTTGTCGGTGCGCGATTTGATGCGCGTGGACATGCAACGCATGGGTGATGAGCTCAAGTTCCTCCACGAGTATCTCTACACCGTACCCCCCGACATCGTCGCACACGCCGCGACCAAGTAAGCCCGATCGGCGAGCCCCCTGGGCTTGCCTCTGGTCGGCATACAGGTCAAAGAGAACGCTGTGGCGAGTACCGCAACAGCCAAGAAGAGTCGCGAAGCGGCGCGCGGTGTCGACATTCCCGCAACCGTACTGGACCAGATTCGCGCCGGCGCACTGGACGACTACTCGGCTGAGCAGCTCTTGACGTGGGGGCTCGACACCTTCGCGCCCCGCATCGGCTTATCGGCGAGCTTCGGATCGCCCGAAGGCCTGGTGATCCTCGATATGATGCACAAGCTGCGACCGGCGGCGACGCGCGTCTTCACCCTCGACACCGGACGCATGTTTCAAGAGACCTATGATCTCATCGACCGCGTGCGCGCGCGCTACCGCATCGATGTCGAGGTGTACTTTCCACAACCCGAAGCCGTCGAAGCGATGGTGCGCGAGTATGGGCTCAACCTGTTCTACGATTCGGTCGAGCTGCGACAGAAATGCTGCGGCGTACGCAAGGTCGAACCGTTGAATCGGGCGTTGAGCGAACTCGACGCGTGGATCGCCGGGCTGCGGCCGGAGCAGTCAGTGACACGCAGCGACGTGCACAAAGTCGAGATCGACGAGGTCCACGGTGGGCGCATCAAGCTCAACCCGCTAGCCGGCTGGTCCAAAGCTGACGTGTGGACCTATGTCGAGCACCATCACGTGCCGGTGAATGCGCTGCATGCAAAGGGATTTCCCACCGTCGGCTGCTTGCCGTGCACGCGGGCGATCGAACCCGGCGAAGACGAGCGCGCTGGCCGGTGGTGGTGGGAAAACGCCGATACCCGCGAATGCGGCATCCACACCGGCTACGAAGAACAAGGCTCCGGAATTTAACTCCGCATTCCTCATTCCGCGCTCCGCGTTCGGCTCACGCCGGATCCTCGTCGTAGTCGGCCAGTTGCGGACTGTCCCCATCGACCCACATCATGTGCGCCCCGCAATGGAGGCAGAGGGCGTCGAGGTAGGAGACGCCGCGGACGCTGCCCAGCGGCAAGCGTTGCCGATGTTTACGACCGTTGACGTCTTCACAGACGTGCAACAGCAGGCGCCCGTCCGCCCCCACGTGCGTGCGGCGCGGCGGCTGCAACGGCGTGAAGGTGATGATGGTCGCCACGGCCTACCGCCGGAGCTCCGCCAAGATGCTGCGCGTGGCCGGGGATTGGTTCAGCGTGTAGAAATGGATGCCCGGGGCACCGTGGGCGAGCAAGTCGCGGCACTGCGCCAGCGCATGTTCGATGCCGATCGTGCGGGTTGCGGCATCGTCGTCGCCCGCGGCCGCGAGTTGAGCGCGGAGCCCCTCGGGAATGCGCGCGCCGCACATGATCGCCATGCGCTCGATCTGACGGCGATTGGTGATGGGCATGATGCCGGGGATGATAGCAAGATGAATCCCGGCTGCGCGCGCCCGATTCACAAAGGCAAAATAGTCGGCGCTGTCGAAGAACAACTGGGTGATGATGAACTCGAGTCCGGCATCGACCTTCGCCTTGAGGTAGGCGAGGTCGCGGTCGAGGTCGCGGCAGTCGAGATGCCCTTCGGGGTACCCCGCTCCCCCCAGGGCAAACGGATAGCCGCGGGCGCGAATGAACGCGACCAGCTCGGCGGCGAAGCCGAAGCCGCCGGCCGGTCGCTGAAAGTTCGGTTGATCGCGCGGCGGATCGCCGCGTAACGCAAGGACGTTTTCGATTCCGTTGGCGTGGAGTTGATCCAGTTCGGCGGCCAATTGATCCGCCGTCGATCCGACGCAGGTGAGGTGTGCCATCGCCTCGATGCCGATCTCATGCTTGATCCGAGTAACCCAGGCGACGGTCTGATCGCGAATCGCCCCCCCCGCCCCGCACGTCACCGACACGAATGCCGGACTCAGCTCCCGCAGTCGCGCGATCGTCTCGAACAAGGACTGCTCGCCCTGCGGCGTCTTGGGCGGAAAGAACTCGAACGAAAAAATCGGGCCCTTGCCGTTGAGGAGGTCCGGAATCTTCACGCCGACGAAGATAAAGCAAACCACTATCGGCGCGCAAACCCGGCAGGCGCGGCTTGATTCCCCGCGTGTGGGAACGTACATTGCGCCGTCGGAGTCGACGCGGCGGACGCCGCGTCGGATCGGCTGAATATTTCACGGGGAGGGGACGACATGAGGCGGAAGCTCGCGGCGGGCGTGGTGGCAGTGATCTGGTGTGTGACCGGCGCCGGACAGGCGGGCGCGTCTGCAACCCTGACCGGTGAGACCGGCCTCGTGATGGTTCCCACCACCGACGTGCTCGAGCCGATGCAACTGCGCGTCGGCGTCTACGGCGACGGCGAAATCGAAACCGATCCGACCGTCGGCGATCGCGACCTCGACCGCGTCGACTTCAGCCTCGGCATCGGCCTGATCAAGAACCTCGAATTCTACAGCCATATTCCGATCGTCTACTTCACCCGCAACATTCCCGGAAAGACGGAGACCACCACCAACGGTGGCCTGCGCCTCGGTTTCAAGTACCGCCTGCTGGACGAGGCTGCGGGCGCGCCGCTCAGCGCCGCACTCCTGGCCGACATCGTCATCGGCATCGGCAACGACAGCGTGCCAGCGATCATGGATCGTAGCACCGCCTTCGGGCGGCGCGAGACGTACGAGGTCATGGGGATCGTCGACCGGTCGCTGTGGACGATGCCCACCGGCGACAAGGCGATCGTAAGCTTGAACGCGGGCGGATTGTTTTTCGACAAGCCGAAAGCGAGCCGCTATTCGATCGACAATCAGGGCACCGAGTTTCAGCGCCGCTACAGCGGAACCGAAACGACCTTCGATGCGCCTTTCGAATTCGCCGCCGCGGTGAACACCCCGCTGCTCAAGGGCGGCTACGGCAAACTCGACTGGAGCACCGAGTTCCGCGGCAATACCGGCATCGTTCAGGAATTGCGCGGTGCGATCCCGATGCAGCTCTTCACCGGCCCGCGCTGGCGGTTCGCGCAGTGGACGGGGCTGACGCTGCAAGGCGGCATCGACTTCGGTTTGAGTGGCGTGCTCGACGGATACCGCTACGTCGCCGGCCTCGTGTGGGAGATGCCGAAAGCGGCGCCGGCTCCGCCCGCCGTCGCACAAGTGCCGCCGCCACCGCCGCCCCCGCCGGCTCCCAAGGTCAAGAAGAAGATCGTCTTGCGCGGCGTGCACTTCGACTACGACAAAGCAAACATCCGCGCCGATTCCGAACCGGTCCTCAAGGAAGCCGCGACGACTCTCAACGAAAACCGCGATATCGCGGTCGTCGTGGAAGGTCACACCGATTCGCGGGGCAGCGACGCCTACAACGACAAGCTATCGCTGCGCCGCGCCACCGCCGTCCGCGACTATTTGGTGAAGTTGGGCGTCGCCTCCGATCGCTTGACGGTCGCTGGCAAGGGTGAGCACGAACCGGTCGCCAGCAACACGACCGACGAAGGTCGAGCGCAGAATCGACGCGTGGAACTGTTGGTGCAGTAGGATGAAGATGCGGCACACCTGTTTCGCACTCTTGCTCGCCGCGGCGTTGGCGGCTCCAGCGACCGCGGACGACAAGGTCAGCGAATCGTTCGACCGGTTCTGCGTCGAGTGGATGCAGAAGCTCGCAACCCGCGAGCGCGACAATCAACAGCACATTCAGTGGATCCCGTCGGGCAGCGGCGTCATGGGCGAGTACGTCGGCTACAGCTCGGATCACACCTGCCTGCTCAAGCCGATCTCCGATCCCAAGGCGGTACCGATCGGCAAGATCATCTATCAAGAAATCCGCTATCAAAAGCAGGGAGCGTCGGCGGCGGTGGCGGCGAAGAGCACGCCGCAGCCGCTCGATCTCACCGAGGTCACCGAAATTTTTCGGTACGAAAGAGGTCAGTGGAAGTACTGAAGTCGCCGGTCGCTACTTCGGAACGTCGCAGCGTCTTCATGTCTACCATCGAACCCATCTACAAGGGCAGAGTCGTCGATGTGCGCCTGGAACGCGCCACCTTGCCCAACGGGGTCACGGTGACTTTGGAGGTTGTGCGTCACCCCGGCGCGGCCGCCGTCGTCGCGCTCGACGATCAAGACCAAGTGGTCCTGGTTCATCAGTATCGTCATGCGGCGGGCGGGTTCATTTGGGAGATTCCAGCCGGGAAGCTCGACCCCGACGAATCGCCTGAGCAGTGCGCGCGGCGCGAGCTGCGAGAAGAAACCGGGTTCGATCTGGACGAATTGACGCGACTTGGGACGATTTTCACCGCGCCCGGGTTTTGCGACGAGCAGATTCACTTGTTTCTCGCGCGGGGACTCACCCCCGCGGCGCAGCAACTCGATCACGATGAGGTCCTGCGAGTCGAGCGGGTGCGGTTTCGCGACGCGCTGACGATGATCCGCTCCGGGGCGATTCAAGACGCGAAGAGCATCGCCGGCCTATTTCACGCCGCGGCTCGGCTCGGCATCATCTGAGACGCGGATGAAAGTCGGCATCGTCGGATTTCCGGGCGCAGGTAAGACGACCATCTTCAACGCGCTGACCGGCTTGCACGCCTCGGTGGGCGGCTATGCCGACGCCGCCAAGCCCAATCTCGGCACCATCAAAGTTCCGGACCTGCGGATCGATCGACTGAGCGCGATCTTCCGGCCGCGCAAGACCACATACGCGGAGATTGTGTTCGTCGATTTTCCCGCTACCCCGGGCGAACGCGCGGCACACGCGCTCGATACCGCGGCGATCGTTCAGATGCGCGATGCCGAAGCACTGGTGCAAGTTGCGCGCGGCTTCAGCGATCCACTCACCGGCGAGCCGCCCGCGCCCGCGCGTGACATCGACAATTTTCGCAGCGAGTTGATTCTCGCCGACCTCGCGGTGATCGAAAAGCGACTGGATCGCCTGAAGAAGGAGAAAGGCAAAGAGCGCGAACACGAACTGTTGCTGCGCTGCAAACACACCCTCGACGCGGAGCAACCGCTGCGGCAGTTCGCGCTGTCCCCGGAAGAAGCCCGCTCACTGGCGGGCTTCGGCTTCCTCAGTCGCGCCCCGTTGCTGGTGGTGGTGAACGTCGAGGAACACGACGCGGCGAGCGAGCTACCGCCCGAGGTTACGACGGTGCTAGCACGGGATCAGCTCGTCGGCATCGCTCTCAGCGGCAAAATCGAGATGGAAGTGGCCGCGCTCGACGCCGCCGACCGCGCCGCTTTTCTGGCCGACCTCGGCATCACCGAACCCGCCCGCGACCGCTTCGTCCGCGCCGCTTACGAGTTGCTCGATCTGATCAGTTTTTTGACCGCGGGCGAAGATGAAGTCCGCGCATGGACCATCAAGCGCGGGACGACCGCGGTGAAGGCCGCGGGGAAGATTCACAGCGACATCGAGCGCGGCTTCATCCGCGCCGAGGTCGTGCATTACGACGACTTCATCATCCACGGCAGTGAAGCCAAGTGTCGGGACGCCGGCAAGCTTCGCCTCGAGGGCAAGGACTACGTCGTCAAGGACGGCGACATCATTCACTTCCGCTTCAACGTGTGAGCGCGCAAAATTGCTTGACTCTCAACGCCCTGCCGACTAGCTTTTCGCCCGCTTGCACGGGGCACGCGCCGACAGCAGCAGCACCCGGCACGTCGCGCCCAGGATGTTCGTTGTTGCCTTGCAAAGGAAGGAGTTGACTATGAAACAGGATCAAACCCATTGGCGGGTGCGCGCGATTGCCATCGCGATCGGCGCTACTCTGTTCGCCATGTTGACGTTGGCGCCGCTGCACGCGTTCGCCGTTTGCGGTGACGGCGTCGTCGACTCGGGCGAGGATTGCGACGATGGTGGGCTGTGCACCAGCGGCGACCACGCGGGCGAAAAGTGTCCGGCAGCCGTCGATGGCGGCGTCGATTGCGGTGAGGGCGCGACTTGCCAACCGTATGGCGGCGACGGTTGCGCCGCGAACTGCATTACGGAGAGCGACCGGGCCTTCGTCTTTGATACGACCGCGAGCGTCGCCGAAATCCAGTCTCAGCTCATACCAATCCCATTCAAGCTGAACGGGAGCCAGGTCCTGACCACCAGCAGCCATGCCGATGCGGACGGCAACTATGCCGTGGTCATTCGCGCCGCCAACGTCCACATCAGCCCGATCGCGGTCGCGGGCTTGAAGTTGTGCGCGTGCGTCCGCGGTGTCGCCGCGAAGACGTGCGGCGGTTCGCCCACGGGGCGGAACTGTGTCGACGATCCGAGTGTCTGCCAAGAGGGTGAGGGCGCGTGCATCTTCGTCAACGGTCCGGGGAATACCGCGTCCGGCACCATCGGCTGCGGCGCGAACGGGGTGTCTCCAATCGACGTCAGCCTGACTCGGGATCACAACACACACAAGGATTCCCCGGACCCGGATCCGGATTGCACGGCGGCGGGCGCGCAAGTCGAAGGACCGGCGGCTAAGCACCCCGGCGCGTGCAACGGCCCGACCGTGGCGGCCACGTCCGGCACCGGTCCGGCCGGCGCCGCATTGCTCCTCAACTCGCTCGGCATCACCACCATCACCGACGGCGGAACCTGCGCCAACGAAACGATCACCAAGATTTGTGTGGGCGGCTCCAATCCCGGAACGACATGCTCGAGCACCTGCGTCGGGGGGGCCTCTCCAGGCAAAGCCTGCGGAGCCGACAGCGACTGCGGCGCCCCGCCGAATCAAGGCGTGTGCACGAGTAACGCCTCGGTGTGCACGGGGGGTGACTGCAAGCCGGCGAAGGGTGACAACGGCGTGGCGTGCGACGACGATGATCCGAACCAAGCCGCACCGGCGACGGTTCCGCTCACGACCGGGACCGCTTCATCGACCATTCTGCACGCAAACAACACCAACGCGACGATCGCTCCGGGCATCAAGTGCGGGGCGGCTAACTGCGCGGCCTCGGTCACTGGTCAGGCCTTCAATTGCACCGCGCTCGCAGCCGATCCAACCAAGGGCGTCGGCGGCGCCAAACTTGGCAGCGCATTCCCGGCACTCGACAATGCCACTCTCGGCGATCTCGTCGTGACGTCGGCGCTCGCCGCGGTGGCCGACAAGGCCGCCTGCGTCGGTGACTGCGACGGCAGCAATACCGTCAGCGTCGATGAGCTGGTGAAGGGCGTGAATATCGCGCTCGGCCTCGCCGACCCTAGTACCTGCCCAGCGTTCGATGAGGACAAGAGCAACACCGTGACCGTCGACGAATTGGTCAAGGGCGTGAACAACGCGCTCAGTGGTTGTCCGTCGTAACCAACGACACCCTACGATTGCTGCAGTTTTGAGGAGGGGGCTCCAGCCCCCTCCTCGCTCCTCGGCGCTACGAACATCAGCCGCGGCGGACACGGTGAGCCAGCCGCGCGCAACCGCTCGATGTCCGCGGCGACGGCGGCGCGAACCTTCCCAATCACCAACCCACACGCCTCGTCTCCATACGCACCGAGCTTCTGGAGCCCGGTCGTCAACAGCTTGAGCGCGCCGGCCGGGACGCCGATTTCATACTTGTGATAGCCGGCGGCGATTTGGATGAGACCTTGCAGCACCAGTCGATCGGCGCCGACGCTTTCGAGCCACAGCGCTTCCCACACTTCGTGCGCTTCGAAGAACTCGCCGGCGTTGAACAGACCGACGCCGGCGCGCAGGCGATCGTCCATCACGCCAGCATGATCGGCGAGAGCACTTTCTCCTGCAACCATTGCGACAGGTCGCGGAGACTGTGTGCGTTGATCTCGTGACCCATCTCGTACTCGCGGTAGGTCAGCGCAACGCCGAGTTTACGCAATGTCTCCACCGACTCGCGGGCGCGCACGACCTCGATCATCGGGTCTTGGCTGCCGTGCTGCACCAGCGTCGGCAAGCGCTCGTGCGATCCCGCGGAGAACTGTTGCGCGAGCGCTGCGGGCAGCCACGAGCTGAGCGCCGCGAGGCCGGCGAAGCGCTGCGGCTCGCTCAGCGCGAGCGCGTACGCCATCACCCCACCCTGACTGAAGCCCAACGCGATCAGCTTCTGCGGATCGATTGGAAAGCGCTGCTGCGCCGACGACAAAAACGCCCGCAAGCCATCGACTCCCGCCGCGAACGCTCCGGGGTCCGGCGGCGCGCCCATCGTGATCGGAAACCAGCCGTAGCCGGTCGGCCCGCCGAGCGGCACCTCGATCGGCCCTTGCGGGCATAGGACGAGGAATTGTCCGCCGGCCAAGTAGGGAGCGAGCCCCAACAAGTCGAGTGCATTCGCTCCCCAGCCGTGCAGGGCCAGGATAGTCGGATGCGGCCCGGTCCCTTCGGGCTCGTAGAGCGCGTGGATGAGGTTCATGTCAGTGACCTTAACACGATAGCTCGTCAGATGTTCAAATTTTCCAGCGCGCCGTACAACTCGCGCCACTTGGCGTAGCCTTCGGCAAAGGTCGCAACGTTCGCGGGGTCGGGTTCCTCGTCCCGATGACCGAGCATCGCGGCGGTGGCGGCGCGCAGGTCGGGATAGACGCCGGTGCCAAGGGCGATCAGCACGGCGCAGCCGAGCGGGGCGCTTTCGGGTTCGGTCGCGATGCGCACAGGGATGCCGGTGATGTCGCGAATCAGCGACAGCAACGCACGGCTGCGCGCCATGCCGCCGCTGAGAATCAGCGCACTCGGCGTCTGGCCGATGAGAGCCTGAAGCTGTTCGAGATTAGCTCGAATCGCGTAGCCAATGCTTTCGAGGAAGGCGCGCACCAGCGCGGCGCGATCCGGCCGCAGATGCATTGTGGGAAACGGGAAGAGCAGTCCGCCGGGTTTGTTCGGACGCATCTTGGTCAAGTCGAACACCGACGGTCCAACGTATGCCAGCGCGCCGATCTCCGGCGACTGCACCGCCCATTGCTCCGCCAGTGCGTACCGCGCTGCCGGCTCGCGGTCGCCGGCCACCAATTCCAGCAACCAATTGTATGCGTCGCCGGTGTCGCCGACGTTGCTTTCGAGCACCCAGCGATCCGGCACGACGTGGCAGCCCGCCCACAGGTTTCCGGCCGGATCAAACTCCGGGGCCGCAGTGACCATCTGTACCGGTGTGGTGGTCCCGAGCGTAGCGGCGGTGTCGCCGGCTTCGATCGCACCGGCGCCGAGCAACGAGCATTGCGTATCCGCGCCGCCCATCAGTACCGGCGTCCCCGTGAGCAACCCGCATTGCTCCGCTGCCGTTCGCGTCAGCTCGCCGACGCGCATACCAGGGTTCACAACCTCGGGGAGAATCGAGCGAGGAATCTCGAAGCGCTCCAGAATCTCCGCCGACCAGCGGCGCTCGCGCAGATCGAACAGCATCGACTCGGTCGCGTTCGACGGCTCGGCCGCCAGCGCGCCGCACAGTCGGTACGTCAGCCAGTCGTTGATCATCAACACGTGCGCCACCGGGCGCGGATCGTGTTTGCGAAACCACAGGTAGCGCGCGATCGGAAAGATGAAGGGAGCTGAATGCCCGGTGATCGCGTACAAGCGCTCGCCGCCGAGCGCGCCGAGCACGTCGAGTCCTTCGACGAAGCCGCGCGCATCAAGATTGGGGCCGGCGTAGATTTCACGGCCGCCGGCATCGAGGAACACGCACCCTTCGCGTTGACTCGTCGTGGCGATGCCGGCGACGTTGGATTGGTCAATCCGTGCCGCTTCGACGGCTGCGCGCACGCAGCGGCACATCGCCGCCCAGAACGCGTCCGGATCAAATGCGAAGCTGCGCACGAACGGCATCGCCGGATCGCGCGCGACCGTGTACGACCACGGTTCGCGGTGCGTCGCAAGCACCTGCCCAGCGGCGTCAAAGACCGCGCACTTGCCGCCGCCGGTGCCGGCGTCGAGGGCTACGAAGACCGGCATAGCGCACCGTCGGCGATCACGAAAACACGGCGGGATTGGCGACGTGCCGTGGGCGTTCGCCACGCAGATGCCGTTCGATGTCGTCGACGATCAACTCGGTCTGATGTCGGATCACGTCGCGCGTGGCACCGCCGAGATGCGGGCTAGCGAGGCAATTGGGGAGCTGAACGAAGCGATTGTCGGACCGCACCGGCTCATCGCGAAAGACGTCCAGCGCGACGCCGGCGAGTCGCCCGCTCTGTGCGGCCTCGTACAGGGCATCGTCGTCGACGATCGACGCGCGAGCAAGATTAAGGAACAGCGCGCCCGTCTTCATCCGCGCGATGCGCTCGCGGCTGATCAAGCCGAAAGTCTCGGGCATCTCGGGGCAATGAATGGTGACGATGTCCGACCTGCTCATCAGCGCATCGAGGTCGACCGACTCCACGCCGGCCGCGCGCATCGTCTCGGTGGGAACGAACGGATCGTACGCCATCAGCGTGCTGCCAAAACCATCGAGACGTCGTGCCACCGCTCGGCCGATGGCGCCAAAGCCGACGATGCCGACGGCGATCCCGCCTAGTTCGAATCCGCCGTACGCGCCGTACGCGTTGAGGTAGTCCTTCGTGCTGTTGAACGTCATCTGCCCGCTCTTGAGCAAATGGTTCACCGTATACACGTGGCGCGCGAGCGCGAGCATGTACGCGAGCGTGAGGTCAGCGACCGCGCCGGCGTTGCGTCCCGGCGCGAACAAGACCGGGATACCCTTGGCGGTTGCCAGTTCGAGATTGATGTTGACCGGATCGCCGCGGCAGCAGCCGATGAGCTTGAGCGAACACTGGTCGAGGACTTCTTCGTGCACCAGATCGGCTTCGACGATGAGCACGTCGGCGTGATGCTGCTGAATCAGGGCGGCGAACTTGGTGCCGTCGAAGTGAATCTTCTGCGTCGCACGCCAATCGTCGTGCACCACCTCCATATGACGGCGCAGGCGCGCCAGGCCGTCAGGATGAAACGAAGCGGTAATCAGCGCTTTCACGGACGGATCACTCGCGCGCAATCAGGGTTTTCACCAGGTTGATGATGTGACTGCGCACGCGCCGCCGCAGTTCGGGCGAGCGCACGCTGCCGCCGAGCAGGCTCGTGTATTGATGGCTGTCGAGCAAGAAGATGAGCAGCACGCTGTGGATCGTCAGCATGAAGAGCTGCGAATCGAGATCCTTCGCCTTACGCGCACCCAACTCGTTCTGCCATGCCGAGAACACCTTCCAAGCCGGAATCAGGATGTCGCGCTCGATCTCGGCCTGCCCCACGTCGCTTTCGAGCAGGCGGCGGACGAGCAGCTTGGGGATGTTGGGGTTGTCGGCGAAGAAGTCGAACAAGCGGCCCATCGCCGTGTCGATCACTGAGGGCGCCGCCGATTCGTCGCGGTGAGCCGGCAACGACGTGCGCACCAGATCAACGATGCGGTCATAGATGTCTTGGAAGACGGCGAAGTACAGCGTCTCCTTCGATTCCCAGTGATAGTGCAAGCTGGAGATGTTCACGCCCGCGCTCGACGCGATCTCGCGCGTCGACGCGCCTTCGAATCCTTTGGCGGCGAACACATGTTCGGCGGCGGAGAGGATTCGCGCCTTGGTCGACGACGGAGCCTCGCGGGCTTTCTCGAGCGCGGACCGGACCACCGGCATCTCACCAACGATCTAGTGATTAGAGCAATTGACCCAGCGGCTTTTACGCAATCGCCGCGGGCCGTGTCAAGGAAAGGGGTGAGCGGAACGGGTGAGTGGTGCCGGTGACTAATGCCTCGGACGACGTAGGGGCAGCGCAAACGTGGCCAGCAACATGG
>DATKMK010000127.1:0-6245 GCA_035541895.1 Binatia bacterium | reverse complement strand
AGCACGAACGGTTTCGGGAAGTCGACGATGGCGCGGCACAGCCCGGCGAAGCCGTGGGTCGGCCGTTTGCCGGGGCGCGCCATCTCCGCGAGGTCCGCGCCCGCAGTGAACGCGCGCCCCGCGCCCGTCAGCAACAACACGCGCACGCCGTCGTCCGCGGCGGCATCGATGAACGTCTGCGCGAGCGCGTCGAACAATTCGCCGTTGAACGCGTTCAACTGCTGCGGCCGGTTCAGCGTCGCAAGCAATACGCGATTGGAGGATTCGGTGAGTATGGTGCTCATGGTGTGCTCGTTTTGCTGCGCGGGATTCCGGGTTCCATCGCTCAAGCCATGCTGAGCCCCCGCATCTGCCCGTCTTCGCGCCAACTCCGCACCAACGCGAAAAATTCCACCGGACCGCCGCCGTACGTCTGATCCGCCAGACCTTTGCCGGTTCCCGTCTGTCCTTCGTTGTTGTAGTAGCCGGGGGTGCAGTCGGCCTGGGAAAGGCGATTGAGCAACGCCTTTTCGCGAATGGTTTGAACCCACTCCTCCTCCGCGATCACGGTCGGCTCGATGCGCGTCGCTTGCCGCTGCTTCGCTGTTTCGATCAACGTTGCCACATGCTCGCACTGCTCGAGCAGAATATGGTGGAAGTTCGCGGTGAATCCGTTTTGAGTGATTCCGAGATGGAAGCAGTTCGGAAAGCCGTGGCTGTAAAAGCCGTGCAGCGTCCGCATACCGCCGTCCCAATGCTGCGTCAGGGTCTTGCCGCCGCGTCCGACAATTTCGAAACCGGCACGCCGCGTATAAGCGGTGCCGACTTCGAACCCGGTGGCAAAGATGATGCAGTCGACCGGGTACTCGACGCCGTCGAAGACCAGGCCATTCTCGGTGACGCGATCGACGCCACGTCCCAACGTATCTACTAAGGTGACGTTCGGACGGTTGAACGTCGGCAGGTAGTCATCGTTGAACGTCGGGCGCTTGCAGAACTGCCGATACCAAGGCTTGAGCGATTCAGCCGTCGCTTTGTCCTCGACGATCGAGTCGACGCGCGCGCGCACCTCGTTCATCTTCTTGAAGTCGGCGATTTCCATCATCGCAGCGACGTCTCGAGGCGACAGCTCGCTCGGTCGCTTGGCTGATCTGATCATGCCGAGATTGCGAACGATGTCGGTCCAGCAATCCGCCACCAGGTCTTCGGCTTGCGGCAGGCCCGTCACCAGATTGGTGAAATTCTCGATGCGCCGCCTTTGCCAACCGGGCTCGAGCGTCTTCACCCACTCGGGATCGGTCGGCTTGTTGCCGCGTACGTCGACCGACGAAGGCGTGCGCTGAAAGACATAGAGATGCTCAGCGTGTTGTCCGAGGTGCGGCACGCATTGAACGGCCGTCGCGCCGGTGCCGACGATGGCAACGCGCTTGTCGACCAGCTTGGTCAGGCCGCCGCTCGAATTGCCGCCGGTGTAGTCATAGTCCCAGCGACTGGTGTGAAAGGTATGCCCCTTGAACGTCTCGATGCCGGGGATGCCGGGTAGCTTCGGGCGATTGAGCGGGCCGTTGGACATGACCACATAGCGCGCCTTCATGCGGTCGTCGCGATTGGTTGCAATCGACCACTTGCCTTCGTCCTCGAGCCAGCGAATTTCACGGATCTCGGTTTGAAAGCAGGCCGAGCGATAGAGGTCGAACTGTTCGCCGATCCGCCGCGCATGGGCCATGATCTCCGGCGCAAACGCGTATTTTTCCTTGGGGATGTAGCCCGTTTCTTCGAGCAACGGCAGATAGATATAGGACTCGATGTCGCATTGAGCGCCTGGATAGCGATTCCAATACCAGGTGCCGCCAAAATCGCCGCCTTTCTCGATGATCCGAATGTCCTTCACGCCGACGCGCCGCAAGAATGCACCGGCCATCAGCCCGCCAAAACCGCCGCCGATGATCGCCACCTCGACCTCATCGGTGAGCGGCGCGCGAGCGAACCCCGGCTCGACATAGGGATCATCCACGTAGCGGCGGAAGTCTCCCTTGACCTCGATGTATTGATCACTGCCGTCGGGCCGCAAACGTCGATCGCGCTCCACGCGATAGCGCGCACGCAACGCATCCGGGTCGAAGCCCAACGCCGCCGCCGTCAGCCCATCATCCACCGCCGATTTGCCCAACGAATCCGACATAGCGATTACCTCTCGAGAAAGGAACATGACGGCGTCAGCTCTCCACCGTTGCGGACAACCGCTCCACCGCCGCCAGGTAGTCCTCCATGAACTCGCGCACCACGGTGCGCGTGTCCTGGATGCTGTTCATCAGGCCCACGCCCTGGCCGACGAAATAGGTGGCCAGCTGACGCGCGCCGGCGTGGCCGCCCTCGGCGAGCTTGGTGACCTTGCGCAGCGCAGGTTCGCTAACGAGCGACATGAGGGGCGCGGGCAGCGGTTCGGGGGCGTCGGCGCTCTCCCACGCGTCGGTCCAGGGCGAGCGCAGCTGGCGCGTGTACTTGCCGGTGCGGTACTTCGAGCGCACCGTGCTGCGCGAGCTCGCCTGCACGTACTTCTCCTTCACCACGGGGGAGGTCTCGGCTTCGGTCGTGGTCAGCCACACCGAGCCCGTCCAGGCACCGTGCGCCCCCATCGCCATGCAGGCGGCCATCTGCCGACCCGTCACGATGCCGCCGGCGGCGAGCACGGCAACGTCGTAGTTCTTCACCGCCTCGCAGATCTCGGGTATCAGCACGATCGTGCCGACGTCCCCCGTATGTCCGCCCGCTTCGGTGCCGGCGACGACCAGTATGTCCACGCCAGCCTCGCACTGCTTGATCGCGTGCTCCTTCGCGCCCACCAAAGCCGCCACGGCCACGCCATGCTGCTGACCCATCTCGAGCATGTAGCGCGGCGGCACACCGAGCGCGTTCGCGATCAGCTTGATCGGATGCGCGAACGCCACGTCGATGATGTTGGCCGCGCGCTTTGGTGTCAGGAAGGCGCCGCCGCCGCCGCGCTGGTTCGCATAGACGTCCGAGGCGTCGATGCCATGTTGCGCCAGCACGCCTCTCGCGAAGTCGCGGTGCGCCTCCGGGACCCGAGCCAGCGTCGACTCCGACGTGTCGTCGTCGGTGATCGCGAGGCTCGTGGGCGCAAGGAGATCGACGCCGTAGGGCTTGCCACCGATGTGCTCGTCGATCCACTTCAGTTCGATCTCGAGCGACTCGGCATTGTGTGCGGCTGCGCCGAACACGCCCATGCCACCGGCCTTGGAGACCTCGACGACCACGTCGCGGCAGTGCGAGAACGCAATCAGTGGGAACTCGATGTCGAGCAGATCGCAAATTCGAGACTTCATGTAGTACGTCCTATCAGATGTGATTTCCGAATGTCCGAGCTCCGCCAGAGACGCGCTCCAACAGGCTGATCGAGGGGCTGCTACGCCGGTATCCATATCGCTCACTGTCGCGAATCACGGGATCGAGCAGCGAGAGATCGCCCGCCGCCAGCGCGTTGCCCTGCGGAAACGGCGGCCCGGCGGTCATGCCGATCGCGAGGCGCACGCGGTCGTTCTGGTAGTAGCAGTCGTACACGCGCTGGATGAGTTGTCTGAACGCCGCTGGGTCGCGTTGCGCGAAGCGCCCGACTTCCGCGACGCGGGCGGTGAGATCGCGCTGCGCGAATTCGGCGTCGAACGCACGCAGCACGGCGGCGAGCTGCGGCAGGTACTCGGCTTCGAAGCGTTCGAGGTGGCCGAGGAAGTCGACGTCCGCGGCACTCGGCATGCGGCGGTCGTCGCTCGCGGGGACGAGGGTGTCGAGCAATGCGGAGAGCACCGCGAGCGCACCGCCGCCGATGGGTCGATCGCTGGAAATGAGCTGGCTCACGGCGTGCCCCTCAGTCGAACAGGTTGGCCAGGTTCTTCTTGATCGCATCGGCGATGTACAGCGCGAGCGCCTGGATCGTGCTCGCGGGATTCACGGCACCGCTCGTCACGAAGACGCTGCCGTCGACGATGAATAGGTTCTTGACGTCGTGGCTTCTGCCCCACGCATTCACCACCGACGTCGCCGGGTCGTTGCCCATGCGTGCGGTGCCGAGCAGGTGCCAGCCCGATTGCCGCAACGGGCCGGACGACATCACTTCCACGGCGCCCGCCGCGCGCAGCGCCTCCTCGGCCCGCGCCTGGCCATGCGCGAGCATGCGCAGGCTGTTGTCGCTGTAGCGATACGTGATCTTCGGCGCGGGAATGCCGTCGGCATCCTTCAGTTCCGGGTCGAGCGTGACCGTGTTGTGCGCTTCCGGAAGGTCTTCGCAGAGAACGCCGATCGATGCGACGTGATCGAAGCGCTGCGCGAATGCCTCGTGATGCCCGGGACCCCACGGGATCGTGCCCATCGCGAGTCCGGTCATCGCCGTCGTCAGCGGCCCCGCACCGCGCGAGACCTGCATGTTGTAGCCGCGCACGAAGCCGCGTGCGGCATCGGTTTCGTAGAACTGCTTGCTGAGGATGCAGCACGCGGCCGGACCCTTGTGGCTGTCGAGCCGTTCCGCAAAGAAGCCCTGCGCCCACGTCACCGGATGGAACATCAGGTTCTTGCCGACGAGACCGCTGCTGTTCGCGAGCCCGTTCGGAAACCGACCCGACACGGAGTTCAGCAGCAGACGCGGCGTCCCCACGCCGTTGCAGGCGACGATCACCACGTGCGCGGCCTGGAAGTTCTCGTTCCCGTCGGTGTCGTAGTACACGACGCCGTTCGCCATGCCGTCGTGGCCGAGCGTGATTTCGCGCACGCGATGGCGCGTGCGCAACTCCACGCCGCGCCGGATCGCTTCGGGCCAATAGGTGATGTCGGTGCTCGACTTGCCGCCTTGTGCACAGCCGGACACGCACGGTCCGAGATTCAGGCACTGGCCGCGACCTTCGTACGGCCGCGAGATGATCGCACTGTCCGATGGCCACCAATGCCAGCCGAGCGCATTGAAGCCGCGCGCGACGGTCTCGCCGACGAGGCCGATCGGCAGCGGCGGCAACGGCGGCTGCTTGGGCGGGTACATCGGATCGCCGGCGAGTCCGGACACACCCATCACGCGATCGTTCTGCGCGAAATACGGTTCGAGCGTCGCGTAGTCGATCGGCCAGTCGTCCGCCACGCCGTCGAGCGTGCGCACTTTGAAGTCCGACGGATGCAACCGCGGGAAGTGCGCGCCATACAGGATCGTGCTGCCGCCGACGCCGTTGAAATTCACGACGGTGACCGCGGAGTCGTCGTTGTTGATCGGGTAGTCGGTCGGGCGGCCGCGGACGTTCGGATCCATGTGCCACGGCCCAAAGGCCTGACTCTCGTAGTTCGTCGAGTTGGTGGGATAGTCTTGCGGCCGGGTCCAGTCGCCCTGCTCGAAGCAGACGATGCGCATCCGGCTTTCCGCGAGACTCCACGCGACCGCCGCGCCGGACGCACCGGCGCCGATGATCAACACGTCGACGATGTCGTCACTCATCGGCAGGTTCTCCACTCGTTCGCTGAATCCGGATCCGACATCGAATGCTCCTGGGCTCGAATGCGCCGACGACCACGCTCAGTCGCGGAACAGCTCGACCGTCGCTTCGCCCTTGAGCGACATCTCGCCGGTCTGCGTCTGTGCCCACACGATCAGGTCGACGAAGTAACGGCCGTCTTCGATGCGTTTGCGGCTGATGCGACCCTGGCAGCGCAGCAGATCGCCGATGACGTTGTGGCGACGGATCTGCACGTTCAGCCGACGGATCAGCGCGTCATCGCCGTGCCAGTCGCTCAACAGGTGCGCAAGCCAACCGACGCGCTCGGGGCCGAAGTCGTACGCGCCCGGCGCGCCGACCGCCTGCGCGAAATCGTTATCCCAGTGCACGCGCACCGGCGGTTCCGGCACGTTGAACTGGTTCGGCGCCGCGAGGCCCGGGTGCGCCTCGTAGTAGTTGAACGCCATGCGGTTGTTCTTGATCGCGTAGCTGCCCCACGTCTGCATGAAGCCCACGGCGGCGGTCACCGTGTACGGCCCTTTCAAGATCGTCGGAATCGTGTCGCCGTCGCGAATGTCATCCCACACGAGCCGATCCGCGCCGCGGCGCTTCTCATTGCGGTAGTGCTCGGCGATCGATGCGAGCTCTGCGTCCGTGTAGCGGTGAATCGTCTCTGCGGTCGGCTTCTCGTACTTGCCGCCGCGCTCGGTGCGCTCGCGCGCGGTGTCGCGCTCCGTGCGGAACACCCACGCATCGGCATCGGCGAGATGCACGCCGTGC
>DATKMK010000126.1:0-3758 GCA_035541895.1 Binatia bacterium | reverse complement strand
ATGACGGGCATCGTTCGCGGCGATTTCTGACGCGCCGATTCAGAACCCGACGGCCTGACCTTCTTTGCGGTGATCGGATGCCGCGCAGTAGCCCGCATCGAGTCGATAAACGAGCTGGGCGCCGCCGAAGACGGACTCGTGCGGTTCGTAGCGAACCGTATGACCGCGCGCCGCGAGCGCCTCTGCGACCGCCTGGGCGACGCCTTGTTCGAGACCGACGCTGAAGTCGGGGTACACGTGCCAGCGCGGGGCATCCGACGCTGCTTGCGGGTTCTGCCGATGATCGAAGATGCGATGCACCATCTGCACGTGACCTTGGTGCTGCATGTGGCCGCCCATCACGCCGAAGCTCATGCGCGGCTGACCGTCCTCGGTCACGAATCCGGGAATGATCGTGTGATAGGGCCGTTTGCTCGGCGCGACGCAATTCGGATGCGTGGGATCGACCACGAACCCCGCGCCGCGATTCTGCAGCGCGATGCCGGTGCCGGGAATGACGACGCCGGAGCCGAAACCCATGTAGTTCGACTGGATCATCGACACCATCGTGCCGTCGGCGTCTGCGGCGGTGAGATAGACGGTGTCGTGACCGACGGGCAGAGCGACCGGCGGTAGCGGCGCCGCTCGATCGCCGATGCCATCGGCGAGTCGCTTCAGACGGGCGGCACCGAGCAGCTGCTCCGGCGTGACGCGCATCGCGGCGGGATCGGCGAAGTGATCGAACGCGGCGCGTATCGCGATCTTCATCGCTTCGATCTGCAGGTGGACGCTCCGCACGTCGTCCACCGGCCACGCCGCGAGATCGAAATGCGACAGGATCGCCAACGCGAGTTGCGCCGCGAGACCCTGGCCGTTCGGCGGAATTTCGAGCAGCTCGATGCCGCGATACGCCTGACGGGTCGGGGTGACCCACGACGGGCGGTGCGCGTCGAGGTCGGCCGCGGTCATCGCGCCGCCGGCGCGCCTCGATGTATCGGCGATGCGCTGCGCCAACTCGCCGCGATAGAACGCTTCGCCGCGCGTATCGGCGATCGCGCGCAACGTGCGCGCGAGGTCGGGTCGGCGAAACAATTCGCCCGCGCGCGGCGCGCGGCCGCCGGGCAGAAAGTGCTCGATGAAATCCGGAAACTCGCGAAATCGCGGCGCCGAGAGTTGCCAGTAGAAGGCCGTCTTCGGTCCGACGTGGAAGCCGTCATCGGCGTAGCCAATCGCGGCGTCGAAAAGCCGCTCGAACGGCAGCTTGCCGAAACGCTCCGACAGCGCGACCCACGCGCTGACCGCGCCTGGCACCGTGACCGAGTCCCAACCGACCAACGGCATCGCCAACGAGCCCGTCCGGCCGCGGGCGAAGCGCTCGTAGGTCCATCCGGCCGGCGAGCGCCCCGAGGCGTTGAGACCGTGGATAGTCCCGTCGGCGAAACCGACAATCGCGAACGCGTCGCTACCGACGCCGTTGTTGTTCGGCTCGACGACCGTCAGCGTGATCGCCGCGGTCAGCGCCGCATCGACGGCGTTGCCGCCGCGGCGCAGCGCGTCGAGTCCTGCTTGCGCGGCGAGCGGTTGCGATGTCGCAACGACGTTGCGTGCCACGACCGGGGCGCGTTGGGATGGATACGGAAATTGCCAGTCGATCACGACCGGCGATCAGCGACGATGGGACATTCGCTCAACCGACGAGGTTGAGTTGTTGCGTTCGGACGTGCGAGTCGATGTGGCGCAGGCAGTGCAGCGTATTCGCCCGGGTCGGGCCTTCGTCCATGCGGAAGTCGATGTCGTAGTAGTGCTTGTCGTCGGCTGCGCTCGCGCTGCGCACGATGCCGGATAGTTCCTCGACCCGCAGATCGTTGACGATCAGGTCCATCACGACCGGTTGGCCGACTTTGAATTGCGCGGGCGTTTCGACTTGTATCCCGGAGATCGAGAAGTGCAGGCAATCGGCGGCGATCGGCCGGCGAAACATCCCTAAGACGCCGGTTCTATGCAGTTGGACGGTCAGCTTGCCGCTGCAGACGACATTGAATTGTCCTGTGCTTGCCATGTCGTCGTGCGTTCCGATCCCGTATCTGTTAAGCCGTCCGGCAGGTTAGGCATCTAACTGCTTGTCTGCAAGGAAAAAGATGTTTCTACCTGTTTCCCTTGCCGTGTCCGCGTGATCCGACGCGAGTGCCGGAGCCCCGCAATTGCACGACATTGCCAAACCCAATACCGTGCGCCGTTCATCATCTCAACCTTGTGGGGCTTGCACCATGCCGGAGGGCGCCATTGCAGCAGTACAACCGGACAAAATCGCGTATGTGATGGCCGGGAGCGGTGTCGCGGTGACGTTCGGCGAGCTCGAAGCGACGTCGAATCAAGGCGCGCAATTGTTTCGACGGTTGGGGCTCGAACCCGGCGACCACATCGCGTTGATGCTCGAGAACCATCCGCGTTTTCTGCAGATTTGCTGGGCCGCGCAACGCGCCGGGCTCTACTACACGGCCATCAGTTTTCGCCTGCAGCTGCAGGAGGTCGAATACATCGTCAACAATTGCGAGGCGAAGGTGTTCATCACCTCGGCGGAGCGGCGCGACTTGGCCGAGGCGCTGACGGGGCGCATCCCGAACGTGCGGAACCGCTACATGATCGATGCAACCATCCCCGGCTATGCGTCGTGGGAGGCGTCGATCGCGTCGATGCCGCCGCAACCGATCGCGGATCAGACCGAAGGCCAGGCGATGCTGTACTCGTCCGGTACCACCGGCTATCCGAAAGGAGTCAAACGCCCGCTGTCGGGGCTGCGGTTCGGCGAGATGAACGCGTTGCCGGTGATGACGACGCTGTACGGCGCGAACCCAGACTCGATCTATCTGTCGCCCGCGCCGCTTTATCACGCGGCGCCGCTCGGCTTCTCGATGGCCTGCCTGCGCAGCGGCATCCAGGTGGTCGTGATGGAGCATTTCGAGGCGGAGGCTGCGCTGCGTGCGATCGAGCGCTATCGCATCACGCACAGCCAATGGGTGCCGACGATGTTCGTGCGCATGTTGAAGCTGCCGCCCGAGACCCGCTCGAAGTACGACACGTCGAGCCTCAAGTGTGCGATTCACGCCGCGGCGCCGTGCCCGATTCCGGTGAAAGAGCAGATGATCGGGTGGTGGGGGCCGGTACTGTACGAATACTACGCCGGCACCGAGGGCAACGGCTTCGTGCAGCTCAATTCGCACGAATGGCTCGAGCATCGCGGCAGCGTCGGTCGTGCACTCAACTGCGTGGTTCACATCTGCGACGACGACGGCGCGGAACTACCGATCGGCGAACCCGGCACGATCTACTTCGAAGGCGGCGGTCAATTCGAGTACTACAAGGACCCCAACAAGACGGCTCAGTCGCGCCATCCGAAGGGGTGGTCGACGCTCGGCGACGTCGGATACCTCGACGAGGAGGGATATCTGTATCTGACCGACCGCAAGCACTTCATGATCATTTCCGGCGGCGTGAACATTTACCCGCAGGAAACCGAGAACGTGCTGATCACGCACCCGAAGGTGTACGACGTGGCGGTGTTCGGCGTGCCGAACGAAGACTTCGGCGAGGAAGTGAAGGCGGTCGTGCAGCCGGTCGACATGGCGCTCGCGGGCCCGGAACTCGAACGGGAATTGATCGAGTTTTGCCGACAACACCTGTCGCACATCAAGTGCCCGCGGTCGGTCGACTTCGAGGCAGAGCTGCCGCGGCATCCGACCGGCAAGCTGTACAAGCGGCTGCTGAAGGACCGGTACTGG
>DATKMK010000125.1:0-61460 GCA_035541895.1 Binatia bacterium | reverse complement strand
TACCCCGAGCCCGATCGCTTCGACATCCACCGCCACGCCGACGACCACGTCGCCTTCGGCTTCGGCCGCCACTTCTGCGTCGGCTCACACCTCGCGCGCTTGGAGGCACGCACGGCGATGAACGCGCTCCTCGATCGGCTGCGCAATCTTCGCCTCGACTCGACCGACGAAGCCTACATGACCGGTTTGGCGTTTCGATCGCCGAAGCGGCTACGGGTGTGTTTCGACGCCTAACGGTGGCTCGTTCGCGCGACTCTCACGGTCGCAGCGGCACCACGCCGCCCTCGGCCTCGCGCGCGCGCGACAGCGCGCCGTTGCGGCGCCACATGTAGCACGAGTCCGGCAACCCGCCCATGCCCACCAGCGACGCGCTCTTCTTGAACGCTGCCGGCCAACTGTCTGACAACGCGGCCGTGCATTGAATCAGCGCGGGCGCCACCATCAGCAAGGCATCGAGCAGCGGGCGGTCGCTCGCGCGCTCGCCCAGGCGCCGCAGCAGTTCGGCGGTGATACCGAAGCCGAAGCGGACACCGACCAGCCCGGCCACGGACTGATCGAGATCGCTCCACTCCGCGGAGTCGAACGTGGCGGCATCACGACGGCGTTCGGCCACCGCGATCTGCCGCAGTTCGAAGGTCGGAAAGCCGATGTTGAATACGCCGCGAATCTCCTGATCCGCAGCGTAACGGTCCATCGGACGCGCGACCGCCGGCGACGGCGCAAAGTTGAGATCGGCGAGCTCAAGCGTCAGCGCCATGCTGCCGTCGGCTTCCGGCGTTTCGAACCCGTCGATGATGAGATCGCGGCGAAACACGCGCTGCCCCACCAGACGTGCAGGATTGGTTCCAAACAGGCTGCGGTCGCGCTCGATCATCCACACCGCGGTCGATCCGAGCAGATGAGCCAAGGTCAGCAGGTGCGAGCAGCCGCGCGGGCCGCCGATCACTTCGCTCAGTCGACGGGAGAAGCCGGCATCCAGCCGCGCACCGGCCATCGCCTCGATGGCGCGGATCGGATCGCGGCACTGCTCCCCATCGGTCATGGCCGACGGCTCGAACGCGACGTTCGGTTGCTGCGCGGCGATCTGTTCGATGATCGCGTTCGCCGGGTCGATCACCGCATCGAGCTGCATCTGATGTATGATGCCAGTGCCTTGCAGATCGCCAGCGACCGGGACCAACCCGCGCTTGCGCAGATCGATCACGTACCCGCGCACGTCCAACTTCTGATCGGCGCGCTGCGTGAACGTCACCGCCAGCGCGCGTGTATGAATCGGATGCCCCTGCACGTCAAGCCGCATGCAGGCAATCTGTCACGCCGGTGAGCGCAAGAGCAAGTGACGACTTAGGGATTCGACCCGTGCCCGAATGCCGCCGCGGCGCGGTGACCGCTCAGCACCGCGCTCTCGATCGTCGGCGGCAGGCCAGTCTGTGTCCAGTCGCCGGCGAGCAGGAAGTTTGCGATTGAGGTGCGCATCCCGGGACGATGGCGCTCGGCCGCCGGCGTCGCCGAGATGGTTGCCTGTTTTTCCTTCACGACCACCGAGCGCAACACTCGCGCCGGACCCGCGGCCGGCAGCAACGCGCGCAGATCGGCCACCACCCGATCGGCGATCTGCGTCGGTTCCCATGCGGCGATCTTGCGACCGGCGCTGATGACGGCGCTGACGAACTGGCGCCCGTTGCCGTTGCCCTGCGCGGTCAGCTTGCTGCGGTTGAACACAAACTGCGTCGTGGTGCCGAGGCAACCCACGAAGTCGCTCGCCAGCACCGCGCGATCGAACCACACGTGCACCGAGACGATCGGTGACGTGTCGAAGCAATCGAGACCGGGCAGCGTCCGAATCGGCTCCGGGGCGAATTGTCGTAGCGACGGCGGCGGCACGCTGCTGATCACCGCGCGCGCGTCGAGCCGACGACCGTCGCGCAGATGGACCGCTGAAACGCGGTCGTTGCGCAACTCGACTCGCGCCACCGCCGCCTTGACCTCGACATGCCCCCCACCACTCTCGATGAACCGCCGCGCGTCATCGGTGTAGAGATCGCTCAAGCCGACGCGCGGCAAAACGAACTGCGATCCGGCGCGCGAGCTGAAGAACGCGCGCGCGAGCACTTCAGCCAGGGGCGCGGCCGCAGCTCGGTCTGGGGCTTCGTTCAACGTCGCCACGGCGACGGGATACCAAAAGCTTGCCCGTGCATTCGCTGACTGACCGAGCGCGATTAGGATCCGCTCGACGGTTTGCTCCATCAAGCGCGAGTCCCGCCTTGCGCGCATCGTCATCAATCGCATGCCGCCGAGCAACGCGCGCACCCGCTCGGTGCGGCTGAGGAACCGGTAGCCGAGCACGCCGGCGAGCATATGCAGCGGGCTCGGGAGCGGCGCGGCAGCGATCACACCGACACCGCGCTGCGCATCGACCATCTCGACCCGCAGGTTGCGTTGCCGCGTCAGTTTGCCGGTCGCGCCGATGCGACCGAGGAATGTCAGCGTCTCGTGATAGCAGCCCATCATCGCGTGCTGGCCGTTGTCGACGATCTCGCCGCTGTCGTCATCGCGAAACGAGTATGCCCGCCCGCCCAGTCGGGCACGGGCTTCGAGAACAATGACCGGAAGGCTGCGTGCCGCGAGCGCCGCGCCGGCCGCCAGCCCGGCAAAGCCCCCGCCGATGACGATGACAGGATTCACTGCGAGAACGCGGGCAGATGCGAGCGGCCCCACGCCGCCAGCGCGAGGGTCAACTTCTGATAGCGCGGCAGCGTCACCTTCGGTCCGAAGACGTTGAAGTGCCTCGCCTCAATGCGGTCGAGCAGATGTTCGTAGATCAGCCGCATCGCTTCGGCCGGCGCCAGCGAGGTGCGATCCTCCGACGCCAGCGCGCCGCGCGCGCGCAGATAGTAGGCACGCGCCCGGCCGCATTCGAACGCCATCAAGGCGCCGACGTGCGGCGTGTAATGCCCGCTCAACAGGTCGGACTCGGAACAATCGAAGCTGTGCAGATCGTTCAGCGGCAGGTAGATGCGGCCGCGTTGCGCGTCTTCCATCACGTCGCGGAGAATGTTGGTGAGCTGGAACGCCACCCCGAGATCGACGGCATAGTCGCGGGCGCTCGCGTGGTGATATCCAAAAATCTCGATGCACAGCAGGCCGACGGTCGATGCGACCAGGTAGCAGTACTCGTACAACTCCTCGAAGGTCGCATAGCGGCGCCGCGTCAGGTCCATCTCGACGCCGCGGATCAGACCGAGGAAATGCTGCCGCTCCAACGGCAAGCGGCGAGCGGCATCGGCGAGCGCTCGACCGATTGGATGCTGCGTGCTCCCGTCGTAGACGCGGGCTACTTCGTCGCGCCAGCGCGCGAGCAAGGTTGCGGGATCGCGCCGGCCGTCTTCGTCTGCGATGTCGTCGACGAAGCGACAGAACGCATACACCGCGTACAACGCGTCGCGCCGATCGGGCGGCAGCAAGCGAAACGCGTAGTAGAAGTTGCTCGAGCTGCGCCGCGTGATCTGTTGGCAGTAGTCGTATGCCTGGCGGAGAGCGGAATCACCGTGCGGGTTCATGCCGTCACTCTCCTGTGCCAGAGCGCCGTGCGAAGAACGAGGCCGGCCTTCGTCCACTTCGACAACGTTGGTCGCCTGTGCAGTACATCATAGTCGAGCGCCTCGATCGCCCGTAGAATCTGAAGGCCGCCGGCAGCGAAGAGGTGGACCTCGCGGGCGAGGCGGTGTTCCACCAGCGACGCAAGTCGCAAGCCCGAATTGAGCAACTCGCGGGTGCGCTCGACTTCGAATCGCATGAGCCGTCGGAAGCCCGGACTGACCTCCCGGCGTTCGATTGCGTCGACGCTGCAATCGAAGCGACGGACGTCTTCGAGCGGAAAGTAGACCCGCCCCTTGGCCGCGTCGACCGCGACGTCTTGCCAGAAATTGGCGAGCTGCAATCCCGTGCAGATCTCGCCGGCGAGTTGCTGGCGCTGCGCGTCGCGATAGCCGAACAAGAACAGAATCAGGTGCCCCACCGGATCGGCGGAGCAGCGGCAATAGCTGCGCAAATCGCCGAACGTTTCGAACGGGGTGAACTGCACATCGGCGGCGAACGCCTGTAGCAACTGGTGGAAGGGGTCAACCGGCAGGTCGAACTCGGCAGCGGTGTGTGCCAGCGCCACGAAGATCGGATCACGTGCACGTCCGCGGTAGCAATCGTCGAGCGCCTCGCCCCACGCGCGCAAGCGCGCCAGGCGCTCGGCTGGAAGTGCGGTGCCTTCGTCCGCGACGTCGTCGGCCGCACGCGCGAAGGCGTAGATTGCCGCAATGTGGCGGCGCAGCGGTTTTGGAAGCAGCCACGACCCGAGCGTGAAGTTCTCGTAGTGCGCCGTGGCGATTCGCCAGCAGTGGCGGTACGCGGCGACGACGACGGCACGGGTACCGACGGCATCGATCGATGGCAGCGCGAGCGACATCAGGATGCAACTTTCCGGCGATCGATCACAACGCCCAGACCTCGGGACCCGCGCTTGGGTTGAGGTCACCGCTGAACGGGCCTGGGGCCTTCCGATCGCGCTCGACCGCCGGGTCCAGGCCCTTGCCGTGTCCGTTGTCGTCGCTCGTCAATCGCGCACGCGCGCCGCCGAGTGCCATCAACGGAAAGTAGTTTCGATACATGTGGTAGCGTAGGTAGAAGTGACGCGGAAAACCTGTGCCGGTGAACGGCGCCTCCGTCCACGTACCGTCGGGTGATTGCTGCTCCACGAGATATCTGAGGCCACGCAGGAGTTCGGGGCTCGTGCCGCGTTCGCCCGCGAGCAATCCGAGAATCGCCCACGCGGTTTGCGACGGCGTCGACGTGCCGCGCCCCGCTTCGCGCTCTTCGTCGTACGACCTCAGCGACTCACCCCAACCGCCGTCAAGGTTCTGGTGTGCCTTCAGCCACGCCACCGCGCGGCGAACGTGCGGGGCCTCCATGTTCTCGCCGATCGCGCGTAAGCCCGAGAGCACCGACCAGGTGCCGTAGATGAAGTTCGCACCCCAGCGTCCCCACCACGAGCCGTCCGGCCGCTGCGTGCGCATCACGAACGCGTGGGCGCGTCGCGCGCGGTCGTAGGTGAGATCGAAGCCGTGGGTGCCCATTAGTTCGAGCAGTCGGCCGGTGAGATCTTCGGTCGGCGGATCGATCATCGCCTCCATATCGGCGAACGGAATCCGGTTGAGGAACTCGGAATCGTTGTCGGTGTCGAATGCGCCGTAGCCGCCGTTGCGACTCTGCATCCCGAGCGTCCAGTTGAGCCCGTACGCAATCGCGCGATCCTTGCGGACGGCATCGATCCCAGTGATGCGCTTGAGCACCATCAGAATCACGGCAGAGTCGTCGACATCGGGATACCAATCGTTGGCGAACTCGAACGCCCAACCACCCGGATCGAGCGCGGGATTGTAGATGCTCCAGTCGCCGGGCTTGAAGATCTGATTGTCGATCAGCCAATCGGCAGCGCGCGTCAGCACCGGGTGATCAGCTTCCATTCCCGAATCGAGCAGCGCCTTGCAGGCGAGTGCCGTATCCCATGTCGGCGAGACACACGGCTGAAGGAACAGGTGCCCATCGTGCTCGATGAGGAACTCGTCGATCGCGCGGATCCCGTTCGCCACCGCCGGATGATCGTCGCCGTACCCAAGCACGCGCAACGCCATGACGGAGTTGACCATCGCCGGCTGAATGCCGCCCCAGCCTCCGTTCGTGTCTTGATGCGAGAGAATCCATTGCTCCGCCGCTTGCAACGCGCGCCGACGCAGGGGTTTCCACGGGCTGCCGCCGATGAACTTGAGGACTCGATCGAGCGCGAGAAACAAGTTGCGCCACGTCAGCCATTCGCGACTCGGCGGAAACCCGAGATCCGTTGCACTCGGCGGAGCCGACCACAGCTCGCTCACTCCCATCGCGGCATCGATGTGAATGCGCGGATGCTTCGCCATCACAACGGTCAACGGAACCACCGTGCCGCGAGCCCAGCTCGACAGCGCATAGATGTTGATCGGGAACCATGACGGCAACAGCATCAACTCCACGGGCATCGCCGGCAACCCGGTCCAGGGAAACTGCGCGAAATAAGCGAGAAACGTGCGAGTGAAGATGCCGGCCTTGGCCAGACCGCCATGCGCGAGAATGAATTCGCGTGCGCGTCGCATCGCCGATTCGTCGGGCGAGTGCCCCGTGAGCTTCAGCGCGAAGTAGGCCTCAATCGTCGTGCTTAGATGACCCGGTCCGCCGTGATACAGGGGCCAGCTTCCGCCGTCGGTTTGCGTCGCCAACAAACGTTCGGCGATGCGACGTTCGACCGCCTCCGCCCGTCGACCCATGAAACGATTGAAGAAGATGTACTCCGCGTCCATGGCGGCATTGGCTTCGAGCGGCGCCTGCCAAAATCCTTGCGGGTGCTGCGCGCGCAAGAAGTAGTGACGACTGCGACGGACGACGTCGTCGATCCGGTCGGTCAGTGTCTCACGCGCGAGTGGCGACGCCCCGTTCGTGTCGTGCTGCAGCATTCCTTCCATCAACTCCTCGTCCTCCGTCCGTAATGTCGGTTGAAAATGCCTGCCAGCCCGCGTCGGCGAATGCGCGAATCAGCGATTCGCGCGGATCAGGGCAGAGGCAGATGATTGCACCGCCGCCGCCGCCACCGGTGAGCTTCGCCCCCAAGGCGCCGTGCGAGCGCGCAAGTGTGACCATGCTCTCCAGCTCGTCGCTGGAAACCCCGAGCGAGTGCAGTAAGCCGTGGTTGGTGTTCATCAACAGGCCGAGCTCGGCAAAATCGCCGGACGCCAGCGAGCCTTCGGCATCGGCGACCAGCCAGGCAATTTCATCGAACCGCCGTTCGTACGTGTTGGGATCTGCCGTCCACCGCTCGCGCAACGCCGCAACCACTTGCTTGGTCTGCCGGGGCGCTGTGCCGAGCGCGATGACCAACGGAACAGAGTACGCCAGCGGCAGCGGCTGAACCGCCGTATCGCGTTGGAATCGGATCACCCCGCCGAACACAACCGCACTGTTGTCGACCCCGGACGGGGTGCCGTGGAAGACGGCTTCGACTTCCAGAGCATGCGCGTTCAGCTCCGTGATGGGCAGATCTCGACCAGCGAAATTGGCGAACGCGCGCAGCAGCGCGACACTCAAGGCCGCTGAACTCCCGAGGCCCATTGCTTGTGGAAGATCCGACGCGATCTGCGCGCTCACCTCAGAACAACTGGTGCCGACGAGGCGCGCGGCGCGAGCGAATGCTTCTGCGAAACGCGGGTCATCGACAACCTCCGACCGTCCGTACGATGCCTGCATCAACGCGACATCCACCCAACGATCGATCGCGGCCGCGACCGCTGGACGGCCGTAGACGGCTGCGTGTTCGCCGAGCACAATCACCTTGCCCGGTGCACGACCGCGCGCGAGTCGCAGTGCAGCGTTTGCCACGACCCTACCTCACGAACGGGCGAGCAACCCGTCGTTGACCCGAAACGACGCGAGAATCTCGCGTGCCTTACTAATCTTGATCTCGCCGCACGCGATCAGCCGTTCGATCACGCGGCCGATCAGCGGCTCCGGTGCGCCTGCCGCCACTGCGACACCGCGCGCGTGCAGCGCCATGTGACCACGTTGGATGCCGTCGGTGACCAAGGCCCGCATCGCCGCGAAGTTCTGCCCGAGTCCAACAGCCGCCATCACGGCAGCCAGCTCGCGCGCCGACCCGACCCCGAGCAGCTTGAGCGACAGGCGCACCCGCGGATTGAGCTGCAGGTTGCCACCGACGGTACCAACCGCGAGCGGCAGCTCGATTGTGCCGAGCAGCCCATCGCCGTCGATGCGCCATTGGCTAAGCGGTCCATAGCGACCGGTCCGCGCCGCGAATGCGTGCGCGCCGGCCTCGATGCCGCGCCAATCGTTGCCGGTCGCGAGCGCGAGCGCGTCGATGCCGTTCATGATGCCTTTGTTATGCGTCGTGGCGCGGTACGGATCGGCGTCGGCGAATGCCCACGCTTCCATCAGGCGCTGAGCGATCTCCCGACCGGCAGTGCGGCCGTCGGCGAGCAGCTCGAACGGAATGCGCGCGCGGGCGCGGGCAAGACGCCGATCGGCGAGATTCGACAGGATGCACATTCGCGCGCGTGCGCCGGTGATCTCCTCGAGCAACGGCGCGATCGCCTCGGCCATAGTGTTGACCGCATTCGCGCCCATCGCATCGCCGACGTCGACGAGCAGGTGCACCACCACCATTGGCCCGCAGCTCGTGTCGGGCAGCCGCCGGACCTCGATGTCGGTCGCGCCACCGCCGCGACGGAGCATGTTCGGATGCACGGCGTTGGCCGCTTCGAGCAGTCGTTGCTTCGCGTGTTGGACACGACGCTCGGTATCTTCGCCGTCGCGCACATCGACCAGTTGAATCTGGCCGATCATCACCGACCGATCGGCCTCGGCTTCAAAGCCGCCGGCGTCACGCACGATCCGCGCCGCGTGACTGGCCGCCGCCACTACCGAGGGCTCCTCGACGACCATTGGAACGATGTGATCGCGGCCGTTGACGAGAAAATTGAGCCCGACACCGAGCGGCAGACCGAGAACGCTCACCGCGTTCTCCACCATATGATCGGCGACCTCGAATGGCAGCGGCGAGGCTGCTTCGAGTTCGGCCAACTCGTCCGCGTTGAGCCCGAAGCGCTCAGCCAACCGCACCAGACGTTCGCGCCGCGGCAGGCGATAAAACCCAGTGATCCGGGAACCGTGTGCATCGGTCCTCATCATCCACCCTTCTCCTTCGATACATCGGCCGCCAGCCACGCGTTGATGCGCTCGCCGAAGATCAGGGGCTGGCGGCTCAGGTTTGCAAGCGAGCGTGATCCGGTCAGCAGCATCGCGGCCTTCAGCCCGTCGATCAGTTGGTCGACGAACTGCACGGCCCCGTCGATGCCGCCGCTGCGATATGCGCGATACACCGGCAGCGCGGCGCCGGCGACGCATGCGCCCAGGGCGATAGCCTTGGCGACCTCCAAGCCGTTGCGAATGCCGCCGCTGGCGATTACTTCGAGTCCGGCGCCGCGTAACATCGCAAGCGAGGCCGCCGTCGGAATGCCCCAGTTAGAGAACACCTCGCCGAGTTGGCGGCTGCGTTCGTTGCCGCGCAGCGACTCGACCCGCACCCAGGACGTTCCGCCGGCGCCCGACACGTCGACGTGGCGAACGCCGACGCGCCGGAGCGCATCGGCCACCGCGCGCGAGATCCCGCAGCCGGTCTCCTTCACCACCACCGGCATGGGAAGCTCCGCGCAGAGTCGTTCAAGCGTCGCACAGCCGCCGCGAAAGTTGCGATCGCCTTCGGCTTGAATCAGCTCTTGTGCGGGGTTCAAGTGCACGCACAGCGCGTCGGCACCAACGTCGATCACTAGAGAGCGAAGCGCGCTCGAAGAGAGCGAACCGGCCTGCGCGATGCCGATGTTGGACAAGACCAACGCGGTCGGCGCGACGTCGCGCACGGCAAAGGTGTAGGCGGTACAGGGATCGCGCTGCATCACGCGCTGGCTGCCAAGTCCGAAGCCGAGTCCACAGCGCTCAGCGACGGCGGCTAGGTCCCGATTGACCGCAAACGCGTCGTCCGTTCCGCCGGTCATGCCGGTGATGAGAAACGGAGCGCGCAGCCGCTTACCGAGAAATGCCGCCGCGCAATCGAGATCATCGAGCGCGAGTTCCGGGAGCGCGGTATGAACGAAATCCACATCCTCGAACAAGGTCGTTTTGTCCTGCGACTCGACCGCTTCATGCTCACAGAGATCCAGGTGTGCGGCCTTGCGCGCTTGAATGCCTGCAGTGCGCTGCGACTTATCTGGGGACACGGTGAACTCCCTGTTGATCAAGCTGCAGATTGAGTGGCGTAATCCCCGCGTCCAGCCAGGCGGCACGAATGCGATCCGCCGCGCACCGCTGCGCGACGAGTGCAATGCCGCAATCGCCTCCGCCGGCACCCGAGTGCTTCGCGCCGGCACCGTGGAATCGGGCGATCTCAACCAACTGTTGGAGGCGCGGCGTCATCAGCGGCAGCGCGAGCGCGCGGGCCAGGTCATCGAGGAGGTGGCCGGCTGTATCGAGCGAATTCCGCCACGCTCCGCTCAAGAACGCGTCGACGCACGCACGCGTCCGGCACACAAAGTCAGCACGCGCAGCGGCCTTGCCGTTGGACGCGCTCCGGTATCGCTCGACCAGCGACGGTGTGGAGGCGGCTTGGCCGGTCCACCCAACCAACAGTGCAACCTCTGCTAACAGTGGAACTCGGGAAACTTGCGGCACGCCATCGGTCCGAGGTTCGACGCGAACGAGTCCGCCGTAGCAACTGGCCGCGACATCGGCACCGCTGCCCGAGCCGCCTTGCGCCTCGCGATGCGCCTCGAAGGCGGAGCGAAAAATCTCGTCCCGTGTCGAAGATGACGCAACGTCATTGCCGCCGAGCGCAAGGAGTGCTCCGGTTACCGCCACCGAGATGGCGGCACTCCCGCCCAAGCCGGTCTTGACGCCCGTTTCGGGATCGAGGTTGCTGAGGATGTCGACATCGCAACCGGTCGACCGCAAGTTGCCGTGGCGCACGGTTACGCGTTCGTACGCAGCTAATGCGAATCGAAGGGGGGCGCTTGTGGGTGGCCTGCCCGCATCGAATTCGAGGCGAGCCGACAGCCCCGGCGCATTGAAGCGGACGCGCGAATCCTCGCGACGGCGTGCACGAACTTCCACATACCGATCGATTGCGGCGACGATCGCCGGGCAGCCGTGGAGCACGGCATACTCGCCGAGCACAAACAGCTTGCCGGGTGCGCGCACAACGACGTGCTCAGTCATGCGGTCTCCACCAGTTCGACGCCACCGCCCGGCTCGGATAGCAACACTCTTTGAACGCCAGGGACAGTCGTGAGGGCATGGGCCACGACAGGTCGCTGCGCGATCGGACAGAACACTTTCACTTGCGGACCGGCATCGATCGAGAAAAACGCTTCGATGCCTTCCGCGCGCATCCGCCACACACACTGCATCACGGCCAACGTCGCCGGAGTCCAGTAGAGAACCGGTGGCCTCGCTGCAATCGCAACGCCGTGCATCTTGAGGCAATTGTGCTCGGCCGCTTCGCCGACCAATCGCAGATTGCGTTCAGCGACGCCGCGACGAACCGCCTCAAGGTCGGCGTCGTGTGTTTGCAGCCACACCGGAAAGAACGGTGACTGTTTCACCGAGTGAGCCATCCCTGCGCGCGAGCCAATCCCCTTCGGCCCCTCATGTGTGATCGCCACGACGACACCGAGTTGCCAGTGATCCGGCGGCGCGATTTGCTCGGCAAACGAGTCCGTGCCGTCGCTCGATTCTCCCGCGTACCATTCCACAAAGCCGCCGAACACCGACCGCGCGGCCGACCCCGACCCTCGGCGAGCAAGTACCGAAAGCTCGCGCTTCGAAAGGGAGAGCCCGGCAGCGCGAGTTGCCGCGAGTGCCATCGCCGCGAAGGTTGACGCCGACGATGCCAATCCAGCGGCAATCGGGAAGTTGCTTGCAATCTCGACCTCGGCTCGGGCGTAACTTCCCGCATTCCGCCGCACAATATCGAGGAACGCGCTCACTCGGCCTGCCTCGGCACTGGCAGCGGGTGCTCCGCTCAATACAATGCGATCGCAAAGGGCCGCACTGCCGAAAGACACCCTCGCCGTCGTGGTCAACCCGGCCAAGGTAACCGACACGCTGCCGGTGTAGGGCAAATTCAGCATCTCGTTGCGCTTGCCCCAGTATTTCGCAAGCGCAACGTTTGCATTCGCTCGTGCAACAGCCTCAGCCACGACTTAACCGCCCGGTCAACTTCTTATTGACCCTCACCATTTGCCGCCCCGGCATCGCTCTAAGCCGCATAGTTGACCGAATGGTTAGCCGTCTACGCGCGAACTCCTTGGTTGTCAAGCGAGGCCTCGTCTCAGGGTTACCGCAACAGCCCTAAGAGTCGCCAGTAAGGAATCGCAACGCAGATCGCGAGTAAGTAGATGAGTCCATAACTCCAGGCGAGGACCCGCACTTGCCCGTGCGTGAACGCCTTCTCCTTCGTCCCGAAGTACAGTGCCAAGTAATACGTGCTTTGATAGGGCAGAAACCAGACGGCCACGGTCGTGCAGATCACGAGAATCAGACTGAGCGGACGGATTCCCGCATTCGCGGCAATCGGGACAACGGTCAACGTGAGAAGCGACACGAGCGGAAAACTTGGGAGGATGAAACGCGCGGCAAAAATTCCCACCGCTGTCACCAGGAGGAAGCTCGCCGGATACTCAGCCATCGGTTCGAGGATCGGCTTCAATCGCTCAATCACCCACGTGTCGACGTGGACCTGGTGCACCACGCCGGTCAATCCGAGCACGGCGCCGAGATAGAATAGAAAGTCCCAATAGATCCCCGCCCGAAAAGTCGGCCGATCGAGCAAGTTCGCCGTCAGCAGCACCGCCAAACCTGTCATCGCGACCCACGCCGCATCCACACCGTGATAGGGCCCAGTGATCCATCCGATCATCGCCAGCACCAACACGACCGCGTTCACAACTTCCGCCCGCGAGGGTTTGCCGAGCGCTTCGATTTGCGTTTCGATCAGACCGCGAGAAATCGTCGGCTGGAACTCCGGGGGAAAGAGTAGCATCGTCGCAGCAAAACCAGCGACGAACGTCACCAGCGCCAACGGCAGCGCGGCCACCAACCATCCGATCCAGGAAATCTCAGCGCGCGCCGTTTCCGGCAACAGACCCCATGCGAGCAGGTTCTCGGCTGCGCCGGTCAGGAAGAACGGACTCATCTGCCCGAACCCGAGTACCGCAGCCATCGCGAGACCGGCGGAACCATTGCTCCGTCGCGCATAGCCGAGCGATTCCGCCTGCGCGAGAATAATCGGCCCCGCGATCGCGACGCCCGAGGTCACGTCGGGAATCGCCGAACTGATTGCGGTGCCGCTGAGCGCCAAGCCCATCGCTTGGCCGCGATATGTCAGCGGGAACCGTCGCAACACCTGCAGCGCCAGTCGAAACAGCAACCCAGAGCTTTGCAAGGATGCCGCGATGCCGAGCACGCCGATGATCAAGAAGAACGGCCCGGTCGTGAATCCCGACACCGCAATGTCGGGAGGAACAATGCCGAAGAGAATCCAGCTCATGATCAATCCCAGTCCCACAACATAGTCCGGCAGCACATCGAAGGCCCAGAACGCGACCGCCCACGTCAGCGATCCGAGCATGTGCATGCCTGCAGGACCGAGACCCGCCGGCGGCGACGCCTGCGCGATGGCGACAGCCCCGGCTACGCCAGCCAGCGCGCCGAACCATTTCGCCCCGCTGGAATCGATCTGGGGCTTCCACTCCCCACGTAGGAACACCGTCACGAAGTCATTCCCGGTTGACTGCGACACGTTTTCCACCTGATCGGACAGCTCCGGCAAGAATTCCTCAATCGTTTCCTTCGGAATCCGAGCCAGCCAGCGCTGTGCGCTGTCGAGGCGACCGCTGCCGAGCAGCTCGTTCATGTGCACCGCCAACGATCGCGCGGCGACCCGCACGTCTCCGGCCGCAAGATGATGTTCGAGAGCCTGCTCCCAGCGACCGAGGCGGTCATACAACTGGGCTGCCGCACGATGGCGCAAGCACACCCCCTCGACGCCGATCTCTTTGCGCAGCGTCGTCAACAAGAATTCCTGCACGGCTTCGAGGTGCATCAACCGACCGTCCTGCCGTACGACGAAGATCCCTTGCGCCTCCAACTCCGCCAGCAGTGGTGCCGCGTCATCGTGTTCGAGTAGTTCTCCCAATACCGTGGGATCTAAATCGGTGAGAATTGCGCTTGCAGTCAGGAACGCGCGCTGTGGCTCCGGCTGCTGGTTCAGCAATGCGTCCATCTGTCGCGTGAACGCCGATTGGACCTTCGAGAGTTCTTGGTTGCCGCGATAGAGCCGATCGCTGATCACCTGCGTGAAATGGAGAATCAACGATGGATTTTCTTCGATCAATTCGTCGAACTTCTCCTTCGCCAACCGCCACACCTCGACTTCGGTGCGTGTGACAACCGTTGCGGAACGGGGACGATCAGAAAACAAGGCGCGTTCGCCGAACCAATCGTTCGGACCGTTGACCGCGACCAGCTCGCGTTGATTGGCGCCGCGGTTCACCAACACCTCTACGAAGCCGGATTTGATGATGTAGAAATCCAGGGCCTCGTCGCCCTCGTAGCACAGCACCGTCCCGGGCGCGTGACGCTCTTCCCGCAGGTCGGCAATGATCTTGGCGAAACTGCCGCGCGGAAGATCCGCGAAAACCGGAATGCGCCGCAAAACCGCCGCCAGCGACTCCATAGCGGCGCACTTTGTAGCACAGCCTCTGGGCGGAGGAAGCGCTACTCTTCGCGCAGCGCCACCGCGGGATCGAGCCTTGCCGCGCGCAGCGCGGGAACCACCCCGGCGAGGACCCCGACCGCCACCAGTACCACGAACGCGAGCACCGCAAGGGCCGGCGAGAAGCTCACTTGCGGCATCAGAAACTGCACTCGCTCGGCCGATCCACGCAGGAAGCGCAGCGCCGAAATGATCATCGCACCGAGCACCAGCCCGGTGCTGCCGGCGGTTACCGTGATGACTACCGTCTCGCCCATCACCTGCACGAACACGTCACGGTGGGTCGCGCCGACCGCCTTCCGCAAACCGATTTCGCGCGTGCGCTCGGCCACCGCGACCAGCATGATGTTCATGACGCCCACGGCGCCGGCCGCCAACGTCACCGCTCCACACGCGACCAGGAAAATCTGCAACGCGAGGCTGATCAACTCCATGAGCTTCATCGCCTCGGCGATGTTGAAGAAGCTCACCGCTTCTTCATCGGCCGGAACGAAGTAGTGGTGGCGGGCCAGCAATGCGCGCACCCGTTCGGTCGATGCCGCTCCCTCCGGCCGCGTGCGCGGTTCGTAAATCACGTAGCCGATCTTGTCGCTGCCGGTGAACAGCGTCTGCGCCGTCGAGATCGGCATCAGTACCTGCTCATCGTCGCGCGGCCCCATATTGACCATCTGTTCGCCCTTCCGCACCGACACCCCGATGATGCGGAACGGCTGACCGTCCAGACGCACGGCGCGTCCGAGCGCCGACTTCCGGCCGAACAGTCGCCGCTCGACCGTCGCGCCGATCACCAACACGCGCCGGCGGTCGGCGATGTCGGCGTCGGAGATGAATCGCCCGCGCCCCACTTGGAAATTGCGGATGCGCGACGCTGCCGGCGCAACGCCGTAGGTCCACACGACTTTGATATGACCGCCGCCCTTGAGCACGCGCGGACCGGTCCACAGTTCGGCCGCGACGTCCTCTACCAATGGCGATCCGGTCAGCCGCGGTGGATCGTCGCCATCGAGTTCCACCCGACGCGCGTTGCGATTCCCCGCGCCGCGTTTCGGAACGACGCCGGGGAACGCGTAAATCACCTTGCGCCCGACGGCTTCCATCTTTTCGCGGTAGTGTTCGCGGTTGCTGCTGCCGATGGCGGTCAACGCGATGAACAGGGCGATGCCCCAGACGATGCCGGAGCCGGTGAGCAGCACCCGCATCCAATGCGCCCGCACGTTGCGCATCGCCTCGGTGAGGAGATCCCGAATCATCAATCCGCTCGCAACGACTCCGCGGGATCGACGCGCGCGGCGCGCCACGCCGGACCGCTGCCGGACAACACCCCGACCAGCGTGGTCACCGCCACGGCCATCACCACCACACTCGGGACGATCACGGGCACCGGCAACACGTCGCTCGGCAACCGGCCCAAGCCAATGCATGCCCCGAGTCCGAGCGCGAGGCCCGTGAATCCACCGACCGAGGTGATCACCAAGGTCTCGATCAAGAATTGTCCCACCACGTGCCCTCGGCGCGCGCCGACCGCCAAGCGCAATCCAATCTCACGGCGGCGCTCACTGACCGAGACCAACATCATGTTCATCACGCCGATGCCGCCGATCAGCAGCGTCCCGACCGCCAACGCGATCAAGAACACTTTGAGACCGGCGAACACGGAGTCGAAACCAGACAGGATGTCGACCAAGCTGATGATGAACACGGCTTCCTCGTCGGTCGGCGACACGTGCAGGCGCCGCGCGAGGATTGCACGCACCTCGCGCTTCAAGTCGTCGTTCAGTCGCCGTTCGGTAGGACGCGTCAGCAGCGCGTCGACATGCTCGCGGCCGGTGATGGTCATTGCCGTGGTGATCGGAATCCAGATCTGCTCGTCGGTCTCGGTGCGATTACGACTGAGTTGCGTGCCGACGCGCTCAAGCAGACCGACGATGACGAAGCTCTCTCCGTTCACGCTCACACGCGCGCCGATCGCCGGCCGCGGACCCAGCAATCGTTCCCGCGCGGTCTGCCCAATCACGGCGACGCGACGCCGGAAGCGGACGTCCTCGGGCGAAATGAAGCGTCCGTCGGCAAGTGTCGCGCCGCGCAGCGCTTGCATCGTCGGCTCGACACCGCGCACGTCGACGTTCCGCCCGCTGGCCGCGCCACGGACGTAGGCCCATTGCAACAACTCGCTGCTGACAACCTCGGCCCGCCGCGTCGACATCCGCACCGCCGCCACGTCTTCGAGCTTGAACGTCACCGTGCGTCGTTCGTCCGCCGGAGAAAGATCCTCGCCCACCCGACCCGGCAGCACGTACACCAGATTCTTGCCGATCTTCTGCAAACCGCGATCGACCATGCGATGGACGCCGACGCCCCAGCCGACCAGCAACACCACCGAGGCCGTCCCCCACACGATGCCGAACATCGTCAGCGCCGCCCATCGGCGATGCAGCCACATGGTAGCGAACGCCTGTCGGATGATCGCGCCGAACATATGCGGCGTCCTAGCGCTTCGCGGTCCGTGTCACATCGGATTCGACCACGCCGTCGCGCAGCCGTACCTGACGCGTCACGCGGTCGCCGATTCGGGGATCATGGGTCACGACCACCACGGTATGTCCTTCGTGATTGAGCGACTCGATCAAATCCATGATCGCGTCGCCGGTGGCGGTGTCGAGGGCGCCGGTCGGCTCGTCGGCCAGCACCACAGCCGGCTGGTTCACCAGCGCGCGCGCGATCGCCACACGCTGGCGCTCGCCGCCCGACAACTCCGCCGGACGGTGTCGCGCACGCGCACTCAACCCGACGCGGTCGAGCAGTTCGAGCGCGCGCCGGCGGCGTCCGGCGCGCGGCACCCGGCGATACAGCAACGGCAACTCGACGTTTTCGACCGCGCTCAAGCGCGGCAACAGGTTGAAGGCTTGAAATACGAATCCGATGCGCTCGCCGCGCAGTTGCGCCAAGCCGGCTTCGTCCAGTTGATCGACGCGTTGGCCCCCAAACTCATACGTGCCGGTGGTTGGACGCGAGAGACACCCGAGAACATCCATCAACGTCGTCTTGCCCGATCCCGATGGACCCATCACGCCGACATACTCGCCACGGGCGATTTCGAGATCGATGCCGTTGAGCGCGCGCACCGGCGCCTCACCCATGTCGTAGAGCTTGGTCACGCCCGTGAGTTTGATGACCGGGCTCATCGAGGTCGCGCCCCCCTACTGCAACTTGACCTCATCGCCGTCGATCAGGCCGTCGAGGATTTCCACTCGATCCCCGGTGGTGATGCCGAGGCGCACGGGTCGGCGTACGAGATGCGACGGCGAGGCATGCTCGACGCGCTCGACGACGATGTCCTTTCCCTCATACAGCAGCGCCGCCTCCGGCAGGACCAGTGCGTTGTCGTGGATCTCGGCGATGATGTCCGCATCGCCCGACATCCGCGGCCACAACGCGTCCACACCGTCGAGCACGGTGACTTCAACCTTGAACGAGGTGACGTTCTCCTTGCGATCGCCGAGCGAGGCGATCTTGCGCACGCGGCCGGGAAACACCCGGTCGCTGTAGGCCTCGGTACGAATGCGCGCCGGCATCCCGACCCGGACCTGCGCGATCTCGTTTTCGTCCACGGTGCCCAACAGGTGCATTTGCGAGGTGTCGGCGATCGTCATCAGCACCGTGCCGCCGGTGACCGAAGCCACCGAGGCGACTGCCGCGCCGGGGTTGAGCTCGCGGCGCAGCACCAAGCCGTCGATCGGCGCCGCAATCGTCGCGTAGGCGAGTTCCTGTTCGAGGCGCTGGAGCGTGGCGCGCGCACGTTCGAGGCGTGCGTCGGCACGCGCGTGTTCGCTGCGCGCGCGATCGAGCACATCTTGCGATTCCACGCCGCTGCGAAACAAATCGATCTTGCGCTGCAACTCGACGCCCGCGTGATCGCGCTCGACTTGCGCCTCATTCACCACCGCGCGCGCCTCGCGCACCGCCGCTTCCAGCGTTTCCCGCTCGATCTCCGCCACCACCTGTCCGGCGGTGACCCGATCGCCGGCGTCGACGTGGAAGCGTTCGACGATGCCGCTGACCTTGGCGCGCACGTCGACGAGATGTTCCGGCTCGATCGTCCCCGACGCGACCACCACGCGCTCGATGCTCCCGCGCGTGACGATCGCCGTCTTCCCGATTTCCGGTGGTCGGCTCCGCAGGCGAACGAGGATCACAGTCGCCGCCATGACGACCGCCACAGTAAGTCCGATCAGTGCTCTACGGCGCATGGACCACTCGCGCAGCGTATCGTGGCTCGCCGATGTCGTCGAGCTGCATCACACGACCGTGGGTAGCACCGGCAATGCCATTCATCATCGATGGCCATGCTGCGCACGGTGATCGCTGCGCGCATATCGGACCTGGCACCGATCGCAGTCTCGCCGATGCACCCGACACCGCCGACTGCCTACGTTTGGTTGAAGAGATCAGGTCGCGCAGACCGCAGCCAAGCTCGAAATTGCGACGCTGCGGCGGGCTTGCCGCACCGGGTGGCGATCAAAGCCGTTGGTGCAGTAGCCGAGCGAGATCCCGCTTTCGGGATCGCCCCACGCGATCTGGCCGCCGGCGCCGTTGTGGCCGAACATAGCTGCCGATCCGGTCCGCCCGAAGCCGCGATACACCCGATCCGCATCGCCGGCGATGACGACCCCCAGTCCGCGATTCGCGCGCTTGTTGAAGATGGGATCGACCAGATCGCCGGTGCGCACGGTTCGTACCATCTGCATGGTCTCGCGCCGCCAAACGCGCCCGTCCTCGGGGGCGCTGGCGGCGAGCAACGCTTGATAGAACAACGCCAGCTCGGCTGCGCTCATGATCCCGCCGCCGCCGGGCACTCCGGCCTCGCGCGCCGCCGGCTGGTTGAAGCCGGTCAACGCCGTCTCGGTCACCTCGCCTTCGGGAATGACCGGAAAACCGAGGCGCTGCAGTTCGTCGGGCGATGGAGCCTCGGCGACGTAGGTGATGTCGGCGACGCGGCCGTGCTCTGCGCGCGGGGCGCCGACGTGCAGGTCCGGCAACCCAAGCGGCTCGGCAATGCGCTCGCGGATGAAGCGCCGGAAATCCATCCCGGCGCGCCGTTCGATCAGCTCGGCGATCACCCACATGCTCGACGTCGGATGGTACTCGAAGCGCGTGCCGGGTTCCCAATTCAGCCGCCAGCGACCGAAGCGCTCCAGCCGCTTGGCGCGGTGGTTGAACTCCGCGGCGGGAAGCGGCGCAAGCGGAAACCCCGCCGTATGCGTGAACAGTTGCTCGACTCGAATGATCTCTTTCCCATTGGTGCCGAACTCGGGAATGATGTCCGCGACACGCTCCGCTGGATCGAGCTTTCCTTCTTGGATCAGCAACCACGCCGCCGCTGAGGTGATACCCTTCGTCGAGGAAAACACGACGTACAGCGTATCGTTGTTCGCATCCGCGGGCCGGCCTTCGTGTGTCACGCGACCGAAGGTGCGCATGCCGGCGATTTTGCCGCGACGCGCCACCGCGATTTGCGCCGACGGCAACAAGCCGTCGCGCACTTCCCTCTCGGCACGGGTGAACAGCTCGTCGAGTTTGGCGGGGTCGATCCCGACTTCCCCTGGCGACTCGGCGAAGAACCGTTGGTCAAGCATGGGGCCTCCTCATCCGCCCGAACGTCCTACGGCTGCACGCATTCACGCCGCGAAGAGTCGGTCGCGCGTCGATTCGTCGAACGCTTCCGCTGGAACATTGTCGGGACCGAGAAGAGCGGCAAACGCAGGCAGGAGCAGCATCGGGTCTTGCAGTTGGCGCTCGCGCGCACGCCGGCGCCGCTCGTGCGCGACCGGCCCAAACTCGTTGTTCAGCGTCGATACGATCGACGCGGAGAATCGCAATCGACGCATGCGCTCCGCGCGCTCCTGCGCGTACGGCTCGAAGATCTGCGGAGTCCATTCACGCTCGGCGAGCAGGATGTCACGCACGAGCCGGACATCGCGGAGCGTGATCGACAAACCCTGGCCGATGATCGGATCGTTCGATCCCGCCGCATCGCCGATCAGCACGGCGCCGTCGGTGTACGGCGTCGTCGTCCACGAGTCCTCGTTGGGAAACGAGTTACAGGGTCCGGCCGGCCTTGCATTGGCGAGGTGCTCGCTGCCCGGAACGCTGCGCAGACGGAACGCATCGAGAAACGCCCGCGGTCCGTTGGCACCCGCAAGCCGGCGCGACTGCTCGCTGGCGTAGCCAAGGTACAAGCGCACCCGCCCGTTGCCCTGGGGAAACGCCAGGTAGTGCACGTCCCCCTCAGACCCGACCACTTGCACGTCTGCCGGCCAGCCGTCGGCGCCGTCGACCAGCATGCCGGCAAACAGGTGATGCGTTGGGTCACGATGCAGTTCGATGCCGAGTTGCTTGCGCACGTGCGATCCGCGGCCGTCGGCGCCGACGATCAAACGTGCACGCGCCTGCTGTTCGACGCCGTCGAGCCGATAGGTCACGGTCGGCGCTCTGCCGATGCACCGGTGGACGTCGCTGACACCGCGCAACACGCGCGCGCCCGCGGTTCCGGCTTGTTCGATGAAGAGCTGACACAGGGCCGGATGACCGATGCACAGCGGTCCCGGAACATCGGGCACCAAGGCGGACAGATCGGTCGCCAGCGCGAGGGCTTCGTCAGGCGGAACATCCTCGTCACACGGCCAATGGCGCGACAGATGGTGACCGCCGGCGGTGACGACCACATCGTAGAGACCCAGCGTTTTCAGTTCGACGACGCCCCACGGGGCGATCCACTCGCCGCGCACGTGATCGCGAAAGACCGTCGATTTCTCCAGCACCAGGACCGACAGGCCGGCGCGTGCGAGTACCGTCGCCAGTGCGCCGCCGCCGATCCCGCCGCCGATGGTGATGACGTCGTACCGTTCAGCCATGCGCGCGCAGTTTCCTTACTATCGGATCAGGTAGGCCTTGCGGAACATCTCGTCCGGAATGGTGGCGTTGAATTTGACCTCGGTCAGTTCGAGCCTCGACTCGGTGTTGTCCTGCACGTTCTTCATCACCTGTTGCAGTGGGGTGAACTGTCCGTCGATCTTTTCCAGCTTGTCGATGGTGAACACCTTGAGGAGCTGGCCCTTCGCGTCGAAGAACTGGGTGCGCGTGATCACCAGATCAGTGGGATCGATCGCCATGACGGTCTTGCTGTACAACTCCTTCTCGGGATTCTTCGGCGTGCTCTCGATCAACTTGCAGTGGCGGCCGCCGACGTCTTCGCCGCCGAGATACCGATAGTTGAACGCGTCGATGTCGGGCCGCACCATGTCGGAGACGTAGAAGTCGGAGCCGAGAAACGGCTGCTTGCGGGTCGTCTCGGACACTTGAATCGCGCGCTTCATCGCCGGCACGTAGATCCATTGTTCGTCCGGTCCGGTCGGGTGGTCGACCAGGAGAAAGCGGGTGTCCTTCACGTCCATCGGTGCCGTGACTTCGAGATAGGTGGCGTCGTTGTTGTCGACGTGCTTGTAGCTCAGCTCCATCTCGCGCACCCACCCGCGGGTCGGCGACGACAGTTTGGCCTTCGCCGTAAACGGGTTCCGCGGGATCGTGTCGACGACCTTCTGCAGCAAATCACGCGGCGCCGGGTCATCGGCACGCGCGACCGCGCCAAGCGCTAGCAATGAGAGGCCCATCGTGGTTCCAAGCGCGAAGCGCAGCATCCGCATGATCTCTCCTCCTGGTGACTGAGTGACGGACAAGAGCACAGACCGGAGAAGGGGGCAACCGGACGGGTGCGGTGAGCCGAGTCCGGTCACTATCCCCGGAGGCTTGCTGCAACGATCCAAGGCTGGTTGCCGCACGCGCGGCACGGGTGCTACTGAGTCGCAACCAGCTCGGAGGGGATCTTCGTGGCGCTCGACACCGCCCTAGCGACTACTGGTAGCCAACCCCCGCAGAGAGTCCAGGCCTGGGGTTCCACCCGGTGAAGCTCCCTCAGCCAGCTCTCCAGCCTCCTGTTCCGCGCCTGCGATGATCTACGCGGCAACATGGATGCCTCGGAGTACAAGGAATACATTTTTGGAATGCTCTTCCTGAAGCGGTTGAGCGATCTCTTCGATCAGGAACGCGAGCAGCTCGCCAGGGATCTGAAGGCGCGCGGCATGGCTGAGGACGCCATCGCCGGGCAGCTCGCCAACCGCGATCAATACACCTTCTTCGTTCTGCGCCGCGAGGCGATGGCCGGCCGACAGGAGGCCATCGAGGGCCTCTCGAAGGAAGCGACGACTTTCTACGACTACGTGCAGCAGCTCGCCTTCAACGGCAGCAACGTACCTGGCGAGCATCGCCAAGCGCTCAAGGAGCTAATGACCGAAATCGTCCAGCGTCTGCAAGACACCATCGGCATCATCGACTTCTGGAAGAAGCCGATCGAGGTGAAGAAGCTGCGGGCCGCCATCGATACGGACATTCTGCTCGCGAACATTCCGCAACTGAGTGCCAAGCACGAACGGATCGCCGTCGAGATCGTCAAGCTCGCCGAGAAGCGTCACCACGAGCTGACTCAATGAACGCTACTCGGAGAAACGACATCACCTACGACGTGATCCGCAGCCGTCGCTCGACGACGGACATCGTCATCGAGCGCGACGGCCGGGTGCTCGTCCGCGCACCAGGCTCGATTCCCGATGAGCGGATCGAAGACATCGTCGACTCCAAGCGGTACTGGATCTACAAACACCTGGCGGAGTGGCGCGATCTGAATGCCCCGCGTGTCTTGCGAGAGTACCGTAACGGTGAGGGCTTTCTATATCTCGGCCGCTCGTACCGTCTGCTGCTCGTCGCGAACCAGTGGGAGCCGCTGTTGCTCAAAGGCGGACGCTTCTGCCTTCGCCCCGACCTCGCACATAAGGGTGAAACCGCAGCCGCAAAAGCTGCGTTCCGCGACTATTACATTGCCCGCGGTGCTGAGCGGATCACTCAGCGGGTTCGCTACTACGCGCCGAAGGTCGGCGTCACGCCGCGCTCAATTGCGGTGCGAGAGCTCGGCCTTCGTTGGGCCTCTTGCTCGCCCAAGGGTAACGTCGCGTTTCACTGGAAGTGCATGATGGCACCGCAGACGATCATCGACTACATCGTCGTGCACGAGCTGTGTCACTTTCATCACCGCGACCACAGCAACGCGTTCTGGAACGAGGTGGACAAGGTCATGGCCACGTACGGCGAGCGGCGCGAGTGGTTACGCGTGCACGGCGCGGGACTGGACATCTAGGGCAGTCGGTTCTTTGCGATCGGAATCCTCACACCGACAGCGCGACGTCGGCAGCGAGACCGGCGCGCAGCGGCTCCGGCACCGAGCGGTCGATCACGACGAATTCAACGTGCGGCACGCCGCCGAAGGCGGTCGCCCCATGCCGCAACACGCGATCGTCCCACACGCGGTCGAGGTCGTAGCGCGCCAACGCTTCCGCGGTCAGCGCCGCCCCGAATCCCCCGAGCCAATTGGTCACAACCCGGTTGGCAAAGTTGACGTAGAGACCGGATTGGTTCGGATCCTTACGGACGCCGTCTTTCAACTCCGCCGGAACCGTCGCGCGCGTCTGCAGCAACCACGCGAGCGACACCATATCGTGCGCCAGCACCGAGGGGCTGGCGATGATGAGTCCGGTTTCGGGAGCGACGACGTGGCCTGCGTCTGGGCCAAAGGTCGTCAACACCTTGGTGGCGCTGGTGAGGACGAGACGCTGCTTGGCGAGCAGCGTGGGTACGGTATTCGACTCGGCCGTCTTCTGCGAGAAAGTTCCCGCGTCGTGGTGGTACTCGAGTCGCGAGTCGTGGCGCCACCAGCCGACGGCGGCTTTGAGCCCGAGCGTGCTGCCGGCCAGCAGGTGGCGCGCGCAGCGCGGCATGAGGATGACGTGATCGATCTCGTTGAGGATCTTCGGCAACAGGATCGGATCGCGCCAGCTCGCCGACGCGCGCGGGCGCTCGTCGTAGAACCCATCCCAGCCGGCTTCCTCGAAGGCGACGAGTGCACCGCCGGCCGCTTCGATCGCGCGCACCATTCCATTGCGCCGCATTAGCTCGCGCGTGCTGCCGGTGAGCCGATCCTCCGAGAAACGAACGAACTGGACACCCGACATGTCGCCGACGACGACACGCCCGGCGCCTTTCTCTTTCAGCAAGCGGATCATCGCCCGCAGCGCGGCGGGATCGGTGGTCGCCGGGTAGTCGTTGCCGGAGTTGCACACCGGCTTGAGGAGAACTCGATCGCCGCGCGACAACCACGTGAAGTCGGTGGCCGCCAGAGCCGCACGCTGGACCGCGGCTTCGATGAGGTCGTCGCTCGAACCGCGCGTGATCCCGGCGAGCGCCACCGTGGCGGGGCGCTTGTCCTCCGCGTAACGCAGTGGGATGTCGAGAGCACCGGGGGCCGCTTGCGCGGAACTTTGCCGCGTCAGCGCCAATGAGGCGACCGTCCCCGCAGCCAAAGTCGTGAATTCTCGTCGCGTCAATCCTGGAGCGCGCCTGTCCTCACATGCTTCGGTTTGCATCGCGTCCTCCTTGGCACGGGCGCGACCGCGCCCTGCCGGCGTCTCGAACCATGACACCGTTGCCGGGCCCGATGCAATCACCCCGGCGCGGCCGGAACTCTCGCGGATACCGTGTAGCGTGCCAACGTTCGGCCAACCGTCTCAACTTCCCACCGCGGCTCGCGGGGCGGCGGCGAGGGCGTCGGTGGTGCTCTCCAAGCGGTCGCTGAGGATGCGGGTGAGGTTCAGAAAGACCTTCGCGGCGATGCGTGGGTAGCGGCGGCGGATGCGGGTGAGGAATCGCTCATCGAGGACGAGATAGTCCGTGTCCTCGGCGGCGATCACGTCGGCCGAGCGCGGCCGGTGCCGCATCAATCCCATTTCGCCGATGACTTCGCCGCGGCCGACCGTGCGCAAGATCAACCCGCCTTCGCGCTGTACCTCGGCTTGACCGTTGAGCAACACGTACAGCTCCGGCTTCAGCTCGCCGCGGCGGGTGATGTGATCGCCGCGCCGCGCGGTTTCGAGATGGCCCATCAGTACCACCAGCTTGGCTTGAAATGGGCGCAACCCCGAGAACAACGCGATCTGCTTGTGCGGCTCCGGCCCGAGCTTGAGGAAGAGCAGGTCCCACAGCGTGATGATCTTCGTCGTCGTCACCAGCGCCGGCGTCAGGAACAGCTCGATCACCAGCGCGATCATCATCGTGATTCCCGACAACAAGCCGAAGTGCATCACCGGTTGGAAGTTCGACAGACAGACGATGAAGAAGCCCGCCGACAGCGCGAGCGCGATGAAGAACGCGGCCTGGCCCACCGAGCCCATCGCATCGATGATGGCTTGCTCCTGGCTGCCGGTCCGCCGCAAGCCTTCGTTGAAGGTGTCGAGCAGGTGAATCGTATCGTCGATCGCGATGCCGACGGCGATCGCCGCGATCATGCTGGTCGAGATGTTCAAGCTGATCCCCAGCCAGCCCATCAGCCCGAACAGCACCACCGTCGGGAACACGTTCGGGATCAGTGCGAGGATGCCGACGCGCAGCGACAAGAACATGAGCGACAGCAGCAGCAACAGCGCCGACAGCTCTTGCCACAAACCGGTCACCTGGCCCCACGCCAGCGAGTCGGCCGATTGTCCCAACAACACCGTCGTGCCGGTGGCTTTGACCCGCACGCCGTGCGGGAAGTGCTGCGCCGCGAACTCCTCCACCTTCTGCACGAACGTGCCGACTTCGCCGGAGCGCGAGAGGCGGGTCCGCACAATGATGTTGGCGCGTGAGTGATCGCCGTTGACGACCGCCTTGACGTCGTTCGGATCGACGAGCAGCAGAATTTGGCCGACCTCCGCTTGCGTCGCCGGCAGTCCGTCGGCCGCGTCGGGCTGCAAAACCTTGCGCACCAGCACCAGGTAGTCGGCAAGCGACATGGTCTTGTCGACGCCCGGCTGTTGCTCGATGAACCGCTGCAGATCGCGCATCGCGGCGAGCACGTCGATGCGGGTGGCGGCTTCCGGCGCATTTCCGTCGATCACCACGTAGACCGGCTGCGTCCCGGCGAGCCGCGCGGCAATCGCGGCGTTCTCGGTGCGAATGGAGCTGTCCGGCCGAAAGAAGCCGATGTAGTCGGTCTCCACCACAATCCGCGAGATCCCCCAGATGCTCAGCAGCAGCAGTACCCCGGCGCAGCCCAACACCGCGCGGCGGTGACGCACGGCGAACGATCCGATTCGCTGCAAGGTTTCCGGCACGAAGCCGCCTTGATCGTCGAGACCCGGCGGCACCCGTTTCGGCAACGGCAACACGATCAGCAGCGCCGGCACCACAGTGAACGCCGCGAGGACGATGGCGCTGATGCCGAAGACGCTGTAGATGCCGAACTCGCGCACCGCCCTGATGGGGGTGAAGATCAGGGTGCCGAAGCCGATCAGGGTCGTCGCCGCCGCCACCAGCACCGGCACGCTGACGCGGTCGATCGCGTGCGCGACGATCTCGGCCGGCGGATGGCCGGGTTTCACTTCCATGTAGTACTCGCTGATGAGGTGAATGCCGGACGCCACGCCGATCACCATCAGCAGCGGATTGAGCACCAAGGTGCCCAGATTGATCGCGCCCCCGGCCAGCACCATCACGCCGGTCGTCCACACCACGCCGATCACCACCGTGCTGAGCGGAATCAGCACGCCGCGGAGCGTGCGAAACGCGCACGCCAGCACCGCGATCACCAGCAGCATTGCCAGCGGCGTGAACTTGTTGGTGTCGCCTTGCATCAAGGCAGCGGCGTTGACCTTGATCGTCGGGATCCCGGTGATGGCGAACTGCTCGGGACCTTGCAGCTCGGCGATCAACGCCCGCATGTGCTGTTCGATACCGCGGCGCAGGAACTCCTCGTCGCTGAGATCGTCGAACACGACGGTGACGCCGCTGGCGCGACTGTCGGCCGAGACCACGTTCTTGAGGTAAATCGGGTTGGCCAGCACGCGGGAACGAAGCGCCGCCGCCTCGTCGGTGGTGGCCGGAAGCTGCTGCATCAAGCGCCCGGCCGTCAAACCGAAGTCGCCCATCTCCACGCCCTTCACCGTGGTCAGGCTCAGCACCTCCCGCACGCCGTCGATCTTGGCGAGGCGCTGCGACAGCCGATCGATCTTGGCCAAGGTCGACGGCGCAAACACGTCCTCGGCAAACACGCCGATGACCGCAATCTCCTCGTCGCCGAAGACCTTCCTCACGTCGTCGTAGTAGAGCTTGTCGGGATCGTCCGCCGGCAACAGATTCTCGATCGAGCTGTCCATCTTGACGCGGCCGGCGAAGACACCGAAGAAGACGGTGAGCGCACACATCACCGCGAGGGTCAGCCGCGGCGCACGCTGGGGCAGTCGGAGCAGGCGTCTCATCGCGTGTTCCCATACGGGCGAATCACGCGGATGGTCAAGCGATTGCCCTTGCGATGCGGCAGCGGACCGTAGTAGGCAGACCGGCATCGGAAAGGTGGGTGAGACCAGGCGATGGCAGATGCGATTGTGACCGAGAATCTCACCAAGCGCTTCGGCACCCGGGAGGCCGTGAAACGCCTGTCGCTGACGATTCCTGAGGGCGAAATCTTCGGCCTGCTGGGTCCCAACGGTTCGGGAAAGACCACCCTCATCCGCATGTTGTGCGGACTGCTCGAACCAACTTCGGGCCGCGCCACCGTCGGCGGCTACGACGTCGCCACCGAACCGGAGCAGATCAAACGCACCATCGGCTACGTCTCACAGCGGTTCAGCCTGTATCCCGATCTGACGATTCGCGAGAACTTGAACTTCTTCGGCGACGTCTACCGCGTGCCCGCCGGCGACGCCGAGCCGCGCAAGCGCGACTTGCTGCGTTTGTGCGGACTGGAAGGTCGTGAAGGCCAAGCCTCGGGAAGCTTGTCGGGCGGCTTGAAACAACGCCTCGCCCTGGCGTGCGCGCTGATTCACCGTCCGAGGATCCTGTTTCTCGACGAGCCGACTGCGGGCGTCGATCCGGTCGCGCGGCGGCAGATGTGGGATCTGTTGTTTCGGCTCGCGCAGGAAGGCACCACGCTGTTCGTCACCACGCACTACATGGACGAGGCCGAGCGCTGCACCAAAGCGGCGTACGTCTACTACGGCACGTTGCTGGTCTGCGGCGATCCGAACTCGATGAAGCGCGAGGAGATCGCCAACAGCAATCGCCGGCTGGAAATCATCTGTCAGCCGCTGATGCCGGCCTTGGCGGTGTTGCGCGACGCGCCATACGTCGACGACGTGAGCGTCTTCGGACAAGCGCTGCACATCCGCGTGAAAGATGTTCCGCCCGAACCGACGACCAACGACGATCCGTTCGCGTCGTTCTCGGCCGCCGCGCGCCGCGCCGTGGTGATGGACACGCTGCACAAACGCTTGGTGGCGGCCAAGATCGAGGTGCTCGGGATTCGCTCGGTGTACCCCAGCCTCGAAGATATCTTCGTCAGCTACACGCGCCGCATGGACGAAGCCGCCGGCGGCTAAGCGACACGCAGCGACTCACTGATCCGCGTAGCGGCAGAGAGCCGCGACCAACTGCGCCACCGCCGGCCGGCCGTCGAACGTCCACGATCCGTCGTGCAAGGTTCCGGCTCCGCGCCCGACCAAGTCGGTGACGGTCGGCGTGACGACCTCGGTCGCCAGCCCCAACTCACTCGCCAACTCCGACACCCGAACCGAGTGCGGCAGCGCCGCATCGCCGACGCGCCGCAGGGCATACGCCGCGATCCGCACGCGGCCGAGTTGCCGACTCAGTTCCTCCACCGGCTGGTTGGTGTCGCGCAGGCGCTGTCCCTGGATGTTCATCATGCGGAAGACGATGTCGAGGTCGTCTTGTACCAGCATCGCAAACACGTCGCGGGCGACCGGCAGCAGCGTACAGTCTTCGAGCGCAGTCGCGGTCGCGCTGCGCGGCGCATCGCCGAGCAGCGACAATTCGCCGAAGAATTCGCTGGGGCCGAGTACGCGCAACTCCTTGTCATGGCCGCCCACGCCCAGACTCAAGCGCACCCGGCCGGCCGAGATGACGAACATTTCTTGTCCGCGATCGCCCTGGCGAAAGATCACGTCGCCTTTCTTCACGTGCAGCTCGTCGTGCATGCTCATTGTCGTCATCTGAGTCTCGCCCTTTATGCCAACTGTTTGCGGAAACGGGCCAGGCTGAGCAGCGTGAAGCCGACCATGAATCCGGTGAGCACGGCGAAGTCGCGCCATTGATCCACGACCGAGGTGCCCTTCAGCGTCAGCCCGCGAATCGCCTCCATGAAATACGTCATCGGCAGGCTCCACACCGCCCATTGCAGCCAACTCGGAATCGCTTCGATCGGAAACACGAAGCCGGACATCAGAATCGACGGAATGATGACGAAGAGAGCCATGAAGTTGGCTTGAATCTGCGTGTACGACACGGTGGAGATCAACGCGCCCAGCGCCAGCAGCGAGAGAATGAACAATACTGCCAGCGCGCCGACTGCGAACATCGTGCCGCCAAACGGCAAGGCGAAGATGAATTTGGCCAGCAGCGAGACGATCACGAAGTCCACCAGGGCGATGATGCCGTAGGGAATCATCTTGCCGCCGATGAGCGCGAAGCGCGAGATCGGCGTCACCAGCAGCTGCTCGATGGTGGCTTGCTCCTTCTCGCGCACCAAACCCGCCGACAGCACGAGCACCACCACCATGATCACGATGCCGATCGTCCCGGGCAGAAAAAAGTCCGAGTCGCGCAGTTGTGGATTGAAGAGAATATGCTCGCCGATTTTGACCGGCGGTTCGCGCAGCGGCGGGGCGGGGTGATCGGGGTCGTCGAACTGCAGATCTCGGACCGCGTCGTCGCTGGTCACCACACGCGCGCCGTAGAGCGCCGCCTGCGCCAGCGTCGGCATGGTGCCGTCGACGAACAGCGGGAACTCCGTCTGCTGGTTGTTGCCGAGCCGTTCGGTGAAGCCCTTCGGAATGACCAACCCGAGACGGACCGTGCCGAGCTGCAGGCCGCGCCGGATCGCGCCTTCGGAGTCGACCTCGATGACGTTGAACTGCCCGTTGCCGCGCAGACGATCCTTCACGCTGGCGCTGAAGAACGTTTGATCCTGATCCCACACGGCGACGCGCATGTGATCGACCTTCAACCGCAGCGCGTAGCCGAACAACACCACCAACAGCACCGGCAGCGCCAGCACGAAGCCGATCAATTGCGGGTCGCGGCTGATGTGGAGAAACTCCTTGGCGATCATGGCACGCAGGGCCTTCATGCATCACTCCTCTGACGTCACGCCGTCGCGGCTGCCACCGCATGGATCGGCAACGTAATGCGGAACGTGGTTCCGCGACCGACCGTGCTGTCGACCTCGATCTTCCCGCGATGGTTCTCGACGATCCGAAAGCAGATGGCCAATCCCAAACCAGTCCCGACCCCGACCCCCTTCGTGGTGAATCCGGGGTTGAAGATCTTCGGCACGTTCTCCGGCGCGATCCCGGAGCCGGTGTCGCTGATTTCGACGGTCACGGTGTCGGCGGCGCGCACGCGAGTCCGGATGGTAATCTCGCCCGGGCCGTTGATCGCGTGGGCCGCGTTCACCAGCATGTTGAGGAATACCTGGTTGAGCTGGTTCGCGTAGCAGTCCACCGGCGGGAGCTGGCCATAGTCGCGCAACACGGTGATGCGGTTCTTCAACAGATGGGCGACCAAGGTCAAGGTCGACTCGATCCCTTCGTGCAAATCGGCGGGCTTACGCTCCGCCTCGTCGAGGCGCGCAAAGTTGCGCAGGCTGCGGACGATCTCGCCGATGCGCCGGCAGGCCTCGCGGCTGACATCGGCCATCTGCGCGGCCTTGTCGACGAAGCCGGCGGCGCGGTCGTGCTGGCTCGCGTCTCCAAGCGCGTCCTTCACCTTGGCCAACGCGCGCCCAACCAAGTCGGTGTTGCTCGCCACCGCGCCGAGCGGCGTGTTGATTTCATGCGCGACCCCGGCGACCAGGTCGCCGAGCGCCGCCATCTTTTCGGATTGCACGAGTTGCGCCTGCGTGTCGCGCAGATCGGCCAGCGCGCGCGTCAGCTCGGCCGTACGCGCCTGCACTTTCTCTTCGAGGTTTTCGTAGAGGCGCGCGTTCTCGATCGCGACACCGCCCATGCCGGCGAGCGCTTCGAGCAACTGCTGATCTTCATCGCGAAACGGTCCGCCGCGGCGATTGAGCACTTGAATAACCCCGGTGACCCGATCGCGCGCGCGGATCGGGACGCAGAGGATCGAGCGCGTCGTGAAGCCGGTTTCTTGATCGTAGCGATGGCCCTGCCAGCGCGGGTCGCTGCGGGCGTCTTCGATCCGAATCACCTCGCCGGTCGCGGCGACCCGGCCGCTGATGCCCCGTCCGATCGGGACGGACAGCGTCTGCAGCTTTCCCGCGCCGGTGCCGAGCGCCACTTCCCAGCGCAGCGTCTGCGTCGCTTCGTCGAGCAGCATCACGGAACACGCCTCGGCATCGAGGACGATGCGTACGCGTTCCATCATCGCGTTCAAGAGGTCACGCAGGTGGAGGGTTTGGCACAGGGCGGTGCCGACCTCGACGAGAATTGCGAGCGAGTCACTCACCAGGCCAACTCCTCGATCCGCAACTCGCCGACGTGCGCGACGATCGTATCGGCGGCGAGCGCGGCGGCCGGGTGATGTGTGGTAACGCCGACGCAGTGCATTCCCGCCGCACGCGCGGCCGCGATCCCGAGCGGCGAGTCCTCGACGACGACGCAATCGGCCGGCCGCAATTGGTCGCGCGTGGCGGCGTTCATCGCCGCCAATGCGGATAGGAACGGATCGGGTGCGGGTTTTCCGCGCGGGACGTCCTCGGCGCCCACCAGCGCGGTGAAGAGCGGTCGCACACCGCCGCGATCGAGAATCGGCTCAATTTCGTCGCGGAAGGCGCCCGAAGCGACCGCGAGTCGATAGCGCGGCGATAGACGCCGTAGGAGCGCCGCGACGCCGTCGTACAAATGCGCGGCGGGCGCGAGGCGCGCGAACTCGGCCCGCTTGCGCGCAACCAGCGCGTCGAGTTCCGCGGCGGTTCGCGCGCGGCCGGCGCGCGCGTACAGTTTCGCCAAGCACGCACGATCAGGCAGGCCCAAGAACGAGTGATAGTAGTCGTCGAGCGTCAGGGCGATCCCATCGCCCGCCGCGGTCGCTTGAAAGGCCGCGGCATGCAACGCCTCGGTGTCAGCCAAGACGCCGTCGAAGTCGAAGATGACCGCGCGCAACCGTGGCTCGACCCTCATCCGAGACACCGCGCGTCGGGACGGCTTGACACTCTCACTCGACCTTGGCTAACCGAGAGCATGGCGAGCGGCAGCGAGTCGGCCACCATCTTGCTGGTCGACGATGAAGCAGTGGTCGGGCAAAGCGTCGCGGCGTTGCTGGAACTCGAGACGCCGCACAAGGTGCTGGTCGAGACCTCACCGCAGCGCGCGATCCAGCTCGCGAAAGTCACTCCGCTCGACCTGGTCATCTCCGATTTCCTCATGCCGGAACTCGACGGCATCGGCTTCCTCCTGCAGATTCGCGCCCTGTACCCCGAAAGCACGCTCATACTACTCACCGGCTATGCCGACAAGGAAAACGCGATCCGCGCGATCAACGACGTCGGCATCTTCCACTACATCGAAAAGCCGTGGGACAACGACGATCTGCTGACGATCATCCGCAACGGCCTCGACAAGCGCCTCCAAATCCATCGGCTCTACGAACGCACCCGAGAACTCGAAGCCCGCGTCCAGCTTCTGCAACAACGCAATGCGGAACTTGAGGACCGGCTGAAGAAACAGTGACCAGGGCGAGTGACGAGACTACTCGTCGCCGGTCACTCATCACTTCCGAACGGCTCCGGTTCGCGTTTGCGCTTGTTCCAGCGCCAGAGCCCGGCGCGTCGATTCTCCCCGTCGCCGGTGGCAGCGAAGTAAACGAAATATGCATCTTCGCCCATCGGCACCCAGGTCCCGACGTTCACATACTGGCCACCGCCCGGCAGCGGCCAGACGCCGGCGGCATGGGAGTGACCGAACACGACATTCGGCACCTGACACAGCTCGGCGATGCGTTCCGCCGTGCGCCGCAACTGCGCGGCTTCGGCGATGCGGCGGAAGCGCAGCGCGCCGCCGTAACTGATCGCACCAATCACTGCGGCCGCCGCCAGTAGCGCGAGGAGGCCGGTGCGGCCGGGGTACCAGAGCAGCACGGCGAATGCGCCGACGAACAGGAGGACGCCGGCGACGATCAAATCGAGCGCAAGGAACCGCGCGGTCGCCATGGTGTTGCGCATCACCGGCTCCGCGTGCATGGCGTGGATGGCAGCCGCCGTCCCCGCCCGGAGGCCGAGGCGGCCGTCCATGGCTGCGACGCGGCGCGCGTTTTCCTCCCGCACCACTCGTTCCGCGTCCGGCTTCGGCGGCCCGCTCTTGGCCAGCACGCGCTGCACCATCCCGCCGTACAAACTCGCCACCCGCGGGAGGATGCGGAGATTGCCGCTGACAACCCAGCCGATGTACTCGCTCACCGACATGATGTTTTCCGCCGCCATCGCGTTGATCGTCTTCATTTGATTGGTGAAATAGCGGATGGCCAACTCGGCGATCGAGAGCTGCATGTGATCGGGCGCGGTCGGCACCAACGGATTCAGCACGTGCTCGGTCGAACAAAACGGGTCGTATTGGCTTCCGTGCTCGACATACAGCCAGCCCGGCTCGCACCAGAACCACAGCGGAAATTGCACGCGCTGCACGACCGCGTCCTTCATCGCCATGTAGCTGACGTCATCGGGATGATGTTCCGCGATCAGCCGACGGAAGTGATCTTGCACCTCGGGCCATGACATTTCGAGATCGTGATTGCCCCGCAGCACGATGACCTCGTTGCCCTCCGCGACAAAGCGCGCCAATGCCAGTAAGAGCTGTGGATGGCTGGCGCGCAGGATGCGATCGAGTTTCCAGCGCGACTTGGCCGCGCCGGTGCCGGCGCCGAACCGCCGTTCGCTCTCGCTGAAGGTCACCCCGCGCAAGAGCCGGTCGTTCGGATCGGGCAAATCGGTGATATAGAGGAACTCGATGAAGTCGCCGCCGATGATCAGCCGCCATCGCCGGTCGGCTGGATGGTTGAGCCGGTAGTACCGCAGGAAGTCGGCAAACTCTTCGTCGAAGTGATACAGGCCTTCGGTTGGATTGTTGAATCCTCCACGCAAGTGGAGGTCCGAAACGATCAAGTAGTCGAGCGCGAGATTCACCATTCGACTCAACGTCGAGGCACCGGGCGCCGGACGATCCAACCTTGTCCGACGCCAACAAGAATGGCTCCCAGCGCACCGCCCGCGAGGCCGGTGAGCATACCCGGACGGCTCAGCAACTCACGCAACGGCAACGACACCGCCAAGTGACTCACCGTCGCGCCGGCGCTGAGCAGCCCGCCCAAGCCCAGCAATCCCCAGCCGATTGCTCGACAGGCTTGGCGCAAGCCGATCACTTCGCGATGGAGCTGCTCGTACAGTTTGGCCTTCTCGTGCGCGACCACGATGTCTCCCGCCAGCGCTTCGAGGAATTCGACGTCATCATCGGTGAATGCACCCGAGGTTGGATTGATCACCTCGATCACGCCGATACTACCGTCACGGCCGCGTAGCGGGGCGCACAAGATCGCTCGTGTGGTCACGTGGGTCTGTTGATCGACGCCGCCGTAGAAGCGCGGATCCTGCGTGACGTCGTTGACCAGCGCCGCTTGATTCTGGCTCAACACCCAGCCGGCGATACCGCGATCGGCCGGAAAGCGGATCTCCGCCAGTCGCGCTTCGATTCCCTTGCTGGCTTCGGCCTGGCTCGCGATCGGAAAATAGAAGTCGCGACCAGTTGGGTCCAGGAGCAGAATCGCGCAGCCCTCGGCGTCGAGCACCTCGCGCGTCCGTCGGGTTGCGTAACGCAGCAACTCATCCAACTCCGTGAACGTCGCCAGCCGCTGGTTGACGTCATAGAGCAGATGCAAACGGTCCGATGCGGTCGTCACGAGTGCTAGCTTGTAGGGCCATCACTCAGGAGCGTCAAGCCGACGCGGGCGGCACGGGCGTCGGGTGATTGGCAAACGCCTCGGGACGCATTAGATGATCGGCTCCACGTGCTCGGGAGGCCCGCATGAGAACGCAGAAGACTCTGGCCGCGGTGATGATCTGTGCGCAAGTCGCGCTGGCGGCGGATCACCACGGTACCGCGTCGTCGAAACCCGCCGCGCTGCTGAAGGGATTGGGCGATCACCACCATCCGATTGTCACGCGCAACCCGCCGGCGCAGCGCTTCTTCGATCAAGGTCTCACCCTCGCCTACGGCTTCAATCACGAGGAGGCCATTCGCTCGTTCCAACGCGCGGCCGAGTTGGATCCACGCGCCGTGATGCCGCTGTGGGGGATCGCGTACGCGCTCGGGCCCGATTACAACATGGATGTCGACCCCGATCGTGAAAAGAAGGCGTACGAGACCGTTCAGAAGGCGCTGAGTCTGGCCACCGACGCGCCCGAGCACGAACGCGCCTACATCGGGGCCGTGGCGAAGCGTTACTCGAACGATCCGAACGCCGATCTCAAACAGCTCAACGTCGCGTACAAAGACGCGATGGCGGACCTCGCCAAGCGCTATCCCGACGATCTCGACGCCGCGACGCTGTACGCGGAGAGTCTGATGCTCCTGCGTCCCTGGAAATTGTGGAATGCCGACGGCACACCCGCCGAGGGCACGGAACTCATCGTCGCGACGCTCGACGGCGTGCTGCAGCGCGATCCCAATCATCCTGGCGCCAACCACCTGTTCATTCACGCCGTCGAAGCCTCGCCGCATCCCGACTGGGCGCTGGCGAGCGCGAAGCGCCTCGAAACGCTGGTTCCCAACGCGGGCCATCTGGTGCACATGCCATCGCACATCTACATGCGCACCGGCTTCTACCGCGCGGCCGCGCAGAGCAACGCCACCGCGGTCGCCGTCGACCGCGAATATCTGCGGACCGCAACCGGGCTGCAGATGTATCCGGCGATGTATTTCAGTCACAACATCCACTTTCTCGCCTTGGCGAACGCCATGGCCGGCCGCCGCCGCGATGCCGTCGCAGCCGCGAAGGATCTCTACACGGTCGTCGCCCCGCATGCGCTCGACTTCCCCGGATTGGTCGATCCGCTGATCTCGGCTCGCTTCCTCGTCCCGTTGCGCTTCCACGACTGGCGCGAAGTTCTCAGCGCACCCGAACCCGACTCGAAGTTGGCGGGCGCTCACGGGCTGTGGCACTTCGCGCGCGCCCTGGCCTACGCCGGCTCCAACGACTCCGCGGGGTTCGAACGCGAGCGCTCGGCGTTCGCCTCCGAGCGCGACCACCTGCCTGACAATGCCGGTTTCGGCTTCAACCGCGCGGCGAACATTTTGCGGCTGGCGAATGTCGTCCTCGACGCTCGAGTCGCTGCCGCGCGCGGCGACCACGCCACCGCTGTTTCACGCTGGGAAGAGGCGGTGCAAGTCGAGGACACGCTGGCGTACAACGAGCCGCCAGATTGGTATTACCCCACGCGTGAGTCGCTCGGCGCGGCGTTGTTGGCAGCGGGGCGAACCGAAGATGCGGAACGTGTGTACCGCAAGGATCTCGAACAGCATCCGCGCAATCCCCGATCACTGTATGGACTCGGTCTCGCGCTCACCGCCGAAGGCAAGACCGTTGCCGCCGCCTCGGTGGAGCGCGAATTTCAGGTGGCGTGGAAAGACGCCGACGTGCCGCTCAAAGTAGAGGACCTGTAGCGATCGCGAGCCGGCACGCCGCGGTTACCGGCGTCCGACAAACAACTCGGTCATCCGCTGCAGGCGGTCGCTGAGGATGTGGGTCAGGTTGAGAAATACCTTCGCGGCGATGCGCGGATAGCGAAACTGAATACGCTGGAGAAACGTCTCGTCGATGGCCAGCACCTCGACCGGGGTGGCGGCGATCACGTCGGCGGTGCGCTCGCTTTGCCGCACCAATCCCATCTCGCCGAACACGTCGCCGCGCCGCAGCACGATCAACTGCCGGCGCGTGCCGTCCTGGCTCGCCCATACCTCGGTCGTGCCGCGGATGATCACGTACATCTCGTCGCCCACTTCGCCCTGACGCACGATCGCCTCGCCGGGCTGAAAGCGCTTGATGTGTCCCATCAGCACCACGATGCGGGCCTGCCCGCGCCGCAGGCCCGCGAACAGCGGCACGGTGCGCGTCGGGTCTTTGCCGAGCCGCACCGCCAACAGATCCCACAACGTAATGATCTTGGTGGTCGCCAGCAGCGCCGGCAGCAGGACCAGATTGGTCGCCAGCGCCGCCACCATGGTGGCGCCGGTGAGGATGCCGAAGTTTTGAATCGGGACGAAACTCGATGCCGCGAATGTGAGGAAGCCGAAGAACAGCGCAACGGTGGTGAAGATGATCGGCGGACCGACCGTGCGCAGCGTGCGCACCAGCGCCGCCACTTGATCGGTCTCACCATGCAATTCGAGATTCAGTCGCGCCATGTAGTGGATCGTCGAATCCACGGCGATCCCCAGCGCGATCGCCGCAATCAAGCTGGTGCCGAGGTTCAGCAAGATGCCGAGCCAGCCCATCACGCCGAAGAAAATCATGATCGGCAGTACATTGGGCACGATGGCGAGGACGCCCACCTTCGCGGACAAGAACATCGCCGCCATGATCACGAAGATCACGGCCAGCGCGAGCGACAGACTCTTGATCTGGCCCGCGACGATATCCGACGTGCTTCCGGTCATCAGCACCAGACTGCCGGTCGGATGCACCTGCAGGTCGGCGGGAAAGTGCTCGGCAATGTACGTACGAATGCGGCGCAGCGTCTCCTCGATGCGGCGCGAGCCACTGAGGTTCGTGCGCACCAACACGTTGGCGCGCCGAAAGTCCAGCGTCACAATCGACTTGAAGGTCGCGGGGCTGGTGTTGACCATTTCCAAGACGGGACTCAAGCGGGAGGCATCCTCCCAGAACGGCTTGTGGACCCGCGGCGGAATGATGCGCCCCTGTTCGTCGACCAAAACGTCGCCCTCCCCGCTCTTGTTGAGACCGGCTTCGAGCAACTCCAGGTAGTCGACGAGCGAAATCGACGACGTGATTCCCGGCAACGTCAGCAAAAACTTCTGCAGCTCCTTGATCTGCTTCAGCACTTCCCAGCGCTTGAGTGCCCCCGGACCGCTGCTCTCGATCACCAGATAAAACGGATTGCTGCCGACAATCTCTTGGTTGATGACTTCGTTGTCGCGCCGCACCGCCGACGTCGGCTCGAAGTAGTACAGGAAGTCCGAGTCGACCCGGATGCGCTGCACGCCGGTGTAAGCCAGTGCGGCGATCGCCGCCGCCGCCCAGATGATCTCCCGCCGCGACCGATGCGCCCGCCGCCCCAAGCGAGTGAGCCAGCGGGCCAGCCGCGGCGTCGTGCCGGAGCGAGCGCTGCGCAGCTCGACGCCGAGGAGTTGCAGCGCCGCCGGAATGAACGTCAGCGAGACGATCGTCACACAGACCACGCCGACCGCAGCGAACAATCCCAGATCCCAAATCGCCGTAATGCGATTGACCATCAGCGAGCCGAAGCCAATCGCGGTCGCAAGCGCCGAGACCACCAACGGCAGCCACACCCGCTGAAACGCGCGGATGACCAACTCGCCGCGATGCGCGCCGGAGTGAACCTGCTCGTAGTAGCGCGCCATCACGTGAATCGCGTAGGAGCTGCCGACTACGATCAGCAACGGCGGCAGCACGAACGTCCCCAACGTGATCGACTTGCCGAGCAGCCCCATCAGACCCAACGTCCACACCACCGCGAACAGAACCGACAGCACCGGCAACACCACCCCGCGGACGGTCCAAAATGACAGCCACAACACCAACAACACCAACGCCAGCGCGATCGGCGTGAAGCGAAACAGGTCGCGCCGCATCATCTCGACGGCGACTTGCTTCACATGAGCGGCGCTGGTGAAGAAGAAGCGTTCCGGCCCCCTCTCCGCGGCCAAGATCTGCTCGATCCGGCGATCGATCGCGAGATCGGCGTACTGCGCATCGGTCAAGTTGCGAAAGAAGACGTTGATCGCGGCGCCTCTGAAATCATCCGAGACGAGATTTTTCCCGTACGCCGGCGTCGCGACGAGCTTGGCCTTCAACACATCGACGGCACCGAGGGCCGGCGGAATCACCGGCAGCAGCCGCGGCGGATCGAACACGTCGGCCGCCGGATCGACCGCGTTGGTGATGCTGAGCACACGCTCGACGCCATCGATCGCGGCCAGCCCGTCGGTGACGCGCGCGATCTTTTCAAGCGTCGGCGCCGCGAAAATGTCCTCGGCGAGCATCCCGACGACCGCCACGTCGTCGCTCCCGAACGTGTCGCGCACGCCCTTGTAGTAGGCCACTTCAGGATCGCCGGCCGGAAGGACACTCTCGATCGAGTTCTCGATGCGAACGCGCAGCGCGAAGACGCCGAGAGCGCCCGTGACGAGGAGGTTGCCGGCCACGAACACCCACGGGTGGCGCACCAGCCACCGTCCAAATCCCTCCATCGGGGCGAACTCTAGTCAGATGCCGGGTCGCGTACAATCGCGGTCACATTTGTGATCGCGCACCGCCTCGGCTAGGTATGAGCGCGCGATGGCGGCGCACACATGAACGTCCTCGTTGAAGCGGTGGGGAGCCCCGCGTGGGCGACACTCGTGCCGTATCTGCGCGCCGTTGCGACGCGCATCGTCGCACTCGACGTCGATCGGCTGGCCGCCGGCCTGTACCTCGCCGACCACGGATACATCGTGCCGCGTTACTCGGAGCCCGGTTGCATGGACGTGCTGGTGGACATCTGCCGGCGCGAGCGCATCGATTGGGTGTTGCCAACCATCCACGAAGGATTGGGGAAGTGGGCGGCCCGCCGGGAAGCACTCGCGGCGGAAGGCATCCGCCTGGTGATCTCGCCTCCCGAAACCATCGCGTTCTGTGAAGACAAGTGGGAGACGTATCGATTCTTCACCGCCCATGGGATTCCGACAGCGCGCACCTCGCTGGAGCATGAGTACGAGCTGATCAAACCGCGGGTCGGCCGCGGCGGCGCCGGGCACCGTCGCGTGCCGCCGGGCGAGTGGGTCGACATGACGGACTGCATCGCGCAAGAGGTTCTCGAGGGCCGCGAGTTTTCGGTCGACGCGCTGTGCGATCTCGAGGGGACGCCGCTCTACATCGTGCCGCGCGAGCGGCTTGCCGTCGAATCAGGACTGTCGGTGCGAGGACGGGTCGCGTGCGATGAGGAAATCGAGGCCCACGTGCGCCGGATCCTGAGCGCCGCCCGCTTCATCGGACCGGTCGACGTTCAATGTTTCCGAACGGTCGCGGGCCTGCGCTTCACCGAAATCAACCCGCGCCTCGCCGGCGGGGTCTCGCTGGCAATGGCCGCGACGGAGAACTGGTTTGTCGTGCTGGAGAAACTCTTCCGCGGCGAAACGGTGCAGCCGCGCTCCGTAAGAAACGGGCTGCTCATGCTGCGCCACTACACCGATTGCATCGTGGAACCGGAGGCGGTGCTGCAATGATTCGGGCCGTCGGCTTCGACCTCGACGACACGCTGTACGATCACTCGCAGTACGTCCGCGGCGCCTATCGCGACGTGGCTGCGGCCGTCGAACGCGTTACGGGCATCAGCGCGGACGAGTTTTTCGAACGCATCTTTCCCGATTGGCAGCGTCGCACCAGCCGCTGCGATCGCATTTTCGCCGACGCGCTCCGCGACGCAGCGGTGTATTCGCTCGAACTCGAGCGGGAACTGGTCGGCATCTACCGCGCGCATCACCCGACGCTCACCGCGCATCCGGGAGTACGCGAGGGTTTGGACTCGCTGCGCGCCGCCGGCATCCGCCTCGGTCTCCTCAGCGACGGGCAACTCGCCGTCCAGCAGCGCAAGTTGCGCACGCTCAATTTAACCGACTGCTTCGACGCGTGTGTGTTCACCGGCGCGCTCGGGCGCGACTTCTACAAGCCTCACGACGCCGGATTTGTCCAACTGGCCAACGCTTTAAACGTTCGCCCCGAGGAGTTGGTGTACGTTGGAGACAATCCGTTCACCGATTTCGACGCGCCAAGGCGGTTGGGCATCACGACGATCCGCGTTCTGACCGGCGAATACCGCGAGCACGAACCGGCACTTGCAAGCGTCTGCCACACATTCACATCCGTCGCCCTCGCCATGGAGTGGCTGCTGACCGCCACGCGCAGCGGGTGAAGGTGCAGCCACGGAGTCGGTTTCGCAATGCAAGCTGCCGATTTTCGCACCTACGCCGCCGACGCGATTCTGCGCGATGGTACGTCGATACATATTCGCGCCTTGCGTCCGGACGACAAGCCGCTCTTGCTCAGGCACTTTCAAAGTCTGAGTGCGCGGTCGGTCTACTTTCGATTCTTCAGTGCCAAGAAGCGCCTGAGCGACCAGGAGCTGGCGCGATTCACCGAGTTGGATTTCACGCATCAAGCGGCGCTGGCCGCGACGCTCCGCGACGAGAGCGGTGAATACTTCGTCGGCGTCGGCCGCTACGCGACGCTTCCCGACGCCGGCGACAACGTCGTGCGCGCGGAAGTCGCGTTCGCCGTGCTCGACGAGTACCAAGGTCGCGGCGTCGGCACCTTGCTGCTCGAACACCTCGCCCCGATCGCCCGCGCCAACGGCATCACCGAATTCGAAGCGGACGTGTTGGGCGAGAACAACCTCATGTTGCAGGTCTTCTCCGCCAGCGGCTTCACCGTCAAGCGGTCCCTCGAAGCCGGGGTCTTTCACGTCTCGTTTCCGACAGCCGAGACCGAGCAGTCGCGTATCGCGAGCTTTCAGCGTGAGCGCCGCGCGACCGCGCAGAGTGTTCGAGCGTTCCTCAATCCGCGGTCGGTTGCCGTCGTCGGCGCCTCTCGCCACGTTGGAACGATTGGTGCGGCCCTGGTCGAGAATTTGAAGCGCGACGGCTTTCGGGGACCGATCTATCCCATAAACCCCAACGTTGATGTCATCGCCGGGCTGCCCGTGTTTCGCTCCGTCAGCGCAATCGGTTCGCCGGTGGACTTGGCGGTCATCGCCGTTCCCGCCGCCGCGGTGATGGCGGCGGTCGAAGATTGCGCGCGCGCCGGCGTCCACGGCGTCGTTGTCATCTCGTCGGGATTTGCGGAAGCATCCGAAAGTGGGCGAACGCTGCAGCAACGATTGGCCGAATTCGTGCGCTCGTCCGGGATGCGTATGGTCGGCCCCAACTGCATGGGCGTGCTCAACACCGATCCGAGCGTGTCCCTCAACGCCACCTTCGCTCCGGTCTCCGCGCTGCGGGGAAACATCGGAATCTCGTCGCAGAGCGGCGCGCTGGGCTTGGCGGTTCTCGACCACATGCGCGCGCGCAACATTGGCCTGTCAACGTTCGTTTCGGTCGGCAACAAGGCGGACGTATCGAGCAACGACTTGCTGGCGTACTGGTGCGATGATCCGCGCACCGACGTCATCGTGCTGTACCTCGAGAGCTTTGGGAACCCTCGCAAGTTTGCCGGGCTCGCGCCCGATCTCGCGCGCCAAAAGCCGATCGTCGCGGTCAAATCCGGCCGCTCCGCTGCCGGAACCCGCGCCGCGACCAGTCACTCGGCGGCGCTTGCCAATCTCGACGTCGCCGTCGATGCGCTGTTCGAGCAAGCCGGAGTGATTCGGACCAACACCATCGAAGATCTCTTCGATGTCGTGACCTTGCTGTCGACGCAGCCGCTCCCGCCGGGGCCGCGCGTCGGCGTGGTGACCAATGCCGGCGGCCCGGGCATTCTGCTCGCCGACGCCTGCGACGTTCGAGGTCTCCAACTGCCGATCTTGAGCGCCGACACGCTCGCGAGGCTCCACGAAATTCTCCCCGCGCATGCGGGCTTCACCAATCCGATCGACATGACTGCGTCGGCGGGCGCGGATGAGTACGCTCGGGTCGTCGAGGCGGTCGGCAACGATCCGGCAATCGACGCGCTCGTCGTGGTTTACATTCCTCCGATGGTCACCCAGCCTCAGCAAGTCGCCGCCGCGATCGCGCGGGCATCCGGCACCGTTCCAGCCGCGAAGCCGGTGCTGACAGTGTTCATGTCGTCGCAGGGCGCGCCACCGATTCTCAGCACCGGGCCGCGGGGACGCCTGCCGTCGTACAGTTTTCCCGAAAATGCCGCACAGGCGTTGGCGGCGGTGCACCGGTACGCGCGTTGGCGGGAACGGCCGCGGGGCAACGTGCTGACGTTGACGCGGTTCGCCGATCGTACGGTGCGCGCGGTGATCGACCGCGTGCTGGACCACGCAGAAGGCGCGGTGTGGCTGGAACCAAAAGACGTGGCGACAGTCCTGTTGGCCGTCGGCATTGAGTACGCGGCGTCGGAGCAGATCACGGCCGGCGAAGCGGTGGCCACCGCGGAGCGCTTGGGCTACCCGCTCGTGGCCAAGGCGGTCGCGCCGAACCTCGTTCACAAGAGCGACGTCGGCGGCGTCGTGCTCGGGCTGAAGTCGGCCGACGAGGTGGCCGCCGCGGTCGAACATCTCACCGACCGCATGCAGGCGATTGGAACGCCGCTCGACGCCGTCCTGCTGCAACGTGAAGTCGTTGGGGGCATCGAGACGCTGGTGGGTGTCACGTCCGATCCGGTGTTCGGTCCGTTGCTCGTGTGTGGTCTCGGTGGCGTGCTGGTCGAGTTGCTGCGCGACGTGTCGTTCCGCCTCACGCCCGTCACCGATGTCGACGCGCACGAGATGATCGCGAAGCTGCGCGCGACCAAGTTGCTCGACGGCTATCGCGGGGCGCCGCCCGGCGATCGCGACGCACTGGTCGATGTAATTCAGCGCGTGTCGGCGTTGGTGGAAATCGTGCCGGAGCTACGCGAACTCGATCTCAACCCGGTGAAGGTGCTCGCCCCCGGTCGCGGCGCAGTGGTCGTCGACGCGCGCATTCGGATCAGTCGCCTCGGGTGACTCGGCGCGATCGGGCTCACCCCGGATGCGACGCAGCGGGCTCGGCGTCGCCGGTGACGATATCGATTCGCACCGGCGTTCCGGCACCGATCGCCGAGCCGATCCAACCGGACAGACGAGCGCGCCAGTATTTCTCGCGTACTAGATCGAGGACGTGGTCGCGCTGCGGCGGATCCGTGATGACGGTCGCTCGGCCGCGCAACTTGGTGCCGTTGATGTCGAGCGCAACCTGCGGGTTGCTCTTGATGTTGACCAACCATCCCTTTTGCGCCGCCTTGCCCGCCTGCACGAAGAGGTGGTCTCCTTCGACGACGAACCAGATTTCGGCCGTGCGCGGCTGGCCGCTCTTGCGACCGGTGGTGGTCAGCTTCAACGTCTTGACCTGAGCGAGTGAACCCAGCGTGTCCGCCATCGTACCTCCCCACGCAATCACCGCAGCCGTCCACGAGGCTGCAATCACCACGGCGATCAGTTTCTTCATAGCGAGGCATGGTTACTGAGTTTCGCCGTCGACACAATGCAGGGCGTCTGCGCCGGCTGACTTGGAAGCAACCGGCTGATAACGTCCGTTCGCGATGACGATCGAGGAGCGTTTCACCTCGCGAGCCGCGGAAGCTCTGCGCGCCGCCATCGTCGACGCCGGCAACAACGAGGTGTTCCTGCTCGGGAGTCTCGACGACGACGGGCGTGTCTGCGCCGTCCGCGTGCTGGCGCGCGGCAACCGCCACGCAGTGCCGGCGCTCGTGCAAGTGCCGCGACCGGGGGAGGTCGTCGTTCACAACCACCCCAGCGGTCACCTCGTTCCGTCCGACGCTGATCTGTCCATCGCCTCCGCTCTCGGCAACAACGGCGTCGGCGCGTACATCGTCGACAATGCGGTGCGCGCGGTCTACGCCGTGGTGGAGCCGCACCGAGACGCGGCGCCGAGCCGGATCACGCCCGACGCTGCGACCGCACTGATCGCGCCGGGCGGTGTGATCGCGCGCGGCTTGGCCGGCTACGAGCATCGGCCGCAACAACTGCGGATGCTGGCCGCCGTTGCCGGTGCCTTCAACGACGCGAATATCCTGACGGTCGAAGCCGGAACCGGCACGGGCAAATCGCTCGCGTACTTGCTGCCGGCGATCCAGTGGAGTTTGCGCAACCGCGAGCGAGTCGTGGTCTCGACCCACACGATCAACCTGCAAGAGCAACTGATCACGAAGGATCTGCCGTTCCTCACGCGGCAGCAAGGTCTCGCGTGCACCACCGCCTTGGTGAAGGGGCGCGGCAACTACCTCTGCCGGCGCAAGGCGGCGCAGGCCGAGGCCCACGGCGCGCAGTTGATCGAAGACGAGTTTCGCGCCGAATTGCGCGAGCTCCTCGCCTGGGCGCGACGTACCACCGACGGCAGCTTGAGCGATCTCGCGGTACGCCCGCGGCGCGACGTCTGGGACCAAGTGGTCTCGGAGAACGACAACTGTTTGCGTGCCCGTTGTCCGTTCTACTCGACCTGCTTCTTCTATAACGCGAGGCGCGCGGCCGCGCAGGCCGACATCGTTGTCGTGAATCATCATCTGCTGATGGCCGATCTCGCGTTACGCGACGAGCTGGGAAGCTACACCCAAAACGCCGTGCTCCCGCCGGCGCGGCGGGTGATCATCGACGAGGCGCACCATTTGGAAGACGTCGCGACCAACTACTTCGGCACACGCGTCAGCTACGCCGCCATCGAGCGGACGTTCGGTCGGTTGCGCAGCATCAAACACGAGGCGAGAGGCGTGCTGCCGGCGTTGCTCCTGGCGCTCGAATCGATCGATGCCGTCGACGATCGCCCGCTCGCTCAGAGCGCGGCGCGGTGGATCGAAGAACGCTTGCTGCCGAAGCGACTCGATCTGCTGGTCGACGCCGAACAATCCTTCCTCGAGTTGCTGAGCGGACTCGGAGACGTCCTCGGGCACGACATATCGGTCGGCGTCGACGAGAAGATTCGGGTGGTTGGCGCACTGCGCGCCCTGCCCTATTGGATGACGCTCGAACGCTCACTGACACGCCTCGCCGCAGCGCTCGGCGCCTTCGCCGAAGACTTTTTCGGCGTGCTCGAACGAGTCGATCAACTCAGCGAAGAGTCGACCAAGCCGGTGCTGTTTCTGCTCACCGAGTTGCGCGCGCTGCAGGGCCGCGTCGCCGGATTCGCGGCGGCACTGCTGGAGTTCATTGGCGACGACGATAACGCCTGCCGTTGGATCGAGGCGCGCCATCGCACTCGGGGCGGAAAGTCCATCGCCTTTCACACGGCGCCGATCGCGGTCGGGCCCTTGTTGCGCAAGGCGCTCTTCGAGCAGTTTCCGACGGTGGTGTTGACATCGGCGACCCTCGCCGTCGATCACCGCTTCGATTATCTGCACTCGCGACTCGGACTCGACGAACTCTCGGTGCCGGAGCGGGTGGAGACGTTGCAACTGGACTCGCCGTTCAACTTCGCGCAGCAAGCGGTCCTGGCGGTACCGCACGATCTCCCGGATCCGAGCGATCCGGGATACGAGCCCGCGTCACACGCGACCATCGCGGAGATCGTTGCGATCACCCGCGGCGGTACGTTCGTGCTGTTCACGTCGTACAGCGCGCTCAATCGCGCGGTGGGCGCGCTCTCGCCGACATTGACCGCGCACGGGCTCACCGTTCTTCAACAAGGGCAGCGCAATCGGCACCTGTTGCTGGAACAGTTCATTCGCAATCCAGGCGCCGTCCTGTTCGCCACCGATAGCTTTTGGGAAGGTGTCGACGTGCGCGGCGACGCGCTCCGCTGCGTCATCATCACGCGGCTGCCGTTCCGCGTTCCGACCGAACCCATCGAACAAGCCCGGGTCGAGGCGATCACAACCCGCGGCGGCAACGCCTTCAATGAGCAAACGGTTCCACAGGCCGTGATCAAGTTGAAGCAAGGGTTCGGACGTTTGCTTCGCAGCCGCAGCGATCGCGGCGCCGTCGTGCTGCTCGACAGTCGCGTCGTACACAAGCGCTATGGCCGTGTGTTTCTCGACTCGTTGCCGCCGGCGCGGCGCGTAGTGGCGGAGCGGGAGCAGGTCTGCGCAACGCTTCGCGAATTCTTTTCGCAGCGTGGATAACAGGATGGATCGTCAGAAAGGATCGTCGTCACACCGCGGCGGGCCGAGACGTCCCTCGTTGAAGCTGTCGAGGACATCCGCCAACTGCACCCCTTGCGCGCGAGTCGGATTGCTCGGATTGCTCCCGAGCGGGTTCGACTGGAGCCAACTGTCCGCGGCGGCGACCGTCGCCGCGACCGTGCTGCTGTTCGCGCCGTAGGCGAGGTTGAGTTTGGCTGCAATCAGCTCGTCCGCGACGTAGTAGGTTGCATCCGACCACGGCCACACCGCGAGAATGAAGAGCGCCTGGGTCTTCGAGTACGTCACGCCGCCGATCGTCACGCTGGTGAGCGGCCACACGGACGAGTGAGTACGCCAGAAACCGACGTCGCGCGTGCAGTTGTTCAGCGACGGCGTCACGGTCGGCGTCGGCGTCGCGGAAGGTGTCCGGGTCGCCGTCCGTGTGGGCGTCGCCGTCGGGGTTTTGGTCGCGGTGTTTGTCGGCGTCCGCGTTGGCGTGGACGTCGGTGTCCGCGTTGCCGTGCTCGTCGGTGTGTGGGTCGGTGTCGCGGTCGCAGTACAGGTCGCGGTGGCGGTCGGCGTATTGGTCGGCGTCACCGTAGCGGTACTCGTCGGCGTATTGGTGGGTGTGTCCGTCGGCGTGCTGGTCGGCGTGTCGGTCGGCGTCGCTGTATCGGTTGGTGTCTCCGTCGCGGTCGAGGTGGGCGTGCTCGTCGGCGTCGAGGTCGGCGTGTGGGTTGGCGTATCGGTCGGGGTCTGAGTCGGCGTCGCTGTCGCGGTGTTCGTCGGCGTATGCGTCGGTGTGTCGGTCGGCGTGCCCGTCGGCGTTGAAGTTGAGGTCGCCGTCGGAGTGGCGGTGGGTGTAGCGGTCGGGGTCGCGGTGGCTGTGCTCGTGGGGGTCGCCGTCGCGGTCGCAGTCGGGGTGTGGGTTGGCGTCAACGTCGGCGTGGAAGTCGGCGTGCGCGTCGGGCTCGCCGTCGGTGTCGTCGTCGGCGAGCTAGTCGCCGTCGCGGTCGGCGTGCGGGTCGGCGTTGCCGTGGGCGTGGCGGTTGCCGTCCGGGTCGGCGTCGCAGTCGATGTTGCGGTTGGTGTCGACGTTGGTGATGCCGTCGGTGTGCGGGTCGGCGTCGCGGTTTCGGTCTGAGTCGGTGTCGACGTTGGCGTCTGGCTGGGCGTCGCGGTTGGCGATGCTGTGGGTGTACGCGTCGGCGTAGCGCTCGCGGTCGCCGTCGGTGTGTTGGTGGGCGTCGCCGTCGTGGTGCTGGTGGGTGTCGATGTCGGTGAGTTCGTCGGCGTGCGCGTCGCCGTTGCGGTCGGGGTCGCCGTCGGCGTTCGTGTCGGGGTCGCCGTTGCCGTGCTCGTGGGTGTGGGCGTCGGTGAATTCGTTGGCGTGCGCGTCGCGGTCCCGGTTGGAGTCGCCGTCGGCGTACTCGTGGGCGTTGCTGTCGCGGTACGCGTAGGGGTGGATGTCGGTGTATCGGTCGGCGTCCGTGTCGCGGTCGCGGTTGGGGTCACCGTCGGCGTGTTCGTCGGCGTCGCGGTCGGGGTGCTCGTGGGCGTCGCCGTCGGCGAGTTGGTCGGCGTGCGCGTTGCGGTCGCCGTTGGGGTCGCCGTCGGCGTACTGGTCGGTGTCGCCGTGGGGGTGTTCGTGGGTGTACGCGACGGCGAGCTGGTCGGGGTCTGAGTCGCCGTCGCCGTCGGCGTCGCTGTCGGCGTGTTGGTTGGCGATGCCGTCGCCGTGCTCGTGGGCGTCGCCGTCGGCGAGTTGGTCGGCGTGCGCGTTGCGGTCGCCGTTGGGGTCACCGTCGGCGTACTGGTCGGCGTTGCGGTCGCCGTGCTTGTGGGGGTGAGCGTCGGCGTGCGCGTCGGTGTTGTCGTCGATGTAGCGGTCGGGGTGCTCGTTGCCGTTGCGGTCGACGTATTGGTGGGCGTGGGCGAACTGGTCGGGGTGCGCGTCGGTGTAGCCGTCGGTGTCGCGGTCTGGGTGTTGGTCGCGGTGTTGGTCGCGGTTCGTGTTGGGCTACTGGTTGGCGTGCGCGTGGCGGTTGCCGTAAGTGTGGCCGTTGGCGTCGCGGTCGGCGTGCGCGTCGGTGTGACCGTTGGCGTCGCGGTCGGCGTATTGGTCGCGGTCGCGCTCGGCGTACTCGTCGGCGTGCGCGTGGCGGTCGACGTCGGGGTGCTGGTTGGTGAAGCGGTTGCGGTCGAGGTTGAAGTACTCGTCGGCGTTGCGGTCGGAGTGTTCGTCGGCGTCCGCGTGGGGGTACTAGTCGGAGTCTGACTCGGCGAATTGGTCGGCGTCGCGGTCGGGGTGTTCGTCGGCGTCGCGGTCGGCGTGCGTGTTGGCGTGACCGTCGCGGTGGCGGTCGGGGTACGCGTCGGCGTGGCCGTCGGCGTCGCGGTGGGCGTCGCCGTCGATGTGTACGTCGCGGTCGAAGTCGGCGTCGCCGTCGGCGTGCGCGTCGGAGTGTCGGTGGGCGTTCGGGTCGGCGTCGCGGTCGGGGTGCCGGTTGCGGTTGAGGTCGGCGTACGCGTTGGGGTCGCGGTTGGGGTATCCGTCGGGGTGGAGGTGAACGTATTGGTCGGCGTCTGCGTCGGCGTCGCGGTCGGTGTGGCGCTTGGGGTGGCAGTGTGAGTATCGGTCGGTGTCGGGGTGGGCGTGGATGTGGGTGTTCGCGTCGGCGTGGCCGTCGGGGTGCTGGTCGGCGTCGCCGTCGGCGTGTTCGTCGGTGTGGCCGTCGGGGTGTTCGTCGGCGTCGCCGTCGGCGTAGAGGTCGGCGAAGAGGTCGCGGTGCTGGTTGCCGTTCGTGTTGGGGTTTGAGTTGGGGTGCGAGTCGGCGTCCGCGTCGGCGTGAGCGTCGGAGTCAGGGTCGGTGTATTCGTCGGAGTTCGTGTCGGTGTTCGGGTGGGGGTCACGGTCGGTGTTCGGGTCGAGGTTTGAGTCGGTGTCGCGGTCGGCGTAGCGGTCGGTGTCGTCGTTGGAGTTGATGTGGGCGCGTCCAACGCCGTAAACGCATATTCGAAGTCCATCTGCTGCGCCGGCGTGGCGCGATTATGCGCCACGATCCGAAAACCTGAAGGACCAGAGCGCACAGTGATCGTTTGCTCGGCGTAAAAGCCGGATACCCCGAGCGCTCCGCCTGGGCTGCACGGGTTTACCGTAGCATCATCGCAAGCAGTGAGCGTCACACCCCGCGGTCGCGAAGCTCCAGGAAGCGCCCACACCAGAATGCCCTGATCATCAACTCCGGAGACCGCATCGACCACGGTGAAGCGGAGTGGCACCGGATTGACCGACATACTGTTGGGCACAGGGTTCAGCGTGCCGTCGAGAATGAACGGAATCGACACGAGGGTGACCGGGGCAGCGTTGAACTGCTGTCCGGCCACGATCACCACGTCTTGCGGGTCGCTGACAAAGCTCGGGGTTGCGAGCCGCGATGCATCGCACGCTTGTCCAACTCCGACCGGATCGGTTGCGCAGCGGTCGGTCGCGTCGGGTGGGGCCGGCGCGAAATCGGTGGCAAAGCCGTCGAGTGCGAAGGTCGCAGGACCCGGCGGCAGATTGCCGAGGGTAAACGAACGCTCGCCGGTGATGGGGTTGATCGGGACGGTGTTGGGGTTCACCGCGAGGCAGCAATTCATGCCGGTCGATGATCGGAACACGACGCGATATGTTTGCAGGGATGCTGGCGGGCCGCTTGTGTCCGCCGCCGCCCCCGAACGTGCGTTGGTGGCAGCTCGCCTGTTGCCGGTTTGTTGCCACAACGGACGCACGTCGAGGCTACCAGTCTGCGCAGCGTCAGCCGTCCCAACAAGCGCGGCGACAACGGTTCCAGCGACCGTCGCTAGGGCAAGTCCGATCCACCGGCTCGCAACCCAGTGGACGGATCGGTAAAGGCAAGAACCCCTCATCCGATCCGATCAGGGCGAGTCGGTCGCGTGGCCGGCATATCCCAATGGTTCCCTGTCTGGCGCTGCTGAAGCCTCAACGTGTGCCCTCGCCGGACGAAGCGACCGTGCTTCGCTTCAGACCTGTTGTGTTGATTGCGGCGGACTCTCGCACGCTGGGTGCTTTATCGTCAAGCCCGCAGAATGACATTGAAGTCTGCGTTCGGAAGTCCGCCCCGGCCCAACCGCGGGCTCGCCGGCTCACCGCCACCGGCAATGCCCGCGCTTGTACCTGGGCACCGTAGCTGGTTACCATCGGCAGTGGTCTGGAGAAAACAATGCTGCTGGGCTCAATCAATCATGTGTCGATCACGGTGAAGGACATCGATGCGGCAATGCCCTTCTTTCGCTCGTTGCTGGAGTTCATGGGCTACACCGTCGGCAGCGAGGTGCACGAACACGCAGGGACTCGGGTGATCGTCAACCTGAACGAACGCAACGGCGTCGCCTTCAACATTTGGCAAGCGAAGCCGGGGCTGTCCGAGCATCCGTTCGAAGTGTACGAAATCGGCCTTCACCACGTCGCCTTCAACGCCGCGTATCACCACCAAGTCGACGAGCTGGCGAAGCTGATTCCGCAGATTGGCGGAGAGATTCTGGAAGGACCCGGCGAATATCCCTTCGGCCCGGGCGGCTATTACGCGCTGTACTTCCTTGGTCCGGATCGTCTCAAGTTCGAGTTCGTGCACATGCCGCTTGCCGAGCAGCGTGCGCGGGCGTTGGGCCATCTGTAGGACAAGCCGACGCGCGCTCTGCTGCAACAAAGCATCGCCGTCGCGCGCGCAAATCCAAGTGGCAACGCGCCCCCTGCCCTGCTAAATGGAGTCCATGTTGAAGGCCGTTACGCTCAACGAAATCGAGAAGGTCTTCACGGTCATAGAGCGCCACGGCCTCTCTCGCGAAGCAGTGGTAATCCCGCTGCGGCCGGCGTCGCCGGGCGAAGTCCGACAGCTACCCAACGGCAAGTTGGAGATCATCGTCGATCGCGACGTTCCGATCGACGAATGGGTGCGGACCCTCGATGAGAAGATCGCGGCACTGATGACGTAGTCGGAGGAGTGGATGATGGTGTGCCGAAGGTCGGTCCGAATCGGTGCCGTCACAATTGGAGCCATCGCGTTCGTCCTGCTTGGCCGTGCGGAGGCGCGACGTCAGCCGCGGGGCGAGCATGCGGCGACCAGCGGGGACGCCGCCGGCTCCACCGTCGCACGTGCCGAATTGTTGATGGATGCCGGCACCGGCACCATCCTGTTCGAGCAGAACGCTCACCTCAAGTGGCCGCCGGCGTCGATGACCAAGATGATGCTGATGCTCATCGCGGCCGAACGGGTGCGTGACGGCGCGAACAAGTGGGACGAGCCGGTCGCCACCTCACGGTGGGCGAGCAAGATGGGCGGTTCGCAGGTCTACTTGAAGGAAGGCGAGACGTTCACGCTCGCCGAAATGATGCAAGCGGTGATCATTCACTCCGCCAATGACGCCGCCGTCGCAGTCGCCGAACACATCGCCGGCTCGTCGGAGGCGTTCGTCGATCTCATGAACGAGCGAGCGAACACCCTCGGCTTGAAGGACACCACCTACCACAGCCCCCACGGATTGCCGCCGGGCAAGGGACAGCAGCCGGACATCACCAGCGCTTACGATCTCGCGGTGCTCGCGCGCGAATTGGTGAAGTATCGCGAAATCATGCAGTGGGCCGGGACCAAGGAAGCCCCGTTTCGCAACGGCCAGATGATCCTGCGCAACACCAACCATCTGGTGCGCAACACCAACTGGGTCGACGGACTCAAGACCGGCTTCTATCGTGAGGCGGGCTTCTGCGTGACCGCGACGGCGAACCGCAACGACCTGCGACTGATCGCGGTGGTCCTCGGCACGCCGCGCAAGGAAGAGTCGTTCGCGGAAGCATCGAAACTGCTCAACCGTGGCTACGCCAATTACAAGATGATTCCGGCCGTGAAGAAGGGTGACGTGGTGGCCAACGACGTGCCGGTCCAACAAGGAAAGCCCAAGTTCGTTCGCATCGTCGCCGGCGATGACATGAAAGTGCTCGCCGACAAAGCGGCGAAGCGTACCTTCCAACTCGAGTTGGGATTGAGCGGACAGCTCACCGCGCCCCTCCCCGCCGCCTCGAAGGTGGGCGACGTGATCGTCAAGGAAGACGGCAAAGAGATCGGCCGGGTTCCCGCCGTAACCGCCGACCCGGTCGAGAAAGCCACCGGCTTCCTCGAACGATTTTTCTGAACGGCCGACGCACCGCGAATTCATCGTGCGGACCAGCGCCCTCATTGTCTTGCTTCTCCTTCCCCCGGCGCTCGCCGCGGCGCAGGCGACCGTTCCGCTCGCGGACGCGAATTGCGACGGGCTGAGTTCGCCGCCGGATCTGACGGTTGCGATCATCGTGTCGGTCCAACCCACCGAGTTCGGTTCGTGCTTCGCCGCCAACCAGTTTCGTAGCCGTCCGTTCACCGAGGCCAGCGAAGCGCTCATCCTCGACGACATCTTCGGCCGCCGCGAGCCCGAGTGGACACCCACGCCCACGGCTACCGCCACCAACACTCGCACCGCGAGCGATACGCGCACGCCGACATACACTCGCACTGAGACTCCCACCACGACCGCCACTGCCACGTCGGCGTTCACCGCAACCCCGACGATCACCTCCACGCCGACCGTCACGACAACGCCGACTAACACCAGGCAACCAACCCCCACGCATACATCGAGTCCATCGCCGACCGTCACCCCAACGCGAACGTCGACACCGACCAGGACACCGACGGGGCTCGCGCAGCAGTTGGCGGGGAGCTGGCAAGCGTCGTGGAGTCACGGACTGCAGTCAGTCTGCTACCTGAACGGCATTGCGCAGACTTGTCCTCTGTGCGTGTCCAACACCACGTATCGAGTCACTGCTGTGGTCGGTCAGCTCGACATCGTGGACCTCGGAACCGGCGAGATCCTGGGACGCGGACTGCCGATCACAGTGAACGGGAACAGCGGCAGTGTGACGACCCAGTTCACGCGCACCAGCGGCACGGTGTGCACGGTCGACGGCGTGGCCCCGCAACAAGTCTTCATGTACACGTTTACATTCCAGACCGACGGTTCCGGTAGCGCCCAGGTGAGCTGGAGCTTCGGGAGGAACGCGCACTGCGCCGTGTGCGATGCAAGCGACTCGGCGTCGCTCTTTCGCATCGCTGGACCGTAGCTCTCCGTCAGAGTCCGAACTGTCGCGCCGCGTTACCACCCATGTAGGCGGCGGTGATCTCGTCGGGCACTTGCCACTTCGTCAGCGTCGCCAGCGCTTCGGCGGGCGCGGAGGCATCGTGCTGCGGATAACGTGATCCCCAGGCAGCAATCCCGTCTACCACGACTACACCGCACCATTTCAATCGCGACTTGACGCCATCAACCTGAAGTTGCTAGCGCTTGCTTGAACCGAACTGGAAAGCAGGAGACGGTCATTCTGGGGATGGTCTCGCTGTCGAGCGATGTCGCGCGTGGGGTGGCACCACCCCTTCGGGTAACGCTACCACGCGCGAGTCTGAGAAGCGTCATTCGGCGTGCGTTTGACGTCGCTCGGGTCACCCGGCGGCACTTTACGCCGCTGCTCCGCCGGCGGCGGCGCGGCGTTCGGATTGCCGATACGGACATCGCGCACGCATTGCGCAATACCTTTGCGGACCTGGGAGGCAGCTTTGTCAAGTTCGGACAGCTCATCGCCTCGTCTCCGGGGGTGTTCGGCGTCGCGATTGCCGACGAATTTCGCTCGTGTCTCGACACCGGACCATCGGAACCGTTCGCTGACATTCGAACGGAGGTGGAAGTCACCCATGGCCGGCCGCTCGCCGAAACGTTCGCATCGTTCGATCAGACACCGATCGGAAGGGCATCGGTCGCCGTTGTCCACAGCGCAAGGCTGCGAGGTGGTCGCGTGGTCGCAGTGAAGGTGCTTCGGCCCGGCATCGAACACCTCATGGCGACGGATCTTCGGTTGATGGAGCCGCTCTTGCGGTTTCTTGCGCGCCGCGTCGGCCTGGTTACGGCTGGACAGTTGTTTCGAATGCTGGCGAGTTTTCGTGAGCAGGTGAGCGAGGAACTGGATCTACGAAACGAGCTCCGGGCGATGGCGCACTTTCGCAGGGTTCTCGAAGAAGGAGATCTTCCTGCGGTGACGGTGCCTGAGCCACTGCCGGAGTTGTGCGGCCCCCGCGTGCTCGTCATGGAGTTTCTCGAGGGTGTACCAATTGACGACCTCAGCCACGTTGCCGAATTCGGACTCGATCCGCGGCCAATCGTCGATCAGATCGTGCGGGGTTGGTTTCTAACCACCCTTCGCGACGGACTGTTTCACGGCGACGTGCACGCCGGCAATCTCATGCTACTGCGGGACGGCCGAATCGGCGTGCTCGATTGGGGCATCGTGGGGCGGTTGGATGCGGCGACGCATCGGTTCTATCGCCGCCTCATCGAAGCGTGCTTGGGCGACCAATCCGGTTGGCACGATGTCGCTCAACACGTGGCCAGCTTCTATGGCGCGGCGACGTTGCAGACCTTGGGACTCGACGGTGATGGTCTTGTCTCGTTCGTCCGGGGGCTCTTGGAGCCCATCCTGACGGCGCCACTGAGTGAGGTGAATTTGTTCGCCCTGGTCGCTGCGGTGCAGGGTCAGACTATCGCGGAGGGACCGGACGCGTCCGTGCGTCCGCGACTCTCGACGTGGCGGCGTATGCGCGAGCAGCGACGTTTTCATGCGCAGTTCGTCGCCCATGGGGGCCTTGGTGGTCGACTCGACCGAAACATGTTTCTGTTGGGAAAGCAGATCATGTACTTCGAGCGCTATGGCAAGATGTTCATTCCCGATCTGCCTCTGCTCGCCGATCGTGAATTCTATCGGCGATTGATGGGCATACCTGCGAGGCACGTCGGCGAGGATTGAATGAACGAGAACCCGGCGCGCTGCCCCGAGTGCGGCACCGAGAACCGATCTGGAGCGTCGTTCTGCTCGACCTGCGGCGCCCGCATCATGCGCGCGTGCACGCACTGCAAAGCCGATGTGCCGCCCGGAGCCCGTTTCTGCGACCGCTGCGGTCAACCGGTTCTGAGTCCCGGGACAAACGCATCGGATCAGGGCGAGACGCGTCCGCCGCGCGAGGTTGCCCAGCCGGCGACGTTTGCCGGCGGCCGCTACAAGGTGCTGCGCTTGCTTGGCGAAGGAGGAAAGAAGCGCGTCTACCTTGCGCACGATACGCGCCTGGAACGCGATGTCGCATTGGCGGTGATCAAGACCGAGGGCCTGGACGAGGCCGGGGTGGCCCGCGTTCGTCGGGAAGCACGGGCAATGGGCAAGCTCGGCGACCACCCGCATGTCGTCACCGTGCACGATGTCGGCGAGGAAAACAGCCAGCCGTATATCGTCAGTCAACACATGGCTGGCGGCGATGTCGCGGGACTGCTCGATCGAGCCGAGCAACATCGTCTTCCCGTCCCGCAAGCTCTCCGCATCGCCGAACAAATCTGCGCCGCGCTCGAACATGCGCACGGCCGCGGCGTCATTCACCGTGACCTCAAACCCGGGAATGTCTGGCTGACCGAAGACGGCACCGCGAAGTTGGGAGACTTTGGTTTGGCTGTCGCGCTCGATCGTTCCCGTCTCACGCAGGCCGGCACGATGGTGGGCACCGTCGCCTACATGGCGCCGGAACAGGCACTGGGTCGGCCGCCGGATCCGCGCAGCGACCTATACGCGCTCGGTGCACTGCTCTACGAGATGGTGACCGGACGGCCGCCGTTTCTCGGAGACGATCCGGTCGCGATCATTTCTCAGCACATCAACACGCCACCGGTAGCACCGAGCTGGCACAATCCCGAGATGCCGCGAGAGTTGGAAACTCTTTTGATCCGACTGCTGGCGAAGACCCCGGAAGAGCGCCCGGCGCAAGCGGCAACTGTGCGGGAGATGCTGCACGCGCTGAGCGCGTCCTCCGTGACGACAGCGGCCGCCGCACACGAACAGGCGAACCCGCTCGATCGGTTGGCCTCAGGCGTGTTCGTAGGCCGCGACTCTGAGGAGCGCGAACTACGCACCGCGCTCCACGATGCGCTCTCGGGACGCGGGCGGCTGATCATGCTTGCAGGCGAACCGGGCATCGGGAAGACTCGTATTGCCGAAGAACTTGCCACGTACGCACGGCTGCGCAATGCGCAAACACTATGGGGCCGTTGCTACGAAGGCGACGGGGCCCCGGCCTTTTGGCCGTGGATGCAAATCGTCCGGGCGTATGTGCACGAGCGCGATTCCGCATCGCTCATGTCCGCGCTTGGTTCAGGGGCCGCCGACATCGCCCAGATGGTTTCGGAGGTTCGCGAACGTCTGCCCGGCCTACCGATGCCGCCAGTGCTTGAACCCGAGCAAGCACGCTTTCGCCTTTTCACCAGCGTTGCCTCGTTCTTGCACAATGCCGCCAACGGGCAAGCGCTGGTCCTCATCCTCGACGACCTGCACTGGGCCGACAAACCGTCGCTTCTGTTGTTGCACTTCCTCGCTCGCGACTTGGCTCAGACCCGTTTGCTCATCGTTGGCACGTACCGCGATGTCGAGCTACGGAGACATCATCCGTTGAGTCAAACCCTCGCCGAGCTGGCGCGCGAGCAACTCTGCTCGCGCGTGCATCTGAGCGGCCTGGGCGAGCGCGACGTCGCGCGCTTCATCGAGATGACGGCGGGAATGCACCCGCCGGACTCGTTGGTATCGGCTGTGTATCGGGAAACCGAAGGCAATCCATTCTTCGTAACTGAGGTGGTTCGTTTACTGGTTGCGGACGATCGTCTTGAGCGGCCGCACGACGTGAAGGCGTGGAGCGTAATCATCCCACAGGGAGTCCGCGACGTGATCGGCCGGCGCCTCGATCACCTCTCGGAAGCTTCCAACCGCGCTTTGGCCGTCGCGGCGGTCATCGGCCGCGATTTCGACCTCGAGGTGCTCGAACGGCTCAGCGATCTACCAGAGGAGCAGCTCGTGAGCGCACTGGAAGAAGCCGTGGCGGCTCGAGTTGTCACGGAGACGGCGCCGGAACGCTACGGCTTCGCGCACGCGCTCATCCGCGAAACACTGTACGAAGAGCTGACGTTGACACGTCGCGCACGCTTGCACCGGCAAATCGGCACGGTCTTGGAGGAGTTTCACGGCGGGCGACGCGATTCGCATCTGCCGGAGCTTGCGTATCACTTCTTCCAAGCCGCGCGTGCCGGCGGAGCCGACAAAGCGGTCAGTTACGCCGCCCGCGCCGCGGAGCGCGCGCTCACGCTCTTGGCCTACGAAGAGGGCGCGCGCTTCTACCAGATGGCGCTGCAAGCGCTCGACCTCAACGAGGCGCCGTCGATCGAAGGCCGCGCGGATTTGCTCCTGGCACTCGCCGATGCGCAGTGGAAGGCGGGGGAAATTGCCGCATCAAAGCAGACCCTCCTGCAGGCGGCGGAACTCGCGCGGAGTGCTCACCTGCCGCAGGCGTTGGCCCGTGCAGCGCTGGGATTCGGCGCCGGACTCGGCGGCGCGATGGGGGTGGCGTTCGGCGTGCGCGATGAGGCCGTGGTCGCGCTACTGGAACAAGCGCTGCTCGAACTCGGGAGCGAGGACAGCGCCCTACGTGCTCGTGTATTGGCGAGCCTAGCCATTGCGTTGTACTGGTCGAATGAAGCGCAGCGGCGCGACGCCCTGAGCCGTGACGCCGTTGAGATGGCACGACGACTTGGCGACTCGGCTGCGCTCGCCCAGGCATTGCACGGCCGTCACTTTGCGCTGTGGGGTCCCCAAAATGTCGCGGAGCGACTCGCCGTGGCCACCGAGATCATCGGCTTGGCCCAAGTCGCCGGCGAACAAGAAACTGAGCTGCGCGGTCGCCTCTATCGCATCGGCGACCTGCTCGAGCTCGGCCACATTGACGCGGCCACGATCGAACGCGAAACGTTTATTCAGCGCGCAGAACTACTCAGGCAACCGTACTACCTCTGGTGGGCGGCGATCCAACGTTTCACCCAACCGATGCTGCAGGGTCGCTTTGAAGAAGCCGATCAGCTTGCGCAGGCAGCGCTGGCCATTGGGCAGCGCGCGGAGGACCCGAACGCGCTGCAAATCTTCGGCTCGCAGATGTTCCCGCTGCGGTGGGCGCAGGGACGGCTGGCGGAGATCGAGGCCTTCGTGAACGGCTTCGCCGAACAATACGCCGGCATTCCCGGTTGGCGCTGCGCGCTGGCGTTGATGTATGCGGAACTCGGGCGAGACGCGGACGCGCGCGCCGAATTGGATCGTCTCGCCGTCAACGATTTCGGCGAAATTCCGCGTGACATCACGTGGGCAGTGGCGATGACGCTGCTCGCGCAAGTGTGCGCGCTTCTCGGTGATATGCCGCGGGCCGCAATCCTGTACGCTCAGTTGCTGCCGTGCGCCGGACACGTCGTCATGCATCCGGCTTCGGTCTGCATCGGCTCGGTCGATCTGCCGCTGGCAGTGCTCGCGGCCACTCAACAGCAGTGGGAATCCGCCGAGCGACATTTCGAGGTGGCGATGCGCATGAACACTGCGCTGGGCGCGCGGCCGTTCGTGGCCCTTACGCAGTATGCGTGGGCGGCGATGCGGATTTTGCGTGGCGATGTCAACGATTCCGGGCAGGTCGCATTGCTCAACGAAGCGCTCGTCAGCGCCCACGCCCTCGGGATGAAGTCGCTCGTCGAGCGAGCGCTGACGTTGAAACTTCTCACGCAAGGCGTCGATTCCGGCTCGATGGCCAACTCGATCGACTGCGTCGTCTCGGCGGTGCAGGACGAGCGCCCCGATCTGCGGCCGCACACGGCACCGGACGGCACCGTGACGATCCTGTTCTCTGACATCGAGGGCTATACCGCTCTGACCGAACGCCTTGGGGATCATCGTGCGCAAGCATTGCTGCGCTCCCACCACCGCCTGGTGCGCGAGCGCGTCGCGGCTCACGGCGGCTTCGAGGTGAAATCGCAAGGCGACGGCTTCATGCTCGCCTTCCCCAGTGCGAGGCGCGCCGTGCTGTGCGCCGCCGCCATCGAGCGGGCCGTCGCCGTGTACGCCGCGGACCATCCCGACGAAGCCTTCCGAATTCGCATCGGCCTGCATACCGGTGAGGTGATCCGCGAGGCCGACGATTTCTACGGAAAGAATGTGATCCTCGCGGCGCGCATCGCCGCGCAGGCGCACGGCGGTGAGATTCTGATCTCCGGCGTCGTCAAGGAGCTCATCGAGAGCGGCGGGGATATTGCGTTTGGAACGGCTCGCGTCGCCGAGCTCAAGGGCTTGAGTGGCACGTATACCCTCTACCCCATCGAGTGGCAAACCAACCCGTAGCTTTCTGTCCTGACGATCCGCGCGGCGATTGCTCACTCGATCCCGAACTGTCGAGCCGCGTTCCCGCCCATGTAGGCGGCGGTAACGTTGTCAGGTACCTTCCACTTCGTCAACGTTGCCAGGGCTTCGGACGGTTCGGAGGCGTCGTGCTGCGGATAGCGCGAGCCCCACGCCGCAACGCCTTTGAACACATCGGGTAGACGCGCGACGCTCGACTCCCATGAGTTGAAGCCCACCAGCATCGATCGCTTGAAGAACAGGTGCTCCGGTTCGAGGCTCACATCCTGTGTCGAACTCATCAGCCACAGATAGGTCTCCGCCTTTTCGAGCGCGAGCGGCACCCACGAGGCACCCGAGTGTAGGAAACTCAGCTTGAGCTGCGGGAAATCCTCCATGTGTCCACAGAAGCAGATCGCGTTGAGCATGATCGCGTTGTCCATCGTCGGCGCCACCGACTCGGCGACGCTGTGACCGATGCGCAGGTAGCCCGCGACCCGTTCGACGTAAGAGCCTTCGGAAGTCCACTCCGGATTCGTGTGTCCGCTCGACGGATGAATGCACGCGACGATGCCG
>DATKMK010000124.1:0-17612 GCA_035541895.1 Binatia bacterium | reverse complement strand
CCCAACGGAGGAACTATGGTGACAACGATACGCGGTCAGCTCGCGATGGTTCTCGCAACGCTGATTCTGGCGGCGCCTTCGGTAGCGCCGGCATGCGTCGTGGGCGCGGGTACCTCGGCGAGCTGCACCGAAGCGGCTTTGGTTGACTGTCTCCCGGGCGGCGGGAGTTTCAACGGCTCCGTGACGTTCAGCTGCGGCGGCGCTAAGACAATCACCGTCACCAGCACCAAGACCATCTCCGCGAACATTACGATCAATGGCGGCGGGGTGATCACAATCAGCGGGGGTACTACGGTTGGGGTGTTCAGTGTGAATGCGGGCGTCATGTTCACCGCAGAGAATCTGATCATCGCCAATGGCAGCAGCCCGTCCGGCGGCGGCATCGTCAACAGCGGGACGGTGACGGTCACCAACAGCACCTTCTCGGGCAACAGCGCGCTCTTCGGCGGCGGCATCTTCAACGACATCGGCGGGACAGTGACCGTTACCAACAGCACCTTCTCGGGCAACAGTACGTTCGCTGGCGGCCGCGGCAGCGGCATCTCCAACGAGACTGGAACGGTGACGGTCACGAACAGCACCTTCTCGGGCAACAACAACGCGCAGGGCGGCGGCGGCATCAACAACGAGAATGGAACGGTGACGGTTACAAACAGCACCTTCTCGGGCAACAGCGCGCTCTTCGGCGGCGGCATCTCCAACGAGACTGGAACGGTGACGGTCACGAACAGCACCTTCTCGGGCAACAGTGCGCTCTTCGGCGGCGGCGGTGGCGGCGGCGGCATCAACAACGCCGCCGGGACGGTGACCGTCACCAACACCATCATCGCCAACAGCACCACGGGTGATAACTGCTCCGGCACCATCACCGACGGCGGTCACAACCTGCAATTCCCCGGCACGACGTGCGGCGCGACGGTCCCGGTGGCCGACCCGCTGCTCGATCCGGCAGGTCTGCGGAACAACGGTGGGCCAACGCAGACCATCGCGCTGTGCCTGAGGGCCGGGACGCCCGCAGGATGTACCGGTCGCAGCCCAGCCATCGACACCGCCGACCCAGTCGTGTGTGCGGCGCAGCCGGTTCATAACATCGACCAACGCGGCGTGCCGCGCAGCAGCTCGATCGACCCTATCTGCGACATCGGCGCCTTCGAGGCATTGCGCCCCAGCAGTGCCCCAGCAGCGTCGACGTCGGCGTTGCTTGTCCTTGCGTTGGCGTTGACCGCCGTAGCGTGGCGGGCGGTGCGAACCGCAAGACGGTAGTTCCCCGGTCGCCGTTTCCGCACGGGGTCGCTGCGGTAACGTCGACCACGGTCGTTGGCCGGTCAATCGAACACTAGTCGGGTCGTGAGCGAGCACGCCCGGCGTAGCCTTGGTCCGCATTTGGTCCGCATGTTCATCCCAACTCGGGTATGAAATGCGTCTCCCATGTGGTTGCCCACGACTCGCCGCGTCCAGTCTTTTCGTGCCTTTTGTGGCTGAGTCACACTCCTTTATGGGTCCAAGCGCGGCTGTTAACCGATTGGTCGCTGGTTCGAGTCCGGCCCGGGGAGCTGGATTCAAGGGGTTGGCTCGATGCGAGCCAGCCCCTTGTTGCATCTGCCTTCCGAACCGCCTGGCTGCAACTATCGCTGGACGTTTTCCGCTGAACTGTGCTTTGAGGGCGGAAACAACATGGGGTTCGCGCCTATGAAGACGTTGGAGCACGTACTGGTGCTGCTGGTGTTTGTCGTTGCGCTCGCCGGCTGTAGCGATGACGACGATGCCGGGTCGCCGAGCTCGAGCGGCGGGTCGACCGAAGCGGCGTGCGCCGATCGCAATCCGCTCCGCAATTTGTATTTCGGCGATCTGCACGTGCACACCGTGCACTCGTTTGACGCCTACATTTGGGAAACGCGCACGACGCCGACGCAGGCGTACCAGTTCGCGCGCGGCGAAGCATTGTCGTTGCCGCCGTTCGATGCCAACGGTGTGGGAACGCGCCGCGTGCAGATCGATCGGCCGTTGGATTTTGCCGCGGTGACCGACCACTCGGAGTTCCTCGCCGAGGTTGAAACCTGCACGACGCCGGGTTCTCCGACATACGACTCTACTACCTGCAAAGGCGTGCGATCCGGCAGCACGGACGCCTACCAGAACCTCGGGTCAGCGCTGACGATGCAAGTTCCCATGCGGTCGGTGGACGTGTGCGGCACGGACGGCAAAATATGTGCGAACGCGCTCATGCCGGTGTGGACGCAGGTGCGCGAGGCGGCTGACACTGCCTACGATCGCTGTCACTTCACGGCGTTCGTTGCCTACGAATATTCGCGCAGCCTCGCCGGTAGCACGATGCATCGCAACGTGATCTTTCGCAGCGATCACGTACCGGCGCCGATCTCGGCCTTCGAACAACCGTCGCCCCAAGGGCTGTGGCAGGAGTTGCAGCACGCGTGCTCGAACGCCGGCATCGGCTGCGACGTGCTGGCGATTCCGCACAACTCCAACGAGAGCAACGGCCGCACGTTTCAAGTCGAGTATCCCGGCGCGCAGAGCGTGGACGATCAACGGGCGCAAGCCGAACTGCGCGCGGCGATGGAGCCGCTGGTCGAGGTCTATCAACACAAGGGCGACTCCGAGTGCATGAACGGCCTCTCCGGCGTCGTCGGCGCGCCCGACGAGCAGTGCGCCTTCGAGAAGCGTCGATCCGCGCCGTTCCAAGATTGCGGCGACGGCGTCGGCGCGCTCGGCGCGGTGAACTTCGGCTGCGTGTCGAAGCGTGACTACGCCCGCGGTGTCCTGCTCTCTGGTCTGCAAGAACACGATCGCATCGGCGCCAATCCCTATCGGCTCGGATTCATCGGCAGCACCGACACACACAGCGGCACGCCCGGGTTCACCAACGAGCAAACGTTCGTCGGACATCAAGGGAGCAGCGATGCGACTCCCAAGGCATTGCTGGGGAACAACATCACCTTCAGTCCCGGCGGAGTCGCGGCGGTGTGGGCCGAAGAAAACACGCGAGCCAGCCTGTTCGACGCGTTGCGCCGCAAGGAAACCTTCGCCACCAGCGGCCCGCGCATCTCGGTTCGCTTCTTCGGCGGGTGGAGTTTCCCGGCGGGAATCTGCAGCGCCGCCGATCTCGTCGCCAGCGGCTACGCCAAGGGCATCCCGATGGGCGGCGTGCTGCCGCTCCGGCCCGCAAGCGGTGGCGCGCCGACGTTGGTGATCTCCGCGCTCAAAGACCCAGGCACGACACAACAGCCTGGAACGCCGCTGCAACGGTTGCAGGTCATCAAGGGTTGGGTGGTAAACGGCGAAGCGCATCAGCAGGTCTACGACGTCGCCGGCGATCCGAACAACGGTGCAACCGTCGATCTGGCGACCTGCGCGACCGTCGGGTCGGGGTTCAATTCGCTCTGTCAGAGCTGGACCGATCCCGACTTCGATCCAACGCAGCGCGCATTCTACTACGTCCGGGTGTTGGAGAATCCGACCTGTCGATGGAGCACGTGGCTGTGCAACCGCCTGCCCGCAGATCAACGTCCGGCTGCGTGCAACGATGCACGCGTTCCCAAGACCATCCAAGAACGCGCCTGGACATCGCCGATCTGGTACGACCCGGCGGCAACGTGAGAAACATGCGTTCGCGATCCGAAGCTGGCCGAGTCGGATTTGGCCCGCTTCGATGTGCGTGTGTAGCGATTACATTCTGATCCTGTAACTTTTTCCTCGCCCATCATTTCGACATCGCCGCTGCGGCAACCGTTCGATGGTTGTCGCGCCACGGCGCTCGTGTCGTCGTGCGGCACGAGCGTTGCTCTAGCCGTTCGCAACAACAGATCAACATGGGCTCGCAGCGACCGCCTAGTGGGAGGTGACGCGATGAACCGCGCAACGTCGTTCGAGAGGGATCTGCAGTGTTCGCCGGGGACACGGCCGCGTCGGAGAAGATTCCTTCCGATTGTATGCAGAATGCTGTCCAGACTCATTTGGGGCACCGGACTACTCGCCGTTGGGGTATGTCGGGGCGGCGCGCAGACGCGCGCCTATGTCACCGTCGCCGGCGACGATCCGCAGCAACCCGGATTCGTGGCGGTGATCGACCCAGAGATCAATTTGGTGATCGCTGCGGTCGTGGTGGGCCGGCAACCGCAGGGAATCGCCGTAACGCCGAGCGGCAGGACGCTCTACGTCGCCAATGCCGGTGACGGCACCGTTTCGGCCATACGAACGGGAACGAGTCCGAGATCGACTGAATCGATCCCGATCGGAGGCACACCGCTGGGGATTGCGGTGAGTCACGACGGCACGCGGGTGTACGTGGCGAACGCGAGCGACGACACGGTATCGATCATCGACACGGCCAGCAACAACATCGTTGGCAGCCCGATTCGCGTGGGTCGCGGCCCGGTGCGGATTGCCGTCGCTCCGGATGGGAACCGAGCGTATGTCGCTAACCAAATCGATGGCACGGTCTCGCTCATCGACACCGCAAACGCCGCGGTTGCCGGAACGATTATTGTCGATGGCATGCCGATGGATGTCGCCATCGGCGCTGCGAGCGATCTCCTCTATGTTGTCGACAGTGCCTCGGACAGCGTCAAACTCGTGGACATCACGGCCGAACCGGTGCTCGCTGCAGCGATCGCGGTTGGCGACTCCCCGCTGCGGTTGGCGCTCAGTCCGGACGGCGCCCGCGCGTACGTGACCAACACCGGAGACGGCGACGTATCGGTGATCGACACCGCGACGAATCAGGTCGTGGGAATCCCGATCGTCATCGGAAGCGGCCTCTTCAGCGGGCCGGTAGGGATCGCTGTCAGCCCGGACGGGAGTCGAATCGGCGTGGCGGCCGCGGTGGACGGCACCGCTGTACTCCTTGATCCGCTCAGACCAGAACCGGCCATCGTCATCGCCGCCGGGGCCAACCCCGGCGACATCGTCTTCGTGAACCTGCCCAACCGGCCGTGCGCCGGCGATTGCGATGACGATGGCCGAGTCACGATCGACGAACTTGTTTTGGGAACGAACATCGCCGTAGGCCGCGGCGAGGTCGCTCAATGTCCCGCCTTCGACGTTGGCGGCGACGGGCAGGTTACTGTCGACGAGTTGGTCAAAGCGGTGAATGTCGCGTTGAACGGCTGCCCCTGAGCCGTGAGCGTCACGGCCGCTGCCCCCCCGGGGAGCGCGGCTCTACTCCGCTCTGCCGGCTTCGCGAACGCGCTGACTTCAGCGGCTCTCACCGTCCGGGTCTTAGGATCTTGACAGCAGCGGACCCTCGAACAACCTTGCGCCTGCCAGAGAGACGCCGGAAGGCGAGTTACGAGGGAAGACCATGGCGAGTCTCAGCCGTTGTCCGTATTGCGATCGCGAAGCCAAGGACGCGCTGTCGTCGAACTGGTTTCCGGTCTACACCTGCTTAGACTGCGGAACCAAGTATTGCCAGGACGACGGCCCGCCGTGTCCCGACTGCGGTTCACGTGATCGCGGGCAGTACGACGAGGTGTACGCGTAGTCCATAGTTGCACCATGCGCGTGGCGAACGCGCCTGAACCAAGCAAGGAGTCATCGTGGATCTCATATCCGGACTGAGGAGCGAGCTGTTTCGTCCGTTGGTTACCTTGCTGGTGCCCGGTGCGATTGCGATCGCGCCGTACTGGGTGGTGCTGCAATCTCGGGTGCCCGAGGTGGTGACGTTCAAAGCGGACAATCCTTCCGCGCTCGTCGCCATTTTGCTGGTGGTGATCATCGCCGCCGGACTGACCCTCGAAGACATCGGCGCGCGTATCGAAAGGGAAGTGTGGGACCGCCGGCTGAGGACATTAGGCGAGTTCGCGAACTTCGACGCCCAGTGGCACCAATACCTCAGCCTCAAGACCCAAGACGAGATCGTCGGCCAGCGCTATCTGCGGACGATCTTGGTGCGCATGAAGTTCGAAATCTCCACCGGTCCGGCGCTCATCATTCACCTGATTGGTCTCATCTGGGTCAACCACGTCCTCGCCGCGTTCAGCGCCGGCACGATGCTGCAGCTTTCGATCGCGTACTGCGCGCTCGCGGCGTACTTGATTTGGGAGTCATACCAGAGCTGCTACGCCCTCGCGGAGCTTCGACGCGATGTCATCGAAGCGTGCAAGGTTCTGCCCAAGTCCGCACAACTGAGCATCCGAGTGGAATAGTCGCCTACCTGCGGTACACCAACTTTCGCATGATCGACCTCCTCCTCAACGCTGGCTCGATGGGGTCGAGCTAAACGATCTCCCGATAGCAAAACGCCATGAACATCCCGATGCCGACGACCAGCGCCGGCCACACGATGCGCGCCGGTCCCGGCGGCAGCAAGCCGCGCAAGCTCAACCAGCGCGTCGTCCCGGCGATCAATCCGAGCGCGCCGAGTATCGCATGCTGCACGTTGATCAAGTTCGTCAACTCGTCGCTGACCCGCAGACTCGAATGCGCGTGGCCGAGGAGCAGTACGCTGCCGACGATCATGATGACCGGCAGCGCATAGCCCAACGGTCGTTCGCGCTCCGGGCGATGCCGATCGCGCCAGCCGAGCCACGCCATCAGCAAGACCATCGCGGCACCGATTTGATGCTCGACGATGATCGGATCGCCGAGCGCGCTCCACACGCTATTGGTGGGCACCAGCCACACGTCGGGATCGGAAAACACCATGATGAAACCCGCGAACGGCAGCAGCAGCAGCGGCCACACCCGTCCCGCGATCGCACCGACCCCGGCGCCCAACGCTGGCAGCAACCAACAGGCACCCAGCAGACAGACGAACACGCCCGACCAATTATGGGTGAATTCGGAGTAACGCAGGTCTTCCACCGGCCGGTCGCCGGCGACGCCGACGAAGCTGTTCGGATCGACGAACGACGGCGATGGCAGATCGGGAGACAACAACGCCTGAACCTGCGCGGGCGTCAGCCGCAATGAGCCGTCATCGCCCGGTGGCGAAATCGAACCGACGATGCCGGCGACCGTGACGACCAACAGTCCGGCGGTGACTTCCAGCTCCAGCATGCGCGCGAATCGCTGCAAAACCGGCGCGGCGGTCTCCCGCGCGATCGCTGCGCGGGTGATTCGGATCAACTCGGGGCGGATGAGGCGGAAGTTCACGAAACCGGCGAACACCGCGGGAATCAGTAAGATCAGTTTGACGCCGAGTGTCAGCCCGTAGGCGGAAGTGAGTAAACCGCCCGGCGTCACCAGGTTGCGCACCGCCGCATAGAGACCCGAGCCAAGCATCAGCACCACCGCCGTCAATGCGATGGGCGAAAAGCGACGGACGAGTTCGGCGACGACTGCGACAGCCGAGGATGTTGTCGCGCTCTCGATGCGCGCGCGGTTCGCCAACAGATGAATCAACACCCCCACCCACGTCGCCGCGGCCCCGATGTGAGCGATTTGCGACGCCACCGCCAATCCACGTGCCTGCGGCTGAGCCGCCGCATGGCTGACGAGGCCGGTGAAGAGCGCCGCCGCGGCGGCGAGCACGGCCACCAGCGGCCACTTGCGCGCGCTCGGGAGACCGGCCGCGGCGGCGGTCAGCAGAAGGCACGCGGCGCGCGCGACGCACAAATGACCCACGGTGGTATGCGTCGCGAACTTCATCACCAGCCCAACGTCGACGCCCCCAAAGACGGTCTGGCTGCGGACCTCCGCGACTTGCACGAATAAATCGGAGAGCGTCCCGAGCGCCGCGACCAGCGCTCCGCCCGAGACCCACTGTGTGACGGTTGCCGATATCTGCCGGCAATACTCGACAGCGGCCGGGTCAGATGCGAAGTGGCGTTGCAGCGGAGCGAGTAGCGCGAGCACGAAGAACGCGCCGCCGAGCGCCACAATCAACCCGATGAGCTGGATCGCGTGCAGGAGGGAGTGTTCCATGTGAACCGGCGCGCTGTCGCGCCGCCCGTCACTTGCTCCGAATGCGGAACCGAAATCGTCCCGGCGCGCTGTGCCCGTCGCGCGACAGCACGCGCCACTCGACGACATACTCGCCGGCCGGCAGCGGCGGCACCTCGACGCTCAGGTGCGTGTGATCGCGCGCGTCCACCACCGCCTCACCCTTTTGCAAACCGGCTCGCTGCTTGAGGTTCACGTCCGCAGCGCGAAACACCTCGATCGAGTTGAACCCCTCATCGAGCAACTCGTTGAACCAGATCTCCACGCGCGCCGGCGGCTCGGCCACCTCGGCGTTATTCGCCGGCAGCGAACGCACCATCCGCGCGTGCGCATGCACCGTCGACGGTGCGGCCAGGATGATGGACGCGCAAGACAGAAAAATTTTGATTCGGATCGAACGACGAGACGCAATCATATGTCGGCTTCTCCGCCAGAGAACGATTGGCAAGTCAACCGCTGCGTTTGTGAAGGAGCGTGGCCTGCGTTCGTCGACGGCTCCAATTCTCCTGCTATTGAGAGTAAGAGTGGACACGCCGGGAGGTGCGACATGGCACGAATCGATGGCGGAGAGATGTTGATTCGCGTGCTCGAACGGGAGGGCATCCGCGAACTCTTCACACTGCACGGGGGGCATCTCGATGCGATCTTTCAGGCGGCGCGCGGCCGCAACATCCGCTGGATCGACACCCGCCACGAGCAGGCCGCGGGTCACGCGGCCGACGGCTGGGCGCGCACCACCGGCCGCGTCGGCGTCGCAATTGTCACCGCAGGCCCGGGCGTCACTGACGTCGTCACGGCGGTGACCAACGCCTACCTCGATTGTATCCCGACGTTGTTCATCGGTGGCGCCGCGCCGTTGCGCGATGCTGAGACGTTGCCGTTGCAAGGCGGCTTCGATCAACTCGATCTGATGCGCCCGATCACCAAGTGGGCGCATCGCATCACCCAAACCCACCGCATCCCCGAGCTGGTGACGCAGGCGTTGCGAGTAGCGACCGGCGGGCGCCCGGGGCCGGTGTTCCTCGAATTGCCCATCGATGTCCTGTTCGCGCGCGTCGATGAGGCAAAGGTCGTGTTTCCGCAGCGTGTCCATCCCGACGCCGCCCCCGCGCCGGCGCCCGCTGCGGTCGAGCGCGCGATCGAGTGGCTGCGGGCTGCGCAACGTCCCGCGATCATGGCCGGCGGCGGGGCGTGGTTCTCCGGCGCCGGCGCCGAGTTGCTCGCCTTTGCCGACCACACCGGCATCCCGGTGTTCTCCAACGGCAAGGCCCATGGGTTGGTTCCGGCCGCGCATCCGTTGTGTGGGCGCGGCTTCGCCACCGTCGCGATGTTGGCGCGCGCCGGATCGGCGCCCGATGTCGTGCTGCTGTTGGGCGCGCGATTGGGCTTGTTCACCGGCGGCCGCGGCGGCGGCTTCCTCGCGCCGACGCCGAAGCTGATTCAAGTGGACATCGCCGGCGAAGAGATCGGCCGCAACCGCGATGTTGAGTTGGCGATTGTCGCCGACTGTCGCGAAACGCTGCGCGCGCTCGATGCCGCGGCGGGTGCCCAGCCGTGGCCCGCGCGCACCGAATGGCAACAAGCCGTACGCGGCGCGACCCAACTGCCCGCGCAGATGTTTGCCGACGCCCTCACCAACGCCGCGACGCCGATTCATCCGTTCCGACTGGCGCACGAAGTGGCGCAGGCTGCGGGAAGCGAGGCGGTGATCGTTGCCGACGGCGGCGAAACCGCAAGCTGGGTTGAGATGGCCGCCGGCGTGGGTGGGGGAGGGCGCTGGCTGTCGCACGGCTACCTCGGCTGTCTCGGCACCGGCATGCCGTTCGCGATCGCCGCCAAGGTCGCCCATCCGGATCGGCCGGTGGTGTGCGTGATCGGCGACGGCTCGGTCGGGCTCAATTTCGCGGAGTTCGACACCATGGTGCGGCATCGGTTGCCGATCGTGACCGTCGTCAACAACGACCAGCAGTGGGGCATGTCGGCGCACGGGCAGGATTTGATCTTCGGCGAAGGGCGGCGCGTGGTGACCGACCTTGCGCCGACCCGCTACGATCTCGCCGCCGCCGGCTTCGGGTGCCACGCCGAATACGTCGAGCGACCCGAAGAGCTGCGTCCGGCGCTGCAGCGCGCGTTCGCCGCCGGCAAGCCGGCGTGCGTGAACGTGATGACCGACCCGAAAGTGATCGCCCCCATTACCATCGCCATGGTCGGTGCGGCCAAGCCCGCCGAACGCAACGCCGGCTCCGACAGCGTGCAGATTCCGTACTACGACAATCTCGAGTAGGAGTGCGGGTCGCAGATCGTGTCTGGCAGATCGTTCCGTTGACGCCGCACCGAGTTCGTCGACCGGGGAACAGGCCCAGCATTAGGTCGGTCCCGATTGAATTGCGCTCACGGTCCGGTTATCGGTCGGCGCTGGACGACCGATGGCGAGCGCGCCGGCATTTGTGATCACGCTCGATACCGAGCCCGACAATGAATGGGGGCGACCGCGCGTTCCCACGACACACAACGCCCGCTTCATCCCACGGTTTCACGAGCTGTGCGTAACCTCCGGATTGAAGGTCACCTATTTGATGACGCTGGAGATGGCGGAGGATGACTACCTGCGCGAATATCTGCGCCCGCGTTTACGCGCCGGCGAGTGCGAGGTCGGGGCGCATCTGCATCCGTGGAACACGCCGCCCATCGTTGCGGTGACCGACGACGACTTTCAGCATCACCCGTATCCGTTCGAGTACCCGGTCGAGGTGCAACGCGACAAGTTGCATACGTTGGTCACCGCGATCGAGCGGCACTACGGTGTGCGCCCGCTGTCGTACAAAGCCGGGCGCTGGGGACTCGATGGCGCCCACGCGCAAATCCTCGACGACTTCGGGTTCGTCGCCGACACCTCGGTGTGTCCGGGCATCAATTGGGGACCGAGCAAAGGCGATCCGCGTCGCAGCGGCGGGCCGGACTTCAGTCGCGCGCCGCATCTTCCGTATCGACTTTCGGCCGACGACGTGTGTCGAGCCGGGTCGCTGCGGGTGTGGGAGGTGCCGCCGACCATCGTGTTCTACAGCGCGCTCGGCCGCTACCTGCCGGGCGTGCGTGCGCTGTACGCGCGCCATCGCCGGGTCCGCCGATTGTTCGATCGCCAACACCTGGGCTCGCAGTGGCTGCGTCCCTATCCGCACATGACGGTCGCGCGGTTGGCGCGCGTGATCGAGCTGGCGCGCCGTAGCGGCACGCCGGTGCTCAACTGTACGTTTCATTCGAGCGAGCTGATGCCGGGGGGCAGTCCGTACAACAGGACCGAGGCGTCGATCGAAAATCTGTTCGAACGATTGACGGGGTTCGTCGCGTACGTTCGCCAACTCGGCCTGCGCAGTGCCACGCTGAGCGAAGCGTGCGCGCACCTCGCATGAGGGGCCTGGTGTGGCGATCCGGACGCTTGCAGGCGATGCTCCCGAGGCGGTCTTCGCCTTCTTAGATACCACCGTCTCCGCGCGCGGCCCCGCGCATTGGCGGTGGAAGTATCGCGTCGGAGCGGTGACCGAGCCGACCGCGCTCTATTTTGATGGTGCGGACGGACAGGTGCTCGGATTCATCGGCATGATGCCGACGGCACTGCATGCCGGCGGCGCGACATGTCCCGTAGCGTGGTTCATGGATTGGCACGTGAACCAGAGCGAACGCACGGTCGGAGTCGGTCTCGGATTGCTCCGCAAGGCCGAAGCCCTCGCCGGCACGCTACTCACGTTGCAAGGATCCCTTGACACCCGCGCGATGCTCCCGGAGCTGGGATGGCGACACACCGATTCGGCGCGAACGTGGATCCGTCCATTGAGCGCGCGTTTCATCGGGGACTGGTTGTCGAAGCGGTTTGCTGTCGCGCCGCGCGCGCTCGCGGGCGCAGCAGCAGAGGTCTTAGTCCTCCACTATCGAGCGTCGCCGCCCGCGGGAATGCTGCCGCACACGTTGCGCGAGGTGACGAGATTCTCCGCCGAGTACGATGCCGTTTGGAAGGCGCGCGCGATCGAGTTCGCGCCGGTGATGACGCGCGACAGCCGCTACCTCAACTACGTCGCGGCCGAGTATCCAGACGGTGGCTACCGGCTCCAACTGCTATGCGCGGGCGATGCGCCGATTGGTCACCTGATTACTCGCCTCGACGATGTCGACGGGTTCCGGCGAGGACGACTCGTCGATCTGTTGTGGCCGCGCGGCAACCGCGATCTGCTGTTGTGGATGATCCAAACCGCGGCGTGGGACCTGCAAACGCAGGGCGCGGACTACATCGACTGCGTCGCGTCGGTGCCTGATCTCGCCGATGCGCTCGAACGCGAGCGCTTCGATGCGCGCCGCTCGGTGCCGCTGTGGCACCATCGCCTGCCGGCGACGATGCCCAACCCGGAGCGGTGGTACATCACGTTTCTGGATTGCGATCGAGCGTACCGATGAACCCAAGGACGCCCGTCGCTACGGCTTCGGAACCCGCAGGGTCTTGCTGATCATCAAACTGCCCGACAGGACGAAAAGCAGCGAGGTCAGGTGCAGGTGCACGCCGGCGAGCTGCACGAAGAGCAACCAGTCGGCGCGGTAGGCGAGCAGCAGCAGCCCGAGCGGAACGATGCTGGTCGGAATCGGCGTACCTTCGAAATGCGTGACCTTGCCGCCTGCGTCGGCGAACTCCTCGGCGGTGACGTTATAGCGCGCTAGACGGCTGAGGCCGCAGACGGCGAAGTAGATCAGCATCGCTTGATCCACCGCGGTGTTGAGGCCGATCGCGAAGGCAATCGCGGCGGGCGCGACGCCGAACGAAATCACATCCGCGAGCGAATCCATCTCGCGCCCGAGCGCCGACGCTTTGTGTCGCCACCGGGCGATGCGACCGTCGAGAATATCGAAGACGATCGCCAGCGGTACCAACCCGACGGCGACGTACAACTGCATCGCTTCGTGGCCGATCACGAACCGCATCGCATGAAACACCGCGGCGATGCCGCAGCAGCCGTTGGTGATCGTCAACAGATCCGCGAGGTGAAAACTGCGGATCATCGAGAAGTGTTTCGGCTCCGTCCGTTCCACGCCCGCCTCCGAGAAAGGGCAATTTATACGCGCAGGAGCGGCGGAACGCGAAGGGGAGATTGAGATCGGTTGGCGCGCCGCCGCCGCCGTACTAGATTGCCGCGGAAGAGGGGACCCATGGACCAATCCCAACCACCTGTCGCTCTCGTCTCCGGAGTTGGACCCGGAACCGGCCGAGCGATCGTGGAGCGGTTCGCCCGCGGCGGCTATCGTGTGGCGATGCTCGCGCGCAATCGCGAGCGGATCGATGTCTTCGAGCGCGAAATCGAGCACACCCTTGCCGTGGCGTGTGACGTGGCCGACGAAGTCCAAGTCGACGCTGCGGTGGCGGCGGTGCGCGCCCGGCTGGGCGCGCCGTCGGTGCTCATTCACAACGCGGTGGGCGGGGCGTTTGGGAACTTCCTGGACGTGGATCCGTCGATCCTCAATCACAACTTCCAGGTCAACGTCATGGGCTTGCTCCACCTGGCGCGGCGCGTCGCGCCCACGATGATCGAAGCCGGCAAAGGCGCGATCATCGCCACCGGCAACACGTCGGCGACGCGCGGAAAGGCGGCGTTCGCCGGGTTCGCGCCGACCAAAGCCGCGCAACGCATTCTCGCCGAGTCGATGGCGCGGCATCTCGGTCCGACGGGCGTTCATGTTGCCTACGTGATGATCGATGCGGTGATCGATCTGGAATGGACGAGACGATTGCACAGCGACAAGCCCGACGAGTTCTTCTGCAAACCTGCCGACATCGCGGCCGAGATCTGGCATGTCGTGCATCAGGAGCGCTCGGCGTGGTCGTTCAACGTCGAAGTCCGCCCGTTCTGTGAGGCGTGGTGAGGCATGGGCAAACGTTCGACCTCACGCGTCCGCCCGGTGCTTCCGCCAGCCCGGTCCCGCGGCGCTTTGCACCTTGGTTGCCGAGATCGGCAGCTTCAATAGGCGGCATTCGATCGCGCCGTTGTACAGCGTGATGCGTTGCGTCGGGCGCAGTCCGATGCGTTTTGCCAGCGCCGGCGAGCCGGCGAGGACGTAGCCGGTCCAACCGGTGAAGCGGCGGCGCAAGACGTCGCCGATCTCCTCGTACAGTGGCGCGAGTCGCTCGACCTCTCCGAGGCGCTCGCCATAGGGCGGATTGACGACGAAGAGACCACCGCCGGCGTGACGGTTCGGCGGCGGCTGACAGTCGGCGAGTGCCCGCCGCTCGATGTGCACGCGGCCGCGCAGCCCGGCCAGCTCCACGTTGGCGAGCGCGCCGCGTACCGCGCGGGCGTCGACGTCATAGCCGTGAATGACGGGGAGTCGGCGCGGGTCACGGATCTCGCGCTCCTCGGCTTCCTTCACCAGACGGTGCCAGAGGTTGGCGTGGTGACCGAGCCAGCGCGCGAAACCGAAGCGCTGCCGGCGCAGTCCGGGCGCGATGTCGGCGGCGATCGACGCCGCCTCGAGCGGTAACGTGCCCGACCCGCACATGGGGTCGATGAACGGCGCGCCCGCGCGCGCCAACCGTGGCCACTCAGCCAGCAACAGGATTGCCGCGGCGAGGTTCTCCTTGAGCGGCGCCGCGCCGGCGTGCTGCCGATAGGCGCGCCGATGCAGGCTCTCGCCGGAGAGATCGATGCCGACGACGGCGCGATCGCGGTGCACGTAGACGTTGACGCGCACGTCGGGGGAATCGACGTCGATCGATGGGCGGACGCTGCTGCGCTCGCGCAAGTGATCGACGATCGCGTCCTTGGTCTTGAGCGCGATGAAATGCGAATGGGTCAAGCGCGATTGCGAGGTGGTGCCGGTGACCGCCAGCGTGCCGCGCGGGTTGACGTGGTCCACCCAGCGAATCGCGCGCACGCCGGCGTACAACTCCTCCGGTGTCGCGGCGCGAAAGGTCGCCAGCGGCAGCAGGATGCGATTGGCGACACGCGACCACAGACAGGCGCGGTAGGCCACCTCGAGCGGGCCGGCGAACGACACGCCCGCGCGCGTCGCGGTGACACACTCGGCGCGCAGGTCGCGCAGCTCGGCCGCCAGCAGTTCTTCGAGTCCCTTGGCGGTGGTGGCGAAGAAATCGTGCCGCGCAGCCATGCCCTACGGATAGCTGGCTCGGCGGCGCCGCGCGAGCATACTGGCGATGCTCCCCGCGTTGCGGTCGATTGACTCGCGAACTCGTCCTGCTGTATGGGGCGATCGTTTCGTGGAGCGGTGGGGGACAGGAACCACGAACTTTCCCGCGCCAGTGACGCTGGAACGGCACGCAAGCCAGCGCAACAGGTTGGAGGCAACGAAGATGACGGGTCGATCACCACGGGCGTGGAGTTGCGGCATCGTCGCCGCGATGCTCTTGAGTTGCCTCGCCGCGGCGCGCGCCGACGTGCAGCCGGGCGAGACGATCTCGAAGGACAACCTCGACAAGGCCGCCGACTTGCTGTCCCCCGGAGTCCAGTGGTGTGTCGGTCACGGGCTGAAGCTGAAGATTGTTCCTTACAAGAAGATCGAGTGGAACAAGGCGTTCCTCGAGGCGACCGAGAAGTACTCCGGTCAAGTGAAGCTCGCACCGGATGGCCGCTCGATCGAGGGGCATATCGCCGGTCTGCCCTTTCCCAAGATCGATCCCAACGATCCCGAGATCGCCCTCAAGATCATGTGGAACTACGAGTACAAGCCGTATGTGACCGACGACGGGGATGCGCGCAATTTCGACGCCGACACCGGTCCGCTCGGTGACGGGCCGATGGGCATCGAGCGCCACTACCTGCTCGATCACTTGCGCACGCTCTTCTACACCTCGCGCCTCTACGTCGATCCCAAACCGGAGCTGCCGAACCCCGACAAGGTTCGCAACAAAACCTCCTTGCATCCCATCCTCGAGCCGTTCGATTTGAAAGGGGTGGGCTTCACCGCCATCCGCTACATTGATCCAGATCATCAAGACGACACCTGGCTCTACCTCCCCACGTTGCGCCGCGTGCGGCGGCTGTCGAGTTCCCAGCGATCCGACTCCCTGTTCGGCCAAGACACCGACGTTGACAGCTACGGCGGCTATGCCGGCCAAATCGGCTGGTTCACTTGGAAGTACCTCGGCGAGAAGACCGTGCTGGGATCGTTCCACTCCGAAAAATTTCCGGTCGAGTATTGCCCCGGCAACGGCGACTTCGCGTTCTGCGACAATTGGGAGAAGCGCGAAGTCTACGTCATCGAAGGCACACCCAAGCAGCCGCAGTACGCCTACGGCAAACGGGTCTTGTTCATCGACAAGGAGACGTTCCTGATTGCGTACTCCGACATCTACGACCGCCCCCTCCGACTCCAGAAGGTCTGGCTCAACCAGTATTCGTTCCGCAAGCAGGTGCCCGGTAAGGACGCGATCGAGTATGCCGACGAGATGCCTTACAACCCGAGCATCACGATGGTCGATATCCAGTTGCAGCACGCGACGCGTGCGGCGTTGCCCAGCTCCAAGTACCCCGGCGAACAGGGGTGGTACTTCAACCAGGGGGCGAAGACCGGGCTCACCGAGGAGTTCTTCACCATCGCTCACTTGATCGCATCGGGCAACTGAGATCACTCAGCCTGTCGCGCGAGGGCATGCAACTCGAACTCGGGAGGGATCGATGAGACAGCTCGTAATTGTCTTGGCCGTGCTGTGTGCGACCCGCGTGATCGCCCAAGCCGCAGAGCCGGCGCCGAAGAGCGATATCGCCAAACTCAAGTCCGACATCGTCAACGAGGCGGCCATTCGCAAGCTCTACGACGAGTTCACCGCGGCGTGGAACCGGCACGACGTAGCGGCGATGACCAGTCATTGGGCGGAAGACGGCGACCACGTCGAGCCCGACGGACAAGTCGCCAAGGGACGCGATCAAGTCACGGCACTGTTCACCAAGCAGCACGCGAGCATCTTCAAAGACTCGCATCTCGAACTGAAGATCGACACGGTGTGGTTCATCACCCAGGATGTCGCGCTGATCGACGGCACCTACGATCTCAGCGGCGTCGTGCTGCCCGACGGGACGAAGATCCCGGACCGCACCGGGCGACTGAGCACCAATTTGTTGAACGAACAAGGTCGCTGGTGGATCGTCGCCAGCCGTCTCATGATTCCAGCGACGTTGCCGTACAAGCCGAAGCCGGCGGCGGCTCAGTAGCGAGTTCGGATTCGGACCCGAACAGCCGGATTCTCTTCGCCCACTGTAGCCGCACCCTTTAGGGAAGCGTGTGACGACACACCCCCTAGGAGGGTGCAAATGCCGGACAAAGGAGTCACCGGCCGGGTAGTAGTCGCGAGTCCTCAGCCGGCGCGTGCAGGGCATGGGCGCATGTGGTACTCGGGTAGCAAACATGGCTCGAATCGACCACATCGTGGTCGGGGTGCGTGATCTTCAGACTTCGGCCGCTGTCATCTGGGAGCGTTACGGTTTGGAAGCGCAGCCTGGAGGGATACACACCGGCGCCGGTACCGCGAACCTACTGGTGCCATTGGGGAACGACCAGTTCCTGGAGCTGCTGGCCATCACTGATCACCAATCCCCTCATCCGATTGTCGGTTGGCTGTCGAAGCTACTCACCGACGGTGACCGTTTAATCGCCCTGGCTGTGGAACCTGATGACCTAGCGATGGCCACGGAACGGCCCAGGCGCCGGTCACGAGCTTCGTA
>DATKMK010000123.1:0-16814 GCA_035541895.1 Binatia bacterium | reverse complement strand
CGATAGTTCATCCCCGTGTACCCGCACAGGCACCTGCCGCATTGGCAGACGTAGTAGTAGCACTGACGGCAGCCCAGTAACCCCTTCTCGAGTGACACCTCTGTCCTGCACTGGTAGCAGTGTGAGGGACCCTCCTCGGTTTGCTCTCGAACGGTGAGCGGCCAATTTGGGCGGAAAAGATAGCCAAGACTCAAGGCGAGAGCGTGGAGTTGTTCGACGATCTCACGACCGCGAAGGTCATCCACCAAGTCAATATTTTTCAAGCCGGCTTGTTCAACGGTCGCAATCCCAGCGGAGGGGCCTTCCAACAGTAGCGCCGTGGCACTCTGCGAGTCAGGTTCGAGGTGAAGTAGTATCAGAGGAATCCCGTCGCTCGTGAGGCGAAAAGCGTCGGGGTGCAACGGCTCAGCTTCTTTGGTTCGCCGACATTCGGCACAGAACCGCGGATTCAGGCCGTGTTTACAGCTTGCACTCATAAACTGCGCGCTTCGCAGCGTTGAGCTATCCCGGGGGCCGCGCTACGCCGCGACCACGCTCACCGTCGCGCGGCGTCGGGAGTGCGGCTTGGTACGGATGACGATGCGGACGTCTTGCCCCAGGGCATTCAGGAACCGGAACAAGCGGTCGGTGGAAAACTCGCGGAGGCGACCCCGCAGCAGCTTGGAGATTTTGGGCTGATCGATGCCAAGGAGCGTCGCCGCTTGCGCCTGGTTCAATCTCTTCCGCTGAATCAGCGCAGCAATGCGCTGAGCGAGCCGAGCCTTCGCGAGCGCTTCTTCGGCGTCCGGATACCCAAGATCGGCAAAGACATTCCCACTGCTCGCTTCCACGCTCTCTTTTCTCATCAGTCGTTCTCCGCTTGTTGCCTAATCCATCCAGCGTAGTGCGTCTCAGCGCTTTTCAATCGGGCTCGAACCAGATCCATGTCGCGATGCGGCGTCGCAATGCCCTTCTTCGACTTCTTCTGAAACGCGTGCAATGCGTAGACCGCGCCCGCAAATTTCACGGTGTACACGGCGCGATACGCATTGCCCTGAAAGTCGTCGACGATCTCAAGCACCCCGGCACCACCGAATCCAGAGAGCGGTTTCGCGTCGAGATGCCTATTGCCCTGCTGGGCGAGGTCGAGCGCGTAGCCCATCGTGTCTTGGACTTCGTCCGGAAATCGCTTGAGGTCCTCTTTGCAAGCACCCGCCCAGAAGAGCGGTTTCCGTGACGACATCGCATGCCATTACTAGCATGCCTCTTCGGCTCCGAAAAGCAGGCTGCGAGTCCTCCCACTACCAAGGCAACCGACCACGAACGCACCAGCGGCTCGGCGACCCGTCTGCCGCTTGACTTCGCCAACGATCAGGCTGCAAGAGAAAGAGAACCCGCCTGTGAGGTGACGGCCATGAACCCACTGCTTGAGCGCATCAGCATCGACCCCAACGTCTGCTTCGGCAAGCCTTGCATCAAAGGCACGCGGATCTGGGTCTCGCTCCTCTTGGACTTCCTCGCAAACGGCGACACGGAGGTGGAGCTTCTCAACGCGTATCCCCAGCTCACGCACGATGACATTCTCGCGGCCATTGCCTACGGCGCGAAGGCCGCGCGGGAGCGCATCATCCCCGTCCCGACCGAGCCGCTCGAAAGTTGGGATCACTCACCTCACCCTGGCCCTCTCCTCGAAGGAGAGGGAACCTTGCCAGGAAATAGCTCATCGTAATTCTGAACAGGGTACTTAGCGATTCGCCTCCGCCCACTCACCCCTTGAACGTCGACGGGCCGAAGTCGCCGAAGGGGTCGTCGCGTTCGCGGACGGCTTGCTTGAAGCCGGCGGCGGCGGCGCGTTGTTGGAAGGCGTAACCTTCGCGCGTGTGGCGGGTGAGGCCGTCGAAGACGACGCCGAGGATTTGTGTGGCTTGTAGGCCCTGCGCGTAGACCGTCTGATTGATCAGCAGCTTCATCATCATCAATTGGTTGATCGGCATGCGGGCGATGCGCTCGAGCAGGATCTCGAAACGTTCATCGAGCTTGTCGGCCGGCGCGCATTCGGTCGCGAGCCCCCACTGGACGGCTTCGGTGCCGGAGAGTGAGTCGCCGGTGAAGAGCAAGCGTTTGGCTTTTTCGATGCCGATGCGGAACGCCCAGATCGCGGTCGTCGGCGAGCCCCACACGCGTGCCGGTGGGTAGCCGATCTTGGCTTTGTCTTCGATGACCAGCAGGTCGGAGCACAGCGCCATGTCGGTGCCGCCGGCGACGCAGAAGCCGTGGACCTTGCACACCACCGGCTTGTCGCTGTGAAACAGACTCATGAAGCCGCGCACGTTGCGGCTCATCATCGCGTAATCGACCATCGGGTCCCAGACTTGGTTGGGATCGTGATTGGTCGCTTGCACGCGCGGATCGAGCGGTGAGCCTTTGGGGACATCCGGCCGCTCGGCGTCGGACGACATGCGGCGCTCGGCACTGCTGACCAGATCGTAGCCGCCGCAGAATCCTTTGCCGTTGCCGGCGAGCGCGATCACGTGCACCGACGGATCGAGGTTGGCGCGCTCGACACACGCGGACAACTCGCGGGGCAGATCCAACGTGATGCCGTTGCCGCGCTCGGGCCGATTCAAGGTGATCCGGGCGATGCGACCGGTCGTTGTATAGGTCATCGTACGCAGTTCATTCATTGCAAGACTCCGCGGGCGAAAGTCGACGGGCGATCCGACGTCACGGTCGGAACTGCGTTGCGAGGAACGTGTCGAATGCGCGATCCGGCAACCAGCGACGCAGACGCATCAGGAAGCGCGCCGCGAAGGTCACCGGGTAGCGCGTCCGCGGCCGGGCTGCGCTGATCGCCTTCTCGATCACCTTGGCAACCGCCTCGGGACCGGCGGCCATCATCGCCATCGGCCCCTCGTAGGCTTCGTTGATCCGCCGCGCCACCAACTTGTTGAACGCAGCGTACGGCGATTGTTCCGCCGCCGCGGCATCGATGCTGTGCACCGCCGTGTCACCGAAGCGCGTCTTGATCGGTCCCGGCTCGATCACGATGACGTCGATGCCGAAGGGTTTGACCTCGAAGCGCAGCGCGTCGCTGAGCGCTTCCACTGCGTGTTTGGTCGCGTGATAGAAGCCGCCGCCCGGAAACGTGAGCTTGCCACCCATCGAGCTGAGATTGACGACCTTGCCCCAGCCTTGGCGCCGCATTCCCGGAAGCACGAGCTGCGTCAAACGGGTCAAACCGAAGACGTTGGTTTCAAACTGCCGGCGAACGTCGGCCATCGGAATCTCTTCGACCGGCCCTTCCTGCCCGTAACCCGCGTTATTGATCAAGACTCCGACGGCGCCTTCCGCCTGCTCGACCGTAGCGACCACGCGTCGCATGGATTCGTCGTCGCACACGTCGAGCGCGAGCACCTGGCATCCCTTCGCCGTCAAGTCGTTGATCGTGTCCAACTTGCGCGCGGTCGCGTAGACCCTCCAGCCCGCCGACGCCAAGCGCTCCGCCGTCGCGCGGCCGATGCCCGTCGAGCATCCGGAAATCAGAACGGCCTTGGAAATCCTTCCGTCCGCCATGGCAGCCCCCTTCTATGCTGAGGCGTGAACATAGGGCATGAGTAGGTCGATTCGCAACGTGGGAGAGCCATCGGTGTCGATCGACGGAACCCTCTGGTATTTCGCGTACGGCAGCAACTTGCACCGCTCGATTTTCGTCGAGCGCCGCAAGCTGGAGCCGCACGCCGTGCAATGGGGCTGGCTGCACGACTATCGGCTCTGTTTCAACATTCCGATCGGGCCCGGCGAGCGCGCAGTGGCGAACATCGCGTCCGAGCCCGGCGCGCGCACCTGCGGCGCGCTCTATCTGTTGTCGCCCGAGCAGTGCGAGCATCTCGATCGCACCGAAGGCGTTCCGCAAGGGATCTACCAACGCGTCACCGTGCCGATCGTCACCGACCCGGGCGACGTGATCGAAGCGTTCGCCTATCAGTCATCGCTGACGACCGACGGTCGCAAGCCCTCGCCGCGCTACATGGGACTCATCATGGACGGCGCGCGCCAACACGGCTTGCCGGTGACGTGGATCGAATTCCTGCAGGGCTTCGAGCTGGCCGTGGATGAGCGGGAGACGAGCAGCGCGGTGCGCTAACCGCTTCGTCGCCGTTGGCGCGTCTCACTCGCGACGTCGCGCGACTACAGATGGGGCGCAGGACGTACAGGGATGTTCACGTACTCGAAGGTGACACTGCCATCGGATTCGGCAGGCGGCATATCGAGCACACCTTCAGAAACCAGTACCACATAGCGCCGGGATGTCAGCTCGAAGCCTGCTAGGAGCCCCGCGGAATAGCTGGCGCACTGGCTACGGCCTTCCTTCACTTTCTGCCCCAGACTCGCAGCATCTCGAGCGACCTTCCACTCGAAAGGACCAATCGATTGACCTTGTTGCATGCGCGACACGAAAGAACCATCGCGATGAGCTTCATCGCACCAGCTCACCACGCGATTGCTGATGGTGCCCGAGTCGCAAGGGCAGCCCGAACAGGTAGCCTAACGATGCAACGGAACTGAACCGTCGAGTAGAAGCGGAGCCACCAGACGGACAATTCCATCATCAGCGTCGGCCGCAACAACGCCTACTCGGACTGCAACCCGTCGATGAATTCGTCCAATCCCTTCGTGTGGACGTGCAGATGGAGGATGATCGCACTGAGTTCACCCAGCACCTCGCTCGCGTCATGCCGCAAGGCACGGGCTTTAGCCAGGCGCTGGAGGAGCAGAAGCACGCGGGCGCACTCCTCACCCAGTTCGGCTAACTCCCCGTCGACCGCATCGACTCGCGGCGTCTCCATCGCTCGTGCCGTCTTCGTCATTTCAGTTCTCCGAGGCGCTTGCGTGCTCGACCGATGCTGGCACGGAAGGCTGCCACTTCAGCCTCCCGGTGTCGGATACGGCCAAGATTGAGTTGCGCCTGTGCACGCCCAACCAAAATCTTGGTTCCGTGCTCTTGAATGCGAATCTCCAGCGTACGGATTCTCTTGCGTAGCTGCTCCCTACCCGTTGCTATGGTAGTAGCTCACCGCTCGCTGTCAATCGCCACCCGATTGATCAAGCTCGCTGCGACGCCGGCGCCGAAGCCGTTGTCGATGTTGACGACGGTGATGCCGGCGGCGCAGGAGTTGAGCATCGCCAGCAGCGCGGCGAGGCCGCCGAAGCTGGCGCCGTAGCCGATGCTGGTCGGCACGGCGATCACCGGCACCGACACCAATCCTCCGACCACGCTCGGCAACGCGCCTTCCATACCGGCGACGACGATCAGCACACTGGCCTGCTGCAGCAGCTCGTGATGCGCGAGCAAGCGATGAATGCCGGCGACGCCCACATCGTGCAGCCGTTCGACCCGATTGCCGAGCAGCTCCGCCGTTTGCGCGGCCTCCTCCGCTACCGGCAAATCCGACGTGCCGGCGCACACCACCAGGATGGTACCGCGACCGTTTGACTCGACCGGATGCCGTATCAACGTCGCCAGCCGCCCGTGCTCGTCGTAGCGGACCTCCGGCAGCATCGCGCACACCTCGGCGGCCGTCGCCGCATCGAGCCGCGTGATCAGCACGTTCTGCTCGCCGTCGCTCAGCCGCTTGGTGATCTCGACGATCTGCGCCGCGGTCTTGCCGGCGCCGAAGATGACCTCGGGAAATCCTTTGCGCAGCGCCCGGTGGTGATCGACCTTGGCGAAGCCGATGTCCTCAAACGGCATCGCTTTCATGCGCTCGAGCGCCGCCTCGGTGCTCAGCGCGCCGGTGCGGACTTGTTCGAGCAGATCTCGCAATCGCGCAGGCGTCATCCGATCCGACCACTCACGAGTCACCGACACGAGTCACGAAGTGATCCCAGCCGCTACCGCTGTCGATCCGTATCTCGCGGCCGGCGCCGAGCAACTCGATGCCTTTCCGTGCCGCCACACAACGGCCGATGCGTGTGATCGGACAGCCGAGTCGTTTGCGCAACCGGTGCAAGGCGGAGACGCGTCGACGTGGGACGGCACAAAGCAATTCGTAGTCGTCGCCGCCGCGCAGCGCAAGCTGCAGCGCCTCTGCGGCCGGGAGCCGTCGCAACGCCGCGGAATACGGCAGTGCTTCGACGTCGATCTCGGCGCCGATACGGCTGGCCTCGGCGACATGTCCGAGGTCCTGCAACAGACCGTCGCTGATGTCGATCATCGCCGAGGCGATGCGGCGCTGCGCCAGCAGCGCCCCGACGGCAGTCCGAGGGGGCGGCTCGCGATAGCGACCGATCGCCGCACCCCGGCGCTGGCCGCGTTGGAGCTGACGCACACCGAGCGCGGCGTCGCCGAGCGTCCCGCTGACGTAGAGCTCGTCGCCAACGCGAGCCCCGTGACGGGTGACGACGTGGTTCGCGGCGCCAAGCAAGGTGATCGAGATGAACACCCGATCGGCGCGTGAAACGTTGCCACCGACCACGGCGGCACCGAGGTCGCGTGCGGCCGCTTGGATCCCGGCGTGCAGCGCGGTCAAATCGTTCACCGGATACGACGGCGGTACGCCAACGCTGACGACACAAAACGTCGGGTGCCCGCCCATCGCCGCGATGTCGCTGGCATTTACCAGAAAGCTCCGGCGACCAAGTTGGCGCGGCGCCATCCAGTCGCGCTCGAAGTGCACCGATTCGACCAACGCATCCGTGGTGATCAGCACGCGCTGCCCGCCGCACCGCACCACCGCACAGTCGTCGCCCGGTCCGACTTCGACGTCGCGCCGCTGTTTCAGCGTCGGCAGCAGTCGATCGAGGAACCCGAACTCACCGAGCGCCGCCAGGGATTGTGCGCGCGGCATCGTATGCACCTTAGCGCTTCGCCTCGCGTTGCGACTCTGACGACATCGTCTGCAGCGCCCGCTTGTCGATCTTGAACATCGGCGTGAGCGGCAGCTCGGGCAGCACGGTGAGTCCGTCCGGACGCTTGAAGCTCGCGAGCTCCGCACCGACGAACTCGCGCAACTCCGCCAGCGTCGGAACCGTCGCGGCGTCGCGCGGGACGACGAACGCCCAACCCACTTCGCCGAACACCGGATCCGGCACGCCGATCACCGCCGCCCGCGCGACCTTCGGATGCTTCGCGAGCAGATCCTCGATCTCTCCCGGATAGACGTTGTGGCCACCGCGAATGAACATCTCGCTCTGGCGACCGCGCAGATGGAGATAACCGGTCGGATCGAGGAAGCCGATGTCGCCGGTGTGCACCCAGCCGTCGCGGTCGATCTTTGCTGCTGTCTGTTCCGGATCGCGCCAGTAGCCGCGCATGGTTGCCGGCGAGCGCACCACGACTTCGCCGGGCGTATCGGCGGGCACTGGCTGATTAGTGTCGTCGACGATGCGCAACTCGACCCCAGCCGTGGGCTTGCCCACCGTGGTCGAGAGAATCTCGGGCGGATCGTCCGGCAGCGATGCGGTGGCGATGCCGACCTCGGTGGACGAATACCGGACGCTCACCTGCGCGCCGAACGTCTCTTGCACCCGCCGGATCAACGCCGGCGACGACGGCGCGCCGCCGAGCAGCACCGATTTGAGCGACGACAGATCGCGACGCGAGCGATCGGGATGATCGAGCAACATGATGACCTGGGTCGGGAAGCCGCCGAGATGCGTCAGGCGTTCGCGCTCGATCACTGCGAGCACCGCGGCAGGATCGAAGGCATCGTGAATCAGCGACGCGCCGAGGTGGCCGATCTGCAGCGCGACGCGCGCCATCGTTCCGACATGCGCGAACGAGATGCCGGCGGCGAGATGCTTCTGAAACGGCGGCGTCCCGCTGGCGTAGCGCCGCGTGTCGATCTCGGCAAGCGCGAGCAGATTGCGATGCGAGTACCATGCGCCCTTGGGCACGCCGGTGGTGCCGCTGGTGAAGACGATCGTGACCGGGTCGTCAGGATGGACAACGTGCTCCTCCCCCTTCGGCAAAGGGGGATGGAGGGGGATTCGATCGCGCGATCCCTTCGGAACTCCCTCCTGACCTCTCTTTTTCAAAGGGAGGGACCCCAGCTCCGTCAATCGCGCGACCACGCCCGCCGTACTCTCGCGCAGCGCATCGCCGTCGATCCATTCGATGGCGCGCAATTCCGACAACTGGGCTCGCAGCGGTTCGACGGTGGCGCGAAAGTCCGCGTCGTGCCAGCTCTCGACCGCGAGCAAGATGGCCGCACCGGAGCGATGCAGAATGTGCCCGATCTCGCTGCGGCGGTAACGGGTGTTGATACCGGTCGTGACCGCACCGAGGCGGGCCGCCGCGAGATAGCTCACCAGATAGAAGGGTGTCGACGGCAGCAGCAGCGCGACCACCTCGCCGCGCCCGATTCCGCGCGCCGCCAGCGCCGCGGCCATGCGGTCGGCGAGCGCGTCCCAATCGCGGTACGTCAATCGCTCGTTGCGATAGCGGAAGGCTTCCGCGTCGGGCGCCTCACGTGCCGCCGCGCGCAACAGTTCGGGAATCGTCGGCGCACGCAACATGGATGATCTGTTACTGCGCGACGCCGCCGGCCGATTGTTGCTCCGGCCAGGCGAGTCCCGAAGGCCGCGCAAGCGCCGCGGGATCGAACAGTCCCGCCGAGATGGTCGGGTTCTGACTCCACTTGAGCGTGAGCGTGCTCTGGGTGCGGAGCTTGAAGTCTTCCATGGTAATCTCACTCGGCAACCAGATCTGGCCGACCGCGACATAGTTGTTGTCACGGCGCATCTTCACCATGTTGTTGGTGGTGTCGCGATAGTAGAGGGTCTTCAGCGGCAATTTGCGCTCGGCGTCCACCGTCACCACCTTGAGGCTGTATTGCGACGGCTTGGGGACGTAGGTGATCGTCACGCGCGCCGAACTTTCGTCACTGATCTGCGCCTGGGTCACCTCGGCGGCTCGAAACGGCTGCAAGTCTTCGCGCGTGAACTCGCTCTCGGCAAACGCCAGATCGCCCCCGAATGGCTCGGCCGCGCTCGCACCAGCGCCGAGCCGGAACGCCCGCTCTCCATTGTCGAGGATCAGCGCCTTGGTCCCGTCGCGTTTCAACTCGATATACACGTCGACTCCGGCTTTTCCCGGGCGATAGATGACGACGACCGGACTCCGGACGCTATTCTCGGGGGACTCGACCGTCAGTTCACCGTCGCCGCGCAACGCCGTCGCGATTCGTATCTGGTCCTCGGCCGCTCGCATGATCACGTCGGCACGGTTGGAATCCTCGGCAGCAAGCGCCGTGCGCGTCACCAAGCCGAACGCCATCAGAACGGCCAGCACCCATCGTCGCATTTGAACCTCCTACTCCCCACGCAATGCTCCCCATCTACGCCCGTGCTCCGTTGCGTTGTCAACCCCGCTCCGGTTTACTAGCGAGCCATGCTGGCGTGGCTCGGGTGGCGTCGTGTGCTGGCGCTCGCGTTGGTGATCGAGACGGCCTATCTCATCGTTCCGACGCTGCGGAACTTCGCTCTCAGCATCGAGGAGAGCGAGCCGGCACGCGGGCGTCGCATGGCGGCGTCGCTGGGATGCTTCAACTGCCATGGCCCCGAGGGTCGCGGGAACGTCCCGAACCACGGCAGCCAGTTGGATACGGTGCCCGGCTTCACAGAACAAACGCTGATGATGTTCGTGAAGAACGAAGCCGAGTTGCGCGAGTACATCCTCGACGGCGCGCCGCGCCGCCGCCGCGATGATCCGGCCTACCAAGAGAAGATGGCGGGCCAGGCGATTCGCATGCCCGCCTTTCGCGGTTGGATCAGCGAGCGAGACCTCGATGCGCTGATTGCCTACTTGCGTCTGGTGTCGGGCTTCATGCGTCCGAAGAGCGAGCTGGCGGTGCGCGGCGAGGAACTGGCCAACTCACTCGGCTGCTTCGCCTGCCATGGGGAGCTGGGCATGGGCGGGCGGGCCAATCCGGGTGCGCTCAAAGACTACATTCCCGGCTTCCTCGGTGCCGACTTTCACGAACTCGTCCGTGACGACGACGAATTGATGACCTGGCTGCGCGACGGCGCGTTGCCGCGGATCTCGGACCAAGGGTTGGGACGATTCTTCTTCAATCGGCAGCGTATCCGCATGCCGGCGTACAAGGGTTTCGTTTCGGAAACAGACCTGCAGGCAATCGCCACGTACGTCCGCTGGCTCGCGGGCGATTCATGGCGCAGTGAGCCGTTGCTCGCGCACGAGTAAGCGCGCTGCCCCAAATTCCGGCAGCGCCCGCTTTCTGGGCATCAGCGGGCGCTCCGGTGTGACCACCACGACAACCTGATGGCGACGGGCTGCTTGCGCCACCGATGGCACCCGCGTTGCTGCCCGAGGGCAGGCGCAGCCGCTGAAGGGCTGCGCAACGTATTTCATCCACAACACCAACAAGGAGGGGAACGGATGAAAATTGGCACATGTAAGATTCTTGGAGTGATCGCCGCAGGCGCACTAATGGCAGTGTCGACAACTGCCAGCGCTCAGACCCTCCAGGAACGGGTCGATGCGCTCGAAAAGAAAGTCGATGAGAACTCCAAGACCATGGCCGACCAATTGGGGATCAAGTTCCACGGCGTCGTTGCCATCGACTATCTGTACGACATCAATTCACCCGACAGTGGCGGCCCCGCGCTGCGCACTTTCGAGAATGAGCGGAACAGCTTCATCGCCAACCTCGTCAACTTTCACGTCGAGCGGCAACCGGAGAGCGGACTCGGTTTCGTCATCGACTTCGATCTCGGCAAAACCGCAGACGTGGTTAACAACACCACCTACTTCGGTCGCAAGGACAGCTCGGGCAATCCCATTACCGGCAACGGGACGGACTTCTTCGATGCGCGGGACTTCTACCTCACGTACACGGTCCCGGTCGGCAGCGGGCTGAAGCTGAAGGCGGGCCGCTTCGTCACCTTGGCGGGCGAGGAAGTCATCAAGGCCTACAACAACATCAACTACAACGTCACGAACTCCATCCTGTTCGGGTTTGCGATTCCCTTCACGCATACCGGGTTGCTGGGCAGCTACGCATTCTCCGATCAACTGGCGTTGGATCTCGGAGTCGTCAACGGCTGGGATGCGGTTGCAGACAATAACGACGGCAAGAGCGTGCACGGCGGACTGACGATCGCGCCCGACCCGAAGGTGTCCTTCTACATCACCGGCACCTATGGCCCGGAGCAGAACAACAACGGCCGGTCGAAGCGGTTCTTGACCACAGTGGTGGCAACGATCAAGCCGACCGACCAACTCACGTTCATCCTCGATTACGACTACGGCAACGAGAGCAACATTGCGTTTAGCGGCGGCGGCATCGTACCGGCGTCGGGTAATGCGCAGTGGCAAGGTGTGGCGGGGTACGCGATCTTCGCGCCCGCGGACAACTGGCAATTTGCGCTCCGCGGCGAAATCTTCGACGACCCAGACGGCGTGCGAACGCTCTTCCAGCAAGGGGTAACCACGCCGAGCACCCACACCTACGGCCCCGGCGACACGACGTGGGAGTTCACTCCGACGATCAGCTACAAGATCGCCGACGGTCTGTGGTGGCGGAACGAGTATCGCCACGACGAGGCCGACAAGAACCTGTTCCCCAAGGGTGACCACTTCATCCGCGGACAAGATACGTTAGCGTCGGAATTGATCTACACGTTCTAGGGACGATCGGTATCGTACTGGGCGGCGCGCCGGCTGAGCAGAGCGGCGCGCCGCCGATCTCCCGGGGGGTCTTATGCGGGTCACGGCCAGCCATCAGCAACGCGCGTCCGTGGCCCCACGCGTTTTGGTCGTCGATGACGACCCGTCAATTCGCCTAGTCGTCGAACACGCGCTGGCCGCGCACGGCTACACTGTCGAGACCTGCGACGATGGCAGCGACGTCCTGCCTCGCCTTGCGATCGCCCCGTTCGATCTTGTCGTTCTCGACCTTTATATGCCGGGCATGAACGGGTTCGAGGTGTTGCGTCAGATCCGCGCACCCGCGCACGGCCTGCTGCCCGCACCGCACACCCCCCCGACGGTCAAGGTTCTGGTCATCTCCGCCCATAGCGACGAGGCGACCATGCAGTTCGTCCTCAAGCGCGGCGCCGACACGTGCCTGGCGAAGCCGTTCGACCTCGCCGACCTGATTCGTGCGGCGCGCCAGCTTGTCGATGCACCGACGCCGGCGCCGCGGCGCGCTCGCTGACTCGCGACCTCCGAACAGGTGTTAACGTCGACACGGTTCTCGTGCTAGGAAGGCGCCACTTCGCCCGAGGAGCATGAGCATGCCGTCAGCCAAGACCAGCGGGACGCCGCCGACCTATCGCCTCTACATCGATGGCGCCTGGGCCGACGCCGGCGGGGGCGCCACCTACGACCTTCCCAATCCCGCGACCGAGGAAATCATCGCCCACGTCCCGAATGCCGCCCGCGCCGACATGGATCGTGCAATCGCCGCGGCGCGACGCGCGTTCGATGACGGACCGTGGCCGCGTACGACTCGCCACGAGCGCGCGAAGATCATCCGCCGCATCGTCGACGGCCTGGCCAAACGCAAGGAAGCGCTGCGCCAATTGCTGATCAGCGCGGCCGCTGCGGAGTACGTCTCGCATCCGATCCAGCTCGACATGCCGCTCGACCTCCTCGCCAACTACGCCGATCTCGCGCTCTCGTTCGAGTTCGAGCGAATGTTGCCGACCATCATCAATCAAACACCGATGGGCGCGCAGGCCGTCAGCGCGATGGCCTACCATCAACCGGTGGGTGTCTGCGGGATGATTCCGACGTGGAACTTTCCGCTGTTCGTGAGCGTGCAAAAGCTGGGGCCCGCGCTGGCGGCCGGTTGCACGATGGTGTTCAAGCCGTCACCGTACATGCCGCTGATCGATCTCGCACTCGCCGAGGTCATCGAAGAGTGCGATCTGCCGAAGGGGGTCTTCAACGTCGTCACCGGCGAGAGCCCGGATCTCGGCGCGATGCTGGTCGAGAGTCCGCTGGTCGACAAGATCAGCTACACCGGCAGCGTCGCCACCGGTAAGCGCATCATGGCCGGCGCCGCCGGCACGCTGAAGCGCGTCCACCTCGAACTCGGCGGCAAGTCCGCCGCGATTGTGCTCGACGACGCCGATCTCGATGCGGTGGCACCGTACACCGCCGGACCGAGCTTTTTTCACGCCGGTCAAGGCTGTGCGATGTGCACGCGAGTGCTCGTGCCCGAGGCGAAGCACGACGCAATGGTCGACCGCCTGTCCAACTTCGTCAACGCTGTCGTCAAGGTCGGCGATCCCGCCGATCCGTCGGTTATGCTCGGTCCGGTGATCCGCGAAGAGCGTCGCGTGAAGATCGAAGAGTTCATCGAGTCCGGCAAACGAGACGGCGCGGTGTTGGCAACCGGCGGCGGCCGCCCGAAGGATTTGCCGAAGGGATTCTTTCTGCAACCGACGATCTTCGGCGGCGTCCGCAACGACATGCGGATCGCCCGCGAAGAGATCTTCGGACCGGTGTTGTCGCTCTTGCCGTTCAAGGACGACGAGGACGCCGTCCGCATCGCCAATGAATCGACCTACGGCCTCGGCGGCGCGATCTACAGCGCCAACCGCGCACGCGCGCTCGAAATGGCGAAGCGCATCCGTACCGGCACGTTGAACATCAACGGCGCCGTCAGCTTGATCCATCTGCCGTTCGGCGGCTTCAAAGAAAGCGGCATCGGCCGCGAGGGCGGTTGGTGGGGCGTCAACGAATACACCGAGATTCAAGCCATTGCGTGGACGTGATCCTGACGCAGACGGCTGACAGTCTGATGGCTTAAGGCGGAAAGCTGAAATCCCAGGCGTGCGGAGACACCGCTTCACCATCTGCCATCGGCCATCAGCCATAAGCGATTTCCAATGGATCTTTCTTTCACTCCCGAACAAGAAGCCTTTCGCCTGCGCTTGCGGCGCTGGCTCGAGGAGAATCTGCCTCAGGGTTGGGGCACCGACCGTTTTCCCAACTTCCGCAGCTACGAAGAGGAAGTCGCGTTCATGCGCGACTGGCAAGGCCAGTTGTACCGCGCCGGCTGGGTCGGGCTCGCATGGCCGCAGGAATACGGCGGGCAAGGCGCGACGCTGGTCGAGCAGGCCATCTACAACCAAGAGATGGCGCGCGCGCGCGCACCGGAGCTGGTCAATAAGGTCGGCGTCAACAACGTCGGGCCGACGTTGATCATGTTCGGCACCGAGGAACAGAAACGGCGCTTCATGCCGAAAATTCTGTCGGCGGAAGAAATCTGGTGTCAGCTCTTCAGCGAGCCAGGCGCGGGATCGGATCTCGCGTCGGTGCGCACCAAGGCCGAACCCGACGGCGACGGGTACCGCCTGAGCGGACAGAAGGTCTGGACCAGCTACGCGCAATTCTCGAAATGGGCGATCTGTCTCGCGCGTACCGATCCCGACGCGCCGAAGCACAAGGGGTTGAGCTACCTGATCGTCGACATGGAGGCGCCCGGCATGGAGATCCGCCCGCTACGGCAGATGACCGGCGGCGCCGAGTTCAACGAAGTGTTCATGGACAACGTCTTCGTGCCCCGCTCGTATCTCATCGGCAAGGAGAATGAGGGCTGGCACGTGTCGATGCACACCCTCGCCCACGAGCGCGGCACGTCATTCTGCTTTAAGGAACAAGTGAAGCAGAAGATCTGGCTGGAACAACTCATCGAGCTGATTCGGCAGCGCGCCGCCGCCGGTCAGCCGGTACCGGCGACCGTGCGCGACGAAGCGGTGCGGGCGTACATCAACGTCGAGATCATGGGCCTGATGAACCTGAAGACCATCACCCGCCTCGACCGCGGCGAGTTGCCCGGACCGGAGTCGAGCTTGGTCAAGGAGTATTGGTCGCAGTTGTCGAAACACCTCCAGCAAGTCGCGGTGGCCGGGGAAGGCGTGTTCGGCCAGCTCATGCCGGGTGAGCCGCGCGCATTCAGCGGCGGGCGCTGGGCGACGACCTATCTCTACGCGCAATCCAACGGCATCGCCGGCGGCACATCGGAAGTGCAGCTCACCATCGTCGCGCAGCGCATGTTGGGATTGCCGAAGGGCTAGCTGAGGACTCACCGCGCCAGCAGAAACTCCCGCACGGCCGCGTTGAACTCGCGCGGGAATTCGATGTTGGTGATGTGGCCGCCGCGGGGGATGCGGACCAACTGTGCGCTGCGGATGCCGTCGGCGATTTCCTCGGAACAGAACGGCGGCGTGACGCGATCCTCGTCGCCGACGATGACCAGCGTGGGCGCCGCGATCTCGCTCAACCGATCGCGCGCGTCGAATCCGAACGCCGCGCGCGCGGCGCGCACGTATGCGGCCTTGTCGTTGCGCGAGACTTGGTCGATGAAGTAGTCGCGCATCACCGGATCGACGCGATCGGAAAACGCGTTGCTGATGCGCGACTGCGCCACCGCCCTCATCGGGTTGTCCTCGATGAACTTGAACGCGTTGCGCATGACGTCCGCGAATCCAGGCGGAGTGCCGGCGAACGTATCGGCCAGGACCAAGCGCCCAACCGCCAGTGGGTAATCGAGCGCAAATTGTTGCGCGACCATGCCGCCGAGCGACAGGCCGACGAGGTGCGCGCGCTCGATGCCTTGCGTTCGCATCAGTCGGACCAGATCGCGGGCCATGTCGGCGATGGTAAAGTCCGCGTTGCCGCCCCCGGATGCGCCGTGAGCGCGCAGGTCGACCGTGATCACCGGGAACGCGTCGCAGAACGCCGGCACTTGATACAGCCACATCGCGTGGCTGCCGCCGAGTCCGTGAATGAAGATGATTGGCAACCGCCCGGCACGCCACGGCTCACAGAAATCATGCAGCTCGTAGTACAATTCGATGTCACCGACGCGTTCCGTGGGCATGTCCGGCCTCCAAAGTCGGCGGATGACACCACAGCGGGTTAAGAGGGTCAATCGCCGGAGGCAGATGGCTGACGGCACATCGTCGATCAGCACGAGGGCGTTGAGGTCCGGCCATCAGGTCCACATCGTCCGCATCTCGATTTACCCATCTCAATGCTGTATGCGCGCGCTGCGAGGATGACGACATGAGTCTTCGGAGCAAAACCGCAATCGCCGGCCTCGGCATCACCAAGCAAGGCCGGGTGTACGATCACAACCACGTCGGCTTTGCGATCGAGGCGATTCGACTCGCGCTCGACGACGCGGGGTTGACTCGTGCGGATCTCGACGGTGTGTTGCTCAATCCCGGCTTGACGTGGGCCGACGGCGGGATGGGGGCGTTTCAACTGCAGCAAGCGATGGGGCTGCATAACTTGCGGCTCGCGCACACGATGAACGCGGGCGGCGCGACGGCGGGTGCGATGATCATGCAAGCCGCCGAAGCCATCGCCGCCGGCCTGGCCACCACCGTCGCGTGCGTGTTCTCCGACGCGCCGCTCAAACCGCCGGCGCCCAAGGCGAACAAGTCCAACGGCAAGGGCAGCGGCTCGGCGGCCGCGTATGCCTTCGGTCGCGGCCTCGATGCCGCGTACGGCCAATTCGGCGTCAACGCGATGTATGCGATGGTGGCGCAGCGCCACATGCATCTGTACGGCACCACCAACGATCATCTCGGCGCCATCGCCGTCGCCGAACGGCAATGGGCCAACAAGAATCCGCAGGCGCAATTTTACGATACGCCGCTGACGCTCGACGACTATCATCGCTCGCGCTGGGTGGTCGAGCCGTTTCATCTCTACGACTGCTGCCTGGTGTCGAACGGCGGCATCGCCGTCATCGTCACTTCGGCGGAGCGCGCACGCGATCTGAAACGTCCCCCGGTGTACATTCGCGGCATGGGACAAGGTCATCCCGGCGGCGATCCCTCGGAGACGCTGG
>DATKMK010000122.1:0-179260 GCA_035541895.1 Binatia bacterium | reverse complement strand
CGCCGAGCCCGACACGCTCGAAATGGCGCGCAGCATTGCCGTCTGCCGGTTGCTGATGCCCGCGATGAACATCCAAGCACCGCCGAATCTCAGTCCCTACGACCATCGGCTCCTGCTCAACGCCGGTCTCAACGACTGGGGCGGGATCTCGCCGCTGACGCGGGACTACGTCAACCCCGAGGCTCCCTGGCCGCACGTTACGGCGCTTGCCGAGACCTGCCGCAGGGAAGGCTCTACCCTGAAACCGCGCCTGCCGATCTACGACGCGTTCGTCGATCGGCCAGGCTTTGTCGATGCGGCGCTGGTGCCGCGCGTGCGCGCGCACCAGGCTGCGATGGGAGTCTCGTCATGTTGACCCGTCAGATTCGCGAGATGGTCAGCGATCCCAGACCGTTGGATCAATTGCTGGCCGACGCCTCGCCCGCCACGCGCGCGATCTTGGAACAGTCGCTCGCCGGTCGCGAACTGAGCGTCGCGCAAGGTGTGCACCTGCTCGGCGTCGAGGACGCCGATTTGCGGGCGTTGATCAAGACCGCCGACCACGTTCGCGCCGTCGACGTCGGCGACGAGGTCACCTACATCATCAACCGCAACATCAACTGGACCAACATCTGCTTCGTCGGTTGCCAGTTCTGCGCCTTTGCGGTGCATCGCAAGGACGCCGACGCGTACAACCACGACATCGCGCACACGCTGACGAAGGTGCAGGATGCCGTCGATCGCGGCGCCATCGAAGTGTGCATGCAGGGCGGCATCAATCCGGACATCGACGGGTTCTTCTACCGTGATCTGCTCGTCGCCATCAAAGCGCGCTTCCCGAAGATGCACATCCACGCCTACTCGCCGATGGAAATCATGTACGGCGCGCGCCGCACCGGCATGAACTACACCGACTACATCAGCATGCTGCGCGACGCCGGGCTAGGTACGATTCCGGGTACGGCGGCCGAGATTCTCGACGACGAGGTCCGCGAAATCCTGAGTCACAAGAAAGTCGACGTGCGCACGTGGATCGACATCATCTCGACCGCGCACAAGGTCGGCGTGCGCACCACCTCGACCATCATGTATGGTCACATCGAGACCCGCGAGCAGATCGCGCGGCACGTCGACATCATTCGCTCGATTCAGAGAGAGACCGGCGGCTTCACCGAGTTCGTGCCGCTGCGGTTCATCCACACCTACACCGCGCTGTATCAGAAGGGACTGGTCAATCCGCCGCCGAAGGGCGCGATCGATTTCCGCATGTACGCGTTCTCGCGCCTCATGCTGCGCGGCTTGATCGACAACATTCAGACCTCGTGGGTCAAGCTCGGCACCGAACTGTCGCAACTCACGCTGGCGGCGGGCTGCAACGACTTCGGCGGGACGCTGATGGAAGAATCGATTTCGAAGTCGGCCGGCGCCGACGCCGGCGAGTACCTGCCGGAAGCCGAGATTCGCGCGCTGATCGAAGGCATGGGTCGCATCCCGGTTCAGCGCACCACCACCTATGGGCGCGTCGATGGCCATCGCGCGAATGGGACGCATGAAGCGAGTGACGGTTCTGGCTGGCGGAGTGGGCGCAGCACGCTTCCTGCGGGGCCTGCACTCGCTTCTTGAGCCCGAGCAGCTCACGATCATCGGCAACACCGGCGACGACGACACGTTCTTCGGCCTCCACGTGGCCCCCGATCTCGACACCGTGATCTACACGTTGGCGGGACGGGTGGCCCCGACACACGGCTGGGGCGTGCGCGACGATGGGTTTGCCTGCTTGACGGCGTTGGAGCGCTACTATGACGCGACCTGGTTCCAGCTCGGCGATGCGGATCTTGCGACTCACATCTTTCGCACCGACGCGCTGCGCCGCGGCGCGTCGCTTGCGACGGTCACGCGGCGGATCGCTGCCGCGCATGGATTGAAGATCACGGTACTCCCGATGAGCAACGATCCGGTGCGCACTTTCGTTCACACCAGCGACCGGGGCGCTCTGCCCTTTCAGACGTATTTGGTGAAGGGTCGCGGACGCGGCACCGTCCGCAAAGTCGAGTTCCGCGGGGCTGGCCGCGCCCAGCCCGCGCCCGGGGTGCTGCGCGCCATCCGTTCCGCGGACATCGTGATCCTGCCGCCGAGCAATCCGCTCGTCAGCATCGGTCCGATCCTCAGTCTGGCCGGCGTGCGCCACGCGTTGCGCAGCACGCGTGCACGCATCGCAGCAATCAGTCCGATCGTCGCCGGCGCACCGATCAAGGGGCCGCTGCATCGCATGCTGCGCGGATTGAACCGCGCCGTGTCGCCGGTCAGCGTTGCGGAACTCTATCGCGACGTCGTCGACCTGTTCGTGCTCGATCGCCGCGACGCGCGGCTCGCGCCGAACATTCAGGCGCTCGGCATGCGAACGCTCGTCACCGACACCATCATGTCCACGCCGGCCAAGTCGCGGGCGCTGGCCGCCGCTGTGATGCGGGAGACGATCGCATGAGTTTCTCGGTCCATCCGGTTCCGAACCTACCGCTGATCAAGCCCGGCGACGATCTCGGCGCGCTGCTCGTCGATGCCATCGTGCAGACGCAGCTCGGGCCGCAAGACGGCGACATTGTCGTCGTCTGTCAGAAAGTCGTGTCGAAGGCGGAAGGTCGTGTGGTCAATTTGAAGACGATCACGCCGTCGCCATTCGCACGGCAGCTCGCAGCGATGACGACCGACAAAGACCCGCGCGTGATCGAGGTGATCCTCGGCGAAACCACCCGCATCGTCAAAATGGATCGCGGCCATCTCATCGTCGAGACCGGTCCCGGTTACGTCTGCGCCAATGCCGGCGTCGACGAATCGAACAGTCTCGACGACGACACGGTGATCTTGCTGCCAAAGGACTCCGACGCCTCCGCGCGCGCCCTCGCCGCCGCCATCGAGACTCGCACGCGCCGGGAGGTCGCGGTCATCGTCACGGATACGTTCGGCCGTCCGTGGCGCGAGGGACTCGTTGACTTCGCCCTCGGCGTTGCGGGCATGGAGCCGCTGCTCGATCTGCGCGGACAGGCCGACTTGAACGGCCGCGAGTTGCACCACACGGTGAACGCCCAAGCCGACGCCCTCGCCGCCGCCGCCGGGCTCGCGATGCGCAAAGGCGCCGGCATCCCCGCCGCGATCGTCCGCGGCTACAAGTACCAACGCGGCGACGGCGGCGCGACGAAGCTGCTGCGCTCCCGCGAGTTCGACTTGTTCCGCTGATTCCCGCTGCTCCCGCTTGAGCGGAGGCCACGCGTTCGATATTGAATGCGGACTTTACGCACGGATCGCATGTCAAAGGAGTCTGTTCAGCATGAGTGAACCGAAGTCGAAGCACATCGTCTGGCATCCCGGGAACGTGTCGAAGGCGGACCGGGAGACCATCTTGGGACACAAAGCGTGTACGGTCTGGATGACCGGCTTGTCGGGATCAGGGAAGTCGACGCTCGCCGTGGCGCTCGAAAAGCAACTGTGGGACCGCGACGTCCATGCCTTCGTGCTCGACGGCGACAACGTCAGGCACGGGCTGAACAAAGACCTCGGGTTCTCGCCCGAGGACCGCAACGAAAACATCCGCCGCATCGGAGAGGTCGCCAAGTTGTTCACCGAGGCCGGCGTCATCAATATCACCGCGTTCATCTCGCCGTATCGCGCCGACCGGGATCTCGCCCGGCAGTTGATGGCCAAGGGCGATTTCATCGAGGTGTTCGTCGATTGTCCGCTCGAAGTGTGTGAGCAACGTGATCCGAAAGGTCTTTATAAGAAGGCACGTGCCGGTCAGATTCCCGAGTTCACCGGTATCTCGGCGCCGTACGAGGCCCCGCTCAATCCCGAGATCTCGATCAATACCGCCACTCAAAGCGAAGCCGAGAGCCTGCGGACGATCTTGGGATACCTGGAGCAATGCGGGTACGTTCCGCGCCCGTAAGCGATCAGATCGACGGCCTGGCAGTGCTGCCAGTTGTGGCAGCGTTGCACGAGGGTGGCACGGGAGATGGCAACCACCGCCACGAACTGAGTTCGCTCGATGCTGGTGGTATTACCCTTGCTGGGGTCTTTCCGGGATTTGCTGAATGTGATTGTAAGGGTTCCAGTTCGCAACCGATACAAGATGGGCGACAAGGGCTCTCCCAAGCGTCGTTGGTTCCCCCGGTTGCGCTTCTCTCTCCCGCAAGCGCCCGCCGCGCTCCTCAAGCGCATGCGCGAGGACTTCGAACTCAATCCGGATCGGTACGAACGCGCGCGCGATCTCTTCCTGTACGGCGGCGTTCTCCTTGTGCTCGTGCTGTCGGTTTACGTCTTCGTGTTCGCGCAGTAGTCGTTGGGCTCTAACCATTGAAGGCGGGCACGATCTGCCCCCACAGCGCGTCTTGTCGCCCCGCAGTGTACGGAAAGTAGAAGGCGACCCGATCAAGCAGGCCGTCGTACTTCGCGCGAACCTTGCCGGCGACCTCGTCGTAGGTGCCGGTGACCGCGAACACATCCAACATCTCGTCGGTGATCTCGCTCGCCATTCCGGCCCAGTCGCCCTTCGCCGCCTTCTCGTTGAGTCGATAGCAGGTATCCGCCCACCCATGCGCTTCGAGCACGCCGATGTACGTGCGGGTCGAGGCATAGAACGAGATCTGCTGTCGCACGGGGCCTTTTGCGGCCTCGATTTCGGCGGCGTCGGCACCGGTAATCACGAAGGCAGTCGTCGACAGCGCGCAGTCGCGCGGTTTCCGCCCGGCCTTGGCCGCGCCCTTGTGAATGTTGGGGATCACCGTTTCCTTGAGGTATTTGATCGAGTGAAATGGGTGCGCGTGGAAGCCGTCGCACAGCTCGCCGGCGAGGCGGCACATGTATTCGTTCACGCCGGCGATGTAGATGGGGATCTGCGGCCACTCGATCGGTCCGGGGTTGAAGAACGGCGTCATCAACGTGAAGTTGTAGAAGCGGCCGACGAAGCTCGGCTTGGTGCCGTTCTGCCAACAATCCCAGACGGCGTGAATCATCTGGATCATTTCGCGCAGCTTCGGTCCGGGATGCTCCCAGCGGACGCCGAAGCGGCGCTCGTTGTGTCCTTTCACTTGCGTCCCGAGACCGAGGATGAAGCGGCCTTTCGACAACGCCTGCAAGTCCCATCCGATCTGTGCCAGCACCATCGGACTGCGTGGAAACGCGACGGCAATCGAGGTGCCGAGCTTGATGCGTTGCGTGTGTTCGGCCGCCAACACGAGCGGGAAGAACGGATCGTGATTCGTCTCCGCGGTCCAGACCGCATCGAATCCCATTGCTTCGGCGGCGCGCGCGGCGGCGGGAACATCGGCGAGCGACGTCGTCATCAACCCAGTGTCGAGCTTCACGCGAACCTCCTCGAAGGCGGTCGCACCATAACCGAACGGCACTGGGGAGCCAAGGTATGCTATCGTTGAACGATGCTCGACTCAGCGTTCGGACGCCCCGGAGCAGCGATCGACCGCGCGCTCAATCGGCTCGCAGATTTCTGCGTGCGGCGCGGGGTATCGGCGAACCGGCTCACATACGCGGCACTGATTCTGGGTGTTGTCAGCGGAGTGATGTTCGGTGTCGGTCGTCAATGGCTCGCGACCCTTGCCGTCGTCGGCTCCGGCACTGCCGACGCGATCGACGGCCGCGTGGCGCGGCGTGGCGACGGCGGGACGCGGTGGGGCGGTGTCATCGACCTCACCTTCGATCGCATCGTCGAGGCCGCCGTGCTGCTGGGCATCGCCCTGCCCCAACCGGCATGGCACGCGCCGGCGCTGGTGCTCGCGGCGACGTGGTATGTCAATCTCTGCGTCTTCTTGGCGGTCGGAGCGGCCAGCGACCGCGCGAGCGAGAAGGTCATCGACTATCCGCCGGGTCTGCTGGAACGTTCGGAGCTGCTGCTCCTGTTGTTTGTCGTTCTGGTCCTGCCGGCGTGGGTACCGATCGCCGCATACGTGTACGCGGGACTGGAAATCGTGACGGCGACACAGCGATTGCTCCACGGCCGCCGCGCCCTCGCTGGGCTGCGTTAATCTTGAAGTGAATAATGACCTTCACCTCCGAGGCGCGGAGGCACCGAGGAAACAGAGGATTCCGAGGCTCGCAGATAAGGAACCCACACCCCATCCAGGATAAAGTTTCGAGCCGCAGCCTTGAGCCCAGGAGGCTCGTCTCCTCCTCCGTGTCTCGGCGCCTCTGTGGTGAATACTTTTCTGTCTCATTGGGGGGAAGTAGAGCCGTGATCAGCAGAGACTCATCTGTTCGCCCGCGCCCGCTCGAGGCGCTCGACCAACAGCGGCACGACTTGCGCGTAGTCGCCGACGATGCCGTAGTCGGCGTTCTTGAAAATCGGCGCCTTGGGATTCTTGTTGACGGCCACGACGATGCCGGCGCGGCGCACGCCCACCATGTGTTCCATCGCACCGCGAATGCCGATGGCGAAATATAGTTGCGGCGCGATCGCGCGACCGGTCAAGCCGACTTGCAGCGATTTCGGTAGCCAACCGTTGTCGGTGACGTCACGGGTCGTGCACAACTTGGCATTCAATACCGCGAGCAACGGCTTGATCGTCTCCAAGCCGTCACCGCCGCCGAGACCTTTGCCGACGCCGACGACGATCTCCGCGTCATCGAGGGCCGTCGCGGCCGCCTCGGCTGGCTGATGCTCGACCACACGCACCCGCGGTGATCCGAAATCCGGCACCGCAAGGGCGACAATCGGCGCCGAGCGTGAGGCATCCGGATTCCGGCTGGCCAGTACCCCCGGGCGGACCGTCGCCATTTCCGGGCGCGTCTTCGACAACACCGGTGCGACCACGCTGCCGCCAAAGGCAGGCTTGTACTGCACCAATCGTCCTTCGGCATCGAGATCGAGATCGATGCAATCGCCGGTGAGGCCGAGGCCGAGGCGGGCGGCGACGCGCGGCGCGAGGTCGCGACCGAATGTGGTCGATGGAATCAGTACGATGCCCGGCTGATGCGCGCGGATCGCATCGGCGAGAATCGTCGCATAGTGATCGGTATCGTACGCTGCCAGTCGCGGATCATCGGCCAGATAGATGCGTTGCGCGCCATAGTGCGCCAACGCGCCGGTGGCGGCGCTGGTGTCGGACCCGATCATCACCGCGTCGATCGCGGATCCGAGCCGTGTCGCCAGCTCGGCTCCGTGACTCAACAACTCGAACGTGACCGAACGCACGGCGGTGCCGAGCCGCTCGGCAACCACCCAGACATCCTTGGGGCCAGTCCGGGTCGCCGGCGCGACACGACGCGCAGGGGCTTCTCTGACGGCGGTCTTCCAGACTCCAAACAGCCCTTGCTCCAGGAGCGCGGCAACGAGCTGATCGAGGGTTTGCTCGATCGAGTCGCCGCCTACGACGTGCCCGCGCCGATTGGTCGCGATGGTCTCAAGGCCCGCCACCCATGTCGGCGAGCCGCGTTGCCCGAGTTGGCTCGGCTCCACATTGAACTCGTCCGCGGTGACGGTGATGATCGGTTTCTGCTTCGCCGAGTCGCGCTCCGCGCGTGAGGCAAAGCGTTCCGGGGCGAGATCCTCGGCGGCGGTGATAAGCACGGGCAACTTCGCCGCCACGGTGTCGATGCCCTCCTCGGTCTCGCGCTCCGCCTGCACTGAATTCGTCGCGGTGTCGATCGACAGCGTCCGCACCGCGGTAATCTGGGCGATGCCCAGCAACTCGGCGACTTCGGGACCGACCTGTCCGGTCTCGGCGTCGATGCTGTAGAGGCCGCACATGACCACGTCGAACGGCTCGCGCCTAATCGCCGCCGCGAGCGCTCGAGCCGTCGCCAGGGTATCCGCACCGGCGAATGCGCGATCACTGAGATGCACGCCGCGGTCGGCGCCGAGCGCCAGACACTCTTCGAGCGCTGCCCGCGCTTGCGGCGGGCCCATCGTCATCACCACCACTTGCCCGTTGCTCTCGCGCGCCAGCTCCACCGCCTTCGACACCGCGCGCAGATCGAATGCGCTCACTTCCGTCGGAACGCCTTCACGCTTGAGCGTCTTGGACTCGGGATCGAACTGCATCGCCGACATCACGGGGACTTGTTTAATGCACACCACGATGCGCATGTGCGGTCACTCCTTGAACACCGAGGTTGCCAGGTCTGGCAGGAATCCTTCGAGTTCGCAACGGGCGCGACCGCAACTGCACGGTGGCATTCAGTGCGGGAACGTTCTACGCTCTGAGCCCGTGACTGCACTGACGGGCGGAAGAAGACCCAGCCACGGGAGACGCACCGCCCTGGTGATGTTGGCGGCGCTCGTGGCGATCGCATCGTGTCGATCAAATATCGATTCCGCAACTCAACCGAAGCGGATCGTCGATCTCTCACCCCCGCTCACCGAAATCAGCAGTTGCCGCCAGTTGGGGCGGCACATGTGCGAGCTACTCGGGATTCCCGCACGCTTGCGGTTCGCACCAGTGACCCCGCAAAAGCCCCACTTTTCGTTTGGACTCATGACGTTCACATTGCTCAGTCACGGCGGCGCGCATCTCGATGCGCCCGGCCGCTTGTTGCGTGATGGGCTCGCCGCCGATCAAGTTCCACTTGACCGGTTCTACGGTCCGGCGCGGATCTGGGACATCCGTTGGCATGATCGCAACACACCACTCGAGATCAACGATCTGGAGCAGATGCCCGAGATTCAGCCCGGCACCGTTCTGTTGTTGTTTAGTGGCTACGCACCGCCGGCGGATGACGATTGGCCGACCTACACGTGGCTCTCGCCGCAGGCGGCGACCTGGCTGGCTCAGAAACCGCTTCGCGCGCTGGCAACCGACATGCCGAGCATCGGCAGTTTCCAGCAAACGTGGTCGCTGCTCGAACGCGATCGGCAACCCGAGGAAGTCTGGGCCGAGCGCATCCCGTTCTTTCGCGCCGGCATCCCCATCATCGAGGGGCTGACCAACTTGGATCAACTCGAACACGAGGAGCACATAACCTTTGCCGGCTTTCCCCTCGCCATCAGCGACCGCACCGGCGCGCCGATGCGCGCGGTGGCGCTGGTGTACTGACGATGGGGCTTATTACTGATGGCGTATCGCCCATCGTGCCCACCATCGGAGCCCACGCGACTGCCGGAGTAACGGTTCCCTCGGCTCGGCTCTTCCCCTGAATTGACTCCCCGGAGTGATTTCCCTATTGTCCGCGCATTCTCGCATGCGCATCACGTTGTTGCCGCAGCACAAGGAGGTCGAGTTGTCCGGTCGCCAACGGGTGTCGGACGTACTGCGCCAGCTCAACATGCTGCCGGGCACCGTGATGGTCATTCGCGGCGACGAGCTGGTTACCGAGCAAGACTTCCTCGACGCCACCGACACGGTCGAGATCCGTTCGGTGATTTCCGGCGGCTGCTGAGCCAGGAGGCGAACATGAAGTGCACGCGGTGCCGCGAGCGCGCCGAAGTTCATCTCCGCCAACACAACTCGGCCTTCTGTCGTCCTTGTTACGTCGGATTTTTTCAGCGACAGGTCGAACGTGCGGTGCACAAAGAACGCATGTTCACGAAGGACGACGAGGTCTTGGTCGCCGCCTCCGGTGGCAAGGACAGCCTCGCGCTGTGGGACGCGTTGATCGCGCTCGGCTATCGCACCACCGGGTTGCACTTGGGCCTGGGCATCGGTGAGTACTCCATCAGCTCCACCGAGAAGACGCAGCGGTTTGCGCGCGAACGCAACCTGCGACTGATTACCGTCCCACTCGCGGAGGAGGGCCCGGGCCTGGCCATTTCAACGGTCGCGAGCGCAACCAACCGGAAGCCCTGCGCAGCGTGCGGAACGGTGAAGCGCCACTACTTCGATCGCATCGCCGCTGAGCACGGTTTCGCAATCCTCGCAACCGGTCACAACTTGGATGACGAGGCCGCACGATTGCTCGGCAACGTCCTGCATTGGCAGCGCGAGCATCTCGGCAAGCAAAGCCCGGTGTTGCAACCGAATCATGAGAAGTTCGCGCGCAAGGTGAAGCCGTTGTTTCGCATCAGCGAGTACGAGTCGGCGGTGTACGCTTTCATGCGCGGCATCGATTACGTCGTCGACGAGTGCCCCAACAGCATCGGCGCAACGCAACTGCTCTACAAGGACGTGCTCAACCGACTCGAAGCGGCGATGCCGGGCACCAAGCTGACCTTCGTGCAAGAATTTCTACGTACCGGGCAACCAGCGTTCGCGATTGCCGAGGCGGCGACCCCGCCGCAGACGTGTGCGCGCTGCGGCATGCCATCCTTCGGTGATGTCTGCTCGTTCTGCCGGCTGGTTGCCGAAGTCGATCACAAGCGCCCGCGCGTGGTGAGCGCCGGCAACTAGTCGCCCCATCGCGCACGCTCGCAGCAAGATGACCGACCGATCACGGCTGCAGGCCGGTGACAACGTGCTGTTCATCGACCGCAAGGAACGCGAGTACCTCCGCACGCTGCGCCCCGGCGCTCGCATTCACATCCGCGGCGGTTCGATGCAAGCCGACCAATTGATCGGCATGTTCGACGGATCATCGGTTGAGAATACCGCCGGCGAATCGTTTCTGATGCTGCGGCCAACCTTCGCGCAACTGATTCCGAATCTGCCGCGGCAAGCGCAAGTGATCTACCCCAAGGACATCGGGCCGATTCTTCTGTGGGGCGACATTCATCCGGGCGCGAACGTGGTCGAGATCGGCACCGGTCCGGGCGCCCTGACGATGGCGTTGCTGCGCGCGGTCGGCCCGTACGGACACGTCACGTCGTATGAGGCGCGGGAAGACTTCGTCGAGATGGCGCGGCGCAACGTCGAGCAATTTCACGGCCTCGCATCCAATTGGACGCTCAAGCTCGCCGATGCGTCGGCGGGCATCGACGAGCGCAACGTCGACCGCATCTTGCTCGATCTCGCGGAGCCCTGGCAGTTGTTGCCGCAGATTGCGAGCGCGCTGCGACCCGGCGGCTTAGTGGTGGGCTATGTGCCGACGGCGCTGCAGGTGAAGGAATGGGTCGACGGCTTGCGCGCGCACGGGTTCGGCGCGCTCCAGACCATGGAGACGCTGATGCGCTTCTGGCACGTCAAGGCTCGCAGCGTTCGTCCCGAGCATCGCATGGTCGCGCACACCGGCTTCATTACGGTGGCGCGCCGACTGGAACCGGCGCTGGATCGACCGAACGCGGCTCCGCCGGATGATGACGCGCGTTGACTCCTGACCCTCGGCTGTAGTAGCGCTTTGAGCCACCGAGTCGACCACCGATGACGAAGGACGACCTGCGGCGAAGAGTGTGGACTCGCTTACGGCTGGCCGGGGCCATGCGCTTCCCCTCGGTCGAGGGACGCGTTCCGAATTTCGTCGGAGCGGAGCGCGCGGTTGCCGTGCTCAGCGAGCTGACCTTGTGGAAGCGCGCACGCGCAATCGCGTTGACCGCCGATGCCCCGCAGGCAAGCGCGCGGCGAAAGGCACTGCGACAAGGCAAGGTCGTCTACGTCCCATTGCCACAGCTCCGCGGCGACAAATGCTTCGTCGAGCTGGACCCGGAAAAACTCGGTTCGCATGCCGCCGCCACGATGAGCTTCCGCGGCGCCTTGCGCTACGGCCGCGTGGTGGCGCCGAGCGAGATGCCGGCCATCGACTTGATCGTCTGCGGCTCATTGGCTGTCACGCGCCAGGGCGCACGACTGGGCCGCGGCGGCGGTCTGTGCGACCTCGCCTATGCGCTGCTCCGATCCGATGCCAAGGTACGCGAGTACACGCCGATCCTCACCACGGTGCACACTCTACAAATCGTCGACGACCGTATCCCGATGCGAGGGCACGACCTGCCGGTCGATTTCATCGTCACCCCGGATCAGGTCATCGCTGCGCCGAGTTTGCATCCGCGGCCGCGCGGGATTCTATGGGAGCTGTTGGAAGAGGAACGCATTCGCGCGATTCCGGCCCTCCGCCGTGGGCGCCGCGAGGTCCGTGCCCCGTCGCCCCGCCAGCTCTAGGACACGCCCTGCACAGTCGGCAACGTTGGGATCGGATCAGGCAGTCGGCCTGAAACGGGCGGCGTCGGGGAGTTCGACGACGTCGAGAAAGCGGCCGAGCGTCATCACGCGCTCGGTGAAGCGCTCGATGTTGACCGGCTTGACGACGTATCCGTTTGCGCCGAGATCGTAGGCGCGATTCACCTCCTGCTGGTTGTCGGTCGACGTCAGCATGATCACCGGCAGGTGCCGGTGCGGAGCGCTGCGGCGCACGTGAGTCAGCACCTCGAACCCATCGAGACGCGGCATGCGAATGTCCAGCAGTATCAATCCCGGCCGAGGATGTCGCTCGCGATCATGCGCGCCGTCGGCAATGCTGAGATAGTCGATGGCCTCTTGGCCGTCAGCGACGCGCACGATGAAATGAGCCAGGCCAGAGCGGCGCAAGGTTCGCTCGAGCAGGCGCGCATGCCCGTCGTCGTCCTCCACGAGCAAGATGGGGGGTCGGGGTTGTTCGTTCATGTCGCCGTCCGTTCCTGCAGCGATGCGGGCTTGGGAGTCCGCAGCGTGAAGAAGAAGGTCGTACCCTCGTCTGGCTCCGCTTCCAGCCACACGCGCCCGCCGTGTTTCTCGATGATCTTGCGCACCATGGTCAGTCCGATCCCCTCGCCGGGCACGGCGCCGTTGGGCAAGCGGTGGAAGAGCCGGAAGACGGTTTCATGCTTGGCCTTCGGAATGCCTGGGCCCGAATCGCGAACAAAGCAGGTCGCCGTGCCATCGTCGATGCGGGCGCCGATCTCGATGCGGCGCACCGGGCGGTCGCCCATGTATTTGATCGCGTTGTCGACGAGATTGCTCACCGCTTGATTCAGTCGTACCGGGTCCCCGATGACGACGGGCAAGTCGCCGATCGCGATCGTGATCTGCTTCTGATCGATTTGATAGCGGAACGAATCGACAATGGCGTCAACCATCGCTCCAAGGGGCACCACGTCGGTCGGATTGGTGCGGGTGGCGATGCGCGAGAGGTTGAGCAATGACCCGATCAACCCATCCATGCGCGCGACGGCGGTCAGGATGAACCGCGTCGACTCGTCGAGATCGGTGACGAGCGCACGCGCCTCCGGTGTTGGCGGCAGCTCGCGACGCAAGGCATCGAGCGCGATTTGCAGCTCGCGAGTGAACCCTTGCACGTTGATCAGCGGCGCGCGCAGGTCGTGCGACGCGACATAGAGGAGGTCCTCCATTTCCTGATTGATCAACGAGAGTTGCGCGCTCTTGAGTTCGAGCGAGGTCGCCAAATCAGTCTTTTGCCGCGCGACATCCTGCAGCGCCGCTCGAGCGCGAAGCTCCCGGCGCTGCAATTCCGCGGTTGCGCGGGTGCTGATCACCGCCACAATACATGCGGTGACGAGAAATGAAACGTTGGTCCAGAACTGGACTTGATCTCGGATCGCGCCGTGCGTGAGTGCGCACGCCACGTACATGCCCAAGAGGATTCCCGAGGTGCAGGCCGCGTGCACCATCCGCCACGGCATCAGTAGCGCCACGCCGAGGATCACGAGGGCAAATCCCGCGGACTCGGGGGTCGTGTATCCGAACAGCAGAACCGCAATCCCCGACGAGGCGAAGGCCACTTCGGTGGCGAGCAAGATCCCCACCCAATGAGCGTACTCGAGACCGAGCGGACCATAGGCAAACACCAGTAGCGCTCCGGTGACCACAATGGACACGGCCTTTGCGGCTGCGAGCAATACGAATTGCTCTGGGTGCAACAGGTAGTCGCTCACGGCATAGAGCGGGGTAATCGACAACGCCAACGCACAAGCGGCGATGAGTCGGCGGCGCAGCAGCCGCTGGGTCACCGCGTCAAACTCGGTCCGCGGCTCCGACTCAGTCGCTAGGCGGTACACGGGTGGCGCAGTCCTTCACCTGCTGTGCGGAGTGCAATCGTTGTGCCTCTTCCCACTGATCGGCGATCAGTGTCGCCCCTGCTCTGAGCCGGGTGAGACGAACGGACAAAAGTAACAAGGGTCCAGAATTGGACGCTGCCAGGTTGCACCGAATCTTGGGGTTCGCTAAGGGGAGCGGCGATGGACGGCTACCGACGGCCGCTGCCCGAACCGGATCGCGAGACGCGCTTTTATTGGGACGCCGCACGAGAGCATCGAATCGCGATTCTTCGCTGCGATGGCTGCGACCGGTTTGTTCACTACCCGCGTTCGGACTGTCCTTCCTGTGGCGGTACCTCTCTTCGCCCCAAGACGGTCAGCGGGCGCGGCCTGGTGCACTCGTTCACCATCACCCACTACGTGGCTGCGCCTGGATTCGAAGACCAAGTCCCCTTCGTCGTCGCGCTGGTCGAGTTGGACGAGCAACGCGGCTTGCGGATGATTACGAACATCCGCGACTGTGCGCCAGCCGACGTTCGGATCGGCATGGTGGTGGAAGCGATGTTCGACGATGTCACCGAGAGCGTATCGCTGCCTCAGTTTCGGCCGCGACGATAAGGGAGTGTTCGCCTCGATTGCTGCGCATCGCGTGTTTCCTTAGAATTGGACACGAGCATTGGAGATTGTCGGTTGAGGGAGGAGTAATGGCGACGCAGGAGACTGCACCGAAGAAGGAACGTTCATGGCCCGCCATCATCGGGTGGGGAAGCTTGGCGCTGTTCAGCATCGGCTTCGTGTGGGTGATCAGCACCCAGCTCGGCGAGTCGTGGAGTAAGCGTGAGGACGAAGCGAAGAAGATGGTGCGCGACTACAAGCCGAGCGGCGATCTGAAGCTCGATGACATGATCAAGCTGCTGCAGTCGCAGGGTACCGACGTCGACGTCTTTGTCGGTGAGTTTTCCTGGGAGTCGAAGCAGAAGGACGGTCCGGAATACGAAGTGAGCTTGACCTGGCGAGAAGGCAACAGCCATCGACAGGCCGTCTGGCGCGCCGATCTGAAGACCCGCGAAGTTCGGCCTCAAGGCGACGAGGCCGCGGCGATCGTTCGGCGGGCCGCCGAGCGGCAAGCCAAAGCAGGGGGAGCGTCGTAAACAGCGCGGACGTGGTCAGTCGACTGGTTGATCCGACGAATCCCCTCGCGCACGCAAGGCGCGACGGTAGCTCCGGATCTTCACCGTGCGCTGCCACCAGGCTTCTGCGTACTGCGCGTGGCGTTCGAACACGGCGGGCGAACAGCGACCCATGAACCACCGCGACGCCGCAACTACTGCAACCGCGTCGTCGAGCATGCCGGCAATCAACAGGCGGTCGGGTATGAGGTCCTCCTGCACCAGCGTGTAGACGAAGGCGACGAGCAGCGCGAGTCGTCCCATTCGATCGGCGTGACGATCAAACAGTACACGCACGTACACCAGTGCGGCGAGCGGCACGTAGGTCGTAATCAAGCGGCCGCCCTGGGATCGCAATCGCGACCACAAGCGCCAGTCGAGCATTGAGATCACCAACGCGAAGACAAACACGCCCGCTGCACGGATTGCGATCCACCAGTTCTTCGTCACAAACCAGAAATTCCGCTGCATCCGACGGACGTACCAGGCAAATCGTCGCACGCCCTTCGACGCGGTGCTTCGGAGCCGCTTTTCGAGCGGAGGTGCCGTCACGGCGACCGGCTGAATCGACACCGATGAGTTGGCTTGGCGCGTGTCGGCGCGCGAGGTAGCCGGAGCAACCAACGTCAAGAATCCCACTACAATCCACGGCGAGAACAACAGCTGGGCCCGAGATGCAGTCATAAAAACATTCAAACACAGCCCGAGACACAATTGAAGAACATCGACGCCCGTGCGTGCGTCACGAAAGTGATCAGTTCGCGCTGGTCGCCACTCGTGTGGCGGGCCCGCTTCGTCGGCTGGTCGTAAATCCGAGCATGATTTTGGCGCAGCACTTGCTGTACGCCCGGGCATTGGTTCACCAAAGAAGGGAGCCTATCCTATGGATCGTCACGACAGTCAAAGTGTTCGCGAACTCCGCGCCAAGTTGCGCATGACGCAGGAGGAATTTGCCCACGCGCTCGGCCTGACAGTCGGCACCATCAACCGCTGGGAGAATCGGCGATTTCGACCGAGCAAACTGGCGCGTGCCATGATCGTAGAGTTTGCACGCCAGCGCGGTGTGCTGCCCAACGCAACCGATCGCGCTCACGCCGAAAGCGCCAATCCCGACTGAACACCGTCGTCCCGTGCCCAACGGCCATTAAAACGGCTGAGGGAGTATGAGCTATGCTGCTCGCACAGTGTCATCACGGGGCACGAATCACAATGGTATTCGGGAGCCCGGGACTGCCGGTCCCTGGGGGCGCCCCAAGCGGTGCATCCAACACCTGCGCAGTGATGAGGGTATCCCCAGACGGAAAGGCAAGCGAGGTGTCGATGGCCACGCAAAACTGAGCCCGGCTCGCGCTGTTCGCGAAAAAGAACCCTCCCGCGCCGTCGCCGGTGCACGCGTCAAGCGTGTTGACGTGAACTTTGAATCGACACCCAAAGTCATTCAGCACATTTGAGATCGCCTGGGTAAAGGCGAAACTCGGCGGCGGTCCTACGTGTGGCACCCCGCCGATCGGCGTCGGCGGCGGACCGAGATCGCAGACCGCTGGGCTCCCCGCGCTGATCCCGGTACCGAGATCGCGTGACGGTTGAACTTGCAAATCTGGCCGGACCGTTGGATCGTTCGGATCCCAGTTGAACACAACGGTCCCGATGTCGTACGGGCTCCCACCCTTGTTCGCCTCTACAACGAGGAAGAACCCTTTTTGCTCTGGAACCACAAAGATCTTGTTTCCGGATCCGTCCGTCCCCACCGGCTGCGCTGGAATTCCTTCCAGGGTCGCCCAGCCTAAGTAGGTAATTGCCGGACCACCTCCCGGCGTGCGTGTCGCCGTTCTCGTCGGAGACGGCGTTCGTGTCGGAGTGTTGGTAACGGTCCGCGTGAACGATGGAGTAGCCGTCGCAGTTCGCGTTGCCGTGCTGGTTGGTGTTCTTGTAGGTGTCGGGGATGGTGTCCGGGTTGACGTCATCGTCGGCGTACGAGTGCCGGTGGACGTTGTCGTCGGACTCCCGGTGGCAGTCGAGGTACGAGTGTTGGTAACCGACGGTGTGGCGCTAGGCGTTGCGGTGAACGTGCGCGTCGACGTCGCAGTCGTCGTTGGCGTGACCGATGGACTAGCTGTAGCGCTTCGCGTCGACGTGGGTGTATTTGTCGGAGTCGTCGTAGGGGTTCGCGTGGCGGTTCGCGTTTGAGTCACCGAAGGCGTCGCGGTCGGGGTTTGGCTTACAGTCGGGGTCAGACTCCTGGTTGGGCTGTTGATATCCGTCGCCGTTGGTGTCGGCGTCAGTGTCGGCGATGCAGTTCGGGTCGCGGTGTTGGTTCCCGTTGCTGTCCGCGTCGGGGTCAGACTAAATGTAAACGTCGGTGTCCCGGTCCGTGAAGGCGTACGCGTCGGCGTCTCCGTCGGCGTCACAGTCGGTGTCCGTGTAATGCTCGGCGTCACACTGGGAGTGAACGTCCGCGAGGGGGTCGGTGTCGACGTCACGGTCGGGGTTATGGTCGGCGTTCGCGTCGGCGTCTGCGTCCGCGTGGCAGTAGGACTGGGCGTAGACGTAACCGTCTTCGTCACGGTGGTGGTCCTGGTTGGGGAGGGATTTGGCGTATCGGTTGGCGTGCGGGAGGGAGTGAAGGAGAACAACGGCGTCTGAGTCGGCGAAGTGGTAATCGTCCCACTTGGTGAACGAGTTGGCGTCCGCGTGATTGTGGCGGTCGGCGTAGCGGTGGGCGTGCGCGTCGCGGTTGGACTGGGAGCACTTGTCGGCGTATGCGAAAGTGTCGCGCTCGGTGTGCTGGTGGCGGTACGCGTCGCCGTGGCGGTTGCGGTTTCACTCGCAGTGATACTCGCCGAGCGGGTTACTGAAGCGGTTGGGCGAGCCGGTGTTGCGGTCGGAGAATTTGTCGAGGTCGCGGTCCCGTCAGCGTGCGTCGCGGTGGCGGTCAGCGTCATGCTGGCAGTGCTTGTAGGCAAGTCCGTGCTCGTTGGCGTCACAGATGCAGACGGCGTTGCGGACACCGAGGGTGGCACGGACGCGGACGGCGTCGGCGGCATTGACGTCACGGTTGGCGTATCCGCAACAGGAGACGGCGTTGCAGTCACAGAAAAAGACGGCGTCGCCGTTGCGGTCGTCGACTGTGAAGCGCTCGCCGTCGCCGTTGCGGTCAACGGAGCGGTTGCCGTCGGAGCAGCTACATTGGCAAGGATCGCCGCAGGTAAATCAGCGGCCGAAATGCTGCCGTCCCGATTCGCATCAACGTCCGAGCACGCTTCGACGCCAGAAAACAACGCCGCAGTGATCGCCGCAAGCAGTTCCGCCCCGCCGGGCGGACACTGGGCGCCGACTCGTTTAGCGCTCCCCACCATGAGTGCGACAGCAAGCAGCCCAACGTAAACGCCGGTGCCACCGCGCCGCCTCGACAGCTGCGAGGACGCCAACCACTCTTTCGCTGACAACCCTACCTCATTGCCCGCGAACCGGCCCCACCGCCGCCCCGGGTCAGACTCGGCGACTCAGTTCCCTCGGTTGCTCGGCCGTCCCTCTGCCAGCAGCCGCTCCAGCTTAATCTTCACCAAACTCGGGTCGACAATCGGCTTGGCCAAATAATCATCGCAGCCGGCTGCTAGAGCCTTCTCCTCATCGCCCGCCATTGCCTGCGCTGTCAGCGCGATAATCGGAATTCGCTGTCCCGCATCCAGTGCGCGAATCCGCCGGGTCGCTTCCCAGCCGTCCATCACCGGCATCTTCAGGTCCATGAAGATAAGGTCGGGTGGCGTGGATGAGACGACTTCCATCGCCTCCTGCCCGTTGCTCGCCTCGACAATCTCGAAATCACCGATTCGCTTCAACCGGTACACCAAGATGCGCCGATTATCGAGATTGTCTTCGACCACCAGAATTCTCTTGCGCCCCATGTAAAAACCATACCGTTTTCCTCGTCGAATTGCGACCAGTTTCGCGCCCTGCTCTGCTATGGGGCGAACTCTCCAAGAAAAAAAAGGCCGGGGTGGTAGCACCCCGGCCAGTGTCGCAAGTCGCAGCTTCCCAGTACTTACGGAATGCGTACGATATCGCCGAGCCGCACCTTCGACTTATCGTACTGCAAATTGAAGGCATCCGAAAATGTTCGCGGTCCGGCGCTCGCGGAGAACCCCTCCTCCGCAATGCCGATCAATCCATGCAGGTCACTATCAGCCGGCACTCCTCGGATACGGGTCTGACCCGTAAGTGTGCCCTGAACTGCCGCCGAGAAGATTGACAACCCGTCGTCGCTTGAACCCACTCGCGTGTCGATATCGGCGAGACGCGTCGAGCGGTAGCAGTTGACGGTCGTCGAGGACGAGAACCGCTGCTCGAATTCGTTGAAGATTCCAAGCTGAACGCGAATGTTCGCGCCTGTATCGTTGAGGATGTCTTCCGTACAGGGCACAAGCGTGAGCGTCGTCCCAACCGATTCCCCGGTTTGGAACGGCTGGGCATTCTCGAAGAAATGGTTCAGGATCAGCGTATCAGGACATGCGGCGTACTCTTGCTGCGGGCACTCGCCAGTACTGTATGGTGCATTCAACTGGCCCAGGCAAAGCGCGCTTGTCCGTGCGGCGGTCGAGTCGTCGAATGCAGTCGTGCCGCTCGGCACGGGAAAACCGACTGCGTTGTATTGCCGCACGTCGATCGAGTTGGCGTCGCTTCCGGATCCAACCGTGTACAGGCGCGCAGAGCCCTGCAAGTCGTTCCGGGGAATCGGAACCGAGGTTGTGGAGGTCTCGTTCGTCGCCACCTCAACGCACTTCAGTTCTCCGACGAATGGACTGCCGGTTCCACTCACCGCACCGTCCGCGATACCCGTGCAGCCGTTTTGCTGATTCGTCAGGTCGCACGGGAGCGTGCCGATCCCACTGCTGGCAAGAAACGCAATCGGCTGGCCCGCGGTCAAGAGGATGTCGAAGTCAGTTTGATGATACCACCCCTGCACGCACGGGGCGACTCCATTACACGCAGTCGGGGAGTTGGGATCGCAGACGTTCGTATTGGTCTGGCGATTACATGGCCCACCGCAGCAACTGCTGGTATTAACCCAGAAGCAATGCAAGCGATGCGGCGATCCAGTGTCGTTGGGCGGGACGCTGTCAGTATTGGTCAGTTGAATCAACGTATCAATCCGCTTGCCGTTGCCGAAGACCGTGCCCGCGGTATCCACGACAACCTTGGGGAACACGATGTAGCCAGCCTCCCGGTCGGATGCCACCTGCGCCGCCACGCCACCCACACGCGCGACTGCCATCGCACCTACGACCACAGCGGCGAGCGTGACTCTGGACCAGACTGCCTTGCGTACACACATGGCCCGACTCCTTTCTTCGCTCAAAGGAAAGCCTACCCTATCACAACGCGTCATCACTCACCTCACTCGGAAATCCGAATCACGTCGCCGGGGTTGCTACCCTTAACCATCGGATTGATGAGGCTTGATGCCGAGTTGCCCGCGGAATCCGTCGACACGCTCTCGGCGACGCCGAGCACGCCAGCATTGGCGCTGCCGGTGGTTATGACGGCAGAAACAGTTGTACCCAAACCAAACCCGTTCGCGGCTCCGCCGAGAAGAGGTGATTGAACTTGTAGACTGGTCCAGCAGGTGACCGGGATCGGGTTACCCGACACTCGGCTCTCGAATTCGTCAAAGACGTTGGTCGTCACGTAGACCGTGCCGGGAACAAGATTTTCGAAATCAGACGAGCACGGAACGAGTGTCAGGAAGTTCCGCACGCTCGACGTTTGCACAAGATTGCAGCTTCCGCCGACGCCTGTGCAGTCGCTGTCGCTCGAGCAGGCGACTGTTCCGTCATTCGCGCAAAGGCCCGGGGTGCAGACATCCATTCCGCCGGTGCAGTCCGGATTCGCATTGCATGTACCGCCGGGAAGATTCAGGCCATTGCAGTCTGGGTCCGAGGAGCACAAGTAGTTCGCGTCCACATTACAATAGCCTTGCGTCCGGCAAGGTCCACCGCTCACGAGACATCGACCGGAGTTACCGATTGCATCGACCACCGGGTCGCGGCCTCCGTCAGAAAGCAAATCGACACGGAGGCTCGACGGACACGCATTGTAGTGTACATCGTCGAGCAACAGAGGGTTATCTTCGTTGGGTGTAATAGCCTTTACCGTCGTGCCGTTGTATTTGGCGACGTCTCCTGTGGTGCTTCTCAAAGTGGCATTTCCAATCAATGCGTTGTCACCCAGGGGATCGCCAGAATCCTCCACGTCCACACAAACCAATTCGCCGGTGAAGCCGGTCGGCATCGCTGGGATCAATCCAGGATCGATACCGGCGTTCGCGGAACTTCCAGCGGCGGTGAAGTTATCGCTCGGGTCAACCGCACGGCCCGTGCTCACTTTGAAATGGGTCGGTTGCTGTCGAGTGAGCCAGAGAGTAAAGTCAGTCTCTTGCCACTGGGGCAGGCCTGTATGCCGATCGAGCGACCCATTCACGTAGAAGCAGTGCGTCCGAACGGTCATGGCTTGGGTATTGGTAATCTGAATGATGGTATCCCGCGTCGTCGTCGCAACGACCTTGGGGAAAATCAAGATCGAGCCTGGCCGATTCGTCGAGGTGTCTGCTCGTGCCACAGTAGCGCCGCACAATACGAATGCGGCTACGGCTAGCAGGGACCCGACTCGCCGGCTCTTCGTCGTCCTCATGGCCTACCTCCTTGTACCCTCACTCCGGGTTCGCGCCGCAGAATTCGCTTTCGCTCCATCGTGCCGCTACGGCAACTGGATGGTGTCTGGCGTGTCACGCTCGCCGACGTCCTGATGTAAGTTGTAGGCCGCGCTTCCAACCGTGGTGACCGTCGACGTGCCGGTAACAAAGCTCAGTCGAGCCACTCCGGTCAGCCCACCGCCGACCGAACGAATACGCGTCTGCCCGGCAACCGTTCCAGTAACCTTGGCGTTGAAGATCGATCGCGTCGGCTGCGTCGTGTCGATGAGGGACAGCGCACTATTGAAGTGACAATCGACCCGGCGACTCGTCGAGAAGCGTTGCTCGAACTCGTTGAAGACGAGAAATTGCGCAGTGGATGCCCCGCTGCCAGTGTTACCAGTTTGGAGATCCTCGCTACACGGGACCAGCGTGAGATCCGATTGAGCAGTGTTGCTCGAATCAATCGGATCGACGGCGCCATCGAAGAGATGATCGAAAACAATCACTGGAGCGCAGTCCTCATATTCGTCCCCCATCGACAGGGTCAACGTGCTATTGCCATCATTGTTGTCGTTGGCGATGACGCCGACCGCGTCGTACTTGGCTACGTCCAGCGTTCCGTTGTCGAGGATCTGCTCAAGCGTGGCTTCCCCCTTCAGATCGTTCCGCGCATCGCCCCCGAAGGGGGTTTGAGTCGCTGGGTCCACCTCGATGCACTTCAGCTCTCCGACGAACGGGATTTCCGGGGCCGGCGGGACGAGGCTGCCGGAATTTCCACCAAACCCACAGGTTCCGTTGAGCCCGCACGAAGCCCCTGGTGTTAGGCACTTGATGCTCTGATCGGTCGAGCACGTGAGCCCCGTGATCGGGAACTTCCTCAGGCCGTTCAGGGCCGACCAGCTTAGCGGCTGGTCCGGAGTTAGGGTCACGTTGAAATCGGTTTCGGTCCATCCCGGCACGCAACTACCGAACGTTCCGTTCTGGCACTGCGAGGAGCTTGTACAGATGTTGCCACTGTTCGTGCAGTGACTGTTGGCGTTGAGGTAGAAGCAGTGCGCGGTCACCGAGTTGTTCACCGATACGCTATTTGCCTTCGTGTTGCTCAGCACGATCAGGGTGTCGCGGTTAAGGTTCCCCGGACAGATCGACGACTTCGTAACGTCGCATGCCTCGACCTGGGGGTAGATGACTACCGCCGCTGGACGGTCCGACCGCGTGAGCGCCCGCACCGCATGCGATTGACCAATGATGAGGGGTAGGGCCGCGACCACCGCCCAGCCAACTCGCTTTGTATTATACATTGCGCGTCTCCTTTCCCGACAGGGAACCATTCCGTCCAAGATCAGCGAATTCACCACGTGAGTACCCATTGGCTCCCCCTCAACTTACGGGTTGATGACCGTCGTGATCGAATCGATCAAGCACACATCAGCCGACCCGCCGTTGCAAGCCGCGCTGCTCGCCGCCGTGCACGCATTGCCGCTGACCGCGCAAACCCCGCGGGCGCCAATCGCGTCAACGTTGAACGCCGCGGTGCCTACGATGCTCGAGTTCGCGCTCGTATGGAATTCTTCGGCGACCGCGAGAATGCCGGCATTTGGAACGCACGTCCCATTGCCGTTAGGACAAGTCGCGCCGAGGGTCGCACACGTCACAGCCGGTGCGCCATTACAATGCCCGCCGCTTGCCGGACGAACCTTGAGCTTGAACAGCGAACCGTTCGCCGCGGTACTAAATGGATACGCCAGCCCAATGCTCGGGCTGTTCAGCGAGGCGCTGAGATAGCAGGTCATCGGCACGGCCTGGGATTGCAACTGTTGTTCGAACTCATTGGTCCCGGAGAATTGGACGATCGAACTCGAGGGATCAGATGCGGGGGTGTAGTCGGTCGAACAGGGAATGATCGTAATCTCGGTGTCGACAGGGCAGCTCCCCGCCGTCGGGCACGACGCGCCTGCGAAGCCGCGAGCGATCGTGTCATCGGCGCCCACCGGATAGACGGTGAGTTGCAGCGAGGCAGGACAGACATCGTACTCGGCGTTGTCGAGGTGGAGCACGGGGTCCGTGTTGTCCACATTGATCGCCCGGAAGCCGATTCCGTTGTATTCACTGATCTGTCCAGTTCCGATCGTTTCAAGGATTGCCACGCCCTCAAGCGCGTTGAAGCCAATCGGCTGGAGACTCGCTTCCACTTCCCAGCAGCGCAGCTCACCGCGGAAGTCACCACCGGCCGGACTGGCGTTCGAATTGAGCAGCCCAAAGGCACCGGGGCAATCCTGTCGGACCGTGTTCATCGACTGAGTGCATTGCCCCGGCACGGTGTCCTGACCCGTATTCGGATTACGGCCGGTTGACGCCCGCCAGATTGTCGGTTGTTGGTGCGTCAGCGTAAGGTCCCAGTCGTTTTCCTGCCAACGGATATCCACACAGGTTTGTCCAGTGGGACAGTCTTCGTTCGTGGTACAGACTTGCGTACCGGCAAGAGTACCGCACCGGCCGGATGCATTGGTGTACGCACAGTGAACCTGGTAGTTGTCCGTGCTCGACGCATTGACTAGCTGAATCAGCGTGTCCCGCGTCCCATCCGCAATCACCTTCGGAAATGCGACGAGCGACGCGGTCTGGTTTGTTGAGGCCACTCCCCCTTGAGCACTGCCCCACCACATCCCAACCAGGGACAGCACGGTTCCTAGGCCAGTCAGCCAAGGATTTCGCTTCATCACACGCATCGCACGCCTCCTTTTAGTCAGTACGCCGTTATCCACACCCGGGGGTGCAACTCCGCTCCCCGTATCGCCCTCGCTGTATCTCTCATTTGGGTAGAGTTGTCAAGCAAAAAGCCGCCACACAACCCTCGCCCGACCAACGGTCTACTGCGAAGGTGTGGGGGTCGGGAGAATTCGAACGATGATTTGCGCGGTCGGGCCGAGCGGCCCGTTGTTGGCCGCCCGCAACTGGACGGTCACCGTTGTATCGCCGGAAGGAAATCCATCCTTGCTCGAGAGGACGCTGCAAAACTGGTGGGTGCTGACGCTCGGGGCGAGCAACGTCAGATTGCCCGCCGCATCGCGAGTACACACATCGGTTCCCGGATTCGGGCCCTTCACAAAAAACCGACACGCCGCATCCTGTAGTGCATACGTGATGTTCTGATTCGGTGTCGGATCGGGATCGGTGAATCGAGGTGGACTGACCGCAGCAATACCACCGATGCCAATATCGCACAGGTTGCTCAGCGGTGGAAACGTACTGCCGTTGCCGCGCGGACGATCGGTCTCAATCCACAGATCCGGTCGGTCACTTGTGCCCAAAGCTGGATTCAAGCTTGTTCCCACCGCGGGCCCACCCGGCTTCGGAAATGCCTCGACCACCAGAATCCCAACGCGCGGATCGGTTGACTCGATCACCTGAAGACCGTTCTCGATCTTCGGCGTGCGCGTGGGCGTTCCGCTGCAACAACTGTCCGCCACGCATCCGAGCGGACACGTGTCGGCGCGCACAAACCCCAAGTAGCTGATGCGCGGACCTTGATCGAGCGGCGTCGGCGTACGCGTCGGCGTGTTGGTCCGTGTCGATGTCGGCGGCGGCGTGTTGGTGGTTGTCGGCGTGCTCGACGGCGTGCGCGTGGCTGTTCGCGTATTCGTATTCGTCGGCGTCGCGGTCGGCGTCGGCGTATTGGTGCTGGTGCGCGTCGTCGTCGGAGTCGGGGTGATCGTCGGCGTGAAGGTGCTCGATGGCGTGCGCGTCCCGGACGGTGTCGCGGACGGCGTGAACGTACCCGTCGGCGTGCGCGTTGGCGTCGTGGTCGGCGTCGTCGTGAACGTTTGCGTGTTGGTCGGCGTGCGCGTCGGTGTACTCGTCGGGGTAAATGTCCGCGTCGCAGTGTCGCTCGGCGAACCGGTCGCGGAGGCGCTCGCCGTCGGTGTCGCCGTGTTCGTCGGGGTGCGCGAGGGGGATGGCGTCAGCGTGTTGGTCGCGGTTGCGGTCGCCGTCGGTGTCATAGTCGACGTCGGCGTGATCGTCGGCGTGCGGGTCGGTGTCGGTGTACGGGTGACGGTCATCGTGATCGTTGCCGACGCGGTTCCGGTCGCGCTCGGCGTCGCGGAACTCGTCCGGGTGCTGGTAGCGGTCGCGGAGTTGGTCCAGGTCGGCGATGCCGACGGGGTACGTGTTCCCGTCGGCGCTGGGGTATCGCTCGGGGTGGCCGTCGATGAGAACGTCGGCGTCGACGTTCCGGTGGCACTCGGGGCCTTCGTCGCAGTGGGTGTGCGCGTCATCGTCGCCGTGCTCGTCCCACTCGCCGTTGACGTCGACGTCGCCGTGCGCGTCGCGCTCGCGGTCGCGCTCGCCGTCTGAGTGAAGGAGGCCGTGCGGGTCGCTGTCGCGCTCGCGGTCGCGGTCGGCGTGCGCGTCGCGGTCGGCGTGCGCGTCGGAGTAGTGCTTGCGGTGTCGGTCGGCGTGGCAGTCGACGTGCCGGTCGCGGTTGGTGTCCCGGTCTCGGTCGGCGTCCGAGTCGGAGAACCAATTGTAAACGTCGCCGTGGTTGTCGGCGTTCGAGTCGAGGATGCAGTGGCCGTCGGACTGCTCGTGAAGGTGGCCGTCGCGGTGATCGTCGCTGTCCTGGTCGGAGTCGAAGTGCGGGTTTCCGTCGGCGTCCGCGTGGCCGTCGGCGTTGGCGTAATCGTTGGGGTGACTGTGGGCGTCGCCGTGCGGGTTGGCGTGCGTGTAATCGTAGACGTCGCAGTCGGGCTGCCGGGACGAGGCGACGGCGTCGCTGATTCCGTCGCAACCTGCGTCGCCGTCGCACTGGCCGTTCCGGTGATGGATGGGGTCGCGGTCGCCGTAGGTGGCTCGGTCTGACTCGCGATGGTGGGCGGTGTGCTGGTTGCAGTCGGCGTCGCAGCAATCGTCTCGGTAGAACTGGCCGTGTTCGTGGGTGCCACGCCTACAGTGGCGGTAGCCGTCGGGGTTGCGGTGTCGATCGCGGTGGTGGCCGTGGCCGATGGCGTTGGTACATTCGAAACCGTCGCGGTCGGCGGATTAATCGTCGCCGTCGCCGTGAATGACGGCGTGGCGCTCGGCGGACCGAGCGTTGCAGTCGGCGTCTCCGTCAATGATGGCGTCGCGGTCAGCGCCGAAACTTCCGTGAAGGTGCCGGTCGGCGTCTTCGTCCCAACCGGTGTTACGGTCACAGCCAGCGAAGTTTCCGTCACCGTTGGGATAACCGTCTCGGTCGCGGTCGGCGGCGGCGTGGTCAAAATCCTCGCCAGTGCCGAGAGATCGGCGCTGCTGGTGCGGCCGTCGCCATTGACGTCCGTCAACGCACAGGCACTACCCCCGAAGATCGCCGCAACGAGCGCGTCGAGGTCACGCGCATCGACCGCGTTGTCACAGTTCGCGTCACCGGTGAGCGTCGCGGCGTTCGCGGCCCAACTGGCCGGCGTCACAAGGAGCGCCGCCAGCACCCCGACCCACAGAGGGCATCGACGAGATCCGGTTCTTGTCAATCTCATCACGGACTCGTCAGGCCTTCTCTGCGGATCACGGCGCGCTGTCACCGAGGTAGTGAGATATGCGCCATGAACCTGACCATTGCAAGAACCGATTCCCAAGGCGATTTGGTTTGCACTTTTCTTCCCCGCATTTTTTCGCGGCGGCTCGCCGGGTGGTTGCGCCGGACCTGCGTCTCATGCATTCGGGACATGGTTGAGCCTGACCGCCGCCTACGACTATAGGTTTCAATCGACGCACGGAGGATCGATGAATCTCGGAAAACTCGCGTTGAGCCTGCCGCTCCCCCCGAATGTACCCACGTGCCTCGAGTGGGCACGCCGCGCCGAGTCGCTCGGCTACGAGAGCATCTGGATCGCCGAAACTGGTGGGCCGGATCCGTTCGTGCTTGCCGGCACGGTTGCCCAGGTCACCGGCACGGCACGCATCGGTCTCGCCGTGTCGCCGGTGTACATCCGCACACCTGCAACGATCGCCGCCGCCGCGGGCACGGTCTCGCAGTTGGCACCCGGGCGTTTCATTCTCGGTCTCGGGGCCTCGAGTCATGCGATCGTCGGCAACTGGCACGGCGTGCCGTTCCGCAAACCAGTCACGCGCGTGCGCGAGACGGTGACCACAGTGCGCGCAATGCTCGCGGGCGAGAAGCTCAAATTCGACGGCGTGACGCTGCGGACTCAGGGTTACCGCTTGATGGCGCCGCCCGCCGGCGTCGTACCGATCTACGTCGGCGCGTTGCGGCCGCCGATGTTGGAGGTCGCCGGCGAAGTCGGCGACGGCGTGGTCGTCAATCTCTTTCCCGTCGAAGCGCTGCCGAAGATGCTGCACCACGTAACCGTCGGCGGGCAGCGGGCTGGAAAAGACGCGACGCAATTCGAGGTCGTCTGCCGTCATCAAGTGTTGGTGACCGACGACAAGAACGCGGCGCGCGAGATCTTCCGCGCCGGACTGACCGGCTACTTCGCCACCCCTGTCTACAACAAATTCGCCGCCTGGTACGGCTTCGAAGAAGAGGCGGCGCTGATCGAAAAAGGGTTCAAGACCGGCGACCGTGCGCTGACGCGCAAAGGCATGACCGACCGCTTCGTCGACAGCCTCGGTATTTTCGGATCGTTGGAAGAGTGCCGCGAGCGCATCGCCGCGTTCGTCAGCGCGGGCGTGACCACCACCGTCGTCAGTCCGTTGGCGTTCGACCCCGAGGCGATTCGTCGGACCATCGAAGGACTCGCGCCGCGCTGAGTGCGGGCGTCAGCTTGCGACTTGCGTCGTCGTTTCACCCTTCGCGCGAGCGGTGCGGGCGCGCTTGCGCGCGCTGGCGGCGGCATGACGGGCGGAGACCTTCTGCGCCGCCGCTTGCAACTCCCTGAACGCCACTTCGATGGCGACAATGAAGTCGTGCAGATCCGGGATCTGCTCCCAATCCGCATTCACGCCCCAGTACAAGCCGCCGTTGTAACTGAATAGCCCGACGACCAACGCCAAGTTCTCGAACAACGGCACCACCGGATACGAGGTGCGCATCAACGCGCCCTGCAAGTAGAGCGGGATCTGCGGACCGGGGACATTGGTGACGATGAGGTTGTACGGACGGGTGCGAGCCACCAGCCGCGCCGCTTGCACCAACAGATTCGGCACGGTCCACTCGCTGATCGCCGTGAGCACCTCGCCCCCGAGCGCCATCTTGGACTCCTTGAGTCCGGCGGTGGTCTCGCGCACGGCACGTAGCCGCGCGACCGGATCGGAGAGGCGCACCGGCAGCGGCGCGGTGAGCTGGGTGACGCGATTGCCCAAATGCCCGCGCTCGTCGTGCGTGCGCACGCTCACCGGCACCATCGCGCGGATGTCGAGTTCGTCGGGATCCAAGCCGCGCTGCGCGAAGAACGTCCGCAGCGCGCCGCTGACGGTGGCGAGCACGACGTCGTTGAGGGTACCGCCGAGGACATTCTTCACCGCCTTGAGATCGGCCACCTGCATATCGGTCCAGTCGAAGCGGCGATGCGGGCCGACTTCGACGTTGAGCGGCGTTTGGGACACCGGGCTGAACGCGGGTGCGAACGCTTCGACGATCCCGCCGGTCGCCTCCATGACGTCACGCACTTTGGCGGACGGATCGCGGATCGCCTCGTACGCCGCCCGGAACACCGCCGGCGGTTGCGCCGCCCGGCGCAACGCTGCATCGAACACCAGCCGTGCATTGCTCGGCATCCGGCGCGGGCGCCACGGCTCGGGCGCAGCGACCTCGGTGTCGGCGCTCGGATCGAGAATCACCGACATCAGATCCGCGCCCGAGATGCCGTCGATCATGCAGTGATGGGTTTTGCTGACCAGCGCGAAGCGATTGCCGTCGAGCCCTTCGACGACCCACATCTCCCACAGCGGCCGCTTGCGATCGAGCGGCTGCGACATGATGCGACCGACCAAGCGCTTCAGCACGCGCTCGTCACCTGGCCGCGGCAGCGCCGTGTGGCGGACGTGATAGGCGAGGCGAAAGCGATCGTCATCGACCCAGATCGGAATTTGTTCGTAGGGAATGTACGCCAGGCGTTGGCGAAAGCGCGGCACCAGATGCAGTCGTGCGTGGATCGCGCGCCGAATCCGTTCGATGTCGATAGCACCGTCGGCCAACTGCAGCGGCGCGGCGTCGAAGATCAGCACGCCGCCGACGTGCATGTGGCAGCTCTCGTCCTCGATCCCCAAGAACGACGCATCCAGCGCGCCCAGCCGTTGGTAGTTCGCCATCGCAGTGCCTCCCGAAGAGCCTCCCTCCTAGCACGAGCGGCGTGGGGCGAACAGGGGAAACGGTCCGGCGGACTGTCAGAGGCAAACGAGGCCACGCCGCCGTCTGGGGCATTGATGGCGAGCGGCTGGCATGCCGTCGGATCGTGCGTGCGGGTAATCGACTGGTTGCCGGGCAGCAGTTGCTGGCTGAGGCGGCCGGCGTCGTCGTAGAGATACATACGCGCTGCTGGCCAACCGGTAGCTGCAGGGCGGCCCAGGTCGCATTGTACTACGGGGGACTCGTGTGCTCGGGATGCGGCCATTCGGGTTTGATCCCGAGCGCCACGCCCCAGCCCCGTTCACCGCCGCTGGAAGCAGTTGGGTAACGGGGCACCCAGGGCGCCACCAATTGATAGATCGCGGGGGTCAGCGATTCTGGGGTCAGCCCTTGAAACTAGAAGTAAGGCGTTCCAAGGCTCTTCCAACCTTGCCCCCTCCTCTCCTCAGCGCCGCCACTTGCGCGATGGCTTTGCTGACCGCGTGCGGACCCAGGTACGGTGCTGATGACGAACGAAGCCACACTGTCCGCTCCCGGTCGATCATCTCAGCAAAGCCGAACTACAATTCGGCTCCCGAATGAAATCGGCAAACCAAGCGAAATCTGTCAGCCTAACAGAAATGCGCATTGGTGCGGTTCTAGCGCCGAAAGCGCTGGGATCTTTCGTGGCCTCGATGACGGCGAGTATTTCAGGTCAATCACGATCACCCTCCTTACTGACTGTCAGTCAGGCTGCTGTCAGGATCGCATTGCACGTCCCGGTCGGCACTTCCTTCGCGCCGTGGGAGTCAACCCGAATCAACCGCGGAACGCCCGGCCTTGAATAGTAGCGAAGTGGACCCTTTTCGCGCATGAGCGCAAAGCCATTCCGTTCAGGCAGTCGCACCAACCCGCTGAATCTCATCCGCTACGCAGCCGGCGACGCTGCCTATGACGACGCCCATCCTTGTCAGTCAACATCCAAAGGGCACTGCATTCGGCACTGTTCTTCAACCTAGATTTGACACTTTGGACAGTAGAAACTGCTGCGCCCGCTCTGCACCACGCGGCGAATCGACGCACCGCAGGCTGGGCATGGCTCGCCTTCGCGATTGTAGACTTGGAGGCGCAACTGAAAATAGCCCGGTCGACCGTCGCCGTCGCGATAATCGGAGATCGAGCTGCCGCCGAGGTCGATGGCCTCTTCAAGAACGGCGCGCAGCGCGTCTAGCAGCGGTGCGACTTCTGCCTTGCGTACGCGGCCGGTTCGCCGCGTCGGCCGGATGCGCGCGCGGAACAGCGCTTCGTTGGCGTAGATGTTTCCCACGCCGCCGAGCGCCGTCTGGTCGATGAGCAGATTCTTGATCGCCCGCTTGCTGCCGCGCAGCAGCGCGCCGACTTGCTCGGACGTCAATGTCGAGTCGAGCGGATCGGGTCCGAGCACACGCAGTTCAGGCCAGTCCGCGGCACGGGCCGCCGCGCCGACTTTGAGCAAGCCGAAGCGGCGCGGATCGTTGAGTACCAACTCGTTGTCGTCGTCGAGGCGCAATCGCACATGATCATGCAACACGCTCGGCGACGCGGTGGCGCGTACGATCAACGAGCCGCTCATGCCGAGATGGGCGAGCAACCAGTCGCCGCGGCTCAATGCGAACAACAGGTATTTCGCGCGCCGATCGATGGCGTCGATGCGTTGCCCGGCCAGCCGGCGTTCAAAGTCGGGTTGAATCGGACGCCGCAGGCGCCGCTCCGCAACGGTGACGGCAACGATCGTGCGCCCAACCACGCGCGGCAGCAGCGAGCGGCGAACGGTTTCGACTTCGGGCAGCTCAGGCACGGGAAACTGTCACGCGGCGGCAATCGCGTCCGCCAACCGTCCGAACTCGCGCAGCGACAGGGTCTCCGGCCGCCGCGTCGGATCGATGTCGGCGGCGCGCAACACGCCCGCCGCATTGTTGGTCACCGTCGCGATCGAATTGACGAGCTGCTTGCGCCGCTGCTGGAAGGCGGCGCGAACCACGCTGCGAAACACTCGGATGTCGCGCACCGGGATCGGCAGCGCTGCGTAGGGTTCGACCACTACGACTTCCGACTGCACCTTCGGTCGCGGCACGAACGCGGCCGGGTCGACGTGCAAGCCGTGTCGCACGCGAGCGCGAAACTGCACCAGCACCGACAGCGCGCCGTACGCCTCGTCGCTCGGCTGGGCGCGCATCCGCTGCGCCACCTCACGCTGCAGCATCAGCACCAGCCGCGGAAACAACTCCGCGTGATCGAGCAGCGTGAACAGCACCGGCGTCGAGATGTTGTACGGCAGGTTCGCCACAACAATAGTCGGCGCGGAGCACCGTGCGCGCAAGTCCATTTTGAGCACGTCGCCCTCAACCACGGCGACGTGCGGTTGATCGACGAACCGCTCGCGCAATCGCGCGGCAAAGTCGCGATCCAATTCGATCAAGACCAGCTGTGCACAGCGGGCGGCCAATTCGATCGTCAGCGCCCCCAGCCCCGGCCCGATTTCCAGCACCGATTCCGCGCCCGTGAGCTCGGCAAGGTCGACGATGCGACGAATGATGTTACGATCGGCGAGCAGATGTTGCGCCAGGCGCTTGCGCGGCCGCCGATCGAGCGCCGCGAGTTCGCGTCTCACTTGACCGCGCGCCGCGGTGGCGCCCTGGCGCGCCGGCCGCGCCATCACAGCTCCAAGTCGGCCGCGGCGTTGAGCGAGAATGGATCGCGCTCGCCCCGCGCCAGACGCAGGCCGCCGGCGTAGGCGATCATCGCGGCGTTGTCGGTACAGTAGCGAAACGCCGGGAGATGCACCGCGAGCCCGAACTCCGCGCCGGCGTCGCATGCGCGCTGGCGGAGGCGTGAGTTGGCCGCCACACCGCCGGCGATGACCAGCCGCTGTGCACCGACGGTGTGCGCGGCCGCGAGCGTGGCGTCGAGCAACATGTCGACGACCGCTTCCTGAAAACTCGCCGCCACGTCGGCGGCCGCTGCGCCGGCGGGCGCGTGATCGCGGACGTGTTGCCACACCGCAGTCTTGAGTCCGCTGAAACTGAAGTCGTAGTCGCGTGCGCTGCGCCCGGGTTTGAGCCGGGCACGGGGAAAACGGATCGCGGCACGGTCACCGCGGCGCGCCAACTCGTCGATCACCCGGCCGCCCGGGTAGCCGAGGCCGAGGATCTTCGCCACCTTGTCGAACGCCTCGCCCGCCGCGTCGTCGCGCGTCATCCCCAGGCAGCGGTAGCACCCCTGCCCTTCGGCCCAGTACAGGCTGGTATGCCCGCCGGAGACCAACAGCACCAGGTACGGGAAGGCGACGTGCTCGTCGAGTTGCGGCGACAGCAGGTGACCTTCCAAGTGATTGACTCCGACCAACGGGAGCGCGCGAGCAAATGCGATCGCCTTAGCGGCGCTCAAGCCGACGAGCAGCGACCCCACCAAACCCGGCCCGGCGGTGACGGCGATGCCCTCGACATCGTCGAGCGTTATGCCGGCCTGTGCGAGCGCGCGCTCGATCACGGGAATGATCGCGCGGATGTGCGAGCGCGACGCCAACTCCGGAACGATACCGCCGTACTTGTGATGCACGTCGTCCTGCGACGCGACGATGCTCGATCGCACAACGCCGTCGGCCAGTACCGCCGCGGCCGTGTCGTCACACGAGCTTTCGATGCCGAGAACGATCATTGCGTCACACACTATGGCGCCGGTGCGCCGCCGCCGACGCGGGCCATGCCGCTCTGCGCCAGCGAGCTGCTGGGATCGGCTGCCAGCGCCCGTCGGTATGCCGTGCGGGCGTCGGGGAAGCGGCCGACTTGCTCGAACACCTCGCCCTGGAGAACGTATGCACGCGCGCTGAGCGGCTTGTCGTCACGCGCAGCCAGCACCGCCGACTTGTCCGCAAACGCGATGGCTTGGCCATAGTTTCGTTTCTCAACATGCAGGCGGGCCAGAAAGTAGTAACCGTAGGCGTTGGTCGGGTCAATCGCCAGCGCCCGTTCGAAACGGTCTTGCGCGGGATCGTACGACTGCCGATCGAGCAACCCGCGACCCTCTTCGACCAAGCGCAGTGCGGCCGCGACGTTCGGTGCCGTCGTGTTGTTGATGCGCGTCACCAACGACGGCACTTCCGTCGGCGTTCCCGCGGCTGCGATCGGCATCGTCGGGGTCGGCGTCTCGGTTGCCGTGGGCGTCGCGGTCGCCGGCGGATGCGTCGGGGTCGGGAACGGCGTGATCGGCTGCGGCCGCGGCACTTCGCTCACCTCCGGTTCGTGCCGCGGCGGTTTGATGCAGGCGCTGAGCGCGAGGGCCATCGCCGCAACCATCGCAATTCGATCAGGGCGATTACTCAGCATAGTCGGGCGACCGCGGGGCGGGAGCGGACACGCCGGTGAGGGAAGGCGCATGGAGATGGCATAACTGGGTCGGCTCGTAGCCTTTGAAGAAGGCTTCTTCAATGACCTCAGGACAATTCGGGGTCGCCAACTCGCCGGTGTACTCGTCGATCGACACCAGCGCCACGTCGGCCGGCGGCACGAAAGACGTCTCGGGCCGTCCGGCGGTCGCGCGCTTCATGAACTCGGTCCAAATCGGCAGCGCGGCTTCGCCGCCGGCGAGACCGACGGGCTTCTTCTGATCGAACCCGACCCAGACGACGGCCAGCAGATCGGGCGTGAAGCCGGCAAACCAGGCGTCGTGGTAGTCGTTGGTCGTGCCGGTCTTTCCGGCCGCCGGACGCTTGAACCCGAGTCGGCGCGCGCCCGCGCCGGTGCCGTGTCGCAACACGCCTTCCATCAGATGGATCACGAGGTACGCAGCAGCCGGGTCGACGGCTTGGGTAACTTCGACCGGATTGCGCTCGATCGCATTGCCGTCGTGATCGATGACCCGTTTGACCGACAGCGGCGTCGCGCGCAATCCCTGACTGGCGAGCGTCGAGTAAGCCTGCGCGACCTCGAACGGCGTCACCTCAACCGAGCCAAGTGCCAGCGACGGCACCGCTGGCAGCGGGCTGCCGATGCCGAGTCGTTGCGCGACCTCACGAACCGCATCGATGCCGATGTCGCGCGCCAAGTGCGAGGTCGCGGCGTTGAGGGAGAATTCGAGCGCGTGCCGCACCGTCACGTCGCCGAAGTACTTGCCCTTGTAGTTGGCCGGCGACCACACTTGATTATCGAAGAACCATTCGAACGGTTCGTCGTCGAGCGACGAGGTCGGTTGAATCGTCCCCTCGCCGTGCAAGGTGCGCTCGAACGCCGCGAGATAGACGAATGGCTTGAAGACCGATCCGGGCTGCCGCTGCGCTTGGGTGACGCGGTTGAACTGCGTCGCGCGATAGTCGCGGCCGCCCATCATCGCCTTGATCTCGCCGGTTTGCGGCTGCACCGCGATGAGCGCGCCTTGCAACGCCTGGCTGGGTGATTCGCTGCGCAGGCGCTTGTACCGCTGTTCAAGCGCTTCGAGCCCGCGGCGCAGCGACTCCTCGGCGGCGCGCTGCATCTCCATGTCGAGGGACGTGAAGATGCTGAGTCCTTCGGTGGTCAGCACCGCGGCCGGATAGGAACGCGCCAACTCCTGGCGGAGAAAATCGACGAAATACGGGGCATCGTTGCCGGCCGGTTTGGGCGCGGCGAGGCGCAGCGGCTCGGCGATCGCGTGCTGATACTGCTCGTCGGTGATGTCGCCCTGCTTGAGCATCAGCGTGAGGCAATAGTTGCGGCGATGCAGCGCGCGCTGCGGATCGCGGAACGGCGAGTAGCGATTGGGCGCCTTGATCACGGCGGCCAGCAACGCCATCTCCGCCACGCTGAGGTCGGACAGCGGCTTGGCAAAATAAAATTGGGCGGCCTCCCACACGCCGTAGACACCTTGCGCGCCGCGCTGCCCGAGGTAGATCTCGTTGAGATACGCTTCGAGAATCTCCCGCTTCGAGTAGCGGTGCTCGACGACCAGCGCCATCGCGAACTCTTTCAGCTTGCGTTCGAGGCTGCGCTCGGGAGTGAGCAGGAAATTCTTGACCAACTGTTGAGTCAGCGTGCTGCCGCCTTGGACGGTTTGACCGCTGCGAAGATTGACCCACAGCGCGCGCGCAATTCCCATGGGATCGATGCCGTGATGTTCGTAGAAGTGCTGGTCCTCGACCGCCATGATCGCACGCGGCAGCAGCGGCGGCACGTCGTCGAGCGTCACCAGGTGCCGCTCTTCCCACACGTTCTCATACAGTCCGGTGATCAACTCGGGCTCGATCTCAACGGTGTACAGCGGTTCGTGATCCGCCACGCGCTCGATGGCGGCGACGGTCGATTTGCTGAGCGCCAGCCGCACGGCCTCACCGGTTCGGGCGCCGCTCGGAAACTGAAAATCGTGGAGCCAGAGTTGCACCGCGTCGGGTGCGATCGAATATTCGCCCTTGCTGCTGACGGGCCCGGATACCTGGCGATAGTTCAACCGCCGCAGCCGCTCGATCAGTCCGATCGCCTCGATGTCGAGACCCGGATAGACGAAGCAGGAGTCGGAGTAGATCTTCGACGGGAAGTCCCACCGTTTGCCGGCAAACTTCTCGGCGACCACCGCGTCGAGGTGGCGCAGGTACGGCGCCACGAGCACTGCGGCGACGCCGACCGATCCGATCGCCAGCAGCACCACACCAATCAGGAAGCGGCGCACCATGATGTGCGACCGGGCCGCGGAGGGTTCGCTCCACGGCCCGGATCTCAATTGCGGTGAGGCGAAATCACTTCGCTGGCTTGAGTGCCAGGAAGATCGTGTTGTCGCCGCGACGGACGAGGAACAGCACGCTCTTGCCCTTGCCGACGCCCTCGATCGCCTTGCGATACGAGGCGACGTCCCTCACCGGCTTCTGGTTCACCTCGACGACGACGTCGCCACGACGCAGACCCGCATCGTCGGCGGGGCTCCCCGGCTCGACCGACGCCACCACCACGCCCTTGACGTCGTCCGGCAGCCCGAGACTTTCGGCGATGTCTGGAGTCAGCGGCTGCACGGTGAGACCGAACTCCGGCGTCTCCTTGCTGCTGACCGCGACTTCCTCCTCCTTCAGCTCGCCGATTCTCACCGAGACGGTCTCGGCTTTCTTTCCGCGCAGCAGCTTCACCGTGACGGTGCGACCGATCGGCGTCCGGGCAACCAAGAGCGGCAGTTCATTGGAATCTTTCACCGGCTTGCCGTCGAATTCGACGATGACGTCACCGACCTTGATTCCCGCGGCGATCGCCGGTCCATCCTTCATCACGTCGGCGACCAAGGCGCCGTGCGCTTCGTCCAAGCCCATCGACTCGGCGATTTCCGGCGTGACCTTTTGGATCAGCACGCCGAGCCAGCCGCGGCTGACTTTGCCCTTCTCCTGCAGGTCGGGCAGCTCTTCCTTGGCGATGTTGATCGGCGTCGCGAAACCGATGCCGATGTTGCCGCCCGAGCGGCTGAAGATGGCGGTGTTGATGCCGACAACTTCGCCCTTGAGATTGATCAACGGGCCGCCGGAGTTTCCGGGATTGATCGCCGCGTCGGTCTGAATGAAGTTGTCGTAGCTCCCCTGACCGATGAAGCGGCCCTTGGCGCTGACGATGCCCGCCGTGACGCTATTTTCGAGACCGAACGGGTTGCCGATGGCCATTACCCACTCGCCGACGCGCAAACTATCCGAATCACCCAGGGTCACCGGCACGACGTCGGGGGCGCCGTCGATCTTGATGACCGCAATGTCGGTCTTCGGATCGCGTCCAACCACCTTAGCCTTGTATTCTTTTTCGTTCGCCAAGCGGACGACGATGTCCTCGGCGTTTTCGACCACGTGATTGTTGGTCAAGATGAGCCCGTCTTTGTTGATGATGAAGCCGGAGCCGAGGCTCTTCTGCTTAAATGGCTGGCGCGGCATCGGGCCGAAGAATCGCTCGAACGGCTCCCAAAATTCGTGGAACGGATCGCCGCCTTCGCCGCCGAACGGGCTGTGCGGGCCGCCCGGGCCACCCGGTCCGCCCGGTCCACCCTGACCGCCGGGACCTCGCCGCTGCGGAGCCGGCTCCGGTGCCGAGGTCGTCGAGACGTTGACCACCGAGGGGCTCAGGAGTTCCGCCAGGTGAGCGAAGTCGGGGAGACCGGCGACGGCCGCGGTAGCGGACGTGCCTGCGGGTGGTGCCGCTTCCGGTTTGGCCGCCGGCGTTTCTTCCGCCTTCTCGCCCCAGAAGCTAATCGCACGAACCGGTCCGGCGGTGAGAATGGCGAATCCGAGAACCAGGCCAAGAACGGATTGCGTAGTGCGGCTCCCAATGCGGGACATCCGCGATAGTGGGATCATGGAACCTCCTTGCGGTTGTGAATGAGTTGTCTGGGATCAGGCGCGCCGGACACTAGCGATGCCGCGACGACTCGACGTAGCGCATGCGCAGGTCGTAGAGAATGTTGTCGAGCAGCCCCTGCTCGGCGCGATCCAAGTTGCCCTTGGTCTTGTCGCGCAGCAGACCCAAGATGTCGATCAGGTGCCGCGCAGCAGCGAGGTCGGCGGCAACCGTGTTGTCGACTGGATTTGGAATCTCACCCAGATGGGCCAACGCCTGCGTGCTGAGGCTGAGCACAAAGGTCGAGAAATTGATCTCGCCTTCGGCGCCCGGAGCAGGGCTTTCCGAAATCGCTTCGTACGCCGCATTGGCAACCGCAGCTCCCGACGGCTCGGCGCCGGGCGCGGCGGCAGCGGGCTCGGCTTCGGCCTCGTGAGGGTCGCGCGCCTCACCGGTTTCGGAAAACCGCCGGCGATCTTGGACCTTGAATCCGCGGCGTTCTTCGTTTTCGTCCGATGTCATATGCAGGTCGTATCCAACCAGCCCACGACGTCGCAGGCTCGTGGCAACGCGATCGCGGTTCAGACCACCATGGACCGGAGACGGCGAATTCGTTCTTCGATCGGCGGATGGGTGCTGAACAATCGACTGAACGACACCCCCGCGAGCGGGTTCACAATGAACAGATGAGCGGTTTGCGGACTGGCCCCGAGGGGAATCCGCTCCGACGCCATTTGAAGCTTCTCCAAGGCGGCGGCCAGCCCGAGCGGATTATGCGAGATCTTGGCACCGCTTGCGTCCGCTTGAAATTCGCGCGACCGGGAGATGGCGAGTTGAATCAGCGTCGCCGCGATCGGCGCGAGAATGGTCATCGCCAGGAGGCCGAACACGCCCCCGCCTTCTTCTCGCTCATCGCGTTGCATCCCGCCGAAGATCGCCGCCCACCGCATCATGTTCGCCACCCACATCACCACGCCGGCCATGGTGGCCGCCACCGAGCTGATCAGGATGTCGCGGTTCTGGACGTGCGCCAACTCGTGACCGAGAACGGCCTCCAATTCCTGCGGCGTCAAGATGCGAAGAATGCCTTCGGTGACCGCGACCGCCGCGTGCTGCGGATTGCGTCCAGTCGCGAACGCATTCGGCGCATCCGACGGGATGATGTACGCGCGCGGCATCGGGACGCCCGCGCTGGCGCACAGGTTGTTTAAAATGCGGTAGAGTTCCGGCGCTTGATTCATATCGACTGGACGCGCCCCGTACATCGCCAGCACGATTTTGTCGGAAAACCAGTAGCTGCCGAAGTTCATCACGCCCGCGAACACAAGGGCCATCGTCAATCCTCGCGGGCCGCCGATGTACTGGCCGAGGGCCAGGATCAGACCGGTCATCAGACCGAGCAGCAGAGTGGTCTTGAGAGTGTTGGACATGAGCGCTCCTTCTGCGCTTCTTGGACGCTCGATTCGCCCGTTTATTTGACCTGGCGAGTGACTTTAGCGCAGACTGTCGTGCGCGAAATCGGGCACGCGGTGGAACCTAATCTGCACCCCCTACCTTGTCAAGGCGGGCGACGCGCTGCCTGTCGCGGTCATGCACACACGCGGCGGCACCGCAGCACGAGGCAGCCATGACGGGGCTGCTCGCCGCCCTGAGCGCGGTGACTCAACCGGAGTTTCGCGATCGGCTGCGGTGGGCGGTGCGGGTACGCTGGCTGGTCATCGCCGGGTTCTTCGCGCTTGCGCTGATTGCCGACGGTTTCGGCTTGTTCACGTCGATCACGCCCTGCGTCGAGGCTGCCGCGGCCGGCGTGCTGATCAACGGACTGAATCACTGGGCGGTGCTCCGTTGGCGTGGCGTGCTCCCGATCACGCTGATCGCGCTGTGCAACGACCTGCTGCAAATTACCTACGTCACCATCAACACCGGCGACGTGCAGAGCCCATTCGTCATGATGTACGTCGTGCAGGTATCGGCGACGGCCATGTTGGTCAACACCGGGGTCGCCGCAGTCGTCGCCTGCACCGCCGTCGTCTTGTTCGGCGCCGCACTCGCGGGCAAGTCCTTCGGACTGTATCCGGTCGGCGGTCTGGTGACCTCGGCGACCGACCCGGTCCCGCCCGCGCTGTTGTACCAGGGAACGTGGTCCGCGTTCTTGCTCTACTCGCTCGGGCTGCTGGTGTACCTCGGCGGCTACATCTCGCAGCGGCTGAGTCAGAGCGAGCGCGACCTCGCTGAGCAGAACCGAAAACTCGGAGAGACGGTCGACGCGTTGGCCGCCAGCAATTGTGAGCTCGTGGCGGCGTACGACCGCCTGAAGCAAGCCGAGGCGCACCTCATCCAATCGGAGAAGATGCACGCGCTCGGACAGTTGGTCGCCGGCGTGGCGCACGAGCTGAACAACCCGATCAGCTTCGTTTCAGCCAACATCGAGCATCTGCGCCTCTATGTGGATCGGCTGACGCGGCTGCTCGACGCCTACGATGCCGCGTCGCTTTCCACCACCGATCGTGTGCGCATCGCCGAACTCAAAACCGAACTCCGACTGCGCGAGGTATTGGCGGATCTTCCCGGCTTGCTGGCCGACTGCGAGGAGGGAGCGCAGCGCACCAAGCGTATCGTCATCGAACTGCGCACGTTCTCGCGCAGCGACGTATACGATCGCTGGCGTCGGATCGACATTCACCAGTGCATCGACAGTACCCTCGCTCTGCTCAGCCACCGGCTCAAGAACCGCGTCCTGGTGCACCGCGACTTCGGCGAGCTGCCGGAGGTCGAGTGCCTCCCCGGTCAGATCAATCAGGTCTTGATGAACCTCTTCGCGAACGCGGCCGATGCCGTCGGCAACGCCGGCAACATTTGGGTCACCACGCGTTTGGCGACCGCGTGCGACTCGAGCAGCAGGAATGGGTGGGAGGTCGTCGTCAGCGTACGGGACGACGGTGTCGGTATCCCGCCGGAAATCCAATCCCACATCTTCGACCCGTTCTTCACCACGAAGGACGTGGGCAAGGGCACCGGACTTGGACTTAGCGTCTCCTATGGCATCGTCCAAAAGCACGGCGGGGTGCTCGCGGTCGACTCCGTGCCGGGCACGGGAGCGACGTTCACCATGCGCCTACCGGTCGAGCGGCTGGAGGCGTCGTAGCTACTCGTTCGCGTGGACGTCCAGCGCATCGCGCAGACCCTCACCCAGCAGGTTCAGACCCAGCACCGTGAGCATGAGTGCCGCGCCGGGGAAGATCGCGAGATGTGGCGCGATCAAGAGAAAGGTCCGCGCGTCGTTGAGCATGGCACCCCACGACGGCGCGGGCGGCTGGATCCCCAAACCGAGAAAACTCAGCCCCGCCTCGGCGACGACGGCGCCCGCCATCCCGAAGCTCGCCTGCACCGCCAGCAGCGGCAACACGTGCGCCATCACGTGACGGCGCAGCACCCGCACCGGGGAAGCCCCCAGGGCGCGTGCGCTCTCCACAAACTCGCGGGTTCTGAGCGACAGCACCTCGGCGCGAACCACCCGCGCGTATCCCGTCCATCCGATCACGCACAGCGCCAGCACCACGTGGCGCAAACCGGGGCCCAGCACCGCGGACACCGCGATGGCCAACAGTAAACCGGGAAACGCCAGCAACACATCCACCACGCGCATCACACCCAGATCAATCCAGCCTCCGCGATAGCCGGCAACCGCGCCAATGAGCAATCCCACCAGCGCGGACACACCGACGGTGACCACCCCGACCAGCAGTGATGGACGTGCACCATAGATCACTCGGCTAAGCTGATCGCGGCCGAGCTTGTCCTGGCCAAAAACGTGTGCCGCCGACGGCGGCCGCAGCCCCTCATCGAGCGACTGCGATGTCGGGCTGGCGGGTGCCAGCAACGGGGCACACACGGCCGTGGTCGCGAGCGCGAGCAGCACCGCCAGTCCGATCGCGACGCGCGGATTGGACGTCATTCGCCGCCCGCGCTCGCGCGAATCCGCGGATCAACCCAGAGGCACAGCAGGTCGGCCGCGAGATTGACGGCGACGTAGGTGAGCGCAATCACCAACACGCAGCCCTGCACCAGCGGGTAGTCGCGGGTCTCGATCGCCGTGACCGTGAGACGGCCGAGTCCGGGCCACCCGAAGATCGTTTCAGTGAGGATCGCCCCGCTGAGCAGGGCGCCCGCCTGCAAGCCCATGACGGTGACCACGGGCAGCAGCGCGTTCGGCAGCGCATGACGCAGCAGCACGCGCACCTCGCTCGCACCTTTTGCACGAGCGGCGCGGAGGTGATCGCCGTGCAACTGGTCGAGCAGGGACGCCCGCAGCAGCCGTGCCAACACCGACGCCATCCCCAAGCCGAGCGTCACCGCCGGTAAGATCAAATGCGGCAGCCCGTTTCGCCCGGACACCGGCAACCATCCGAGCCAGACCGCAAAGCACAGCATCAGCATTGGACCCAGCCAGAAGTTCGGAACCGCGGCGCCGATCAACGCGACCGAAATGCAGCCGACGTCGAGCACCGAACGCGGGCGCGCAGCCGCCGCCAGCCCCAGTGGAAACGCGATCGCGATTGCGACCAGGAGTCCGGCCGCCGTTAGTTCGATCGTTGCGGGAAATCGGGCGACGATCATACGGCGGACCGGCCGGCCGCCGGCCAGTGAACGGCCTAGGCTACCGCGCGCGAGGCGCCGGAGATACAAACCATATTGCACCGCCACCGGACGATGGAGGCCGAGTCGATGGCGCACCGCCTCCTTGTCGACGGCCAGCGCGCTTTCGCCGAGCATTGCATCGACCGGATCGCCGGGAATGAGATGGATGAGGAGAAACACCACGGTCACCACACCGAGCACGGTCGGCACCGCCAGTCCGATCCGCCAACTGAGGTAGCGAAGCATGCGCGACGAATCCCCGCCGACTCACTCAATCCATGCGTCGCGCAGCGAATCCAAGCTGGCGTTCGCCCGCAGCTCGAAGCCATGCAGGCGGCGGTTCACCACCGCGACGTTGGTGGGCCACCAGAGCGGAATCACCGGGAGTTGCTCGGCGACACGCTTCTGAACCTCAACGTAGTAGCGCCGGCGCTCCTCCCCATCGGGCGTCCGCTGGGCGCGCTCGGTCAACTGGTCTACCTCCGCATCGCGAAAGAATCCGCGATTGTTTCCCACCGGCGGCACTTGCGACGAGTGGCAGGTTTGAAAGTAGATGTCCGGATCCGCGACGCCAACCCACGCCAGCGAGTACACCTGAAAGTTGCCGCGACGAATGTCGCCGTAGAACGTTCCCCACTCGTAGGTGCGAATGTCGAGCGCAACGCCGACCCGCGCCAGTTGTTGTTGGATCACCTCGGCGATGCGCTTGCGCAGGTCCACGGTCGTCGTCTTGTACGACAACCGAAAGCGCGGGCGCGGTCCGTCGCCGTCGGGATCGACGTATCCCGCTTCGTCGAGGAGCGCCTTGGCGCGCTTCGGATCGTACGCGTACACAGGACCGTCCGCGCTGTATGCCCAGTGGCCGGGGGGGAGCAGACCCGTGGCCGGCGTCGCCAATCCGCGCAACACGCTGCGAATGAGCCCGCGCGTATCCAGCGCGTGGGCCAGCGCGCGACGCACCCGCACGTCGGCGAGCGGCGGCTCGCGGAGATTGAGCCCGAGGTATTGGAAATTGGTGCTCGGCGTCGTCAACACCTGCGCGTGCGGCAACCGGCTCGCCCACTCGATCGAGTCGGGATCGACCGCATTCTGAATCACATCGACCCGTCCCCGCTTGAACTCGAGGAGCCGCACGAGGCCATCGGGAATCACCTGGAAGACTACGCCCGCGAGACGCGAACGCTGCAGTTCAGATGGCGCGCGCGCGAGCACGATGCGCTCGTCGGGCGAAAACTCGACCAAGCGAAACGGCCCGGACCCCATCGGCTCGCGGATGGGAGCCGGCGCGGCCGCCACACGCGCCGCCGGCATGACGCCCAGCGTGGTCAGATCCAAGAACGGCGCAAACGCTTCGCGCAGGTGAAATCGCACCGAGAGCGGCGCGGGAACGTCGATCGACTCGATCGGCGCCAATGCCGATCGTTTCGGCGAAGTCGACGAGGTATCGCGAATCGAATCGAACGTCGCCTTCACATCGACGGCACGCACCGGCGTCCCATCCGAGAAGCGAAATCCCTCGCGCAAGTGAAATTCGTACGTCACGGGATCGGGATTGCTCCAGTCTGCGGCCAGATCTGGATGATAGCGACCTTGATCGTCGACGCGCGTCAGCCCGTCGAACAGCAGCTCGCCGATCTGATTGCCGGTTGCGTCGGTGGCGAAGCGGGGATCGAGGGTCACGGGCCCGTTCTCGATCGCGATCACCGCAAAGTCGGCCGGGAGATCTGCATCCGCGCCGGCGCACCCGAGCACGCACAGCGCAACGAGCGGCCAGGAATTCGTTGACAGTCTCAAAAATCGTCTGCTACCGTACGGCATAGGACGCGACGGACCCCGCAGGAAAGCGGAACCGATCGCGGTGATGGAGGATGATGGTGCGCGCGTGGGTCGGTCGAGTGGCGGTTGGCATCGCCGCCGCGTTGATTGCCACCTCAACTTTCAGCCAGGCGGAATTCGCCGCGCCAGCGTCGCGGAGCGACCAAAGTCCATTCACGGTTCCCCCCGGTCTCCGCTCGCAGGTTGAGTTCTGGAAAAAAATCTTCGCCACGTACTCCATCCACCAAGTCGTCATTCACGACGCGCTGCACTTGGATCGCGTCTACGAAGTCGTGGATTTCCGCCCGCTGGCCGCCGCGGGCATGAGCGATGTGGAAATCGACGCGGCGAAGTATCGCACCGTTGAGCGAGAGACCGCCAAGGTACGCGCGATCCTCCTGCGGCTGGACCAAATCGGTGCGGACTCGCTGGATCCGTCAACGCTCTCCGAAGACGAGCGGAAGATATTGGCGGTGTTCCAACGTGTCAAGCAACGCCCGGACTTTCGGGCGGCCGCGGCGCCGGACCGGCTGCGCACGCAATCCGGCCTCAAGGAGCGCTTCGCGCGCGGCGTCGAGGTTGGGGCACGCTACTGGCCCGAGATCGAGCGCATCTTCCGCGAGTACAACGTGCCGCTGGAGTTGACTCGGCTCCCGCTGGTGGAATCGTGCTTCAACGTCCGGGCGTACTCGAAGGTGGGCGCCGCCGGGGTCTGGCAATTCATGCCCGCAACCGGTCGGCGCTTCATGCATATCGATCACGCCGTCGATGAGCGCCGCGACCCGGTGGTCGCCGCGCGCGCGGCGGCGCAATATCTCAAGGCCGACTACGAGGCGCTCGGAACCTGGCCGCTGGCCATCACCGCCTACAACCACGGGCGCGCCGGCATGGCGCACGCCGTCGCGACGGTCGGGTCGACGAACATCACCGACATCGTGCGCCGCTATCACGGCGCGGCGTTCAAATTCGCCTCGCGCAATTTCTACGCGGAATTTCTCGCCGCCATCGCGGTCGAGCGCGAAGCGGCTCGACACTTCGGCGATTTGAATTACGAACGGCCGGTTGCGGCAACCAACGTGCGCATCGCCGACTTCGTGAAGCTTTCCACGCTCGCGACCTGCGCCGGCACGTCGGTCGATGCGCTCGCGGATTTAAATCCGGCGCTAACCCCCGACACGATCGCCGGCAAACTGAGTGTGCCGCGCGGCTACACGCTGCGCATCCCGGAAGACAGCCGCGATCGTTTCCAGCAGCGCTACGCGGCCCTCGACCCGCAGCACAAGCGGAACGACCAGCCTCGCACCTACGTCGTCCACCGCGTCAAGCGCGGCCAGACATTGGTTGCGATCGCCCGGCAGTACGGCACCACGGTCAGTGCAATTCAGAAGCGCAACAACTTGAAAGGCCGCAAGGCGCTGCGCGCGGGCCAGGCACTCGAAATTCCGCGCGGCTAGCTCACCGCGATTCGCTTACGCAGGTCCGGCGGCGGCGACAATCTGGACCGTCGCCGTCACATCGGCCGCATCGATGCGGGTATCGAGATTCGCATCGGCACCGCGACGACTCGGGTCCGTCAAGTCGCAGCGTCGATCGGCTTCGAACAACACGGCGACTTCGTGCTCGATCCCCTCGGGTCGCACCGTGCCGATGCCGTCCGGATCGCCGGGGGTTCCATCGATGGCACCGGCTTGCTGTGTCGTGTTCTGCGGTAACGGGTCGCCCGCCGCGAAGTCGCTCGCATTATCGTCATACGCACACGAACCGCTGCGACAATCCGCGTCCGCGTTGCATGGATTGTCCGCGTTCGTGCCGCCCGCGCAGTGACCGGAGAGATTCTGCCGGACCAAGGCCTTCCCGAGATCGGGCGCCATCGCCGGATGACCGAAGCCGGTGTTGTCGCCCGCGTAGTCGCCGTAGGCGAGGCACGTCACCGGCCCGGTGAAGAGGCCGAAACAGATGCGTCCGTCGGGTGCCGTCAAAGCGCCCCCGGCGATCTGATCCATCGCCAGGCAGAACAGATCCTCGGCCCGTTTGGTTCCCATCAAAATCCGAACGCCGGCGGCCGGCGTGCTCGTCAGGTTCTTCGCAAACACTCCGAACGTTCCCGCACTCGAACCGTCGCCGTGCTCCGCTCGAACCGACTGGTTGTTCACAAAGATCTGCCCCGACGCCAATGTGCGAAGCTGCACAAATTGCGCGTCGGTCGCCGCGGGCGTGCCGAAGAACACCTGATCGATGACCATGCGATGATAGGGCGCCCACGCCGGTCGCGCCAGCAGCAGCGCCACGGTCATGAACACGTACGCCGTCACCCGTCTCGCCATCATCGAGCCCCCCTTTTTTGCGACGCCACGCGGGCGGCGCGAATCGGTGCAAGAAGACGCGGCGAGTGTCGTCGACGGTGACGGCTAAGTCAACAATTCGCGTGCGACCCGGATGGTCATGCTAGCTTGCGTGCGATCGCGCTGGCGAGCTTGCCGTCGTATTGACCGGGATAGCGTTCCTTGAGCTTCGCCATGATCGGCCCGATCGCCGCGCCGCCCAATTCGTCGGCGAGCTCACGAATGATTCCTTCGAGCCGTTCCGCAGTCAGTTGAGCCGGCAGGTAGGCTTCGAGAATCGCTTGTTCGGCCCGGTTCTGTTCGACCAACTCCGGGCGCTCGCCTTTGGCGGCAAAGTCGGCGGCCTCGATGCGCTTGTTGATCTCCTTGCGCACCAGCGCACTGATCTCGGCTTCCGGCAGCTCGCGGACTTGCTTGTCGACCTTGAGGTTCTTGCCCGCTGCGATCAGACTGCGCAGCACCATGACCTTGTTCGTCTCACGCGCCTTCATCGCGGCGGTGAGATCGCGCTGGAGGTCGGCTTCGGTGGCCACAACTAGCTCCCGATGAAGATGCGGATCGCCGTGGCGCGGATGTCCTGCGGCGTGACGATCCCGTCGCCATTCGCATCGACGCCGCGGCCTCCGCAGACCCCGTTCACGCACGGGCTCGGCATGTAGCCGAGGCGCCCGACATCTTCCGGCCGCGTGGTATCGCCGTCGCTCACTTCCAGCACCGCGGCAATCAGGTCGGCGGCGCCGACGCGGCCGTCACCATTGCCGTCGCCGCGCAGCACCGCGGTCCCTCCCGAATTCGTCAGCCGCGAGAGGTTGAGCGCGGTGGAGGAGTTGCCGGTCAAGACGTCGTAGTTTCCTCCGCCCGTGAAGTCAGCGCCGGTAATCGCCTTGGGTTGGCGGCTGATGACGATTTCGGCCGTACGCGATAAGCGGCCGGTGTTCGAACTCGTGAGCAACGACACGGTATTCGAGACTTGGTTCGAGACCGCCAAGTCGGGACGACCATCGCCGTTGAAGTCGCGCGCCACCAGACCGCTGGGGCTGTTGCCAACCGTACAGCCGGTCGGTTGCTGACACGCCGACGACGCCTTGAAGGTGCCCGTCCCGTCGCCCGTGTACACGAACACGTTCTGCGCCGTACTCTGGGCGACGGCGAAGTCGTCGAATCCATCGCGGTTCACATCGAACACCGCGATCCCAACCGGCCCGTTTCCTGTCCCAACCAATCCTCCACTGCGAACCGTGCCGTCGCCGTTTCCGAGCAGCACCGACACGTCGTTCGACACGCTGTTGGCAACGAGGAGATCTTGGAAGGCGTCGCCGTTGAACGATCCGGTCGCGATCGCCAACGGCGTATCGCCCACGTTGATCGTTCCGCCTGCCCGGAACGTGCCGTTGCCGTTACCGAGCAGAATCGACACCACACCGGGATTGCCGAGTGAGACCACCGCAACGTCGGGAATACGGTTGTTGTCGAAGTCCCCCACGACGCTGGCCACCGCCCGCGCGGTGGTTGTGGTCGTGAGGGCGTCGTTGAAGGTGCCGTTCCCCTTGCCCAGGAACAACGAGAGCGTGCTGGAGGTGGCGGTGTCGGAGCCCGAGCTGACGACCGCGAGATCGAGCTCACCGTCGCGGTTGAAATCGCCGAAATTGAGCGCCCGCGGGGTATCGCCGACATGGAGATCGCCGGCGACGACGAAATCGCCGAGCGTTGCCGCCAGATAGATGCGCACGGTCATGGGATCGAGTGCCACCGCCGCGTCCGGGAGCGAATCATCGTTGACATCGCCGGCCACAACCGCGGTGACGGCACCTCCAACGTGAAAGTCCTCGACGCCGACAAACCGCGTGTTCTGCTCGTTCAACAGTACCGCGAGGTCCCCCTGTTGTTGGCCCAACCCGTCGCCGGTCAAGACATCGGGGAAGCCGTCCTCGTTGAGATCGGCGACCCCCACGGTGAGCGGATCACCGTTGGTGACGAAGGTGCGGGCACGACTGAAACCGCCGTGACCGTCGCCGAACAGCACGCTGGTATCGGCGCTGCGCTTGTTGCTGGCGATGAGATCCAAGTGGTGGTCGCGGTTCAGATCGGCGGCAACAATATCCGACGGGAACGCGCCCGCCACGAAGGTTCCAGCGGTTGCGAAGTTTCCGTGGCCGTCCCCCTTGAGCAGCAGGATTCCCTCACCGCTCGCGGAGACGTAGGTCACTGCCAGATCCGTTTGGGAGTCCTCGTCAAAATCGCCCGCGGCAACGCCCGACGGCGACACCCCGATCGCTGAGGTCAGTGCCGTGCCGAAATGTCCCGCACCGTCACCGAGGAAAACGGTGACGCTGTTCCCCTTGGCGTTGATCACCGCAACGTCGTTCTTGTTGTCCCCGTTGAAATCCGCAATCACCGCCTTCATCGTCCCGGACCCCGCCGCGAGCGCGGGTTGGGCGTCGAAGGTTCCGTCCCCCTTCCCGAAAAGAATACTGAGAGTTCCGTCACCGTCGCCGTTGCCCTCGGCAGCGACGGCGAGATCGAGGAAGGCATCGCCGTTCAAGTTGCCGACGGCGATCCCTCCCGGTCCCCCGACGGCGTTACAGACGCCCTTGCCGGCCAACGTGCACTGATCGCGATGCTGCGCGTCGAGAATCGTCGGGTCGCAACCCTGAGTCGGGTCGCCGCTGCAATAGCCGGGCAATTGAATCGGATCACCGGTTAGGATGAAACATGCCGGTTGCCCCTGCGGACAGTCGTCGGGATTGCGTGTGCCTTGAAGGAACGACAACTGCGCGACGTTCGCGTTTGAGACGATCAGATCGGGTACGTCGTCACCGTTGAACAATCCCATCGCCAGGCCACCAGGCACCGTCCCGGCGGCGAAATTGCCGCCGTTGAACAGTTCACCGCTCCCATCTCCGAAGAGCAGCGACACGTTGGCGGTATCGAAGTTGGCCGTCACCACATCGAGGTGGCCGTCACCGTCCGCGTCCCCCACGGCAACTGCCACGGGATTACCCCCGACCGACGTCGACATCGCAGTATCGAACACCGGCACCTGTGCCAGCACCAGGGACGGCCACAGCAGTCCCACCAACGTCATTCGCGCGCACACGGCTCGCATGTGATCCTCCTCTTCCCCCAACCGGGTTAGTTCACCCGGTCGCCAAGACGCTCCCAACGCACCCAGCGATCTTGCCCGTCCCACGACCAGTAGATCACGAATGCCTTTCCTTTGATGTCCTCCAGCGGCACGAAGCCCCAGAACCGACTGTCGTAACTGCGATCGCGGTTGTCGCCCATGACGAAGAGATGACCCGGGGGCACCGCGAATGCGGCCAGCTCGTCGCGCGGCGTTCCTCCGGTCACCTCGTTGAAGCCGTCAGCGAAGTACGCATGCGGGTCATCGCGAGGGACCCCGTTGACGAACACACGCTTGTGACGAATCTCCACCACGTCGCCGGGTAATCCCACGACTCGCTTGATGAAGTCTTTGCTGCGATCCGCCGGATACACGAAGACGATCACATCCCCCGGCTGCGGCAAGCCAAAGCGCACCAGGACCTTGCCGTCGCTATCCCAGTTGGACCAGTGCGGTACGGGCACACGCAAACCATAGGCGAGTTTATTCACTAAAATATGGTCCCCGATCTGGAGCGTCGGCAGCATCGAGCCCGAGGGGATCTTGAACGCCTGAACCGCGAAGGTGCGAACGAACAGCGCGACCAGCAGCGCGACGCCCAACGCTTCGAAGTACTCGCGCAGGGTCGACTTGGCCGCGAGACGCGCCGGCACGGCGACGGTCGAATCGACGGTCAGTGAGGGCGAGGGTTCCACGCCGGGGTCGTGCCTCCAATGCATGCGTCTCGAAAACGAGGGCCTTTCATAGACGATTCGCGCTTACGCTTCCACCTTGAGAACCGCGAGGAAGGCTTCGGGCGGGATCTCCACCCGTCCGACCTGCTTCATGCGCTTCTTGCCTTCCTTCTGCTTCTCCAACAGCTTGCGTTTGCGAGTGATGTCGCCGCCGTAGCACTTCGCGGTGACATTCTTACGCAGCGCGCGCACCGTCTCGCGGGCGATGATCTTGCTGCCGATCGCCGCTTGAATGATCACCTCGAACATCTGCTGCGGGATCAGCTCCTTCATCTTCTCCGCCAACTCGCGTCCACGCTGATAGGCGCGGTCTCGGTGTACGATCAGCGACAGCGCATCGACCGTCTCGCCGTTGATGCGCACATCGAGCTTGATCAGATCGCCGGGACGCAGCTCGAGGAATTCATAGTCGAGCGAGGCGTACCCCTTAGTCGCCGACTTCAAACGATCGTAAAAGTCGAGCACGATCTCGTTCAACGGCAACTCGTACACCACCGCGGCGCGACCCCGGCCGAAGAACTTCAGTTCCCGTTGCCGCCCGCGCTTCTCCTCGCACAACTTGAGCACCGCACCGAGATACGCTTCCGGCACGTGCACCGTTGCCAAGATGAACGGCTCTTCAAAGGTCGCGATGCTCTGGGCTTCGGGGAGTTTGACCGGGCTGTCGACCATCATCAGCTCACCGGTGACGGTGGTGACGCGATATGCGACGGTCGGCGCCGTGGTGATCAACACCAGATCGAACTCCCGTTCCAAGCGCTCGCGAATCACGTCCATGTGCAAGAGGCCGAGGAAGCCGCAGCGAAAGCCGAACCCCAACGCCACCGAGGTCTCGGGTTCGTAGGTGAACGACGAATCGTTGAGCCGCAACTTTTCGACCGCGTCGCGCAGCGCGCCGTACTGCGTGGTGTCCGCCGGGTACAAGCCACTGAACACCATCGGCTTCACGGCCTTGAAGCCCGGCAGCGGCCCCGCCGTTGGTCGACTGGCTTCGGTGACCGTATCGCCGATGCTGGTTTGCCGGATATCCTTGATCGCCGCCATGATGAAGCCGACTTGGCCGGCTGCGAGTTCGTCCACCTGTGTCGCCCGCGGTGCGAAAACGCCGACGCGGGTCACTTCGAACTCGGCACCGGTGGTCATCATACGAATCCGCGTCCCGGTCGCGACTCGGCCGTCGAACATGCGCACCAACACCACCGCGCCGTGGTAGGGATCGAACCAACTGTCGAAGAGGAGCGCCTTGAGCGGCGCGCCCGGATCGCCCGACGGCGGCGGGATGCGGTGCACGATCGCTTCGAGCACGTCTTCGGTCCCGATCCCGCCTTTGGCGCTAGCCAGGACGGCGTCATGCGCATCGAGCCCGATGATCTCTTCGATCTCGGCCTTCACCCGCTCGGGCTCCGCGCTCGGCAAGTCGATCTTGTTGAGCACCGGAACGACGGTCAGATTGTTGTCGATCGCCAGATAGGCGTTGGCCACTGTCTGCGCTTCAACGCCTTGCGCCGCATCGACGACCAGCAACGCGCCCTCGCACGCCGCCAAACTACGCGAGACTTCATACGAGAAGTCGACGTGTCCCGGCGTATCGATCAGGTTGAGCACGTACTCCTGGCCGTCGCGGGCGCGATGGCGCAAGCGGACCGCGCTCGCCTTGATGGTGATGCCGCGTTCGCGTTCGAGGTCCATGCTGTCGAGGATCTGCGCCTGGCGCTCGCGCTCGCTGATCGCGCCGGTGAATTCGAGCAAGCGATCGGCGAGCGTCGACTTGCCGTGATCGATATGCGCGATGATGGAAAAATTGCGGATGAAACGAAGATCCATGAGCAACGACAACCGCTGAGGCTCGGTATTCTATCGGACCAGCCGGCGCCAAGACCCGACGCCCGGTGCGGGCGCGGCTACGATTTCCGCGCGCGGAACCACTCGACCGTCTGGCGCAAGCCGTCGGCCAGCGAGACTTCCGGCCGCCAATTGAGCACGCGCCCGGCGGCCGACGCATCGACCACGCTGCGACGCTGCTCCCCCGGCTTGGCCGGACCGTGTTGCTCGGGGCGCGGTGGGCCGCACAACGGCACGAGATGTTGGTACAGGGTGTTCACGTCGGTTTCGATGCCGTTGCCGAAGTTGAGCGCGCCGGTGTAGTCACTGGCCAGCGCGGCCACGTTGGCGCGGACGAGATCGGCGACGAAGACGTAGTCGCGGGTCTGCTTGCCGTCGCCGTTGATGATCGGCTGCTCGCCGCGCAGCAACTTCTCGGTGAAGATGGCGATCACGCCGGCTTCGCCGTGCGGGTTCTGCCGCGGCCCGTACACATTGGCGTAGCGACACGCGAGATAGGGGATGCGGTACTCGGTCGCGTAGTAGTACAAGTAGCGCTCGCTCGCCAACTTCGCGACCCCGTAGGGACTCACCGGTGCCAGTGGATGAGTCTCCGGCGCGGGAAAGGTCTCCTGCTCGCCGTACACCGTCCCGCCGCTCGACGCGAAGATCACCCGCCGCAGTCCGTTGCGGCGGCCGTGCTCCATGAGATTCAGCAATCCGATGAGGTTGACGCGGGCGTCGAAGACCGGATCGGCGACGGAGCGACGCACATCCATCTGCGCCGCATGATGATTGAGCACCTCGGGTCGCTCCCGTGCGAACACCTCGCCCACCGCCGGATCTTGTATGTCGAGCTGGACGAAGCGTGCCTTCGGATTCACGTTGTCGCGTTTGCCCGATGAGAGATCGTCGATGACGACCACTTCGTGACCCGCCGCGATGTAGCCGTCGACGATGTGCGACGCGATGAAGCCGGCGCCGCCAGTGACTAGGATCTTCATGCCCGCTCCTGCTCGAGCAGCGTGCGAAAGTATTCGATCGTTCGCGCGAGGCCTTCTTCCAGCGACACGGTCGGCTCCCAACCCAGGACGCGCCGCGCCTTGCTGATGTCGGGCTGACGAATGTGCGGGTCGTCCTTGGTTCGTTCGTCTTGAGGCGTCACGAAGACGATCTCGGACTTGCTGCCGGTCAGCTTCTTTACCGTCTCGGCAAACGCGAGGACGGTCATCTCCTTCGGATTGCCGAGATTGACCGGTTCGTTCTCGTCGCTGGCCACCAAGCGCACGATGCCGTCGACGAGATCGCTGACGAAGCAAAAGCTGCGCGTCCGTGCCCCGTCGTCGTACACCGTGATGGGTTGGCCGCGCAGCGCCTGCGCGATGAAGTTGGTGACGACGCGGCCGTCGTCGGCGCGCATGCGGGGGCCGTAGGTGTTGAAGATGCGGCAGATGCGCGTGTCGATGCCGTGATAGCGATGGTACGCCATCGTCATCGATTCCGCGAAGCGCTTCGACTCGTCGTACACCCCGCGCGGTCCGATCGGGTTGACGTTGCCCCAGTAGGTCTCGGGCTGCGGGTGCACTTGCGGATCGCCGTAGACTTCCGACGTCGACGCGAGCAGAAAGCGCGAGCCCTTGGCGCGCGCCAAGCCCAGCGCCTTGTGCGTGCCGAGCGCGCCGACCTTGAGCGTCGGAATCGGATGTTGCAGGTAGTCGACCGGACTCGGCAACGACGCGAGGTGGAGGATCGCATCGAGCGGGCCGTCGACATACACGAACTCCACCACGTTGTGGCGAATGAAGCTGAAGCGTTCGTGCCCCATCAAGTGCGCGATGTTGCGCGGATGGCCGGTGGAGAGGTTATCGATCGCGATCACCGTGTGCCCCTCGGCCAGCAGCCGATCGGCGAGATGCGACCCGATGAAGCCGGCGCCGCCGGTTATCAAGATGCGCTGCGGCTTCACGGCGTGACCACCCGCCGCCCGACCGAATAGTAAGTGAAGCCGTGCTGCCGCATCTCCGCCGGCTCGTAGAGATTGCGGCCGTCGAAGATGACCGGATGCTTCAGCAGGCTCCGCATGCGCTCGAAATCGGGACGACGGAACTCGTTCCACTCGGTCATGATCAGCAGCGCATCCGCGCCGGCGAGCGTGTCGTAGTTGACCCGATGATAGTGCACGCGATCGCCGAAGGTGCGTTTGGCCTCGGCCAGCGCCTCGGGATCGTGCGCGTGCACTTCCGCCCCGGCTTTCAGCAGCGCTTCGATCACCGTCACCGACGGCGCCTCGCGCATGTCGTCGGTGCGCGGCTTGAAGGCGAGGCCCCACACGGCGAACTTCATCCCGCGCAGGTATTCGCCGAAGTGCTGCATCACCTTGGTCACCAGCGTGCGCTTCTGGCGCTCGTTGACCGCCTCGACGGCCTTCAGCATTTCGAAGTCCAGCCCCTGCTCGGCGGCGGTGCGGATCACGGCCTTCACGTCTTTCGGAAAGCATGACCCACCGTAGCCGACGCCCGGGAAGAGGAAGTGTTGCCCGATGCGCTTGTCGGAACCGATACCGCGCCGCACGTCGCTGACGTCGGCGCCGACGCGCTCGCACAGGTTTGCCAACTCGTTCATCAACGAGATGCGCGCCGCGAGCATGGCGTTGCCCGCGTACTTCGTCATTTCGGCGCTGGCGGCGCTCATGACGATGATCGGGTTCTCGTTGCGCACGAAGGGCCCGTACAGCTCCTTCATCAGGTCGATCGGCTTGTCGCTGCTCCCGCCGATGACCACGCGGTCGGGCTTCATGAAGTCCTCGACTGCCGCGCCTTCCTTGAGGAACTCGGGATTCGAAACGACATCGAACGGATGCGTGGTACGCGAGGCGATGACCTGGCGCACGCGCTCGGCGGTTCCTACCGGCACCGTACTCTTGTCGACGATGACCTTGTACCCGTCCATCGCCTCGGCGATCTCCGCCGCCACGCGCATGACGGCGTGCAAATCGGCGCTCCCGTCTTCGCCGGGCGGCGTGCCGACGGCGATGAAGCAGATGAGCGATTGGCGCACCGCGGTCGCCAGATCGGTCGTGAATGCCAGCCGCTTTTCGGCGACGTTGCGCTTGATCAGCTCCTCGAGACCGGGTTCGTAGATCGGCACCTGGCCTTCGCGCAGCCGTGCGATCTTGCCCTCGTCGATGTCCACGCAGACCACGTCGTTCCCGCTCTCGGCGAAGCAGGTGCCCGCCACCAGACCGACATATCCCGTGCCGATGACGCAGACTTTCACGCTGTGTTCCTCACTTCTCCCGGTGCAAAAAAGGGCCTGACGGCGGCACGCCGAGCCAGACCCTTTTCAACCCGCAGGGATCATCAAAAGCTCGTGGAGCTATAGCGACGGGTTCGGGCGATGTCAACGCGAACCGCGGGCTACGGGATGGTCCGACTGATTCGATACACCGGCTTGCCCTGGGATTCATGATAGGTGCGGACCAACAGCTCACCCAGCAATCCCATCGTGACGAATTGCATCCCCATGATGCTCAGGAGGATTCCCAGCCACAGCAGCGGCCGCGTCGCGAGTTGCACGCCCAGCAGCAGCTTCTCCATGCCCAACCACCCAACGATGAATAGGCCGACGCTGGTCGCGATCAGGCCCACGAGACCGAAGATGTGAATCGGGCGAGTCGAGTAACTCGAAAGAAACTTGACCGTCACCAGATCGAGGATGACACGGACCGTCCGCGACAACCCGTACTTCGACTGCCCGCGCAGCCGTGGGCGGTGGTTGACCGGGATCTCGACGATGCGTGCACCCAAGTCGGCAGCCAGCGCCGGAATGAATCGATGCATCTCCCCGTAGAGTCGCAGGCCGCGCGCCAGATCGCCGCGGATCGCCTTGAGCGTACACCCGTAGTCGTGCAGCGAAACTCCGGTGATCACGCCGATCAGCCAGTTCGCGGCCATCGACGGGATGCGCCGGCTCCACAAGGCATCCCGGCGGTGCAACCGCCAGCCCGCAACCAGATCGTTGCCCTGGGCAATCTCTTCGAGCAGCCGCGGAATCTCGGCGGGATCATTTTGGCCGTCACCGTCCATCAAGACGATGATGTCGCCACCGGCATGCGCAATACCGGCTGCCAGTGCCGCGGTCTGACCGAAGTTCCGGCTTAGTTGAACGACGCGCATGCGCGGGTCGCTCGACTGCAGCCGGCGCAACACCTCGAAGCTGCCATCGCTGCTGCCGTCGTCGACGTAGATGACCTCGGCACTTCGTCCCCACCGATCGAGCACCGCGCCGAGCTCGGTCTGCACCGGCTCGAGGTTATCGACCTCGTTGTGGATCGGGACCACAACCGAGAGGTCCATCGCGTCACACGCCGGCGATGTCGGTGAGGCTGACGAACTGGCGGTAGCGGTGTTCGATGTCGTCGTGCGTCAGCGAACGCAGGCGGTTGAGACTGAAGTCTTCGACGCAAAACGAGGCCATGACGCTGCCGTAGACGATCGCGCGGCGCAGGGAGGCCTCCGAGGTGTCGCCGGAGCGCGCGATCTCACCCATGAAACCGCCCGCGAAGGTATCGCCGGCGCCGGTCGGGTCGAATACCTCCTCCAGCGGAAATGCCGGAATCGCGAACACCGAGTCGGGAGCAAAACGAATGACGCCGTATTCGCCGCGCTTGATCAACACGCTCTTGGGTCCCATCGCGAGAATGCGACGCGCCGCCTTGACGAGATTGCGCTCGCCACTGAGGAGCCGAGCTTCCTCGTCGTTGATCGTAAGGATGTCGACCCGTCCGAGCAAGCGTTCAACGTCAGGACGCGATTCGACGATCCAATGATTCATCGTATCGCAGCCGATCAACCCCGGCGCCGCCAACTGGTCGAGCACCGTGCTCTGCAGCGCCGGATCGATATTGGCGAGAAACACATACTGCGCGTCGCGATAGCTCGCCGGCAACGCCGGTTTGAAATCGGCGAACACGTTGAGCTGCAAGTCGAGCGTATCGCGCACGTTCATGTCTTCGTGATAGCGACCCGCCCAGCGTCCGGTCTTGCCCGGCCGAAGTTGCAGCCCGTTCAAGTCGATGTTGCGCGCGGTGAGGAAATCGATTTCGCTCGCGGGAAAATCCTCGCCCGCGGTCGCCACCATCTTGACCGGGGTGAAGAAACTCGCGGCGACCGCAAAATACGTCGCCGCACCGCCCATCACATCTTCGACCTTGCCGTGCGGCGTTTCCACCGTATCGAAAAACACCGACCCGACGACCACGATGCTCATCTGTGCCCTCGCTTCTCAAAACCGATCTTCACCACAGAGACGCGGAGGCACGGAGGTTTCAAATCCGTTCACCAGTCGCTTCACACCGTCTCGTGAGAGGGGAACGTTGAAGTTGATCAGGAGACCGACTCGCGTGTTCACCAGTCGAAGATAGGTGAGAAGCTGTGCCTCGTGGACCGGCAGCAACTTCTCAACCGACTTCAGCTCCACCACCGCTTGATTCTCGACATACAAATCGATCTTCAGGTCCGCTCCGATTCGACACCCCTCGTACTCGATTGGGATGAGTCGCTGACGTTCAAAGTGCAGCTTCCGCAATTCCAGCTCCACCGCCATGCACTCTTCGTAAACGTGCTCGAGCAATCCCGGGCCCAGCGTCCGATGCACCTCGATTGCCGCCCCGACGATTTGCTCGCTCAGCCCATCGTAGTCCATGCCCGCTCTGTGTCTCAGTGCCTCTGTGGTGAAGGCCTCTCAAATGTACTTGCCGATGATGATTCGGAGATCTTCGATCACGCGCGGCGGAATCTGGCTGCGGTCGGTGATGATCGCGTTGGCCAACGCCGTCGCGCAGGCACAGGTGCGCGTAGTCGGCAACCCCACCACGGCATCGGCGACGACGGTGCGCGCCAGCGCGACATTGGCGTTGAGCACATGCAGGATGTCCTCGATCGCGACGTCGGCGGCGTGCGGATTCCAACAGTCGTAGTCGGTGACCAACGCCAGCGTCGCAAAGCACATCTCGGCCTCGCGCGCGAGCTTGGCTTCTTGCAGGTTGGTCATCCCAATGACCGTTGCACCCCAACTGCGATACATCTCCGACTCCGCGCGCGTCGAGAACTGCGGCCCTTCCATGCACAAATAGGTGCCCCCCTCGTGCACGCCGGCGCCGGCGTTGCGTGCAGCGTCGGCAACTCTTCGCGTCAACACCGCGCAACACGGATCGGCGAACATGACGTGGGCGACGATGCCGTTACCGAAGAACGTGCTCGGCCGCTTGCTGGTGCGATCGATGAACTGGTCCGGCACCACCACGTGTCCAGGCGCCACTTCGCCGCGCAAGCTGCCGACGGCGCCGACCGAGATCAGCCATTCGACGCCGAGCTGCTTCATCCCGTAGATGTTGGCGCGAAAGTTCAAGTCGGTGGGCAAGATCCGGTGCCCGCGGCCGTGGCGCGGCAGGAACACCATGCGCACGCCGTTGAGCGTGCCGCGCACGAATTCGTCGGACGGCGCGCCGAACGGCGTGCTCAACCGCAGCGACTCGACATCGGTGAGGCCGGGCAGCTCGTACAGCCCGCTTCCCCCGATCACGCCAACCGTGCGCACTCGTTATCCTCGAATCAAACGCAGCCGCGGGCCCGCTTCCACCGTCAGCGTACGGGTCGGACCCAGAATTTCACCGTCGACCATGTACTGAGTTGGCTGCGGAAACTCAACCATCACCCGGCGCGCCAGATTGTCGTAGAGCTGCGCCGATTCGGTAGGGAATCCGCGCCGCATACGCCACAGTTTGCGCACCAGCTCGGTCGGCGAGATCGGCCCCGCCAACAGATGGAAGTAGCCGGCTTTGCGGGTCGCCAAGTAGGTGGGACGGAACCCGAGACCGATGTCGACCAACGTGCTCGCATACATGATGTTGAAACGGCGAAACGGGACGCGCTCGCCGTCGCAGTCGACGTCGGCTTCGAGCGCCTGGAAGACACCGCGGGCGAACGATGTCCGCAACAGCACGGACGCGGTCAGCAGGACGATCAGCCGCGCCGCGGTGGCCGGGCCCTTGCCCGTTTGGGTGTAGTACACGCGAAGGAAGTTCACGATTGGACCGGCGCCGAACATGAAGCCGTAGTACTGTCCGTCGACTCTCAGCAGGTCGCGCTGGACCACTTCGTGGGTGCGGCCGTGTCGATAGTCGGTCATCACGTGTGCCAGCATGCGCTCGGGTCGGCGCCAGCGGCCGCCGATCGAGCGGATCATCGTGTTCATCGTTCCCGCGCGCAGCGGCAAGAACGCCGGGAGCGGTGACGAGCCGTACTCGTGCACCAAGGCCGAGAGCGCGTGAAAATAGCTGCCGTCGCCGCCGCACACCGCGACGATCTCGCGTGCGTCCGATCGAATCGCGCGCATCACCTCGGGCAAGCTATCGAGACTCGCGGTCTCGATCACCTCGCCGTCGGCACCGAGAATTTTGCGCAGACGTTCAATGCGTTCTCCCTTCGCGCGATTGCCCTTCGCGAAGGGATTCACCACGACGGCGATGCCGGGCATGGACGGTGAGTGGTGAGTCGGGAGTCGTGAGTGAAAAATGCTGAGCCGTGAGTCGTCGCCATGCGCTTCACGCGGCGTCGACGTGACGAGCGGCGAGTTGGCCGCACGCGGCGTCGATGTCTCGGCCGCGGCTGCGACGGACGGTGGCGAGTACGCCCGCCGCCGATACGCGGGCGCGGAAGGCCTCGATCGCCGCGTCCGACGAGCGCGCGACGCCGGCGCCGGGAAACGGATTGAACGGAATCAGATTGACCTTGGCGCGGATGCCGTGCAGCAACTTCACCAAGCGATCCGCATCCGCCGGCGAATCGTTGATACCAGCCAGCATCACGTACTCGAACGTGATCCGCCGACGCTGCGCGATCGGCAGTGCGCGACACATCGCCAGCAACTGCGCCAGCGGATACTTGCGATTCACCGGCATCAGACGCGCACGTTGCGCCTCGGTGGTCGCCGTCAGCGACACCGCCAGGTTGACGTTGGTCTCGCGTACCAGCCGCTCCATTTGCGGCAGCAGACCGACCGTCGATACGGTGATGCGCCGTGCGCTGATGTTCAACCCCCACGGCGCGCACAGGATCTCGATCGCCGCCACCACCGCGTCGTAGTTGTGCAGCGGCTCGCCCATGCCCATGAAGACGATGTTCGTGATCGACTCGCCGGGGTCGAATTCGCGCTCGGCCGCCATCACCTGGCCGACGATCTCGTCTTCCGACAGGTTGCGCTGCAACCCCAAGCGCGCGGTCGCGCAAAACTCGCAGCCCATGCCGCATCCGGCCTGCGACGAGATGCACAACGTCAGGCGCGGCGCCTCCGGGATCAACACCGACTCGACGGCATAGCCGCCCCGCAGGCGGAACAGGAGTTTTCGCGTGCCGTCGATCGACCGTGCGACACGCTCCGGCTCCAACCGCGACAACGCGAACGCTGCGGCCAACTGCTCGCGCAACTCGCGCGCCACGTTGGTCATCGCGCCCAGGTCGCTGACGCGCCGATGATAGATCCAGGTGAGAATTTGTTCGGCGCGATATTTGGGAAGCCCGCGCGCCGCGACCCACTCGCGCACCGCGCGCGGCGTCGCAACGCGACGCCCGGCGGGCTCGCTACTCGGCTTGATCGAGCTGGGTGAAAAAGAAGCTGATCTCCCAGCGGGCCGTGTCGGGGCCGTCAGAGCCATGGACGGCATTCTGCTCGACATCCGTGCCGAAGTCACGCCGGATGGTGCCGGCCGCCGCTTTCGCCGGATCGGTCGCGCCCATGATTTCGCGGTTGCGTGCAATCGCGTTCTCGCCTTCGAGCACCGACACCAAGATCGGGCCGGACGACATGAACTGCGTCAGGCTGGTGTAAAATGGCCGCTCTTTGTGGACCGCGTAAAAGCGCGCCGCGTCGGCTTGGCTCAAGCGCATGAATCGGCTCGCCACGACGCGCAATCCGCCTTTCTCCAGGCGCGCCAGGATTTGCCCGATCCCGTGCTTGCGCACCGCATCGGGCTTGATGATGGAAAGCGTCCGTTCAACCATAGCTTTGATTCCTCAGATTCCTTACAAGCGGATTGAACGGATTTGATCGACAGATCTTCCTTCCACAATCCGTTCAATCCGTCGTGGACTTCTTCTTAGCCGAGCGCCGCCTTCATCGTCGAGCCCAGTTCCGCGGGGCTCTTCACGATAGCGATACCGGCCGCCTCAAATGCCCGCAGCTTGTCGACCGCTGATCCGCTGCCGCCGGCGATGATGGCGCCGGCGTGTCCCATACGCTTGCCCTTGGGCGCGGTCTGTCCGGCGATGAAGCCGACAACGGGTTTGGTCATCTTTGCACGCACGAACTCGGCCGCGGCTTCTTCGGCGGTCCCGCCGATCTCGCCGATCAGCACGACGCCCTGTGTCTCCGGGTCGGCCTCGAACAGCGCCAACGCATCGATGTGCGAGGTCCCGACGATCGGATCGCCGCCGATGCCGATGCAGGTCGATTGTCCCAGCCCGAGTTGCGTGAGTTGATGCACGGCCTCGTACGTCAGCGTGCCGCTGCGCGACACCACGCCGATGTGACCGGGCTTGTGGATGTATCCCGGCATGATGCCGATCTTGCACTGCCCCGGGGTGATGATGCCGGGGCAATTGGGTCCGATGAGTCGGCTCGAGCGCCCTTCGAGGAAGCGCTTCACCTTCACCATGTCGAGCACCGGAATGCCTTCGGTGATACACACGATCAGCGACACACCGGCGTCGGCGGCCTCCATGATCGCATCGGCGGCAAACGGCGGCGGCACGTAGATCACCGAAGCGTTGGCGCCGGTCTCTTTGACGGCATCGGCCACCGTATTGAAGATCGGAATGCCCTCGAAATCGGTGCCGCCTTTGCCAGGCGTCACGCCGGCGACCATTTGGGTGCCGTATTCCTTGCAGGCGCGGGTGTGGAATTGGCCGGTCGAGCCGGTGATGCCTTGCGTGAGGACGCGAGTGTTTCGATCGACGAGAATGCTCACGAGTGACTCCGGTGTGCGAGGTGAGGTCGTCTATCGACTCGCGCACGCAAAGTCAATTTGAGCCATCGCGCCTCCATCCTGACCCTCCTCCGCTTCGCAGAGGAGGGAACCTGCAGGTCGCTGCGCGTCGTATACCGAACCGCTTGGGGTGAGCGCAGTTTGTCTCGCAAGACGGTCCCCGCTGCTGTGACCACCTCCAGCCACGGGGGAGGGTCAGGAAAGAGGCGTCCTCGCCCGAGCTAGCCGCGTCACCCGCGTTTGAGGATAACCACACACGCGTTAGCCCCGCGACCGACGGTGTGCGCTAGCGCGATGCGCGCATGCGCGACCTGCCGTGGGCCTGCGGTGCCGCGAAGCTGCCAGGTCAACTCGACGATCTGCCCTAGTGCTGAGGCGCCGAGCGGTTCGCCTTTCGACAGCAGCCCCCCGCTCACGTTCACCGGCAGCTTCCCGCTGCGTTCGGTGACGCCGTCAGCGATCCACTTGCCGCAATCGCCGGGCGGACAGAGCAACAATTCCTCGTACGATTGCAGCTCGCGGCCCGACTCGGTGTCTTGCAACTCGACGACGTCGAGATCATCCGGTCCGATCCCCGAACCGTCGTAGGCGGCGCGTGCCGCCAACTCGGTCGGCGAGGTCACGTCGTCATCGACCACTCCGCACAACGGCGTGTGCTCGCCGAGCACGTTGCCGGGCAAATGGGACCGTAACGCGGCAGCGGCCACAACGACTTCTCCCGGCGCGCCGCTCGCCGGCCGGAGCACGACCGCGGCCGCGCCCTCGTTGGGTGAACAGAGCATGTACAAGGTCAGCGGGTCGCAGACCATCGCCGAGTTGAGTACCTGCTCGATCGTGAACGGCTTGCGGAACATCGCGTATGGATTGTCGACGCCGTTGCGATGGTTCTTCACCGACACTTGCGCAAGCTGCTCGCGCGTCACGCCGCTTTCCAGCATCAGCCGCTGGGCACGCAAGGCGAAGTAGGCGGGCGCCGGGCTCAGGCCCATTTGTTCCGCCCACGGCTCCCAGAACGACGAGCGGATGATTCCCCGCGGCATCTTCTCCATGCCGAAGGCGAGCACGCAATCGTACTGCCCCGATCGAATCGCTTCGACGCCGAGTTGCAACGCCGCGCCGCCGCTGGCGCAGCCGGCTTCGATGTTCATCGTCGGAATCCCTGTGGCTCCCAGCGCAGTCAGCACTCGGTGCCCGGCGGCTACGCCTGAGTAGACCGTTCCGCAGTACGCGGCTTGGAGGCGTGTCCGATCGACACTAGCGTCTTCTAGCGCCCTCTGAACCGCTTCAACACCGAGATCGACCAAACTCTTGCCGCCGAAACGACCGAACGGATGGATGCCGACCCCGGCGATAGCAACGTTCCGGCTCATGATGCGTCAGCGCCGTTCTGGTGGGGGGACATCTGCGTCGTCGCTACACCTGAAGAAGACCCTTCGGGCTCAAACGCGTAGGTGAGCACCTCGTGTCCGTCGTCATCGACGAACAGCGGCGCGAGGCGCAGGCGCACCGCCATACCCGCGCGCAATTGATCGAAGCGCGCTTCAGTCAGCGGACTGATGATGCGGAGGCCTTCAGGCAGCTCGACGACGGCGAAGCCATATGGCACCGCGCCGCGATAACCAGGCGGCGCGTTGTGCACGGCGGTGAAGAGTCGAAGCGTGCCGCGCTCGCTCAGCGAAACGGTTGTGCAGTCAGCCGCACCGCAATAGGGGCACGTCCCTTGCGCCGGAAAGTGGTGTCGACCACAGCGCCCGCAACGTCCGCCGAGCAATCGCGGCGGGTCGATCGAAAACAACCCGCCGCGAATGGCAATTGCTTCCTTCCGCCCAGTCACGAGTCACCACTCACAACTCACCACTCACGACTCACCCTTCACCCTCTCACTCCGACTCGTCGTAGTTCGAGACGCGCCAGCCGTTGGGTTCTTTGCGCGTCGTGATCATCCATTTGCGCGCGAAGTTGCCGCCGTCATCGAACCGAATCTTGCCGTCGAACAAGAAGGAGGCGCGATCGGCGCCCTCCTCGCGTTTCTCCACCAGAGAATATCCGACATGCGGCTTACGCGTCGTCTCGTCGATGACCTGTCCGGTGGTGAGCCGCTGCTCCTCCTCGACCTTCGCGAACGCCGGCCCGACGCACAACTCCTTGGCCTGCGCGAGATTGATCTGAACGTAGTGGGCGTCAACGAACCGCTCCGCCGTGCCTTGCGCCGTGTCGGCTCCGGGTCGACAGGCAACCGGTCCCAACAACATCAGCGCCACCCCCACCCAAGACCGTGCTCGGTCACCCTGAACGAAGCGAAGGGCCCTTCGTTGCAACACCAACATGAGGTTGTTCGCTTCACTCAGAATGACATGCACGTCAGGCCAGACCATGGGCACACGACCGCTAGGGTTTACGAAACAGCGCACCGAGCTTGGCGCGCGCGTCGCCACCGGCGGGTTTGGCGGCCGCCCGGCCGCCGGCTCGAAACGAAAAGTAGTCGCAGAAGTTGCCCGCCACCTTGTCGACCTGGCGTTCGGCCTGGGTTTCGAGGCAATCGTTGTGATGGCCCGGGGCGAAGAAGCGGCAGTTGCGGCAGCAGTGGAGGTCGGCGCGGCACTTGAGGCAGGCGTCGCGGCGACCGACGCGCTCGACCGATCCGATATCAGCTCCGCACTGGTGACAGACTCGCCCGTCGTGGTCAGATTGCGCCATCATTCGCGATCGTTGAATAGAAACTTGCCCCGTTCCTTGCCGCTGGTAGGCGTGGTTGATACCATACGCATTGCGTCGCTCACAATGCGACCGATCGACGACTATGTTGAACCAGATCACGGCTTTCGAGCAGGCACTGCGGGTCGAGCGGAATGCGTCCGCACACACCGTGCGCAACTACGTCAGCGATGTGCGCCAGTTCAACGCCTTTCTGGTTGCGCATCAATTGTGTGGCGGCGACGAGCGCGGCGTCGACGTGCAGCAGCTCGACCAGATGGCCGTGCGCGCCTTTCTCGTCGATCTGTTGCGCCGCAACCGCAAGAGTTCGGCGGGCCGCAAGTTGTCGGCGGTAAAAACCTTCTGTCGCTTTCTCCGTCGCCGCGGGGTGATCGAGCACGACCCGACCGCGGGCGTGCTGACTCCGAAGAAGGACCAGCAGTTACCGGTGCACCTGACGGTCGACGACGTCTTCCGCTTGCTCGAAGCACCGCGCGCCGATACCCCCGACGGCGTGCGCGATCGCGCGCTGCTCGAGGTCGTGTATTCGGCTGGACTGCGCGTGAGTGAATTGGTCGGTCTGGATTGGGACGACGTCGATCCCAAGCTCGAACTGGTCCGCGTCCGCGGCAAGGGCGGCAAGGAGCGCATCGTTCCAATCGGCGCCAAAGCATTGGCGGCGCTCGACACCTACCGCGCACGCATTCCCCAGCTCTGCCGGCGCTTGCTGGAGCCGCAGGTTGTGTTCTTGAACCGCCGCGGTCAACGTCTCACGACGCGCTCGGTGGCACGGCTGGTCGACCACTACATTCTGACGTCGGGCATTGCGACCAAGGCGAGCCCGCACGCCCTGCGCCACAGCTTCGCGACGCATCTGCTCAGCGCCGGCGCGGATCTGCGCGCGATTCAGGAGCTACTCGGCCACGCCAGCCTGTCGACGACGCAGAAGTACACCCATCTCAATCTCGACCATCTGATGGCCGTCTACGATAAGGCTCACCCGCGCGCCTGAGCGCCGGCCGTGCGAGGGGGTGAACGGATGGTGACCCGCCACACAAGGAGACGTGTTCCCCGGATTCGCAGCACCACCATCTTGGCGCTGCGGCATCAGGGCAAGGTGGTGATGGCCGGCGATGGTCAGGTCAGCATGGGCAATACCGTGATGAAGGCCGGTGCGCGCAAAGTGCGGCGGATCTACAACGGCCAGGTCATCGCCGGCTTTGCCGGATCGAGCGCCGACGCCTTCACGCTGTTCGACAAGTTCGAAGCCAAACTCGAACAGTACAACGGCAACCTCACCCGCGCCGCGGTCGAACTCGCCAAAGACTGGCGAACCGACCGCATCTTGCGCCGGCTCGAAGCGCTGTTGATCGCGGCGAACAAGGACGGTCTGCTGGTATTGTCGGGCAGCGGCGACGTCATCGAGCCCGACGACGGCGTGATCGCGATCGGCTCGGGCGGCAACTACGCGCTGGCCGCGGCGCGCGCATTGCTGAAGCACTCGGCGTTGACACCGCGCGCGATTGCCGAAGAAGCGATGCGAATCGCCGCGGCGATCTGCGTCTTCACCAATGATACGTTCGTGATCGAGGAACTCGGATGAGCAACATGACGCCCCGGGAAATCGTCTCGGAGCTGGATCGCTATATCGTCGGCCAGCGCAAAGCCAAGCGCGCGGTTGCGATCGCGCTGCGTAACCGCTGGCGGCGGTTGCAGGTGCCCGAAGAACTGCGCGACGAAATCGCGCCCAAGAACATCATCATGATCGGTCCCACCGGCGTCGGCAAAACCGAAGTCTCGCGCCGGCTCGCGAAACTCGCGCAGGCACCGTTCCTCAAGGTCGAGGCCTCGAAGTTCACCGAAGTCGGCTACGTCGGCCGCGACGTCGAATCGATGATCCGCGACCTCACCGACCTGGCGATCAAGATGGTGAAAGAGGAAGAACAGGAGAAGGTGCAGGTGCGGGCACGCGACCTCGCCGAAGAGCGGCTGCTCGATCTGCTGCTCCCGCCGACTTCCGCCGCCGAGCGGCGCGTCCAACCGATGACCGGCGCCGCCGAGGTCGACGAGAGCGCCGCCGCCACCCGCGAGAAGCTCCGCCGCATGCTGCGCGAAGGCAAGCTCGACGAACGCATCGTCGAGTTGGAAAGCACCGTCACCGCCATGCCGATGGTCGAAGTCTTCACGCCGCAAGGCATGGAGGAGATGGAGTTCCATCTCAAAGACATGTTCTCCAACCTCATGCCGAAGAAAAGCAAGAAACAGCGGCTCGCCGTCCCCGACGCGCTCACCGTCCTGACGCAGGAAGAAGCCGGCAAGCTCGTCGACATGGACGCGGTCCACAAGGAAGCGATCCGGCGCGTCGAGCAATCCGGCATCATTTTCATCGACGAGATCGACAAGATCGCCGGCCGCCAACAAGCCACCGGGCCCGACGTGTCGCGCGAGGGCGTGCAACGCGATCTGCTGCCGATCGTCGAGGGCTCGACCGTGAACACCAAGTACGGGATGGTGCGCACCGACCACATTCTCTTCATCGCCTCGGGCGCGTTTCACATCGCCAAGCCCTCGGATCTCATTCCCGAGTTCCAAGGACGGTTTCCGATCCGGGTCGAACTCGACGCGCTCACGCAACAGGACTTCGTCCGCATTCTGACCGAGCCGCAAAACGCGCTGATCAAGCAGTACGTCGCGCTGATGGCGACAGAGCGGGTCAGCTTGCAGTTCCGCGACGACGCGATCGCCGAAATCGCCGCGATTGCCGCGCGGGTCAACGAGCGCACGGAAAACATCGGCGCCCGCCGCCTGCACACGGTCGTCGAGCGCCTGCTCGATCAGATTTCGTTCGACGCGCCCGAATTGGAGGGCAAGGCCATCGTGATCGACGCCGCCTACGTGCGCGACAAGCTCGAAGACGTGGTGAAGGACGAAGACCTCTCGCGGTACATTCTCTGACTGGCGGTGGAGCTCACGCGATATGCAGACGTTGATTCAGAAGGCCGAAGTGCTGCTCGATGCGCTGCCGTACATCCGGCGCTTCTCGGGCAAGACGTTCGTGATCAAGTACGGCGGTCACGCCATGGTCGACGAAGAACTCAAGGCGAGCTTCGCACAAGACATCGTGCTGCTGAAGTTCGTCGGCATGAACCCAGTGATCGTGCACGGCGGCGGGCCGCAGATCGGCGAGATGCTCAAGCAGCTCAACATCCAATCGACCTTCGTACGCGGCATGCGCGTCACCGATCAAGCGACGATGGACGTCGTCGAAATGGTGCTGGTCGGAAAGATCAACAAGGAAATCGTCACCCTGATCAATCGTCACGGCGGCCGCGCGGTCGGATTGTCCGGCAAGGACGGCGATTTGATTCTGGCGCGCAAGATGAGCCTGACGGTGGAGGAAGAGGGCAAGCGCTCTCGACTCGACGTCGGCATGGTCGGCGAGGTGCGTGCGATCAATGCGGCGGTGATCGAGTCGCTCGACCACAGCGACTTCATCCCGGTGATCGCGCCGGTTGGCGGCGGCGACAAGGGCGAGACCTACAACATCAACGCCGATCTGGTGGCCGGCAAAGTGGCGGAGGCGTTGCGGGCGGAGAAGTTGATTCTGCTCACCGACGTCGAAGGCATTCGCGGCGCCGACGGCGCGGTGTTGGCCGCGCTCGACGCCGAGCACGCGCAGGAGCTGATCAAGGACGGTACGATCGGCGAAGGCATGATTCCCAAGGTCGAGTGCTGCATCGACGCATTACGCGGCGGCGTCAAGAAGACCCACATCATCGACGGACGCGTAAAGCACTCCGTGTTGCTCGAAATCTTCACCCGCGAAGGCGTCGGCACCGAGGTCGTACGCGCGCTGCAACGCGGGACCGTGGCCAAGAAGCGACTCGGCTCTGGTTCTTCCTCGTCGGCAAGAGGATGAAGGTGAAGGTGGAGATGGCGTATCCGGCTCCCCCCTCTCTTGTCACTTCTGGCAACGGCGGAGGGGTGGGATAGGGGGGCAACCATGACCAATCGCGACATCATCGATCTGGGCGGCAGATATCTCTTCCAGATCTATCCGCGTGCTCCGCTGGCGATCGTGCGCGGCAAGGGGTGTCGCGTGTGGGACGCCGACGGGAAGGAGTATCTCGACTTCTTCGGCAGCACCGTCGTGGTCAACCTCGGCCACTGCCATCCCGCAATCACCCGCGCGCTCACCGAGCAGGCGAACACGATCCTGCACGTGTCCAACCTTCATCACAGTGTCCCGCAAGCGCAACTGGCGGAACGGCTGGTCACCCATTCGTTCGCCGACCGCGCGTTCCTTTGTAACAGCGGCGCGGAGGCCAACGAAGCGGCGATCAAGTTGGCTCGCAAATACGGCGCCGATCACGGCGACGGTCGCTACGAGATCGTCACCATGCTGGGCTCGTTTCACGGCCGCACCATCGCCACCATTGCCGCGACCGGCCAGGAAAAAGTCCGCCGCGGCTTTCAACCGCTGCCGGAGGGTTTTCGCTACGTCCCCTACAACGATGTCGCTGCCGTCGAGCGTGCGATTACCGATCGCACCATCGCGGTGATGCTCGAGCCGGTGCTCGGCGAGGGCGGTATCGTCGCGGCCACCGCTGAGTTCATGCAGCGCGTACGCGAGCTGTGCGATCGGCGCAACGTGCTCCTCATCCTCGACGAAGTGCAGACCGGCATGGGTCGCCTCGGGACGCTCTTCGGTTATGAGTTGAGCGGCATTGCGCCGGACATCATGACGCTCGGCAAAGGCTTGGGGAACGGCGTGCCAATCGGCGCGATGCTCGCCACCGAACGGGTGGCCGCAGCGTTTGCGATCGGCGCGCACGGCACGACCTTCGGCGGGAACGCCCTCACCTGCGCGGTCGCCACCGCCGTGGTCGACACGTTGCTGCAGGAGAATGTGCTGGCCAATTGCCGGGCGATGGGCGATTACCTGCGCGAGCGCCTGCGCGATCTGCAGCGCAAACACCCGATGATCAAAGACGTGCGCGGGCACGGCTTGCTCGTCGGCGTCGAACTGGCCGAGCCCGGCGCCGCAGTCGTGGATCGCTGTCGCGAGGCCGGTTTGATCCTCAACTGCACGGCCGAGAAGGTGCTCCGCCTGTCGCCGCCGCTGGTCGTCGGTCGCGCCGAAGTCGACGAAGCCGTGGCAATCTTGGCAAAGGCGCTGTCGTCATGAAACGCGACTTTCTCTCGCTCGCCGACCTCACGCGCGGCGAGATCGAGGAGATCCTCCACTTGTCCGCGACGCTCAAGCGCGACCTGAAGGCCGGCAAGCGCCCGCCGCTGCTCGCCGGCCAGTCGCTGGCGATGATCTTCGAGAAGCCGAGCCTGCGTACCCGCGTCACCTTCGAGGTGGGAATGACGCAGCTCGGCGGCTACGCAATTTATTTGACGCCGAAGGACATCCAGCTCGGCGAGCGCGAGTCCGTGGCCGACATCGCGCGCAACCTCGACCGTTGGGTCGACCTCATCATGGCGCGCACCTTCTCGCACGCGACACTGCTCGACTTGGCCAAGCACGCGGGCGTGCCGGTCATCAACGGATTGTCCGACATCCTGCATCCGTGCCAGGTATTGTCGGATTGCTTCACGCTGATCGAGAAGCGCGGCCGTCTCGACGCTCTGCATGTCGCCTTCGTCGGCGACGGCAACAACGTCGTCAACTCGTGGATGAACGCCGCTGCGCGGCTCGGGTTCACCTTCGCGCTCGCGTGTCCACCCGGCTATGAACCCAACGAAGCCGTATACGGCTCAGCCGTCAAAGCCGGCGCGAAAGTGCTGGTCACGCATTCGGTCGCCGAAGCGGTCACGAACGCCGATGTCGTCTACACCGACGTCTGGACGAGCATGGGGCAGGAAGCCGAGAGCGAGCGACGGCGACGCGATTTCGCCGCGTATCAAGTCAACGCCGAACTGCTGCGCCACGCCCGACGCGACGCGCTGGTCATGCACTGCCTGCCGGCGCATCGAGAAGAGGAGATCACCAGCGAGGTGCTCGACGGCCCACAATCGATCGTGTTCGATCAGGCCGAGAACCGATTGCACATTCAGAAGGGCATCATGGTCTGGCTCAACGACAAGCGGCCGAAACATCGATGAGAAAGTCCAAGGTCTGAGGTCCAATGTCTAAGGTTGATGAAACGCCCAAGAAGATCGTGCTCGCATACTCCGGCGGGCTGGATACCTCGGTCATCCTCGGCTGGTTGATCGACACGTACGGCGCGGAGGTAATCGCCTTCTGCGCCGACCTCGGCCAAGGCGAAGAACTCACGCCGGTCGAGGGCAAGGCGAAGAGCGGCGGTGCCAGCACGGTGTTCATCGACGACCTGCGCGAGGAGTTCGTGCGCGACTTCGTCTTCCCGATGCTGCGTGCCAACGCGGTGTACGAAGGTACCTATCTGCTCGGCACATCGATCGCGCGCCCGCTGATCGCGAAGCGGCAGATCGAGATCGCCAACGCCGAAGGCGCCGACGCGGTCGCACACGGCGCCACCGGTAAGGGCAACGATCAAGTGCGCTTCGAGCTGACGTACTACGCCCTGCGGCCGGACATTCGGGTGATTGCGCCGTGGCGCATCTGGGATCTCAACTCGCGATCCAAGCTGATCGCCTACGCCGAATCGAAGCGGATCCCGATTCCGGTCACGAAGGAAAAACCGTACAGCACCGACCGCAATCTGCTCCACATCAGCTACGAAGGCGGCGTCCTCGAAGATCCGAACAAGGAGCCGTACGACGACATGTTCATCTTGACCGTGTCGCCGGAGAAGGCGCCTGACAAGCCGGAATACGTCGAACTCGAGTTCGAGGCGGGCAATCCCGTCAGCGTCGATGGCGAGCGGCTGTCGCCTGCCGCGCTACTCGCGCGCCTCAACGCGATCGGCGGACGTAACGGCATCGGCCGCGTCGACTTGGTGGAGAACCGTTACGTCGGCATGAAGTCGCGTGGCGTCTATGAGACACCGGGCGGGACGATCATTCACGCCGCCCATCGAGCGCTCGAATCGATCACGCTCGACCGCGAGGTCTTACATCTGCGCGATTCGCTGATCCCGCGCTACGCCGAGATGGTGTACTACGGCTACTGGTTCGCCCCCGAGCGCGAGATGTTGCAGACGCTGATCGACGACGCGCAGCGTCCGGTCACGGGCACGGTGCGGCTCAAGCTCTACAAAGGCAACGTCATCATTGCCGGGCGCCGCGCGCCGAAGTCGCTCTACGATCCCCACGTCGCGACGTTCGAGGAAGATTCGGTCTACCGCCAAGCCGACGCCGAAGCGTTCATCCGCTTGAATGCGCTGCGCCTGCGGATTCGCGCATTGGTGAACAAGGGCTGAGCACTTCGACGACCAGGCCGATCTAGGGGCGCCCGGCCGCCCATTCTCGCGTACGCGGCCACGGCGTGCACCCTCGCCGAATGGGCGCATGCGTTGACAGCGAGCAACCAGCGCGCATGATGCCGGCAATGGCTGTGGCCGCCACGACGGTTTCGCGGGTCGATGCAAGCGCGGACCTGCGCACCCGGCTCAGCGCAGGCGTCGCATCATTGGTTGTCGGCAGCCTGTTGCTGGCTGCCAAGTATTTCGCCTACGAACTGACGGGATCCACCGCAATTCTGTCGGACGCGATGGAGAGCATCGTGAACGTCGTGGCGGCCGCCTTCGCGATCGGCGGGTTGGTGTTTGCGGGCCGGCCGGCGGACCGCAATCATCCCTACGGCCACGGCAAGATCGAATACTTTTCGGCGGCGTTCGAAGGCGGCTTGATCGCATTCGCCGCCGTCATGATCGTGTACGAAGCCGGACGGACATTGCTGGAGGGCGGAGCGGTCCGCCAGCTCGACCTCGGCTTGGCCATCACCGGCGCGGCCGGCGCGATCAATCTCGCCCTCGGGGGATTCCTGATCCGCGTCGGTCGTCGCGCGCGCTCCATCACACTGGTCGCTGACGGGCAGCATGTGTTGTCCGATTTCTGGACCAGCCTCGGCGTCGTCATCGGACTTTTGCTGGTGCGGCTGACAGGCATCCCGTGGCTCGATCCATTGGTCGCGGCGCTGGTTGGTTTCAATTTGGCGCGGACCGGCTTGCATCTCGTCCGTCGCGCGGCGGCCGGCTTGCTCGACGAAGAAGACTCCGAGTTGCTCGCCAAACTCCTCGCGTCACTCAATGCCAGCATGGTGCCGGGCATCATTCGCGTACACAATCTGCGCGCGATCCGCTCGGGACGGTTCAGCCACATCGATGCGCATCTGGTCGTACCGGAATTCTGGACCGTCGAACGCGCACACGACGCGGCTGACACCTTCGAGCGCGAAGTCATCACGGGCTGCGGGATCGACGGGGAAATCGTTTTTCACACCGATCCGTGTCGGCGCGCCTACTGCTCGCGCTGCGACATCGGCGACTGTCCGATTCGCGTCGAGCCGTTTCGCTCGCGTCCGGCGCTTACGGTCGAAGAGATCATTCAGCCGGATCTGGTTCCGGGATAGCCCCGACCCTACAGCGGATTCGCTGAGTTCGCCTCCCCTGCGCCCCTGAGGAGAAAACCGGGCGCGGTTTTTCCTCAGACTCCTCCTTCACTTCCGCGGCGCTCGCGACGGGGCGCTGCTTTCCGAGTCGGCCTCACGCCGACGCCGTACACCAACGGCATCGGCCTGCGATACCAATGGTGGGCTGCACGCCGCCAGCGATGGCCTTTGGGCTCCGTAAGTTGATGGTCACACCCTCCGTCGTTGAGGAGAGCCGCCGCGGGTCTCCTCAACGACGGGTGCAGGGGCAACGCTCCGCAACCAGCGATCGATCTGCTTGCGAGCGATCGCCTTGTGCCGGATCTTCACCGTGGCGCACGCACTCATCTTGACACTCGCACCGGCCGCGCGGGATGGTAGCGCGTATCCGAAAGGAGCCGTGATGCGACTCGGCCGCTACGACAATCCTTACAAGTGCGTCTCGTACAATGCGATCGACTCGTCGGTCCGACAGGAGCCGGTGTCGCTCGACGCGCAGGACGGTGGGTTGAGCAGCGGAATGCTTTACACCAAGGGGGGCCGGCATCAGACGGTCGTCTGCTTTATGCACCCCAAGGCCGACATGAGCCGGCACTACGCGATCCCCGCGCTGCTCGAGGCCGGCTACGCGGCGTTTGGCCAGAATAGCCGCTGGTTGAACAACGACGAGATGTGCGTACACGAAAATCTGCTGCTGGATATCGGCGCGGGCATCGCCTTCCTGCGCAGTCGCGGGTTCAAACACATCATTCTCTGCGGCAACAGCGGCGGCGGCTCGCTATACGCGTTCTACATCGCACAGTCGGTTACCGCGCCGCCGGATCGACTGACCCAGACGCCGGCGGGCGACCCGCTCAATCTCAATACCTTCGAGTTGCCGACGGTCGACGGTTACATCAACCTCGCCGCACACCTCGGCGAGGGCAAGATTCTCATGCAGATGATCGATGCGTCGGTCACCGACGAGAACGATCCGCTGTCGTGCGATCCGTCGCTCGACCCGTTCAACCCGGACAACGGCTACCGTCACCCGCCCGAATCAAGTCGCTATAGTCCGGAATTTGTCGCGCGCTATCGTGCGGCTCAGCGCACCCGCGTCGAGCGCCTCGACGGCATCGCGCGCACACATCTTCGACGCCGGCAAGACTCGCGACAGCGGATTGCCACCTCCGACTTTGCCTCTCGCGTTTGGCCCGAGCAGGCGGGCGCGCTACGCGGCGCGGTGGTCTGCCCATACATGGTGATCTATCGAACCGAAGCCGACCTGCGAGCGTTCGATCTCGCGCTCGATCCATCCGATCGCAACGCCGGCAGCCTGTTTTCGTACCGCCCGGATCTCACCAACTACATGGAGTTCGGCTTCGGCCGAGTCCAGACGCCGCGGGCCTGGCTGAGCACCTGGTCCGGGTTGTCATCCAACGCTGCCGTCGAACGCAACGCCCCCGCGGTCAGCGTCCCGTCGCTGGTGGTGTACTACACCGGCGACAACGGCATTTTTCCGAGCGACGCGCGGGCGGCCTACGACGCGCTGGGCAGCCGCGACAAGCAGATTCATGCGGTCCCGGGCGATCACTATGGCTTCGGCATCGGTAGTCAGGAGCGAACCGGCGCGCCGCTCGCACTGGCAAAGATCGTCGACTGGCTGCGGGAACGGTTCGCGGCGTAGGGGACGTTCTTTTTCGGCGTTTGAAATTTCCGCCCCTCAGGATTGCAGCTCCGAGAATCCTGCGAAGCGCAACGGGCGAGATTGACGGCCCACTGAGGGTGGCGCCCGATTTGCTCACAAGGGCTGCGAGGCCGAACGAGGACGCCAAGTCCGCAGCGCCATATCGCGAAGGAGACCGTTCCATGACAGAAATCGCATCTGCTCACGAGGCCGTTGTGATGCGACGGGCCATCGACATCACGTTTTCGATCGTGCTCGGCGCCTCCTGCCTGGCGCTCTGCGTGTGGATGGCGCTGCTCCTGTCTGCGTGATCCCTGAACGCGCGTGATCCGCGCGTATACGCTGCACCAGCGCGCTCGGGGAGAGCGCGCTCCACCTCCGGCGCCCGTTGAGTATGCGCCGGCTTGCTCGACACCCGACGGCGGTGTAGCCAACTCACGACGGGCGCGAAGGGAGGATTCGATGGCGTTTGCGCAGTACGCGGAGTTTGACGGTCTTGGGCTCGCCGAACTGGTGCACAAGGGGGAGGTGTCCCCGACCGAATTGGTCGAGGAGGCGATAGCTCGCATCGAGAAGCACAACCCGAAACTCAATGCCGTCGTTCACAAATTTTACGAGCGCGGACGCGCCGCCGCCGCAACTCTCGCGCAGCGCCGTGACCAGCGCCGTCCGTTTCACGGCGTGCCCTTCTTGCTGAAAGACATCCTCGGCAACTACCAGGGCGAGCCGACCGCATCGGGATGCCGCTTCATGACCGGCGTCGTCGCTCCGCACGACGACACGTTGGTCGCCCGCTACAAAGCAGCGGGGCTGGTGCCGCTCGCGAAGACCAACGCGCCGGAATGCGGCATCCTGCCGACGACCGAGCCGGCACTCTACGGTTCGTGTCACAATCCGTGGAATCTCGATCATTCCACCGGGGGTTCGAGCGGCGGCTCCGCTGCGGCGGTCGCCGCCGGGATCGTTCCCCTCGCCCACGCCAACGACGGCGGCGGCTCGATTCGGATTCCGGCATCCTGTTGCGGGCTGGTCGGCTTGAAACCGACGCGCGCGCGCAATCCGCTGGGTCCGGATCTCGGCGACATGATGAGCGGATTGGTGGTTGAACATGTCGTCAGTCGCACCGTCCGCGACTGCGCCGCGGCGCTTGATTGTACGCACGGACCCGAGCCCGGTGATCCCTACTACGCACCCGCGGTCGAGCGGCCGTTCATCGAGGCGATTCGGACACCACCAACCAAACTGCGGATAGCTTATTGGACCAAGAGTCCAACCGGGGCACGGTTGCATCCAGACTGCGTGGCGGCAATCGAGTTGACGGCGAAGCTCTGTGCCGACGCCGGCCATATCGTAGAAGAAGGTGCGCCGCCGCTCGACATGGGCGTCTTCATGCCGTCGTTTCTCACCGTCTTCACCGCGGCGACGCCCACAATGATCGACGGTTTCGCCATGCTGCACGGGCGCACACCGACGGAGCGCGACTTCGAACCGCTGACGTGGGGCATTTATCAGATGGGCAAACAGATCAGCGCGGTGCAGTATCAGATCGCGATCGCCATGATTCAAATGGCGGCGCGTGAAATCGCCCGCTGGCATCAGACGTACGATTGCTGGCTCACCACCACCTTGGGAACGCCGCCGATCACGCTCGGGTTGATCGACATCAATCAATCCGATCCGATGGTGGGCATGGGGCCGCTCGCGGACTACGTGCCGTTCACGCCGATCCAGAACGCGACCGGCCAGCCGGCGATCTCGTTGCCGCTCCATTGGAACGCCGCGGGCTTACCGATCGGCGTGATGTTCACCGGTCGTTTCGGCGACGAAGCGACGCTGCTTCGCCTGGCCGCGCAGCTCGAACAAGCCCGGCCATGGAAGGATCGCCGGCCCCCCATCTATGGGTGAGCCGGGTCGGCTGGTTCCTGCGCACCTTGCGGGCGGCGCGCGACAACCAGTGCGCCGCCCGCAAGCAACAGCAGCCCCAACGTTGGGGCACCCCACGGCGGCAAGGCCGGCACCCCAGACGGTGGGGAGATGCCCGAATCGTTGACCACCCACGACAGCAAAGATCCGCCGACGAGCACGCCGTTGCCAACTGCGGTAGCGCGCGTACGCATTGCCGACAGTTCGGCGTTTCCATTCATCGCCGCGACGATGTTAGCCACGACCTGAGCGGCGTTTTGTCCTGCCGACGTCACGACGTGAATGGCGACGCCGTCGACCACCACATCGATCGATCCGCCCTTCGCCGTCCCTTGCAACGTGCGGCCCGATTCGACCTTGCACGTCGCCGAGCACCCATCGCCCCCGAGCACGTTTCCGTCGTCGCACTGCTCACCGACGTCGCGCACACTGTTGCCGCAGGCGGCCGGAAAATTCGCACCATTCGCCGGATTCGTACCAGCGTCGGCTTCGTCTTGATCGAAGAAATTGTCCTCGTCACGATCGACACCGACGCGAATCCCCGAGCCCGGCGGGACGCAGGTGTAGGTTAGTTCCTGCCCCGAGTTGCCGGCAATCGCCCGCAAACCGGCATCCGTCAACAGCGGCTCAAACAAGCGATCGCTGCGGAAGTAGCCGCCGCTGGTGCGGTACCAGCCGCGGGCCGTTCCGGCGACGGTTCCTTTGACCACGACATCGCACTCGGCGGCGGCGGCGCGTGCGATCAACAAGTCGATCCGAGTTCCGACGGTGGCTGCGTTTGCACTGGAGAGCGTAATTTGCTGGCCGACGATGGGCGCGAGATTGCTGTCATACGCCAGCACGAACTGCTCGACTTGGCGGCGCGTTGTGTCGGAGGGAAACGTGAACACCATGGCATGGAGAAAGTCGAACACTGAAGCGACACTGCCATCGTGCAAGAATCCGAAGCCGCGCACCTGCGGGCCGCCGGCGGCAAACATGCCGATCTTCTGATAGGCGTTGCGCAGGTGGGCAACTTTGAAGAACTGGGTTTCGCTTTCGAATGTTGACTGGCCATCCGATCCGAAGTGACCGGCGGCCGGATCCAAGACGTGACACCCGTTGCAGTTGAATACCGTGTCGGAGACTTGCCCAAAATAGAAGTTGCGCCCCGCCTGCTGATCGCTCGTCAGCGAATTGTCGAGCGCCCGAATCGGATTGGGCGGATACGTGACCTGGAGAATGAAGTCCGTGAAGGCCTGCATTTCAGCCGTGGTCAAGGGACCGCTGCGGCCGAGCAGATCACCGAATGCGACGTTGAATTTCTTGAACGCGGCGGCTGAATCGAAGGTGCTGCCACCCACATCATTGCCGCCGGTGCGATCGCCGCGCCAGTGCATCGGCCCGTGGTTGGCCATGCCGCGCAGGCTCTGCGTCGTCATCGGGCCCTTCATGGGCGCGAAATCGCGAAACGTTCCCGGTGGGACGAGGTTGATGCGAAACGGACCGGGATTGGTGATGGTCTGACCATCGGGATTGCCGAGGTCCCACGCCAGACTGTCGAAATCACCGAAGATATGGCAGCTCGCGCACGCGGAATCGCCGTGGCTCGAAGTGTAGGACGCGTCGTACAGGAACCGGCGGCCGTTGACGATGCTCGCCGGCTCGGGATTGTATAACGGAACATGGTCGACTTCGGACTGCGAGTTCGTGTTGACAACCGAGATTGCGTTGTCGAAGCGCGTCAGCACGTAAAGCTGAGCGCGCGCTTCATCCAGAACGAGCCCGGTCGGCCCGCCGCCGCTCACGGGGATCTGGTCAGCGCCGGGAGTGAACGTGTCCGCCTCGATTTCCGTCGTGTCGAACACGCCGACCTTGCTCGACCCCAGCGCCGCCACGTAGAGCGTCGCGCCGTCCGCAGTCACCGCCATTCCCTGCGGAAACGCGAGGCTGGCGGCGTTCTCGGCGTTCGGGTTGGTCGCGCAACAACTGCCGTAGTTGATGTGCTTGTTGAGATGCCGAGCGGAGGCAACGCCGCCCGACAGCACCGTGATGCGGCTCTCGTGCAGATGCCCGCGCACGCTGTGGCCCGCGTAGGTGCCAGGACCTTCGAAGCGCTTGTCGTTCTGTGCATCGCTGTTGGCGACGTAGACTTTGCCGTTGCCCGGGTTCACCACCATGTTGAACAGAACCGTCCCGACGCCGGTGTAGTAGCCCGTCGGCCCCGCGATCGCCGCCGGGGGGTTGGCGGTGGCATCGATCAGAAAGACATCCCGATCGGGGAGTGAGAACGGAACTTGGCTGTCCCAACTGCGGCTCAGTTCATCGACCCAATGCGTGCCGTTGAACTTCACAACCAGCCCGACTTCCGGTTGTGGCTGGTTCAGATAGTTCGTGTTGGGTGCTGGCAACCCGCCGTTGCTTTGACCGCCGTTTGGAACCCCAGGGTCGCCGATGGTCGTAGTGCGGTTGCCCGACTGAAAAATTGCGGCGTAAACGGTGTTGCCGTCGGGGCTAACCGCCAACGCCCTCGGCGTATCGCCGAAGAGTGTGACGACCGTCAACGGCGTCCCACCGAGCGATGTTCCCAGGTCGGTCGCGTCGAACACCCAGACATCGGCACGGCCGATGCCCGGCGTGATCAAGTCCGGCGGATTGACGGAACTGTTCTGGCCGCGATGCGCGGTGGTGACGAACGCGCGATCGCCGCCCGAGCCGCCGAATACGATGTCGCGCGGCTCGTCGCCGACCAACAACGTGCGGGTGACGTGCGGCGGCGATGTGCTCACGTCCACCACGCTGATGCTGTCGGAGAGATGATTGACGACCCATACCTCGCTGTTGTTGCGGGCCGCCACGGCGCACGGCTCCATGCCCACGGTGACCGACGCGACATGAGTCAGCGATGCCATCCCGACTGTAAACACCTCCAGTCGGTTATCGGGCGTATTCACGGCGAACAGCCGCGTGCCGTCGGGGGACAACGCCAAGGGTCGCACCTGCCCGGTCTCGAACTCGACGAACGAGCCTGCGCGAGCCGACGATCCAACCAGCAACCCCCAACCACAGACGACCAGCACCAGTCTTCCGATGAGTCCTCGAAGTCGCGTGAACATCGACCCTCCGTTCAATCGCTCGCGAACCGATCTAACGCAACGTGTTGGCGGAACCCGATAGCGCGGGGGCCGACGGTTTTGCAAGTAGAGATTTGACCCGACCCGGCGTCGCCCGATAGAGTTGCGCGTTCGAAGGCGAGCCGCAGCGTGGAATGGTTGACTGTTACGTGGGCACTCTACCGCAAGTCGTTTACTCGCGCGGCGGAGCTGACGCTCAAGAATTGGCCGGTGCTCGGAACGGTGTTCGTCTACTCGATGGTGCTGACCGGCGCCGCGATCTTCGCCGGCGCACTCGGCCTTGTCGGCGGCTTTCTGTACAGCCTCGTAGCGGCGGCGTGCATCGGGTCATTTCTCTATCTCGTCGAGATGCTGGTGCGGACGTCGCGCGTCTCGCTCGACGACTTCAAGCGCAGCTTCGGCGCCTATCTCTGGGACGTGGTGGGCGTCGCGTTCATTTTCTGGATCTTCTCGAGTTTGGCCGTCCCGGTGCTGTTGACGGTGCCGCAGGGGCACGTGATCGTACTGTGCGCGTATCTCGCCGTGTTCGTCTTCTGCAACGCCGTCCCGGAGCTGATCTATCTGAGCCACGCGACGTCGCTGGGGTTGCTGCAGGAGAGCTACGCGTTCGTGACCGAGAATTGGATCGAATGGTTTCCCGCCAACGTGATCGCCGCCATCGTCGTCGGGTTCGTCAACGGCCTCCCGTTCGAAGGGCTCTTGGAGTGGGCACAGAGAGCGGTCGTGGCATTGCTGATTTACTTCGTGATGGTGATGCGCGGCTTGCTGTTCCGCGAGCTGCACGGCACCAGCCGCCGCGGGCGCGCGTTCCGCCACCGCATGAGCGGCTGATCCGACTCAACCGAGCGACAAGAACGCTTGGCGCGCCGCCTCGTACGTGCCCGACGGGAACATCCCGAGCAGGATCGTTCCAATCACCGCGAACAGCATGGTGGCGAACACCAGCGGCCGCGTCGACGGACTCGGCACGTCAGCCCCCCCTTCCACCATGTACATCTTCACCAGCACGCCGATGTAGTAATACATCGACACCACGCTGTTGAGCACGCCGATGACAGCCAACCCGACATAGCCCGCCTTCACCGCCGCGGCGAAAATGAAGTACTTGCCGGCGAACCCAACCAACGGCGGCAGACCCGCGAGCGACAGCATGAACACCGACATCGCGAAGCCGAGAAACGGCTGGCGGAAGCCGACGCCGGCGTAGTCGTCGAGTTGTTCGTTGGCTTCCCCGCGCTTACCGACCGCGATGACCACCGCGAACGCACCGAGATTCATCAGCGCGTAGCCGAGCAAGTAGAACAGCACCGCGCTCCCACCGTTCTCCCCCGCCGCGATCATGCCGACCAACAGATATCCCGCGTGCGCGATGCTCGAGTAGGCGAGCATCCGCTTGATGTTGTGCTGGCGCACGGCGACGACGTTGCCGACGGTCATCGTCAGCACGGCGAGCCACCACAGTGCCGCGGTCCAGTCGCCGCTCAGCTTCGTGAAGTAGTGCAAGAAGACCCGCGCGAACGCCGCGAACGCCGCGGCCTTCACACCAACCGCCATGAAAGCCGTGATCGACGTCGGTGCGCCCTCGTAAACGTCCGGCGCCCAGACGTGAAACGGCACCGCCGCAACCTTGAAAGCAAAGCCGACTAGCAGCAATCCCATGCCGGCCGTGAGCAGCACGCGCTGGTCGCCGCTGCTCGCAACGATCTTGCTGCTGATCGCGGCCAATTGCGTCGACCCGGTCGCGCCGTACAGCAGCGCAATGCCGAAGAGCAGGAAGCCGGTGGCGAACGCGCCGAGAAGAAAATATTTCAGCGCCGCCTCGGTCGACCGCAATTGGCGACGCCAAATTCCGGCCAGCACGTAGACCGCCATCGACATCACTTCGAGCCCGAGAAAAATCACGATGAGATCGGTGGCCGCAGCCATCAACGACATCCCGACGGTCGCGAACACCACCAGCGAATAGTAGTCCCCGACGCGAATGTCGGTCAGTTCGAGATAGTTCATCGACATCAGCAACGTCAGACCGGCAGCCAAACAGAACAGCACGTTGAAGAACAACGCGTAGCGGTCGACGACGATGGTGCCGTTGAACCCGGTTTCGTGTTGGTTCCACAAGGAGATCGACGCCACCACGGTCACCACCAAGCCGGCGATTCCCAGCCAACCGAGACCGTCACGGTCGGGTCCCTCGGTAAACAGATCCGTCACCATGACCAACAAGGCCGTCGCGGTCAGCAGAAGCACCGGGAGCAGCGCGAGCCAGGCGACCGGGGTCGCGCCGATGGTCGTCATCGACGAACCTCCGGCTGCGGTTGCGACGAAGCGTATCGCTCCCCCTCACTCATCGCCATCTTCTTTTCGAGACGAGCCAGATACGCGGTGACCGCCGGCTCCATGCGGCTGAGAAACGGCTGCGGATACACGCCCATCACGACGATCATGATCAGGATGGGCGCAAGCACGGCGCGTTCGAGACGAGACAGGTCGAGCAGCGTTTCGTTCGCCGGGTTGCTCAGCGGGCCGAACATGACGCGCTGAAACATCCACAGCATGTACACGGCGCCGAGGATCACGCCGCTGGTCGCGATCGCCGCCCACACCGGCTCCGCCTTGAACGCCCCCAGCAGGATCAGGAATTCTCCGACGAAGCCGTTGAGCCCGGGCAGACCGACTGACGACAACATAACCAGCAGAAAGCACGCCGCGTACACCGGGAGCTGTTTCCACAAGCCGCCGAACTCGGCGATCAGTCGCGTATGCCGGCGCTCGTAGATGACGCCAACGAGCAGGAACAACGCGCCCGTCGACAACCCATGGTTGAGCATCTGATAGATCGCGCCCATCACACCCTGCGCGTTGAACGCGAACAGTCCCAACATCACGAAGCCCAAGTGACTCACCGACGAGTAGGCCACCAGCTTCTTCAGATCGGGTTGCACCATCGCAACCAGCGCGCCGTAGACGATGCCGATCACCGCGAGCGCAACGATGTACGGCGCGAAGGCCGCCGCGGCGGCCGGGAACAACGGCACCGCGAGCCGCAAGAACCCGTACGTGCCGAGCTTGAGCAGGATGCCCGCCAGAATCACCGAACCGCCGGTCGGCGCTTCGACGTGCGCGTCGGGCAACCAGGTGTGCAGCGGGAACATCGGCACCTTGATCGCAAAGGCGAGGGCGAACGCGGCGAACAGCCAGCGCTGCGTTGCGATCGGAATCTCGAGATCGTAGAGCCGCATGATGTCGAAGCTGAGTTGCCCGGTCTGCTGCGCGTGCAGCGAGGCCAGGTACAAAATCGCGACGAGCATCAGGAGACTGCCGACCATCGTGAACAGGACGAACTTGAGCGCTGCGTAGATGCGTCGCGACCCGCCCCACACGCCGATCAGGAAGTACATCGGGATCAGCATCACTTCCCAGAAGACGTAGAAGAGGAAGAGATCGAGCGCGACGAAGGCGCCGAGCATCCCGGTCTCCAGCGCCAACATGAAGAACATGTATTCCTTGAGACGCTTGTGCACGTCGCTCCACGCCGCCAGAATCACCAGCGGAGTCAGGAAAGTCGTCAGCAGCACCAGTAACAGACTCATGCCGTCGACACCGGTCTGGTAGCGCACGTTGAACTGCGGGATCCATGGCGCCGACTCAATGAACTGCATGCCGCCGTCGGCCGGATTGAAGGCGGCGAATAGCATGAGCGCGAGCGCGAGGGGGATCAGCGAGAACAGCAACGCGGCGCGACGAATGCCGGCGGCGTTCTCGCTCGGCATCAGCAACACGATGAGGCCGCCCAGCAGCGGCGTGAAGACGATGAGACTCAACATGTCAGCGCCACGCGAGATAGCCGATGAGCACCACCGCGCCGACGAAGAACGACAACGCGTAGTGCTGCACGTTGCCGGTTTGCCAACGGCGCCATACGCCGCCGGCCATGGACACGGCTTCGGCCGCCCCGTTCACCGCGCCGTCGATCACACCGGCATCGACGCTCCTCCACAATTTGTCCGAAAGCCGGCGAATCGGCTGCACGACGATGGCATCGTACAACTCGTCGACGTAGTACTTGTTGAACAACAAGTCGTAGAGTCCCTTCGCGCGCCACGCGATCAGCATCGGCATGCCCGGCTGCACGATGTAGCAGAAGTACGCGACCGCGATTCCCACCACCGCGATCCCGACTGAGGTCGCCATCAATCCATATTCGAGCGCGGCACTGACATGCTCGGCGTCCTGATGTCCGAACACCGGAGCCAGGAACTGTTCGAAGCGGTTACCCCACAACCAATGCGACGGCAGGCCGATCCAGCCGCCGACGATCGACAACACGGCAAGGATAACCAGCGGACCCGTCATCGCGCCGGGTGATTCGTGAATGTGATGCGCCACCTCCGCGTCGGCGCGACACTCGCCGTAGAAGGTGAGGAACAACAGCCGGTACATGTAGAACGCCGTCAATCCCGCACCGATCGCGCCGAGCACCCACAACGCCGGGCTGCCGTTCTCGCTGGTGAACGCGCGCAGCAGGATTTCGTCCTTGCTGAAGAAGCCGGCGAATCCGGGAATGCCTGCGATCGCCAAGTTGGCGATGAAGAACGTGCCAAACGTGATCGGCATGCGCTTCCGCAGGCCGCCCATCTTTTGCATGTCCTGTTCACCGCTCATGCCGTGAATCACGCTGCCGGCGCCGAGGAACAGCAACGCCTTGAAGAACGCGTGGGTCATGAGATGGAAGACGCCGGCGCTGAAGGCGCCGACCCCGACACCGAGGAACATGTAGCCGAGCTGGCTGATCGTCGAGTACGCCAACACCTTCTTGATATCGTTTTGCGCCAGACCGATCGTGGCAGCGAACAGCGCGGTGAGCGCACCGATCCACGCCACCACGGTGAGCGCCGTCGGGGTCAGCACGTAGAGGAAGTTCAGACGCGCGATCATGTAGACGCCGGCGGTCACCATCGTCGCCGCATGGATCAACGCACTGACCGGCGTCGGGCCGGCCATCGCGTCGGGCAGCCACACGTACAGGGGCAACTGCGCCGATTTGCCGGTCGCACCGACGAACAGTAGCAGCGCCGCGGCGGTGACGACGCCGAGCGGAATGTCTTTCACGTGCGCCTGCAACTCGGTGAACGCAAACGTGTGCGTTCCCGCTCCGAGATTCCAGAACAGCAAGAACGTGCCGAGCAGAAATCCGGCGTCGCCGACGCGATTGACGATGAACGCCTTCTTGCCCGCGTTGGCGTTCTCCTCCTTGTCGTACCAAAAGCCGATGAGGAGATACGAGCACAAGCCGACGCCTTCCCAACCGACGAAGAGCAACGGCAAGCTGTCGGCCAAGACCAACACCAGCATCGCGAAGGTGAAGAGATTCAAGTAGGTGAAGTAGCGCGCCACGTCGGGTTCGTGCGACATGTAGCCGATCGAGTAGACGTGGATGAGGAATCCAACACCGGTGACGACGAGAATCATCACCGCCGACAGGGGGTCGACGCGGAACCCGACGTCGAGCTGCAGCGCGCCGGCGTGAATCCACGGGAAAGCCGTGTCGGTCAGCGCGGTTCCGGACGGCAGACTCAAGAGCGAGGCGAACGTGAACAAGCTGACGGCAAACGCGATCCCGACCACGCCCGGCGCGACTATCGCTACCAGACCGCGCCCGAGCCGCTGCCCCAGCGTCGCGTTGATCACCACCCCGAGCAACGGCAACGCGGGGATCAGCCACAAATGGTTCGCGGTGACGGTGTCGTGCATGGCTACCAGCGCAGCAGATTCAGCTCATCGACGTTGGTGGTTTCCCGCCCGCGGAACATCGAAATGATGATCGCCAACCCGACGGCCGCTTCGGCGGCGGCCACCGTCATCACGAAGAACACGATCACCTGTCCGTCCATCGCGTGCCATTGTCGCGCGAAAGCGACGAACAGCAGATTCACCGCGTTGAGCATCAATTCGATCGACATGAAGATCACGATCACATTGCGCCGAATCAGCACGCCGACTGCGCCGATGGCGAAGAGAATCGCGCTGAGCACCAGATAGTAGGTGACGGGAACCATGCGCGTCGTCTCTCGTGCGATTCTCAGTTCACCTGCCGCTTGGCCAACACGACGGCGCCGATGATGGCCACCAGCAACAGCACCGAGGTGATCTCGAACGGCAGCAAGTACTGCGTGAACAATTTCTCGCCCAGCACAGTCGTGCTGCCGAAGTCCGCCGGCAAGCCGTCGTTCATGCCGCCGGCGAGGAAGCCCTTCGCGCGCGCCACCCAGATGAGCTGCAGGGCGAACAGCGAGCCGGCCGCCGCCGCGGCGAATCGCAGCCCGACCCGACCGACCTCGACCGGCTCGCTCTGCAGGTTCAGCAGCATGATCACGAATAGGAACAACACCATGATCGCGCCGGCGTAGACGACGATCTGCAGCAGCGCGACCAGGTGCGCTTCCAGAAAGATGAACACCACCGCCAACAGAAAGAGCGTGACGACCAGCGACAGCGCACTCCGCACCGGATTGCGTTGCAGGATCACCCCGAGTGCCGAGACAATCAGCAACGCGGCGAAGATGACGAACAGCGGCAGACTCATCGCACCACCGTCGCGCTCACCCCTGCACCGCCAGCAACACCGCCGCCGTCGCCACGACGTTGGCGAGTGCGAGCGGCAGTAATCCCTTCCAGCCCAGTCGCATCAACTGATCGTAGCGAAAGCGCGGCACCGTCCAGCGGATCATGATCTGCAACCAACAGAAGACCACGACCTTGACGGTGAAAGCGATGAGCTGCAGGAGCACCACCACCAGATGCGGAAGTGGGATCGTCGCCGCGCCGAGGTGGAACCCGTCGCGCGCCAGGCCCGGAACCTGCCAGCCGCCGAAGAACAAGGTCGTCACCAAGCCGCTCACGATGATGACTTCGACGAAATCGGTCATGAAGAACATCAAGTGCTTCACGCCGGAGTATTCGGTGAAGTATCCGCTGACCAGCTCCGACTCGGCTTCCGGCAGATCGAAGGGCACCCGCTTGCTCTCGGCGATCCCGGCGCAGAGAAAGATCAGGAACGCGACCGGCTGATAGAAGATGCCCCACGCCGGCAGCGGCAACCAGCTCGCGAGCGTCCCGCCTTGAGCGCGCGCCATCGTCTGTAGATCGAGGGTGCCATAGGTCATCACCATCGACACGATCGCCAAGCCCATCGCCAACTCGTACGAAATCATCTGCGCCGAGCCGCGAATGCCGCCGAGCAGCGACCAGCGATCATTCGAGGCCCAGCCGCCGAGCACGACGCCGTAGACGCCGAGCGACGCTGCAGCCAGCACATAGAGGACGCCGACGTCGAGCCGGGCGACCTGCAGGTTGATCTCGAGATCGCCGATCTTGAGCACATCGCCGAAGGGAATCACGGCGAAGGCAACGAGCGCAGGAAACAGGTTCACGCACGGCGCGAGCAGATGCAGCAGGTGATCGGCGCCGGCGGGAACAACGTCCTCCTTGGTGATGAATTTGAGCGGGTCGGCCATCAGGGTGTTGACCAAGCCCGCGCCGGCAAAGCCGAACACGTTGGCGCGATTGGCGCCGATGCGGTCTTGGATCAGCGCGCTGCCCTTGCGCTCGATCCAGCCCAGCACGCCGGCGAGTTGCAGCACCATCAGGAGCACGACCAGCGCCTTGATTGCGGCGATCCCGATGTCGAGGGCCATAGTGCGCGCGCGTTCCTGTGCGGACCCGGCTAGTCGCGGGCGAGCCGCTCGATCAGCTCGAGGGTTCCGTCGGGAGTGAGGTTCTCCCAATAGTCGTCGTTGATTTGCATCATCGGCGCCGTGCCGCACGACGCCAGACACTCGACTTCGTCGAGCGAGAACTTGCCGTCGGCGGTCGTCTCTCCCAATTTGATGCCGAGCCGGCGCGTGCACACCTCGACGATCCGATCGGCCCCCACCAACGCGCACGAAAGGTTGGTGCACACCTGCAGATGATGCTTCCCCATCGGCTGCTTGTAGTACATGGTGTAGAATGACGCGACCGAACCGACGAACGCGGGCGACTCGTTGATGAGTCCGGCGACATACTCGAGCACCTCACGACTGAGGTAACCGAACTCGCGCTGCGCCAACCACAGCGTCGGCATGATCGCCGCGCGCTTGGTCGGATAGCGCCGGAGATACTCCGCAAACTGCTGCTGCGCGACGGGAGAGAATTCAACAGGCATGACGGTTGGATCGTGAACGGTTCTGGCTGACGGTTACCGGTCGCACTCGCCGCCGATCATGTTGAGCATGCCGAACGTCGGCACGATGTCGGCGATCATTCCGCCCTTCAACATCTGACCGAGCGCACCCATCGCCACGAAACACGGCGGTCGGACGCGCACCCGATACGGCCGGCCGCTGCCGTCGCTGACGATGAAGAATCCCAGCTCGCCGTTGGCGCCTTCGACCGCGTGATAGACTTCGCCGCGCGGCACCTTGATCCCTTCCATGATCAGTTTGAAGTGATTCATCAGGCCCTCGATGTTGCCGTACACCTGACGCTTGTCCGGCAAGGTGATGCGAGGATCGCTGATGCGCACCGGACCGTCGGGCAGATTGCGCAGCGCTTGCTCGATGATGCGCATGCTCTGCTCCATCTCGGCCATGCGCACCATGAAGCGATCGTAGTTGTCGCCGGTACTGCCGAGCGGCACGTCGAACTCGAAGTGATCGTAGCTCGAATACGGATACGCCTTGCGCACGTCGTAGTTCACGCCGGTCGAGCGCAACATCGGTCCGGTGACGCCGTAGGAGATCGCGTCGGCCTGCGACAGCACTCCGACCGCGCGCATGCGATCGAAGAAGATGCGGTTGCGGGTCAACAGCTTGTCGCAGTCGGCGATCAACGCGCGCGTGTGCGTCAGCGCCGCCGCGATGCGGTCGGCAACGTCCGGTGGGAAGTCGTTGGTAACACCGCCGATGCGCGTGTAGGTAACGGTCAGACGCGCCCCGGTCACCGCCTCGACGATGTCGTACATCAGCTCGCGCGCTTCATTGAGCAAGAAGCCGACGGTCATCGCCCCCAACTCGGTCGCCGCCATTCCGAGACACGTTTCGTGGTCGGTGAGGCGCGAGATCTCGCTCATGATCACGCGAATGTACTGACAGCGCGGCGGCACCTCGATGCCCAGCAGCTTCTCGACTGCCAAGGCGTACGCAACGTTGTTGATCAGCGGCGACGCATAGTTCAGTCGATCGGTGTACGGAATCACCTGCGTCCACGTGCCCTGCTCGGCCATCTTCTCGAACGCGCGGTGGAGATAGCCGACCTCGACGTCGCAATCGACGACCACTTCTCCGTCGAGCTTGAGATTGAACTTGATCGTGCCGTGAGACGCCGGATGGGACGGACCCATCTGGATCTCCATGATCTCCTCGGTCGGATCGATCTCGGCCGGCAGCGGCGCACGTCTGGCGGTGGTCATGAGAACTTCCAGTCGGTGGCGATCGGGTCGCGCTCCGAAACGATCGGCTGCCGCTTGTTCACTGGGTAGTCCTTCCGCAGCGGATGCCCGACGAAGCTGTCGTAGAGCAGAATGCGGCGAAGGTCCGGGTGACCGTCGAAACGGATGCCGAACATGTCCCACGCCTCACGTTCGAGCCAGTTGGCGGATTTCCACACCGGCACGAGCGAGGGCATGACCGGGTCTTCCTCGGGAATGCCGACCTTCACCCGCAAGCGATGCCCGTGGGTGAGCGACGCGAGGTGGCACACGACCTCGAACCGCGGCGTCTCTCCCAAGCGGTCGACGCAAGTTTCATCCATCAGAAACTCGAAGGCGAACTCGGGCCGATCGCGCAGCGCCCGGAAGGTATCGAGGGCGTCGTCGCGACGAATGACGATGGTCTCATCACCGCAGTCGCTGTGACTGGCGACGATGCGCTCGGCGAAGATCTCCTGCAATCGCGGCACCAGCGGCGCGATCAATCCCATTCGAGCGCCCCTTTCCGCCACACGTACAGCAACCCCAAACCCAAGACGCCGATGAACACCGCCATTTCCGCGAAGCCGAACCAGCCGAGCCGGCGGAACAACACCGCCCACGGATACATGAACACGACTTCGATATCGAACACGATGAACAGGATTGCGGTCATGTAGAACTTCACCGAAAACCGACCCCACGCCGTGCCGCTCGGCGGGTTGCCGCACTCGAAATTCTCTTGCTTGATCGGGTTGTGGCTCTTCGGGCCCAGCAGCTTGCCCAACGCCAACATCACCACGACAACGATCGCCGCCAAGGCAAACGTCACCAGCACCGGGAGATACGTCGCAGTCATGAGCAGGTAGTTGTGAAGCGTGCGCTTCCGGCTCCGCGTTGCTTCGCACGACTATCAAAGGTCGCCCGGAAGTCAAGGTGAGGTGGTGACTGGTGCAGGTGTCGGTGACTCGCGGGAGAACACGACTCACAGCCGTACGTCGCCTCCGACCAACGCCAGTCGCCACCACCACTCACCACGCCACCACCTCCCTTGACTCCGCACGCGTTTACGGTTTGTCTACGCCCCGTTCACGACGACGCGAGCAGGATTGGAGCGATGGCGACTCAAACCAAGCTGAAGACCAAGGCGCACGAGCCCGTTGCGGTGACCACCCCGGTGGTGCCGACGTTGGACAATCCGTTCGCCGATGGTGCTGAGGCGACTTCCGGACGCGCCGAGCCGCCTGCCCTGGGTGCCTACGAACAAGCCGTGCAGCAGGGCGAAGATCTCCGAAGGCGGCCGTACGTAGCGGCGACCACACTGCAGATCCTGCGGCAGCACGCCAAGGGCCGGATGACGGTGTGGGAACGCATCGACGTGCTGCAGGATCGCGGGACCGATCCGACGGTGTTGTACCAAAACTGGGGTCGCAATCTCGACGGCGCGTCGATCGTGACCGCGGTCGTGAAGATCCGCGGGCGCGATGTCGCGCTGTACGGGCACGACTTTACGGTCCGCGCCGGCTCGATGGACGCCACCAACGGGCGCAAACTGGCGAACCTGATCTACCTGGCCGGCAATCGCAGCATCCCGCTGATCGGTATGAACGATAGCGCGGGGGCCTTCGTGCCGGCGGGCATCGGCGGGCTCGACGGCTACGCCGAGGCCTTCACCGCCTTGCGCAAGATCAGCGGCATCGTTCCGAGCATCATGTGCATGTTCGGCTTCAATGCCGGTGGCGGCTCGTATTTGCCGCGCCAGGGCAGCTTCATGATCCAGCCGGCCAACACGTTCTTCGGGCTCACCGGCCCGGTGGTGGTCAAGAGCGCGCTCGGAGAAGACGTGACCCCTGATGATCTCGGCGGCCCCAAGGTGCACGGCGCCAGCGGGGTGTCCGACCTCACCGTCGCCGACGAAGTCGCCGCGCTGCGCACCGCCCAGCGCTTGCTCGGCTATCTGCCCGACTCGAACAAGGTCGCGCCCCCGTTCGAGCGCACCTCCGATCCGATCGACCGGCGCACGGCCGAGATCGACACGTTGCTGCGCAAGGCGTTCAACTCGCCGACCGGCTTCAACACTCCGATCGACGTTTCGATCATGATTCAGCAGGTGTGCGATCACGGCGATTTCTTCGAATTGCAACCGGATCGCGCGCGCAACGCGGTCACCGCTTTCGGCCGGCTCGGCGGGCGCGTGGTCGGCTTCGTCGCGAACAACAGCGCCGTCGCCAGCGGGCAGATCGACATCGACGCCGCCTACAAGATCGCGCGCTTCGTGCGTTTCTGCAGCATCTACAACATCCCGGTGATCTTCATCGAAGACACCACCGGCTTTTTGCCGGGGCGCGATCAAGAGAGCCGCGGGATCGTGCAGGCCGGACGCGCCATGCTCGATGCGATCATCGACCTGCGCACCCCGCGCATCCTGCTGATCATCCGTAACGCCTTCGGCGGCGCCTATGCGGCTTTCAACTCCTACGCCACCGGCGCCGACATCGTGCTGGCACTGCCGACGACGCGCGTGGCCGTCATGGGCACCGCGGGCAAAGAATACACGTACAAAAAGGAACTGCAGGAAGTGCGCGCCGCCGCTGCGGCCAAGGTGCGCGAACTCGCCGCCGCGCGCATCGACACCGGCACCGCGCCCGACGTCGCGAAGGCGGAAGCGGAAAAGGAGGTCGCAGACTGGCTGCGCGCACGCGAGGCAGAATTCAATCAACGGTACGAGAAGGAGCTGATGAACCCCCGCGAAGCACTCAGCCTCGGCTCGATCTCGGAGATCGTCATGCCGAGCGATCTGCGGACCGTCCTCAGCCGCAGCCTCGAATTCCTCCTCGGTCACTACGAGCCCGGACCGTGGCAGTCCATCCAGCGGGAGTTTCATTAGATGCCGAACCGATCGACCGATCCGACGACCGCCAATCCGCTGGTTCACCGCGACCGTCGGCTCGGCGAGTCGCCGTCCGAGTGGGTGCGTTCGTTCGCTTGCGACGACATGGGCGTGCTCATCGTCTGCCGCGGCCCCATCCGCAAAGAGGCGATCGACGTCTTTCGCGAAATGGGAATGACCAACGTCGGCATCCTGATTTCCGAACGCGACAGCATCGTTTTTCCGCGCGCACTGTCTCCGGAACTCCGGATCATGGACCCCAACCACGTCCATCCGATCCCGGACTACACCGGCACCTCGAAGGAGGAGCGCGAGCACCGCATCGCGCGCATGATCGAGATCTGCCGCGAGCACAACTATCAATACATTTTCGCCGGCTACGGCTTCATGGCCGAAGACGCCTCGTTCGTCCGCGCGATCGACGAGGCGGGCTTGACCTTCATCGGACCGGGATCGCACACGCAAGAGGCTGCCGGGGCCAAGGACGAGGCGAAGCGCACCGCCATCGAGAACCGCGTGTCGGTTACTCCCGGCATCAACAACTCGACCGCGCGTACGTTGCTTCGCACGTATCCAAGTCGCGCGGCGCTCGCACAGCTTGTCAAAGAGAAGGGCTTAACGGTTGCGGAGATCGACAACGAGAAGATCGGTCTCGAAGACCTTGCCGACCACGTGCTGCTGGCCGCGTATGCTAAGCACCTCGATCTGTTCACCATCGAAGAGCTGACCGACCAGATTCAACGGGAAGCCGCGGAGCTCATCAAGGAGCATCCCGGCCGGCGATTCCGGCTGAAAGCGATCGGCGGCGGCGGCGGCAAGGGCCAGAGAATCTTTTCCGACGCGACGGTGGTGCCCGGACTCGTGCGCGAGGTACTCAACGAGGTCAAAGCCACCGGCGTCGGCGACAACAAGAACATGCTCATCGAACTGAACGTTGAGCAGACGCGTCATAACGAGATTCAAATCCTCGGCAACGGCGAGTGGTGCATCGCGCTCGGCGGCCGCGACTGTTCGCTGCAGATGCACGAGCAGAAGTTGGTCGAGGTGTCGATTACGCAGGAAGGGTTCGCCGCCGCCATCACCGCGGCCCGCGCGGCGGGCGACCGGCGCAAGGCCGAGGTGCTCGAAACCGATCTGGCCGTGCTGAAACGCATGGAAGCCGAAGCCGAGCGTTTTGGCAGCGCCGTCCGGCTCGACTCGGCCTCGACGTTCGAATGCATCGTCGAAGGCGATCGGCACTACTTCATGGAGGTCAACACCCGCATTCAAGTCGAGCATCGCGTCTCCGAGTTGTGCTACGCGCTCCGTTTCACCAACCCCGAGGGCGCCAACGACTGCTTCGACGTGCACTCGCTGGTCGAATGCATGGCCTTGATCGCGAAGCACAAGCACCGCTTGCCCAAGCCGACGCGCGTGCAACGCGACCAAGCGGCGATCGAAGTCCGGCTCAACGCTACCGACCGCGCCCTCAACCCCGCCGCCGGCGGCATCATCATGTCGTGGTCCGATCCGATCGACGGCGAGATCCGCGACGATCAGGGCATCTCCATCAAGAACCCGGACACCCAATTGTTCATGCGCTATCGTCTCGCCGGCGCCTACGACTCGAACGTGGCGCTGTTGCTCGCGACCGGCGCCGACCGCGACGAAAGCTTCGAGCGTGTCGCCGAGATTCTGCGGCGGACGACCCTTCGCGGCATCGACCTTGCCACCAATCGCGAATTCCTTTTCGGTATCGTCACCTGGTTTCGCAGCCGCGATGCGTGGGCCAAGCCGACCACCAAGTTCGTGGTGCCCTACCTCACGCTCGTCGGCGAGCTGGCACGCGAAGCGCAGGCCATCGACTTCGACCACGCGTTTCAGCAGATCGCGCGGCGCACGACCGCCGCCGCGGCCGCCATGGGCGAACGCGCCGTCGCGGCAACCCGTCAGGTGATCGACCTGAAAGAGACGCTGCTCGAACGACCGCTGACCATGTTGATCGAGGAGCCCCATTTTCTTTCGGCGTGGCTCAGCGAGCACCGGCTCGACTTCGAAGTGACCAATGGTCGCGTCGCGTGGCAGCGCAATCCGATCGACATTCTCGCCTCGACCTACCACCTGCTGCACCTCGGCGACCAACCGGGCGAGCCGGCGGCGCATCGCATCTGGGATCACGATCAACAGTTGCTCGAGAATGCGCGCGCGTTCTACGACCACTTGGCGACGTGTGTCCCCTCAGGCATGTCGTGGAGCGAGCTGGACGCGACGCTGCGCGGCGAGCCGCCCGCGTTCGGCATCGACGCACGGATCTGGCCCAAGATTCGTGCCGCCCACGCCGGTCATCAGCTCGGAGTGGAGATCCTCGCCCTGCTGCCTCTGATCGCGGCCAAAGTGGGGTTCTTCGAACTGGCGCTCAATCCCGATTTGACGGTGACCATTCCCGAGCGCTTGCACGACCCCGCGCATCAGGAAGCCATGCGCAAGATCTTGGTGCCGCCGCCGGCGACCAAGGCAGACGAAATCGTCGCCGCGATGGGTGGCACCTACTACGGGCAAGAGGCACCCGGTTATCCCTCGTTCGTCACCAAAGGCGTTCACTTCAAGCCCGGCGACGCGCTCTACATCATCGAAGTCATGAAGATGTTCAACAAAGTGTACGCGACGTTCGCCGGCACCATCGACGAGCTGCTGATTCCCGACAGCGGCGTGGTGGTCCGCAAAGGCCAACCGCTGTTCAAGGTCACGCCCGACGAAAAGATCGTCGACGAAGATCCCGACGACAAAGCCCGGCGGATCCGCGCCAACACCGATCTCTATTTGGCGCGATTGCTCTGACAGTCGCACCGGCGTGCGCCGGTTGCGCGCACGATCTTCAGGTCCTCCGGTTCCTGGTAGGCTTGCGCAAATGGAGCGACAACCCCGAAGGGGACTCGATGCGATCGCGGACGTCACCGCACGCGATCGCGTGCTCATTGCGGCGCGTCACGGAGGCACCGGCATGGACGAGGCACCGGACAAGGTGGCAGCGCTCGTCGACACGGCACGCGTCCTCGACGCGCTGCCGGCGCGTTACGCCCTGATCGGAGGCGTCGCGGTTGGGATTCATTCCGGGGTGCCGCGCGCCACCGCGGACACGGACATCGCCGTGCATTCGCAAATCGATCGCGAGGCGGTGAGTCACGCGCTCGTCGCCGCCGGGTTTCGGCGGGTCGGCGCGTTTCGTCACCGTCTCAACTTCCGTCATGCGAGCGGCGAGCCGATTCAGTTGGTGTTCGATGCGGCGTTCGATCCGATGATCGAACGCGCCGAGCATCTCGACGTCGCTGGCGTGCGCGTCCCGATCGTTCGAAAGCCGGATTTGATTGAATTGAAATCGCGAGCGGGCGCCGATCCCGCACGTCGCCGGAGCAAAGCCTTGCAAGATCAAGCTGACGTGGAACTGCTACGCGGGGACGCACCCGATCCCGACGAGGGTTGGTGAGTCGCCGCTACGCGTCGCGGCTGAGGTAGGTGTACTCTTGCAGCCCTTGCTCGTAGTGGCGGCGCAAGCGGGCGGAATCTTCGAGACTGATCTGACCGGCGCGCATCGCCACTTCGATGGTGCGGCGGACCTTCTCGATCAGCGTCCCCTTGTCGTACTGAACGTACTGCAGCACCTCGGTCACTTCATCGCCTTCGACCACGTGTTCGACTTCGTAGCGGCCGTCGGCGCCCAAGCGTACGTGCACGGCGTCGGTGTCACCGAAGAGATTATGAAGGTCGCCGAGGATCTCCTGGTAGGCGCCGACAAGGAAGACGCCGATGTAGTAGGGCTGGCCGTTCCACGCGTGCAGTTCGAGCACGTCCTTCACGTCGCGTTGATCGATGAACTTGTCGATCTTGCCGTCGCTGTCGCAGGTCAGGTCGGCGAAGACCCCGCGGTGCGTCGGCTTCTCCTCGAGGCGGTGAATCGGCATCACCGGGAACAACTGCTTCACGGCCCAATGGTCGGGTGCCGATTGGAAGACCGAGAAGTTGCCGTAGTAGGTATCGGCCAAACCTTTTTCCAACGGCTCCAACTCGTCGGGCACGTACGGCAGCTCGCGCACGATGCGGAGGATCTTTTCGCAGCAATCCCAGAACATGCGTTCGACGCGCGCGCGCGCGCGCAGGTCGAGGTAGCCGAGGCTGAACAGCGTTGCGGCTTCCTCCTTCAACTGCAGGCTGTCGTGGAACGCTTCGATCACGTTCTTTTGCGAGATCGTCGACCAGATTTCGGCGAGATCTTTGATCACCTTGTGGTCGTCGTCCTTCACCGGCTCCGGCGGCTTGCCCGACAGCATTTCGTGCACGCCGAGGACGTCGAAGATCAGCACCGAGTGATGCGCCGTCATCGCGCGGCCGGCTTCGGTCACGATGTCGGGATGCGGGATGTGTTCCTTGTCGCAGGCTTCTTGGATCGATGCGACCACGTCGTTGGCGTACTCTTGGACGGAGTAGTTCATCGACGAATGGAAGTTGGTCTGGGAGCCGTCGTAGTCCACGCCGAGACCGCCGCCGACGTCGATGAACCGCGGCTTGGCGCCCATCTGATGCAGGCCGACGAAGACGCGGCTGGCTTCGCTGAGCGCGTCCTTGTGCGCACGGATGGCGGTGATCTGCGAGCCGATGTGAAAGTGCAACAATTGCAGACAGTCGAGCATGCCTTCGGCCTGCAGCAGCTCGACGGCTTCGACGATCTCGACCGCGGTGAGACCGAATTTCGATCGATCGCCCGTCGATTCGATCCACTTGCCCGCGCCCTTGGTGGTCAGGCGGGCGCGCACACCGATATGCGGCTTGATGCCCAGTTCGCGCGACGTCTTGACGATCAGATCGACTTCGCGGAAGCGATCGACCACAATGATGGGGGTTCGGCCGAGCCGCTGCGCCAACAATGCCGTCTCGATGTAGGCGCGATCCTTGTAGCCGTTGCAGACAATGACTGCACCGGGGGTGTCGAGAATTGCGAGCGCGATCAGCAGCTCGGGTTTGCTGCCGGCCTCGAGCCCGACGCCCCGCGCGGCGCCGTATTGGACGATTTCTTCGACCACGTGGCGCTGCTGGTTGACCTTGATCGGATAGACGCCGCGAAACTTGCCAGTGTAGCCGTACTCGCCGATCGCCTTCTCGAACGCGCCGCACAGGCCCTGCACGCGGGCAGCGAGGATGTCGGAGAAGCGCACCAGCAGCGGCGGCCGCAGCCCGCGCTGTTCGAGGTCCTGCACCAAGTCGAGCAGATCGACGCCGGGTCCGCCGTTGCCGCGCGGCCGCACCTCGACATGGCCGCGCTCGTTCACCGAGAAGAATCCCGCGCCCCAATTGGTGACGTTGTATAGCTCGAGGCTGTCACGCACCGTCCATCCTCGCATCGTGCTCGCGTCTCCCTCCGACGAATCGTCCGTCTCTCGATTCTCTATAGCGTCTTTGGGCCCCGTCGCAACTGCTCACTCAACCCAAGACGCCGCTTGACTTGCTCGATCCGCTTCGGCACCGCTCCCACCATGCCCGTCACACGTTCTCTCATTGCACTCATCGCCATCCTCTGCGCCTCACCCGTCGCGGCAGGCGACGCGTCGCGCCGGACGCCGGTGGTCGAAGCGGTCGAGAAGGTCAGCCCGGCGGTGGTCAATGTCTCCGCCGAGCAGATTGTCGAGCAGCAGGCCAATCCGTTCGGCGCCTTTCGCGATCCGATGTTCGATCAGTTCTTTCGCGACTTCGTCGAGCCGCGACGCGAGCGCGTGATGCGCACCAGCCTCGGCTCGGGGGTGCTCATCCGCGCCGACGGCTACATCCTCACCAACCAGCACGTCGTCCTCAAAGGCAGCCGCATCCATGTGTCGCTGGTGGGCGATCGCGAGTTCGAGGCCAAGCTGGTCGGCGCGGATTCCGACTCGGACCTCGCCGTTCTCAGGGTCCAAGCGTCGGGGGAGCTGCCGTTCGTCGAGATGGGTCATTCGGACGATCTAATGATCGGCGAGACGGTGATCGCGATCGGCAACCCGTTCGGCCTGTCGCATACCGTGACCACCGGTGTGGTCAGTGCCGTCGGCCGCAGCCTGCAGCAGAACGATCAGACCTATTACGACTTCATCCAGACCGACGCCTCGATCAATCCCGGCAACTCGGGCGGACCGTTGCTCAACATCAAGGGCGAGCTGATCGGCATCAACACCGCGATCTATCAGAACGCGCAAGGCATCGGCTTCGCGATTCCCGTCGATCGTGCGCGCCGCATCGTGACCGATCTGATCACCTTCGGCGAGGTACAGGTGCCGTGGGTCGGTGCGGTGGTGCAGAACCTCACCGTCGAGCTGGCGCAACACTTCGGCGTCCGCGGCAAACGCGGCGTCCTGGTGCGTGGCGTCGAGGCCGAGAGCCCCGCGAGCCGCGCGGGCGTCGCGCGTGGGGACGTCATTCTCGCAATCGACGGTCACGACGTACATTCGAGCGATGAGTACGACCAGCGGGTGCGCGACCACGCCGCCGACAGCGCGCTGCGCTTCGCGATCGTTCGCGACGGCACCGAGCAAACCATCGTGGTGCAAGCGAGTCAGTATCCGATCGAGCGCGCCGACGACCTCAGTTGGACGCTGCTCGGGTTTCGTCTCGCCGAGTCACGCGGCGCATTGGTCGTGCGAGCGGTGCGCCCCGACAGCAACGCCGCGCGGATCGGCATGCGCAGCGGCGACTTCGTCGTCGCTCTCGCCGGCGTGCCGCTGACCAACCTGACGATGTTCCGCAAGAAGCTGATCGAGGTGCGCCTGTCGCAGAGCGTGCTGCTCAGCGTGCAGCGTGGCAACTACGTGTACAATATTCAAGTCCCGATGGGCGGCCGATTGTCGTGAGCCGCCTCAGCTTCGCAGTGAACCGCGGGGTCAGGCAGAGTGACTCTACGATCGGCGCAGCTGCAGCGCATGCCGGATCGACGGCACATCTGCACGCCAGTGCGGCAGACTCCAAGTGATCGCGATCTCTTCCATCTCGGCGAGCGCGAGTACGACCACGGCGATCCGGAACAGCCATGGAGTTCGCCAGACGAACAGCAGCAACAAACCGAAACCGATGAGCACCGACGAAGCCTTCGCGCCCCACGTGTGATAGCTCGTCAAGCGTCCGAACTTCGCCAACCCGATCACGATCGGCAGCGTGAAGCTCACCAGCGCGGCAGTGACGTAACGCGCCTCCTGCTGAACCAGATCCGGCCACAGCCACCACACCGCCAGCGGCAACATCCCGTACAGGGCGAGATCGGCCCAGCTATCCAGCTTCGCGCCCCACGCCGAGTTCTGATGCAGCCGCCGCGCAAGCCAGCCGTCGACCAGGTCGGACAACAGACACATCGCCAACCCGATCAGGAACGCCGTTGCATAGCCGAACCACGCCAACACCAGCAGGAGCGGCAGCGCGACGAGCCGAAGGCCACTGACCGCATTCGCCGCGTTCACAATTGAGAACTCACGACATCACCACGACGATGCCGGCCATGCAGAGGCGGTCTTCGGTCATCCGCCCCGACCGATGACGAAGAGGGCGATCTCCACAACGATCAAAAGGATGATGGCCAATTCCAACGCTTCCGCCCGCGCCGTCGTCACCCGCTGCACCAGGACATCGTACATTTTGTGGAGCACGTCCAATTTGCTGGCGACGCTCTCTTCCCAGGCGCGCAAGCCCAACCGCTCGGCGGTGCGCGTGTACACCTTTGCCAGGTACAGATTGCCGCTCAATTTGAGCGCGTTGTGCACGCGATCGAAAACGGTTGCCACGTCGACCCGGATCGCCGCCAGCTCTTCGATTGCGCGTCGAAAGCGCCGCTGCACAAGCGGAAAACTGCGCGTGCGCGTGGCCGTCATGCCGTAGGTGTCCGCGACGCGCCGATCCAGCAGGGCATCGTAGTAGCGCAGTTCCACCAATTGCACGTTGAGGTACTCGAGCACGTCGATCGTCTCGCGGTAGTCCTGGTCGACGATCAACGCGACGTTCCACTCGGTCACCAACAAGTCGTCAGGATAGTACGAGAGGCGCATGCGAAACACGTCGGCGACCTCGGCTTCGGAGAGTGCGGTCGGCTCGCAGCGCAGCGCCGAGGCGAGCGGGCCGCGCGTCTGCGCGATCCATTCGTCGACGGCGACGGGCGGATCGATGTGGTCGGTCTGAATCACATAGTAATCCTCGACGAATGGATTCAATCCGGGCTTGCTGACCGCCGGCGCGATGCGAGCGAAGAGGTGTTCGAGCACCCGCCTGGCTTCGCCCTCGAGCGGGCCAGCCCCGGTGAGCGTCGCCGTCAGCGGGGGTAACGACGTCACGGCACAATCGAGTGGCATGCGGAAGGCGACCGTGACGGCGCCGAAATCGTGAATCACCGCGCTCACCGCTGCCGCGACCGTCGCGTCGCCGAGGCGAACGTCGCGACTACCCAATCGCAGCCGCAGCGGGGGCGAAGCGTATGCCAAGTACGGCGGCGCCGCCCGGCGCCGCGCCTGGGCGTCGGTCTCGCCCGGATCGGTTAGGACTCGTGCACGATCGAGGTCGATCTCATATCCGATGTCGAACGAGAACAAGCCGATCAATTGGCCGACGATGCGCATCGGCGCGATGCTCGCACCACCGCGCGACCGTGGCAAGTCATCGGACAGTTGCGCGCCGCCCGCTACGGCGACGCGTCAAACGCCGTGACACTTCTTGTACTTTTTGCCGCTGCCGCAGGGGCACGGATCGTTGCGGCCCACCTTGTCCTCGTGACGGACCGTCTCGGCCTTGGCGGCGGCCGCCGCCGCGCCTCCGCCACTCATCACGATCCGGGCGGGCTTCGGCCGGCGTTGCTGCTCGATCCGCTGCACGTCCTCTTGGCGGACGATTTGAACGGTGAAGAGTTTTTCGACCGCGTCGACTTGCACCTGCTGCATCATGGCCTCGAACATCTCGAAGCCTTCCTTCTGATATTCTTGCAACGGATTTTTCTGTCCGTACCCGCGCAGGCTGATGCCTTCCTTCAGATGGTCCATCGACAACAGATGATCTTTCCACAGGGTGTCGATGGTCTGCAGCAGCACCAGCTTCTCCAAGTAGCGCGGATCGGCGCGCTGTTCGACCAGTCCGCGTTCGCGTTGTTCGTAGAGCCCGCGGACCCTTTGCAGCAATTGTTCTTCGAGTTGTTGCGCGTTGAGCGATCGATGCTCGTCCGCGGTGAACCCCGGGCGGAAATTGAATTGCTTGAAGCAGGCCTCTTCGAGCGCGCCCCACTCCCACTCCTCGGGCGACACTTCCGGGTTGGCGCACTGGCCGACGAGTCCGGCGGCGACGTCGTCGATCATCTCCTGCACGGTCTCTTTGAGCCGTTCCCCCGCCAGCACCGCCCGCCGGCGCGCGTAGATGACTTCGCGCTGCTTGTTCATCACGTCGTCGTATTCGAGCAGATGCTTGCGGATGTCGAAGTTGTGCGCTTCGACCTTGCTCTGAGCATTGGCGACGGCGCGCGTGATCAACCGGTGCTCGATCGGTTCGCCCTCCTCCATGCCAAGGCGCGTCATCAAGCCCTGAATACGCTCGGCGCCGAAGATGCGCAGGAGATCGTCTTCGAGCGACAAGTAGAACCGCGACGCGCCGGGATCACCTTGCCGGCCGGCGCGACCGCGCAACTGGTTGTCGATGCGTCGGCTCTCGTGCCGCTCCGTGCCGACAATGTAGAGGCCGCCGGCGGCAATCACTTTCTCGCGCTCATCGGCGCACAGGGTGCGGTACTTGGCAGTGACTTCTTCGTAGCGCGTGCGAAATTCTTCCGGCGCCTTGTCGATCTGCTCGCGCACGTCTTCGACGACCTTCGTGTATTTCTTGCGCGTCGCTTCGTATTCACTTTGCGCGGCGGCGACCGCCTCCTCGTAGGGCGTGCGATGTTCGAGGTAGGATCGCTCCGCGTCCTGGTATGCCTGCTCCGTCGCTTCGTACGCGGCCCTGGCGGCATCATAGTCGTCCGCGTCGGAGGCCGAGTGCGTCAAGACGCGTTGGACGGCGCGCTCGTACTCCGCACGCACGCGTTCGAACGGCGCACGCACGGTCGTCAACGCTTTTGCGTCGCCCGCGCCGTTGCGGCTCAGCTCGGTCAAGACGTTCTTCAGTTCTTCGAGCCCGCGCAGGAAGCGCTGTTGTCCCTCCTCGCCGAAGTGCGGGCCGGTGACGCGATCGAGTTCCTGGAGTGCGTCGCTGTAGCCGACCACCGCGTCGGCGCACGCCCCGGCCGCCTGCGCGTCGACCGCACCGCTCCGAAGTGCACGCGCCAGCGCCGTTTCGTACTCCCGGCGCGTCCGCCAAAACGTGGCTTCGAGGTACTGGCGATGCGCCGCGGTCAGGTCCTCGAGCGCCTTGGCTTGCGCTTGCTCAAACGGCGCCCACAGCGGTTGATGCTGCTTGTACGCCTGTTGCACCGCTTCGTCGTAGCGCTCGCGGAGCTGTTGTAACGCGTCTTCGTAGCGGTGGTGTCCTTCCGGTAGGCTGGCGGTGCGGCGCACCCACTCGTTCTCCAGCTCGGAACGCGCCAGGAACTCCGGATTGCCGCCGAGCAGGATGTCGGTGCCGCGACCGGCCATGTTGGTGGCGATGGTCACCGTCTTGAAGCGGCCGGCTTGCGCGATGATATTCGCTTCGGCCTCGTGATTGACGGCGTTGAGCACGTTGTGTTTGACGCCCGCCTTCTTGAGCAGTTTGGCGAGTTGCTCCGACTTTTCGACCGACACGGTGCCAACCAGCACCGGTTGGCCGTTCTCGTGGCAGGCGACGATGTCGTCGATCACCGCGTTGAACTTCTCGCGCTCGGACTTGTAGACGATGTCCGGATGATCGAGACGGACCATCTGCCGGTTGGGTGGCACCACGATCACGTCGAGTTTGTAGATGTTCTTGAACTCCACCGCCTCGGTATCGGCGGTGCCCGTCATCCCCGCCAGCTTCTTGTACATGCGGAAGTAGTTCTGGATTGTGATGGTCGCGAGGGTCTGATTCTCGCGTTCGATCCGCACACCCTCTTTCGCTTCGACCGCCTGATGGAGGCCATCGGACCAGCGCCGCCCGGGCATCAAGCGGCCGGTGAACTCGTCCACGATGATGACCTGGCCGTCTTTCACGATGTAGTCGACGTCGCGTTTGAAGATCGTATGGGCCTTCAGCGCTTGGTTGACGTGGTGCAGCGTGCTGATCTGGCCCGGTTCGTACAGATTGGTGATGCCGAGCATGCGCTCGACTTTGGCGACGCCGCTTTCGGTGAGGACGACGTTCCGGCTCTTTTCGTCGACGGTGTAGTCCCCCTGCGCCTCGACGTCGGCGCGATCTTCTTGGCGCACGTCGCCGCGCACCACCGCGCCGCGCTTGAGCCGGGGAATGATGCGATCGATGGTGTAGTACTTGTCGGTCGACTCCTCGGCCGGTCCCGAGATAATCAACGGCGTGCGGGCTTCGTCGATCAAGATGTTGTCGACTTCGTCGACGATGGCGTAATTGAGCTCGCGCTGGACGTACTCCTCCAGGCTGAACTTCATATTGTCGCGCAGGTAGTCGAAGCCGAACTCGTGGTTGGTGCCGTAGGTGATGTCGGCGAGGTACGCATCCTTGCGTTCGATCGGACGGAGATTGAGCAGGCGGTAGTCCTTGACCACGTAGCTCGGGTCGAACAGGTAGCTGGTGTCGTGCACGATCGACGCGACGGTGAGGCCGAGGGCGTGATAGATGGGGCCCATCCACTGCACGTCGCGCCGCGCCAGGTAATCGTTGACCGTGATCAAGTGCACGCCGCGGGAACTAAGCGCGTTGAGGTAGATCGGCAAGGTCGCGACCAGCGTTTTGCCCTCGCCGGTTTTCATCTCGGCAATCTTCCCTTCGTGCAGCACCATGCCGCCGAGCAGTTGGGTATCGAAGTGGCGCAGGCCGATGGCGCGCTTCGAGGCTTCGCGCACGCACGCGAAGGCTTCGGGCAAAATGGCGTCCAGCTCCTCGCGCTCGCGAGCATAGAGCGCCTTCTCCTGCTCATCGATCAGGCGGGCGAGCGTGTCGGGATCGCCGTCGCTGCCGTGCGCTCCCGCTTCGCCGCGGAGTTGCGCGCGCAAGTCGTTCACGCGCGCGTGGAGTTCCGCGCCGGCTTCCCGCACGCGCGCCTTGAACTCCGTGGTCTTTGCGCGCAATTGCTCGTCGCTAAGGCCTTCGATCGACGACTCCAGTTCGTTGATCTGGCGGACGATCGGCCACAGCCGCTTCAACTCGCGGTCGTTTTTGGTCCCGATGATCTTCTTGACAATTCCCAGCATGGTCCCGCTATCGATGGATATCCGTTGCGCGCGAACACCGTATGGTGCCCACCCGACGCCGAAAGATCAAGGTGGCGCCTACTTCACCTGGGGTGCGGCGAGCGTGCCGGTGATGGTGAACGGGGCGTCGGGCTTCGCGTTCGGCGCTCGGGGTATGAGCGCGAGCAGCACCTTGATTTGATCCGGGGTTGCCGGACTGGGCTCGAGTGTGGCGCGCAGATTCAGCGTGCTGGCCGATGCCGGTTGACGAAAGACGATTTGGCCGCTGACGCTGGCGTTCAATTGATCGCCGGTGAATTTGACGTCCTGCAAGTCGAGCCGGTCGGCTTTGAGCGTGAATTTGCCCTTGCCTTGGTTGAACTGCAGATCGGGAAGCTTGAACCCTTTGACCTTCGCACCGAGTACCCCCGGCCGTGCGATGGTGAGATCGCCGGTGACCTGCGCGGCGCGCGCATCGCGGGGCGAAATCTGCGCCGACAAGACGCCGGAAAGCTGACCGGTAATCTGACCTTCGTCGAGTTGCGCGGCTAGCGCTCGATGGCGACCGAGATCGATCTTGGTCAAAGCAATTTGCGCGGTTCCGGCTTTGGTTGCAGGGTTCATGATCCATTCGCCGGCGACGATTCCACCGTACAACTCGGCCTGCCACTGCCACTGATTGAGCTGCCCTTTGATCAAGCTCGCCAACGCCGGCCGCACGTCGAACGTCGACGCCTCGATCACCGGTGTGTATTCCGACGGCCCGGTCGGGAGCGAGACTTTGACGCCTTGCAACTCGTAGCCACGATGCCAGGCGAAGCGGACGGCATTGAAATCGAGCTGCACCTGTCCGAGATCGAAGGTACCGAGCACTCGCCGCACCACGACCTCGTGCGGAAAGTTGACAATCATGAAGATCAAGAAGAGGACGCACGTGTACACACCGTAGAGCACGAGGCTCCGACTCAGCCAGTCGCCGATCCACTCGAACGACGGGCGCGGCACCCGTAGGCGGAACGGCAGTCGAAGACGCGGCAGACGCATCAGCTTTGAGCTCCTGCAGCAGCCGGCGCCGGCGGGGCGGCGGGGATCGCTGCACCGCTCGCGGGCGCCGCCGAAGCCGGCGCGTTGCGCGGTTTGAGCAGCGAGACGTTCGCCGTGATGTCGAAGTTCTGCGGGTCGTTGTACCGCTTCTTCACCTGCAACCGCGAGATCCGCAATCCCACGTCCCCCTTCTCAATGCGATACATCACGTCGACCAATTGCTGGAGCGTGACCGCCGTCAATTTGATCTCGACCGACTGCTCTTGGTACTCGTCGCTGAGATTCTTGTCGGTGGGGTTCATCGACGCGATGTGCTCGCGCGACAGCACCTGGGTGACGGCGTTTTGCAGATGGGCAAACAGCGAGAAGTTCGGCTCGGTGCGGACGAGCACCGCTTGGTTGGCTTCGATCTGCCGCAGCATTTCCAGGTAGCGGACGCGCTGCACCTGAATCTCCGCGAGATCCTTCTCGCGCGCTACGATGCGCTTTTGCAGCGCTTCGCGTCCACTCACCAACGGGTCGAAGACGAAGCTGTAGAGCGAGATCAGCACGACCGAACCGACGGCAAGCACCAGCAACAGGCGCTCCCGCGGCGACAGCCGCTGGTAGAAGTTGACCATCTGTCGCGGATCGAACGCCATCACTCGCCTACGTGTGTATCCTTGGTCATCAGCAACAGCAGGCGGAAGGTCACGTCTTTGCCGTCCGGACCGGCCTTCACGTCCTTCACCTGTACGTCCTTGAAATACGGCAATGGCGTCAGCGATTGCTTGATCGCGTCGACGGTCTCGAACGCGTCTGTCTTCGCGCGAATGCGAACCCCCTCGGGATCGAAGGAGTATTCGTCGATGTCGATCTTGCTTTGGACTGGGATGGACGCGGAGATGCCGCGGGCGACGTCGATCGCCGCCACGCCGGACAACGATACGATGCCGCCGAGCAGGTTGATGCGTTGTTCGGCCTTGTCGATCTCCGCCTGGAGCTGAGCGCGCTCATTGACCGGGCGCTCGTCGGGGAGCGTGGCCTTGAACACTTCGCGAATGCGCGCATCGATTGCACCCAGCCGATTGACTTGTTGCTGATAGGCCATGAAGAGGTTCACGATCGTGAGCAAGACCAGCACCACCGCCAGTATGCCGACGCGCATGAGCGCGCGACGAACTTCTTGCTGACCGCGATGATAGGCGAACTCGGCGCGCCGGAAGTTCAGGCCAAGCGCCGTCGAGGGCGCGACCTCACGCAGCGCCAAGCCGAGGGGGCTGGTGCACATCGGCAACGCAGCCGCGGCTTCGACCGGGACGCTGGGGAGCGTACGCCGGTCCAGCCGGCGAAGCGACAGGTGGGCATCATGCTCGAGCCGCGGTGCGACCGAATCCACCCAGGTCGACACGCCGGTCAGGTAGCAGGGCAGTTGGTCATCGAGCGGCGCGCCGTTGAGCACCATCAGCGTCCAGCGAATGTCGATCGCGGCGGCGCGGGCGCTCGCGTCGCCGGAGTCCTGCGACGATGATGCATCCGAATGTCCGTTGTTGGCCCCGCCGCTGCCGTTGGAGGTTGCATGCGATCGCACCAGCGAGACGCTTCGCAATCCCACCAGCTCTCGATTGCGGTACAGCAGCACGTTGGCGTTGGTGTCGTTGAACTCGACCAAGGCGAGCGTCGCCGGGAGATCTCGCCCGAGGACGCGCAAAACGTTGATGGCGGTCAACGGGGCAAAGTCCACCACCTTCGGATCGACACCGGCCGCGCTCAAGGTCGCGAGATGCGCGGCGAGGTCGGTCTTCTGCACCATCGCCGCCAGCACGGTCGTTCCGGAACTGTCGCGGCGCAGTACTTGGTAGTCGACGACGACTTCATCGAGGCCGAACGGCACCTGCGACTCCAACTCAAAGGGGATCGTCTGATTCAGTCGCTTGCGATCGCGGAACGGCAGGAAGAACACGCGGTGCGAGACGAAGCGTCCCGGCAGCGTCGACACGACGGTATCGCCGGCCAGTTGATGACTGTCCAGGAAGCGGCGGAGTTGATCGGACACCGAGCCACCAGGCGTGAGCGCATCGCGGTAGAGGCCGGCAATGCGGTAGTCGCGAAAGCTGGTTTCCAGCAGTGCGGCCTTGACCTCGGCCTCTTCGATATCCAATGCCAGAATTCGTTGCGGCATGCCCGCTCAGTTCCTCGTACCTTCAACTACACGCATCTACCGCCGGCGTCGACCCAGGGCCGGTATCTCCGGGGCCGTTATCCAACATTTGCGCGTCACGATCCAGCAAAGATGACCCGCTGTCGGGGGACAACGGGGTGCGAGTCAGCAGAGCGGCGCCGCCTCTTTTCTGCCAATCAAGCGGGGTCAATGTCCAGCGTGGAATTCCCGGCGCCGCGTTGGCGGGCACCCCGGCGAGTGGCCGCCGATTCACCAGCGCAACAACCGTCTGCCCAACGCCGCCCGGACGCTGACCGGTCGGATCGCCTGAGACTTGCGCGCTCGCGCACACTCTGAAGAACGCGCTGGTGAAGCCGAACAGTGGCTTGATTTGCGCTTCGTTTTGAAGCCCCTGCATGATCCCGTTGAAGATGGCCTGATCAATCGGTTGCTCCTGACCTTGGCGTTCCATAATCGATTGCACGCGCCCCTGATCATTGATGACGGCCGCCAGCACTTGCGCCGGCGCGGTATTGACGTTGATGCGTCCGAGATCACCCGCGCCGCGACCGCCGACTGTGAGGCTGGAGGGAATCGCGGTGATGAAGTGGCGAAGTTTGACCAGCTTCGATCCCGAGATGCCGAACATCGCCGCGAAATCCTCGATCGAGCGAAAGTCATCCACCGGCTGGTTCGGCTGCTGGCCGGGAACCGGCGGCAACGTCTGGCCCCAGTACTGCAACAAGCGATCGGGAATTTGCACATCGACGTCGTTGGCTTCGAACAAGCGTCGCAGCGCGTCGCGGAGGAACGCATCGGGACTGAGGTTGGGTTGACCCGGTTGCGCTAGCGGCGCTCCGCGCGGCGAACGGGTCCGATTGACATTGATCTTTCCGCTCTCGTCGATCACGCGCACTTCGAGGCGATCGCCGGGGTCAAGCGGGAGCAGACTCGCGACATCGGGATGTGCCCAGTCCTCGAAGTACCAATCGGCCGGCGGTTGATTGGTGTCCCGCGCCAGCAACGCCTCGCCGAAGTTGATCCCGGCGCGCGCCAGCAATTGCGCCTGCATCGCCGTCATGGCGTTGTTCGCCAACTGATAGTCGACGGTGACCGAGTACGTGAACTCCACCACGGTGATGGTCAGCAACGTGAGCACGAGCAAGGTGATGATGAGCGCAACGCCGCGTTGATCGCTCATGGTCAGCGCCGCACCGTCGGTGTCGGCAGCGCCTGCGCCAACACCAGATCAACGATGGTCGTGAAGTCGTGCACGTTGCCGTTGCTGTCACTCAGAAAAATCGCGATTTCCGCCGCCACCGGCAGACGATTCAGTTGGGCCTGTTGCGTCGAATCCCAGGTCGCAACCCAATCGCCGGTGGTGGGGTCGAGAAAACGAAACCGCATGCCGACCAAGCAGAATCGCTGGGCGAGACAGTCGGACCTATCCAACAACAGATTGGCCTTGCGCATGGGCGGTGTCGGCTGGCCGAACCCGCTGCCGTCATCGCCTTCCGGTAGGGTCATGGCCGTCGGCATCTCATCGCGCAGCAGCTCGAACACGGTATCGCTTTCGGCCAGCGGCACCAAGGAATAGCTGACGGTCGATCGTCCGGCACTCGGTACGTCCGGGCGGAGACCGCTGTGCGTGTTGATGCTGAACTGCACCGCATCGTTGGGCGGGTGATCGCCGCGACTGACACCGAAGAAGCTCACGTCGGCGGTTCGGTTCGGCGGCAGTGCGGCTTCGAGATCTTCGGCGATCCGCATCGCCGCCTCGCGACCCACCGCATAGAGCTCGGCACGATCTTCCGCGTACCCCTTCTGGTTCAACGTCCGCGACAACGCGCCGTAGACCGTCGTCAGCACGATGCCGAGGATCACGACCGCCACCAGCAATTCCAGCAGCGTGAACCCGCCCTCACGATGTCGCCGGTTGAACGTGCACATAGTACAAGACTTCCGCGCGGTGGAGTCCGCGCACCCCCCACAGGACCCGCAACCGCACCTGGCGCAACTCCTCGAGGTCCGTGCTCGTGACCTCGCGTTCCCAAGTGAACCCCGGCGAACCATCGAAATTTCCGCTGGCGCTGCCGACCACCGCGTAGTCGGGGAACAGTTCCACCTGGGCCACCAATTCGCGCATCAGCAGGGTTGCGCGGGTCAGGTCCTGGTCGCGGCTGACGAGCGTCAAATTCCGGCTGTGCAGCGACAGCAATCCGGTGAACCCCAGCGCGATGATCATCACCGCGACCAGCACCTCCAGCAGTGTAAAGCCGCGCACGCGCTTACTTGTCATAGTCGACGTCGTAGTAGCCGGCGACCAAGGCGGGGCGTCCGGTCAAGGAGTTGACGTACAACGTGTACGCTTCGCGGCCGTCGTCGAGATGCACCACGGTTGGGTCGATGGATCCGTCGGGATAGAAGCTGGTGGTCACTTGTCCTTGCTGCAGCTTGCCGACACCTTGGATGACGACGTCGCTAATGCCGACCGGATCGGGAAGCGACACCGGCTTGGCCAACGGGCCGATGTCGGGTGCGACTTGCGGGGTGTCGCTGGCCTGGTCGACGATGGTGACCCAGTAGCGCTCGACGCCGATGTCGTAGTGAAGCTGGTAGATCCGTCCGGTGAGAATCGCCTCATTGCGCACGAAGCGAAATGTGTTGGTGAGCCGTCGGGCTTGGCGAGTGAGTTCCGCACCGGTGAGGCTACGCAGCCGCGGAATCGCCAACGCCAGCACGATCGCGATGATGAGCAGCACCAGCGAGACTTCGATGAGCGTGAAGCCCGCGGGCCGCGCGCGGCGCGTGTCCGGCCCACGATCAATCGAGGGCGCGACTATCGATGTCGGCATTCTTACCTTCGCCGCCCTCCTGGCCGTCAGCGCCGTATGATTTGATGATGATGTGTTGCCCGTCGCTGAAGTACGCGTAGCGATTGCCCCAGGGATCAAGCGGGACCCGATCGAGATAGCCCTCGGGGTTGTATTTTCGACAACCTTGGGCACCACCACCGCCGCTGCCGCCGACTAGGACATCGATCCCCTGCCCGGTGGACGGATAGAAACCACAATCGAGCTTGAACATCTGCAGCGCCGACTCGATGCCCTTGATGTCGGCAGCGGCCTTCACTTTGCGGGCGTCATCGGTGCGGCCGATGATTTTCGGTGCGACCAGCGTCACCAACAAGCCCAAGATGAACACCACCACCATGATCTCGATGAGCGTAAAGCCGGCCTCGGCTGGACGGGGTTGCATGTAACAGATCCTCCTCTGCGTGTGTTGCCGAGCCAAAAGGTAACACTCAGCTACCGGCACTTCAACGAACCAACTGGTTGAGCTCGAAGATGGGCAGCAAGATCGCCAGCACGATGAACAGGACAACGCCACCCATCAACACGATCATCACCGGTTCGAGGATACTCGTCATCGCGGCGACCGCGCCCTCGACCTCGTTGTCATAGGTATCGGCCGCGCGCGCGAGCATCTGCTCCAGCTCGCCGCTTTTTTCCCCTACCGCGACCATGTGCAACACCAACGGCGGGAACAGGCCGCTCTTCTTCAACGGCGGCGCGATGCTCTGGCCCTCACGGATGCTGTTACGAGCATTCTCGATGGCGTCGCTCAGCACGACGTTGCCGACGACGTTCTTGACGATGTCGAGCGAGGTCAGCAGCGGGATGCCGCTGGTGAGCAAAGTCGAAAGCGTGCGCGAGAACCGCGCCAGGGCGATCTTCTTGATGAGTTTGCCGAAGTACGGCACGCGCAGCAGGTAGCCGTCCCACCGCATCCGACCCGCCGGCGTACGGATCGACACGCGCACCCCGATGACGACCGCGACCACGACGCCCACGATCAGCCACCAGTAGTTCGCGCAGAAATTGCTGATCGCGAGTAGGATCACCGTCATCGTGGGGAGCGCCTGCTTGGTCTCTTCGAAAATCCGCGTGACCTTCGGCACGACGTATGAAACCAAGAACAGCAGGATGGCCCCGCCCAGCACGCACATCAGCACCGGATAGGTGAGCGCGGTGCGCACCTTGCCGCGCAGCTCCGCCGCTTTCTCGGTGTACTCGGCCAAGCGCAGCAACACCACGTCGAGCGCGCCGCTCGCTTCGCCGGCGCGCACCATGTTGACGAACAAGTCGGAAAACACGCTGGGATGCTCGCGCATCGCGTCGGCGAGCGCGCGCCCTTCGACGACTTGTTCGCGCACCTGGGTGAGGGTGCGCTTGAGTCGCGCGTTTTCGAGCTGCTCGATCAACGCGTTGAGGCATTCGACCAGCGGCAACCCGGCTCCCACCAGCGTCGACAGTTGGCGGGTCATCAAGGCCAGATCTTGCGGCGTCACTCGCTCGAAGAGCTGCGTCAGGTTGACCTGCGGCAACTGAAAGCGCGAACTCGGACCGGCATCGGCGACGGCCGCGACCGCTCGGCCGGTGCGATCTTCCGCCACCTCGGTCGGGAAAATACCGGACCGGCGCAACTTGACACGCGCGCCCTTCGGGCTGTCGGCATCGATGACGCCGGTGGCGGCCTTCCCGTCGCCGGTCAGACCCTTGTACGCGTATACAGGCATGGCTGCTGAACTCTACCGACGTGCGCCGCCGGCATCCATTCACGCTCGGCGGTCACACCAAATCTTCTTGGGTGACGCGCAAAATCTCTTCGATCGTCGTGACGCCGTTGAGCACCTTGTCGGCGCCGTCTTGGCGCAGCGTGTCCATACCCTTGCCGGTGGCCTCACGCCGGATCGCCGAAGAATCCGCGTTCTTCATCACCAAGTTGCGAATTTCGTCGTCGACCACCAACAACTCGTGAATCCCGGTGCGGCCGCGATACCCGGTCTGCTTGCACGGCGGACAGCCCGTACCCTGACGATACACCGTGCGTCCGGCGAGGCGATCCGGTCGGATAGCCAGCTCGCGCAACTCTTCGACGGTCGGCGTGTACGGCACGCGACAGTCAGGACAGACGCGACGGATCAGTCGTTGCGCCATCACCGCAATCACCGAGGACGAAACCAGAAACGGTTCGATCCCCATATCGAGCAGCCGGGTCATGGCGCCGAAGGAATCGTTGGTGTGGAGCGTCGAGAACACCAAGTGGCCGGTGAGCGCGGCTTGAATGGCGATTTCCGCGGTTTCCACGTCGCGAATTTCGCCGACCATGATGACATCGGGATCCTGGCGGAGAATCGATCGCAACCCGCTCGCGAAGGTCAGTTCGATCTTCGGATTGACTTGGATCTGGCCGACGCCATGCAGCTCGTATTCGATCGGGTCTTCGATCGTGATGATGTTCTTGTCCGTTGTATTGATCTTCGACAGCGCGGCGTACAGGGTTGTCGTCTTGCCGCTCCCGGTTGGACCGGTCACCAACACAATCCCATGGGTCTGCTTGATCAGCTTCTCGACCAGGTCGTGCTTGTGGCCGGTGAGACCGAGTTCCTCCAGGTGCAGCACCGTGGTGTTGCGATCGAGCAAACGCATCACCACCCGCTCGCCGTAGCGAGTCGGCACGATCGACACGCGGATGTCGACGTCTTTGCCCGCCAGCTTAATGCGAATACGGCCGTCTTGAGGCAGGCGTTTTTCGGCGATGTTCAGACCGGCCATGATCTTGACGCGCGAGATGATGATGGGCTGGAAGCGCTTCGGCGGTGACAGGATGTCGTACAGGATACCGTCGATGCGGAAGCGCACGGTCAAGTCGCGCTCGAACGGCTCGATGTGAATGTCACTTGCGCGGTCCTTCACCGCCTGGAACAGCAGCGAGTTGACGAGCCGGATGATGGGCGCTTCGTCGTCGGATTCGAGTAGATCGCGAGTTTCTTCGATCTCGGTGGCAATCAGATCCAGCCGCTCTTCGTCGAGGCCTTCCATCAATTCGTGGGCAGACCCCGATGCCTGATCGTATGCGCGGTTGATGGCGGCCTCGACCACCGGCGCGGGCGCCACCAACACGCGGATGGGGCGCCGGAACAGCAGCCGGAGGTCGTCGATCGGACCGAAGTTGGAGGGATCCGCGGTGGCCACGGTGAGGATGTCGCCGTCGACCCCGATCGGCAGGAGTTGGTAACGCTTGGCATAGTTGATCGGCAAGGAGCCGATCAGTTCGAGGATGTGCTCGTTGTCGTCGGGCAAGCGTTCGGCGAACGGCAAGCCGTAATGTTCCGCGAGCGCGTGCGCCCAGGTTCGGCTGTCGATGGCACCCATCTCCTGGAGCACATCGCCCAAGCCGCGCCCATCCCGCTGGCGTTCGCGAGCCTTGTCGAGGGTCGCTTCCGATACACCCCCGCGTTCGATCAGGAATGCTTCGAGCGAGCGAGCTGCCACCGCCATACAGCGTCTAGTTCACGCGCGTCCACGAACGCACATTGTGCGCCGACGCCTCGTCCAACTCTCGCCAGTGTAGCAGTTCTCGCGGCTGCGCGCTCACGGTCAGGCCCTCGGGGTACACCACCCGCGCCTCGTCGGCGCTGGCAAACGCGTCCACGCAGCGAAACACCGCACTGTAGTTCTCGCTCTCGAACCGGTAGAGCTTGCCGCGCTCGAACAGATCTCGCAGGGTCGAGTCCGGGGCGAGGATGACGGGCAGCATACCAGCGGCGGTGGCCAAGGTGGCGGGCGGCGCACCGGATTCGCCGAAGCGGGCGAGCAGCACATAGCGAGGGGACGGCGGACGGAGACTGAGCTGGTCCGCGGGACTGGCCGGCGCGTTCGCTGCCGCTGCCGGCGGCTTGGCTCCGGCCTCGGCCTCCCAGGTCGGCCCATCAAGCACGTCACGGCGCTTGTTGGGAAAGTGCTGTTCCTCGAGGAAGGCCTTCATGCGATCACGCTGTTCGAGAGACAGACGGCGCTGGTCGGCCTCATTGCGCACGATACGCGGCGTCAGGAAGATCAACAGGTTGATCTTCTGGCGATTGGCGCTGGTGGAGCTAAACAAGTTTCCCAACACCGGCAAGCGGCCGAAGAACGGCACCTCGCTGCGCGAGTTGTCGATGTCGTCGGCGATGAGGCCGCCGATCACGACGGTTTGGTTGTCGCGCGCCACCACGGTGGTGGTTGCCGATCGGATCGTCGTCGTCGGTCCCAGCGAGTTGGACTGTGAGCTCGTGCTGGGCACGACCGCGGAAACCTCCTCGAACAAGTCGAGCCGCACGTTGCCACCCTCGGAGATCTGCGGGGTGATCCGCAGCGTAATGCCGACGTCGCGGCGGTCGACCGTGTTGAAGGTGTTGGCGAGATTGGTCTCGCTGGTCGAAGTGCTGGCGATGAAGGGGATGTTTTGCCCGACGACGATTTCCGCCTCCTGGTTGTCCATGGTGAGCAGGTTGGGCGCGGAGAGAATGTTCACATCGTCGTTGGTCTGCAACGCGGTCAACAACGCGACCTGCGCCGGCACCGTGCTGCCGTCGGGCAGCCGAATCGTTTGATTGCTGGCGGCCGCCAGCAACAGTCCCGGAATCGTCCCGGGAGACGTCAGGGCGGTGTTGAGATTGTTGGACAAGTTGGTTCGGCCGATCCCGACCCCGCTTCCGAAGCCGGTGGCGCCTTGGAAATCGAAGCCGAGCGCGCGGGATTTGTCGAGACGCAGCTCTAGGAGGATGGCCTCGATATACACTTGGCGCCGGCGAACATCGAGCTTCTCGATCACCTCTTTGATCGTTTCGTAATCTTGGGGCGACGCGCTGACGATTAGAGCGTTCGTCGACGGGTCGGCGGTGATTCGAACCGGCTCACCTTCCGCACCCGTGATCGTCGTCCCTCCTCCCGCCCCTGGGGCACCGCCGAAGCCGCCGGCGGCGCCCAGACCGGCGCGCCCTCTGCCACTAATGCTCCCGGACGTCGACGCGCCGCCGAGTCCTCCGAGACTACCCAACCCGCCGACGCCGCCGCCTCCCAAACCGCCGAGCGCACCTCCCCCAAACCCAGCGCCGCCAGCAAAGCCACCGAGGTTGCTAAACCCCCCTTGGCTCAGATTTCGATTCGCGCTCAGTCCGCCGCCACGAAAACCGGCGGACCCGAGCAACCCGCGCGCGCGCAGGCCGGTGCCGAGCCCTTGACCGATGAGGTCGGTCAGCACGGTGATCAGCTCGTAGGCGTTGGCGTACTTGAGATTGTACACGTGGATGCGTCCGGTGCCGAGCGGCAGCGGAACATCGAGACGATCGACCAGCTCCTTGATGCGACGCATTTCGAGCGGACCGGCGAGCACGATCAGCGTGTTGGTACGCTCGTCGGGAATAATTTTGAACGCCTTCTGCGGCGTCGAACCGCCGGCTACCGGCGCAGCGGCCGGCGCGCCCGCGGGCACCCCCGGGCGGGGTGCCCGAACCGGCGCCGGCGCTCCGGGCTGCGAGGTTCCCTCGTCGAGCACCTGCGCCAGCGTCTGGGCGATGTCGTTGGCGAACGCGTAGTTGAGTCGCAACACCTCGACTCCGCGTTCTTGTCCCTCGACGTCGAGTTCGGCCAGAATCCGCACCAGACGCGCGGTCTGTGCCGCGGTGTCGATGATAATCAACGTGTTGGTCGCGGCGTACGCGGCAAGCAGCCCGTCGGGAGACACCAGGGGCTGGAGAATGGCCACCATGTTGTTGGCGTCGACGTGGTTGAGCGGGACCAGACGCGTAATGTATTCGTCGCTCGACGAGACCGTACCTTTCGGCGCAATCGTCCGGAGCGTCGACGTCTTCGCTTCTTTCGTCGACAGGATCTTGATCACCGCTCCGCTCGGTACCGTGGTGAAGCCCTTTACCTGCAGCACCGATTGGAACACCAAGTACGCTTCGTCGACCGAGATCTTCGCCGGGGAGATGATGGTAACCTTCCCCTTGACTTTTTCGTCAACAATGAAGTTCTTCTTGGTGATCTCGCTGATGAACTTCACGAGGACCGGCAGATCGACGTCTTGAAAGTCCATCGTGATCTGCCGCTCGGTGGTGGAGCGTTCTTCGGCTGGGGGAGCGGGCGCGGCTTCGTCCGCAGCGCCGCCTGCCACAGGCCACCACCACAAGCCCACCACCAGCAACACGGTGGCTAGGCGACTTACGCGCGACATAGTTCCTCGCATCCACCAATTACTGGAACTGGTAGTTCAGGGTCTTGAGTTCTTTGTTCCGGAGGACCTTCACGGTCAAACTTTGCTCGTTGCGCAGCTCGGAGAACAGCGCGAGGGCTCGGCTTGGATCCGACAGCTCGCTACCGTTGATTTCTTGCAAGATATCGCCGTTCTTGAGACCGATCTTATCGAACAAGCTATCTTGCCGAATCGCGAACAAGCGGAATCCGGTCGACTTGCCACCCTCAAAATGCGGCACCGCGCGGATCTGCGTCATCAACTGGCTCATGTTTTCCAGCGCGCTGTCGACTTCGGCGCGATCGATGCGGTACTGATTCTCGCCGACCAACTGGATATGTTCATCGGTTGGACCAGGCGCGCTCGCCGCCGGAGACGGCACCACCATGTTGGCCGGCCGCTTGAGGTCGGGCGTCAGATCGAGTACCTCTTCCTGGCCATCGCGGCTCAGAATGACCTTGTCCCACTCGACCCGGGCGACGGTGGCGATTCCCTGCACCGTGTCGCCAACCTTGTAGTATTGCTGCTGGTGCGTGCCAAGGTCCTCGATGACGCAGGAGGAGGGTCCATTGGTGTGGATCGCAACTCCCCACAATTTCACCTTCAACTCAGTTCTTGGCGGCGGCCCCTTGGGTTTTTCCGGCTCTGGTTTCGCCGAGTTGAAGATGTCCCGCGTATGAATCAGGGCGTAGTACGAATCGGGCTTCCGCGCCTCGCGCGCCAACGGCCCAGGGGGCGGAGAAATATGGATCGGGGGCAAGGGCGTCAGCTTGGCCGCAATCGCAGTACCCACCGCCGATGAAGTCACGTAGGCAATTGCCGCCAGCAACGCCAGGTTGGCGAGCACGAGGTATCGCGGTGGGATCGTCATAACGAGAACGTCGCGTCTCTATACGCGAATCCTCAATGGCAATTCAAGCAATTGTCCGCCGCCTTGACACTCCGGCACCCCCTCGCTACCGTTCCTGAGACGCCGCTCACCATCGAAATCTTCACGGGCGGAGACAGGGAGCCAACACATGGAGCATCCGACCATCGACCATTCGGCACCGCCCGCGGACATCGGCACTGGAAGCCCCACGGTGACATTGACGGAAAAGGCGATCGAGATGGTCAAACAGGCGCTCGCGCGCGAAGGACTCGGGAACGACTACGGGCTGCGCGTCGGCGTCGTCGGAGGCGGCTGCTCGGGGTTTCAGTACTCGCTCAACTTCGACAATCAGGTCAAGGAGGACGACGAAGTCATCGACCAAGGCGGTGTTCGCCTGTTCGTCGAAGGGATGAGCGTCCAATACCTGAAGGGCATCACGATCGACTACGTCGCTGGCCTCCACGGAGCCGGGTTCAAGTTTCTGAATCCCAACGCAACGCGCACCTGCGGTTGCGGCTCTTCGTTCTCCGCGTAAACGTACGTCCGTATTCGATGTGACGTCACGATCCGCCTTCACGCGTCACGTCGAAGGTGATCGTAAACGTTCCCATTCCGACCGAGCCGGTCGTGTACGTACCGGTCACGTGCCCTGATGCCGCCAGGTCGACCACGAGTGTGACCATTTGGGCGGGCGTGCCGAACTGGTACGAAAGGTGTGTCGGGGAGCCGACGGTCATCGTGAACGTTCCGCCGCCGAGGACATTGCCGACCACTGTTTGCAACTCGGTGACGTGGACAACGCCGTCATCGACCGCGATTTGGAGTCGGATCGGGAAGCTTCCGCCGAACTGATTCTGCGCGGTTCCGCTAAAGACGCCGAGCATCGCGGTGGACACGCCTCCGATGGTCGCAGGCGTCGGCGTGACGGTAGGGATTGCCACCGTGGGGGTGTTGGTCGGCGTGGCCGTGCGTGTCGGCGTCGGCGTTCCGCGGACAACAATGATGCCGCTCTCGAAATTCTCGCAATGGCCTGGAACGCCGCAGTCGTACTCGTAGGTTCCCGGCGCGGTGAAAGTGAATCGAAACGTCCCGGACGCTTTCGCCAAGCTGTCGAATCGACCGTCGGCTGAGCAGTTCGGCACGCCCGGCATACTCGGAAATGTCGACCGAACGGAGTGCGGACCACCCACCCAGGTCCATTCCACCGTATCGCCCGGATTGATCTCGATGTACTCGGGATCGAACGGCAGATTCGGCTGCCCCACGGTGACGTGGTGGAGCGTGCCGCTCACCATCGGTGTCGCGGTGGGGGTCGGCGTCGCTGGCGCTCCATACGAGCCGGTGTAGACCTTGTCACCGATCTGAATGGTGATCGATCCCGGTTTACCAGGACGGGGCAACGAACCACTGAAGGAAAAGGGGACGGTTTGCCCGTTGCTCACGAAACTACCGCTGATCGAGAATGTCCCGGTATCCAGGTCGACGCTGCCACTCGCCGAAACCGACGCGGCGATGCCGCCTGCGTGCAGTGCCGTTGCGGCGACTTCAATGATGGTCAGCGTCGCATCGGCGTGTCCATCACTGGCGACCGAGATCGCTACGGTCGCCGTTTGGCCGCCGTCGAGCTGCGCGTACGCTTGGAAACTGCCGACAAAACTCGGGCACCCGTCGAGCGCGTTGTTGACGGCGACCACCAATTCATTCACCCCGACGTGTCCATCGTGATCGTCGTCAAGGATTCCACATTGATCCACATCGACGCTGCCGAGCGCGATATTGACGCCCCGCACCAGCTCGTCCACCGACACCGAGCCCTCGCCGTCGCAATCGCCGGCACACGGCGGGCGTGCGGAACCAGGGTGGCTCATGAGCAACACCAACGTCGTTATCAAGCCCAGCAGACGGCTACGCGGCCAGCCTCGGGACGCGGTTCGGCTCGCCATGACTCCTCCGTTTCAGCATGGTTTGGTTGCGCTGACGGGGCGTTCAATCGCGCTGAACAACGTTCACTGGGACGCGGAGAACGATCGTGCCGGCTGGAGCGCGGTGTACTACGCCGGTGCCGGCACGTTCGCGGGGTACTCGAAGGTCAAGGCATCGTCGTGTTCGTCGATCTCCACCGTGCCGCCGTTCTGTAGACGACCGAAGAGAATCTCATCCGCCAACGGCCGCTTGATCTCGGTCTGGATGAGTCGCGCCATCGGCCGCGCACCGAACACCGCATCGTACCCTCGCCGCGCGAGCCAGGCGCGCGCGCGATCGGAGAGTTGAAGAAAGACGTTCTTCTCGTTGAGCTGCATGTCCAGCTCGATGATGAACTTGTCGACCACGCGCTTGATTGCCTCCTCGTTCAGCGCACCGAATGTGATCATCGCATCGAGGCGGTTGCGAAATTCGGGACTGAAGAGCCGTTCGAGCGCTTGTTTGTCCTTACCCGCGTTGGTGCGTGACCCGAAGCCGACGGGGATCGCGCTCATTTCCTGCGCGCCGGCGTTGGTCGTCATGATCAAGATGACGTTGCGGAAGTCGGCCTTGCGGCCGTTGTTGTCCGTCAACGTCGCGTGATCCATGACCTGCAACAGAATGTTGAAGAGGTCGGGGTGTGCCTTCTCGATCTCGTCGAGCAGCAGCACGGCGTACGGCGTCCGATTGATCGCGTCGGTGAGCAAGCCGCCCTGGTCGAAGCCGACGTAACCCGGCGGCGCACCGATCAGACGCGACACCGTATGCTTCTCCATGTACTCGCTCATGTCGAAGCGGATGAACTCCACCGCCAGAATGCGCGCGAGCTGGCGGGCGACCTCGGTCTTGCCCACCCCCGTCGGACCCGAGAACAGAAAACTGCCGACCGGCTTTTCGGGATGGCCGAGTCCCGAGCGCGATAGCTTGATGGCGCTGGCCAGTGCGGTGATCGCGGCGTCCTGACCGAAAATGCTGAGCCGCAGATCGCGTTCGAGATTCTGCAACTGCTCGCGTACATCGAATGACACCGTCTTGGGAGGGATCTTCGCCATCCGCGCCACCGCCGCTTCGATGTCTTCGCGCTCGATCATCGTGCGCCGTTGCTCGGGCGGGAGAATTTTCACCGACGCCCCCACTTCATCGATCACATCGATGGCCTTGTCGGGCAAGAACCGCTCGTTGATGTAGCGGGCGGACAGCTCGGCCGCAGTCCGAATGGCCTCGGGAGCATAGGTCACGCCGTGATGTTGCTCGTAGCGCGACTGCAAGCCTTCCAGGATTTTCACCGTGTCGTCAACGCTCGGCTCGGCGACGTCGATCCGCTGGAACCGTCGCGCCAGCGCGCGGTCGCGCTCGAAGTAGCTCTTGAATTCGTGAAAGGTCGTCGCCCCGATGCAGCGCAGCTCGCCCGAACTGAGGGCGGGCTTCAACATGTTCGAGGCATCCATCGATCCACCGCTGGTGGCACCGGCGCCGACGATGGTGTGGATCTCATCCACGAAGAGCACCGCGTGTGCCTCGCGTTTGAGCGCCGCCAGGACCCCCTTCAACCGTTCTTCGAACTGTCCGCGGAACTTCGTGCCGGCCAGCAGCGCGCCCATGTCGAGCGCATAGATCACTGCGTCCTTGATGGCATCGGGAACCTGACCGTTGGCGATACGGAGCGCCAGCCCCTCGACGATCGCGGTCTTGCCGACGCCGGCGTCGCCGACGAAGACCGGGTTGTTCTTGCGCCGCCGACAGAGGACGTGGATGGTGCGTTGCAGTTCGGCCTCGCGCCCAATGAGCGGATCGATCTTGCCGTCGCGCGCCCGCTGCACCAAGTTGATCGTAAAGACGTCGAGCGGATTGCGCGCGGGCTGGCGACGGCGGTCATCGTCACCCGACTCTGGCTCATCTGCCGGCTCCGGTTCCGACCCGATCTTCGAGATGCCGTGGGAAATGTAGTTGAGCACGTCGAGCCGGGTGATGCCTTGCTTCTCCAAACAGTACACGGCGTGCGATTCGGGTTCGCGCAACATGGCAACGAGAATGTTGCGGCCGTCGATCTCCGCCTTGCCGGCGGCTTGTACGTGCATGGCGGCACGCTGGACGACGCGCTGGAAGCTGAGGGTCTGTTGTGGATCCGCTTCAACGCCGTCCGGCAACGGCCGGACGTGCTGCTTCCAAAAGGCTTCCAGATCCTGCTTGATCTCGTCGAGCACGCCACCGCATTGCCGGATCACCTCGGCGGTATCGTGATCGTGCAACAACGCGAACAGCACATGTTCGAGGCTGAGGTACTCGTGCCGGCGGCGCTTCGCTTCCATCAGCGCCAACGTCAACGTCGCTTGCAACTCGCGGCTGATCATGCGGCCTCGCTCACTCCTCTTCCATCGAGCACTGTAACGGGAACTCGTGCGCCTTGGCCAAGGCCATCACTTCCGCCACTTTGGTCTCCGCCACCTCGTAGGTATAGACGCCGCAAACGCCCAACCCTTTCTTGTGCACGTGGAGCATGATCTGCGTCGCCTCCGCGAGCGACTTGTGGAAGACGGCTTGCAGCACTTGCACCACGAACTCCATGGTCGTGTAGTCGTCGTTGTGCAGGAGCACTTTGTACAGCTTGGGCTTGTCGACCTTCTTCTCGGTTTCGGTCACCACCCCGAAATCGAAGTCGGTCTCTCGCCGCGACGCCATACGCCGCTAACTTTAGTGTGGCGAATCCCGTCGAGCAAGGGGTTGGCGGTCACCGCCGACGGGGGGCAATGCGACGAAGACGGAAAAAATGAAGAGCGGCCACCACTGCAGCAGCACGCGATCCATCGAGGTCTGGATGTGCCAGACGATCTCGTGAGGCGTGAGCACGTACACCATCAAGCATCCGCTCAAGATCAGCGCGGCGGTAGCCAACGCCACCGGCGCCGCCGGGCCGGCCAACCGCGACCGACCAAACCGCAGCAGCAACAGCGGCAACGCAATGAAAAAACAATTCCAGTCGCGGACTCGGTACACTCGCGCCCACAGTTCGCCGGTCACCGTAGTGTAGCGCATCAGGGTGGTGGCGCGGCTCAGCAGATCAGCGAGCGAACTCTTGCTCGCCAGATCGTTCGGCGGCGCGTACGTCAGCTTGAAGTACGCCAACAACAAGATGATCGGCAGGGCACCCAGGCTCACCCAGCCGGCGTGGCGCAGGCGCTGCGCCGCCGGGCGGACGCGCGCGGCACTCAGCAGCGCCGCACTCACGCTACCCGCGGCCAATGCGCCCTCGTTTTTCGTCCACGCCGCCAGGCCCACGAGAAGGCCCGCGAGCACAAAGAGTCGCCACGTCCGTGGCTCATCGCGCTCGAGTGCGACCGCGACAACCGCGACGGCCGCGAGCGCGTAGGCCGCCAGCGGCAGATCTGCCACCTGCTGTACCGCCAGGCGCAGAAACGCCGATGTGCCGAGCAACGCTATCCCGGCGACCAGCCCCGAAATTGTGCCGCGCAGTTGCCTCACCGCACCGGCCAATGTGATGACCGTGATGCCGGCAAACACTCCCGCGATCACCGGTGGAATCCAACGTGACTCCTGCTGCGTCACTATCCACCACTGCGCCGTGATGCCGGGCAGCAGCAACGGATAGTCGGGATGCGTGTTCCACCCGAGTTCCGGCGAGAACGCGCGGGTGACATCGGCGGGCAACCGAACGAAGAACCGCGCCCGCAGGTTCCAAATCGCCCACGCGTCCCAAAACCCGTCGGGTCTGCGAGCGACGCGCAGCAGAAACACGATCGAGGCCAGAACCAACGCGATCGCAAATGCACCGGTCAGCCATCGCTCCGTCGCCGATAGAGGTCGGCGCGGCGCCTCGCGACGATCCACCGGCAACCGCTTGTGCGAGGTCCACAGCAGGCCCGCACCGGCCAACGCCAAGACTCCGTCCTTCACCATGAAAACGGGGGAAGTGGCCGCGCCGCAGAACAGCGCCAGGACATACGAACTGGACCACAGTCCAAGACCGACCGCCATCGCCAGCGCCAAACGAAACCCACGCTCCGCGCAATCGCTCGATGGACGGTCAAAGGCCCATGCGACCGCGCCGCGCCCGGCAAAGAGCACGGCGAGGAACGCGAATCCGCCGGCTAATTCGGCCATTGCTCCGTCGCGTGCGCCAGCAACACCAAACCGGGCGCTGCCGTCGCCACTGGTACCAGCCGAAAATCGCGACAGAAAGCCGCGAGTCGCTCCGGTTCGCTCAAGTTCCCAATCACGAATCGCGGCGCGACACTGTTGAGCAAGATGTGCGGAGCAACCACATATTGGGTTTCATAGAACACGGTCTTTCCGGTGTCGTCGTCGCTGATGGGCAGATCCGACAAGAATCCGAGCCGCGCGTCCGGCGGCAGCAGGCTGGGTAGCGCGGCGTAGCGATCGTCGATGCGCACCAACACACCGCCACTTCGCCACTGCCAGTATTGATTGAACAGCGAATACGACACACTCGCGAGCCCAAGGGCCGCGAGCGCAAGGTACGCGTACAGAAGCCGATCTGGACTAGCCGGCGGCCACCCAGTTGCCATGGAAACCGTACGGGACGCGCCGCGGGATCTCGATCCGAGCAAGCGGCTCATCGGCGACGTGCTGGGCATCGAGAATCACAAACTCGCTGGCATTCCGTGCGGCATCGAAAACGAAGGTCAGTAGGTAACCCTCGTCTTCGTCACCCGTCAAGCGCCTGGGGACGAACACTGCTTCGCCGCACCCCTTGCCGGCACCGAACTGATGGGTGTCCTGCTTGCCGGTGCGGTGATCGTACTTGTAGATGGCGGTAAACGTCGGCGTTGCGCCCATGTCGGAACCGCCACCCGCGGCGTAGCCATAACGATACGGCAAGCCGACCCGGGTGTCGGCGGTGCGCGGGAACTCGGCGACTCGATCGTCGAGCGGCTCCGACGCAAGCCCGCCGCGATCGAGGTCGATCGTCCAGCGGTGCAACCGCGGGTTGACCTCCGGCCCTTGCGGCTTCTGCTGTTCGGCCGGGTCCATGAACACCAACTTGCCGAAGCGCGCGACGTCGATCACCAGCTTGCGTCCGTCGACATAGGCGTTCATCGGATGGAAGACGTAGCTGGCATCGGTCGTATACCACTTCACGTCCGCATTGCCGCCACTACGCGGCATCACACCGATGCGGGTTCCGCGCTCGGGCTCCCAGCTGAACGGATTGCCGCGCGCGGTGATGTTCTCGAGGCTGAACACCAACGGGCACAAGATGAAGACGACATAGTCGCGGGTCGTGACGAAGTCGTGAATCATCGACGGCCACTCGATATCGATCGCCTCGCTGCGCAGTAGTCGACCGCTGCGGTCGGCCACGTGGTAGGTCAAGTACGGCGGGAACGGCGCGTAGCCGAAGAACAGCATCTCGCCGGTTTCCGGGTCCATCTTGGGATGTGCCGTCATCGCGGTCTGGAGCTTGCCGTCGAAGTCGTACTCGCCCACGGTCGCCAGCGTGTCCGCGGTGAGTTGCGTCGGCAACGCACCTTCCATCAACGCCAGGAGTTTTCCCGCGTGCACGACGATGTTGGTGTTGCCGGTGTTCTTGAATTGCGGCGCTTCGGTCATCTCCTTGCCGAGGTCGAGCAACCCTGGATAGAGCGCGCGACCCGCCGCCAGCTCTTCCTGCAGACCTCGGCTTTCCACGTAGCGATTGCGATAGCTGGCACGGCCGTCGCGGATGTTGACGGCGTGGATCATGCCGTCGCCGTCGAACCAGTGATAACGCCCCTTCGGCTCGAAAGCCGGATTGGGACCGTTGCGATAGTACGTCCCGTTGAGCTCAGGCGGGATCTCCCCGATCACCTTGAGGTCCGTGAACTCGTCCTCGCTGCGGATCGGTCCGAAGTTTCCTTGCAAAAAAGGATTGGTTTCGCTTTCGCGCGCCATGATCGCCTCCTCCGACGATTGTATCGGCGTTCGCTCCGGGGGATCGAACTCTGCTCATATCGACGCGACCCGACTGGGTCAACATCCGGAGCAAGCGACCGATTTGACGGGTCGGTGGCCAGTCAATAGAGAAGCGTGATCATGACGGTGCTACCTGCCGAGAACAACGCCGCCAGAATCGGCCGGTACGCGCACATCGCTCAGGTTCTGTCGTCGACGACTCGGAATGCAGAGCAGTGGCTTGCGCGGAACTCGACGCCGGTGGTTCTGACGCTCATGGGCGTTGGCCTCGTGGTGCGCGTCTACTATGCGCATGCCAGCTATCTCAATCCAGACGAGGCTTTGCATGTCGTTCTCGCCCGAGCGCAGAGCTGGCGCAGTGTGTATCGGCACTCGCTGGCCGTGGCCCATCCGCCCTTGTCCTTTCTCGTCGAACATTTGTTCAGCCGGTGCCGATCGGAGCTGGCTGAGCGATCGCCAAGCATCGCGGCGGGAACCGTCGCACTGTGGTTTGGTTACCAATGGCTCGCGCGATGGACCACCCCCGCCGCAGCACTACTCGGGGTGGTGCTGCTCGCGTTCTCGCCCGCCATGATCTCGGGCGCCACCGAAATCCGCGGGTACGCGTTGCTACAACTCGGCATCTGCGGCGCGCTGTACTCTTTCGAACGGATGTGGGCCGACGGATCGCGGCGCTGGGGCGTTGTCTTCGCCGCTTTCCTCTACCTGGCGATTCTCTCCGTCTACGGAGCTGTGTGGTTCATCGTGACGCTCGGGGTGCTCGGGCTTATCCGTCTGTGGCACACGCGTGCGCCGCGACGACTGGCAGCGCTATGGATCGCGTCGCAGTGCGGTGCGGCCGCCCTCTATCTCGTGCTGTATGTCACTCATCTCGCGCACTTGCATGGCAGTACACTGGAAGCGGGTGCCTACAGTGGCTATTTGCGACCCTTCTATTTTCAACCGGATCAAGAAACCGTGCTGGGCTTCTTGTGGAGCCATTTTGTGCGAACGTTCCGCTATCTCATGGGCAAGCCGACGCGTGGCCAGATCGCCATGACGGCGTATCTCGTCGCGGTTGCAGCGTTCGCGCTCCGATCACTGCAGCGCGATCAAGCCGGCGCGCGCCTCGAACCGCTCGAGCGGGCGCTGCAGTTGACGCTCCCGTTTGCGTTGGGCGTGGCCGGCGCGATTCTGCACGTGCTGCCATTCGGTGGTTCGCGCCATGTCACCTACGTCTTTCCATTCGCGCTCGCCGGCACCGCCATCGGATTCGCGACTCTCGTGCGGTCGCGCTGGATGGTGCTAGTAACCAGCGTGATTGCCGTTCCACTCTGGCTCGCGACCACCACCCCGGACAACGACCCACGCTGCTTCAGCCGCCCGCAAATGGTCGCGGCACTTCACTTCATTCGCCAAACAATCGCACCGGGCTCCCTCCTCATCACCGACGGACAGACATCGTCAATCCTCGTGTACTACTTGGATGACCGATTTGCTCAATCGACGGAGGCCCTCGCACATTCGCGCCGGCAGCTCGGCAAGTATCGTATGCGGGTAGCCGATACGCCGGACTGGCATTTCGAAGACGAGCGTCTGCGCGACGACGTGACGAGTGCCGCGCGAGCAGAAGGAGTGCGCGCGGGAGATCCCGTATGGGTCCTGAGTGCGCGCTGGGAGCTCGGCAAACCCGCGGTCGGCACACTGTTGCCGACGGGAGCGATGGTCGCGCGACACCAATTCGCCTGTTTCACCGCGCTCGAAATGCGAGTCGGTGATACACCGGTCCTCATCGACCGGCCTTAGAGACTTGGAATTGCGCTCCACCTACGCAGCGGCCTCGACACGCGCGACGGTTTCCTCCAGCGGCGGGGGCGGCGGCAGGGCGTAGCGGCGATTATAGCGCCGGCCGCGCAGCCAAACCCACAGCGAGCGCAGGATCACTTCGGGACGACCGAAGGCCTGCTCGGGAGTTTCGAACATGTTCATCATGCGAATGAAGGCGCGGAACACCACCGGGTCGCAGCGGGTCGCCACGCCCACCCCGTCTTCGAAGAACCGCGTCCGCACTCGATTGACCAACCGGCGCGGTTTGCGCCCTTCGGCTTTGCGCACCGCCTCACGGTCGGCCAACACCGACGCACGATAGAACGGCTCGATCTCGGCGCGCGCGCCGCGGTCGAGCGCGACGGCCGCGGCAGCCAGATCGGAGGGGTGCGCGTCGAGCGCGTCGCCGAGCAGTTCGGCGTGCAGGAAGCCCTGCGCGCAGCCCCGCCCGTAGAGCGGGTTGGTGCAGTACGCGGCGTCGCCGAGCACGAAGAATCCGACCGCAATCGGTCCCTGCTCATCCACAAACCGGCGTAGCCGATTGATCAACCCGCCCATCGCCTGCACTGGGTGCTGCAAGTTGTTGATGGGCTGGGATACATCCGGCGCGGTCCAGGGAATCAGTCCCGGAATGTTCCGCACCATTTCATCGAACGCCGCCGCGCGGGCCAAAACCTTCAAGCGCGGAAACGCCAGCGGCACGGCCAGGGTGATCGAGAAGGTGCGGTCGTCGGCGGGAAACACGGCGTACTTGACCCAGTTGAAATCGGCCGCGCTCGGATGACGCCCGCCGGGCAAGGGTTCAGACGCGCCCGACAGCAAGCGGTAGAAGCGCGTGTAGTAGACCACGCCGGAGGCCTCGGTCTGCTCGATCGGCGGCCGCGCCCCGATCGACGCCAGCCATTCGAGCGCATGCGATGTTCGCCCACCGGCATCGATGACGATGTCGCCGCGAAGCTCCACTGCGACTCCGCCGCGCACGTAGCGAACACCCGACACGGTCGGGGCAACGGCGGCGGGCGCGGCGATGAGACCACTCACGGTCACATCCGACATCACGGTCACGCCGCCACGATCGAGCACGTACCGCCGCGCAACCCATTCAAAGGTGGTGCGACGACAGCCGAGCGCGACCAATTCTTCGTCTTCGGGTTCACGCTGCAGGCCACGCAGCGTGGGCGGAGGGTTGTCCATCATGCGCAACTCGCGTGCGCCCGCGGCAAGCAGTGCGTCGAGCAATTCGGGATGGCGTTCGCGCAACAGCTTCCGCAAGCGTCCCAGAAACGCGTGCGAATGTCGCACCTGCGTCGCGCCCTTTCGCTCCCAGGCCGCAAACGCTTCGGTCGCACTCGCCACCTCCGGCTGCGAGTCGCGTTCAAGAACAGTGACGCGTGCGCCGCGCGCGCTCAGCGCCAAGCTCGCGGCCAGACCGGTGATACCGCCGCCGATGACGATCGCCTGTCGACCGGCGAGCGTTGGCGTGTCAACGGGAGCGCTCATGTGCGGCGTTCAAGGAGCCACACCGGCGGATCGGAGTAAAGGGCAATGGAGATAAACCCGAGGCATCGGTTTCGTGCGTCCCACTTCCGCCACCGCCGACGGCGCGCTATTGATGGCGCGCCATGAGCGCTGCTCTGTTGGCCATCGACGCCGGCACCACCGGCATTCGCGCGCTGGTATTCAACGACCGTAGCGAGTTGTTGGGATCCGCCTATCACGAAGTGCTGCCGACGTATCCGCAACCCGGATGGGTCGAACACGACCCGCTGCAGATTTGGCATACGGTCGAAGCGGTCACGACCGAAGCGCTGGGCGAAGCGGGTCTGCGGGCCGCGGAATTGAGCGCCATTGGCGTCGCCAACCAACGTGCAACGGCGCTGGTGTGGGCACGAAAGACCGGCCGTCCGGTTCACCCCGCGATCGTGTGGCAGGACGTGCGAACCGCGGGTCGCGTGCAAGAGCTGCTGGACCGAGGGATCTTCACCAACACGATGGCATCCGCCGCGAAGCTGGAGTGGCTGTTGCGGCACACACCCGACGGCTTCGCGCGCGCGCGCGCCGGCGAACTGTGCTTCGGCACGGTCGACACTTGGCTGGTGTGGCAACTCACGCAGGGGGCTGCACACGTGACGGACCATTCGAACGCCTCGTGCACCGGTTTGTACGACTTCGCTAACGGCGGATGGGATCAGTCGGTGCTCGCCGCGTTGGAGGTGCCGGCGACGATGCTGCCGGCGATTTGCAACTCCAGCGAGCGCTACGCACCCGCGACCGCGCTGGGCGCGGCGGTGCCGGTGGCCGCCATCGCGGGTGACCAGCAAGCGGCGATGTTCGGTGAACTCAACTGTGAGCGCGGCAGCGTCAAAATCACTTACGGCACATCGGCGATGTGCGACGTGCACGTCGGCGACTTTCCGGTCTTGTCGCAGCGCGGTGCCTATCCGTTGATCTTGTGGGGTCTCGACGGCCAGCGCGTCTATTGCCTGGAAGGCACCGCGATGACCGCCGGCGCTGCCCTCCAATGGCTGCGCGACGGCCTTGGCATTCTCGACGCGGTCGCCGATAGCGGCCGTCTCGCCGCCAGCGTGCCAGATAGCGGCGGAGTCTGGGCAGTGCCGGCGTTTCAAGGGCTGGGCACTCCCTACATGGATCCGCGAGCACGTGCCGTGATCGGCGGCCTCTCGCGCGGCAGCACGCGCGCGCATGTCGTGCGCGCCGTGCTCGAAGGCATCGCGCACCGCAGTCGCGAAGTGTTGGAGACACTCTTGGAGGATTCCGGCACGCCCGCGCCGGCGGTGTTGCGGGTGGACGGCGGCGCGGCGGCAAACGACTTCCTGCTCCAGGCGCTCGCCGACACGCTCGGTACCGCCGTCGAGCGCCCGCACGTGGTGCAGGCAACCGCGCTCGGCGCGGCGTACCTCGCCGGCCTCGCGGTCGGCGTCTGGCACGGCACCGACGAGTTGCGCGATCGCTGGCGATCGGGCGGCCGTTTCGAGCCGCGGCTGAGCGCCGACCAACGCGAGACGCGCTTTCAGACGTGGCGCAAAGCGCTGGCCGCCGCGCGCGAACCGTGCGCCTGATCCGGTCGGTCGTCGCCTTCAGGTCGCGCTCGCTGATGTCGCGAACTGGTCACCCCAACGATCGAGGTACATGACTTCGGTCGCCGGACGGCGCGTCAGTGGCCCGAATGAGTCACGCCCGTAGCCGAGTGGAATCATGACCGTCGTCATCACGTGATCGGGGAGCGCCAGCAGCCGACGCACGTCGGCGTCGGCGAAACGCAGCATGGTCGTCAGGCAACCGCCGATCCCATGCGCGCGCGCCGCCAGTAACAGGTTCTGCACCGCCGGGAGGATCGACGCATAGAGCGTCGTCGGGTCGCGGGTTTCGCCGCGGTCGTCGAAAATCGCCGGATAACGATGCTTGTCGACACACGGGAAGACCAGCACCGGGGCCTCGTCGAGATGCTCGGCGAGGTGGCGCGCCCGACGCAGAATGCGCGGCGACGCCGGGCGGGTGCGCCCCGATTGGGCGCGATAAACCTCCTGCATCCGCTCGAAGCGATCGAGGTACCAGTCCCGCAGCGACCGCTTCAGAGCGGGGTCCCTCACGATCACGAAGCCCCAGGGCTGGCTGTTGCTACCGCTCGGCGCCCAGGTCGCTGCGGTCACGATCTCCGTCAGCACCTCGTCCGGAATAGGTCGCGTTTCAAACCGCCGAATGGTGCGCATCGTCCGCATGGCATCGAACAAATCGCTGGTCATCATCGTCCTCCGGCAGGGACTGTAACGAGTTTGCCCGACGAGTTCGAATGCACTCGTAACGGTTGTCGAATCGATCGTTGATAGATACAGAGGCGTCGGGCGATGAAGATACTGGTTGTCGAAGACGATGCGACCACCCGGACGCTCCTGCAGCACGTCCTGACGGCGCGCGGCCACCAAGTGTCGGCGTATTCCGATGCCGAGTCCGCTTGGGAGGTCTATCAGCGCGAAGCGTTCCCGCTCGCGATCATCGATTGGTTGTTGCCGAAGATGGACGGCCTGCAGTTGTGCCGGTGCATGCGCGCGCATCCGCACGGCGACCGCAGCGTCATCATGGTTTTCACCGCGCGCGATCAACCCGAGGATCTCGAAGCCGTGCTCGATGCGGGCGCCGACGATTACTTGATGAAGCCGGTGGACATCCGCCGCCTCAACGTGCGGCTAACGATCGCCGAGCGCCACGTCGATAGCGTCCTGAGTCGCAAGCTGGTCGACACGCAGCTCGCGGAAATCATGGCCCAGTTGGAACAAAGCCGGAGCGATCTGCTCTCGATCTTCAACGCACTCCATGTCGGCGCCGCGCTGATCGATGGAAGCGGATGCATCACGTTTTTGAGCGCTGCGGCGCAGGAGTTGTTGGGAACTAGCCAGCGGGCCTGCCTCGGCCGCCACTGGGTCGATGCCGTGCCGTTCGAACCCGCCACCAAAGCGGAACTGCTCGCCATGGCGGAGCGTCCCCGCGATCAGCGTTCGAAAGTCAGCGCGTCCATCGCCTTGCTCGATGGCCGCACTCGCTGGGCCGACATCGAGATCCACGACGATCCCCGCGATCCGATGCGCAAGATTTTCTTTCTCTACGATACATCGGAGGTCCATGATCTGCGCCGCCTGTTGGGGGAGCGCGCGCACTTCCGCGACATCATCGGCAAGAGCGACGCCATGGGGCAGGTGTTTCAGCAAATCGCGCAACTGGCGGCGGTTGACACCACCGTGCTCATCGAAGGGGAAACCGGAACCGGCAAAGAGCTGGTCGCCCGTGCGATCCACTGTGCCAGTGATCGCAAGGATAAGCCGTTCATCGCCGTGAACTCGGCGGGCCTCACCGATTCGTTGCTGGCTAGCCAACTGTTCGGCCATCGGCGCGGCGCCTTCACCGGCGCGATCGACGACCACAAGGGTTTGTTCGAGGCCGCCAATGGCGGCACGCTGTTTCTCGACGAAATCGGCGACATCCCACCCAACGTGCAAATGAGCTTGCTGCGCGTACTGCAGGAGCGGGAAATCATTCGACTGGGCGAGTCCAAACCGCGGCCGATCGACGTACGAGTGCTGGCGGCGACCCATCGCACCCTTGCCGCGGAGGTTGAGCGCGGTGCGTTTCGCGCGGATTTGCTCTACCGAATTCGCATCGGGCGAATCCAGCTCCCGCCGTTGCGCGAGCGGCGCATCGACATCCCGCTGCTGATCGCTACGTTTCTCGATCTGTGTGGTTCGTCGACCGGCAAGCATGTCGATCGCGTCAGCGATGCGGCAATGCAGATCCTGCTCGCGTACGATTGGCCGGGAAACGTTCGCGAGGTCCGCAACGCGATCGAGTTTGCGGTCATCCGCTGCCACGACGGTGTCATCGAGGTCGAGGACCTCCCCCCGGAACTCACCGACGAATCCGGCAAGGCTCCTTCGCTCGATCTGTCGACGGAAGGCGACGAACGCCAGCGTCTACTCGCAGCACTCGATGCCGCAAAGGGCAACCGCAGCATCGCGGCGCGACTCCTCGGCATCAGCCGCGCGACGCTGTATCGGCGCATCACCGAGTTGAACATCGGCACCAAGTGACCTGTCCGGCAGATGTCTCGGTGAATCACACGGCCGAGACACTTGCGACACGCGTGAGACAAATGTGCGGTCTGGCAAGTCAGCGGGCCCCGTCGTCGGGCCGCGGCTCCGCCGCCAAGCGCGTGATGATTTGGAAGTTTTTGGTCGTGTGGCGGGCGGGCATTCCGCTCGTCCTGGCATCCATTGTGCGTTGTTCTCCCAGTGGAGCTCAAACGCATGCATCGCCACGCCGCACCCAACACGTCCTTTTCGAATCGAAGCGCACGCTTGTTCGCTGCGTTCCTGTTGCTTTTGGCGCTCGGTGGTGCCGTGAAGCCGAGCATCGCGGCGGCCGCAATCGCGCAGCGCGGCGTCGCCACAACGGGCAAGACGACGACCACCTCATTGACTGTCAGTCAGCCAGCCGGGGTTGTCCAAGGCGATGTGATGATCGCCACCTTCGCTCAGATCGGAAACAATACGACCAACCCGTCGTTGTCGGGTTGGACATTGATCGCAGGCGCGAACCTCGGCGGCTCAACCAAGCATCTTGGCGCAGTGCTGTACAAGGTCGCCACCGCGTCGGAGGGGACGAGCTATACGTTTACCTTGGGCACGGGAGTCACGTCGGCAGTCGGGGCCCTCGTTGCCTTCTCAGGCGTGAACACAGTGGGAACGCCTTTCGACGTTGCGCCTGGGTCGATTTCCGTCTCAGCCTCAAGCTCGCGGACCGTAAACGCCACCAGCATCACCACTGCATCGGCGAACGCGGCGCTGATTATGTTCGGGATGGCGGGTAGCCCGAGAACCTGGTCTGCGTGGACAACCTCGCTGTCCGGCGCCCTCACCGAACTCTACGATGCCCAGAGCGCTTCCACTTCCGTTGGCGCGGCGTGGACAATCGATGCAACCCCCGGCGCGACCGGCGCCGGCAAAGCAACGCTGTCAGGGACCGCACGAAACGGCGGGATTTTACTCGTGCTCAAACCGATTGTTCCCACGCCCACACCGACGAGCACACCGACCTTCACACCCACAAGCACGCCGACGGCAACCCCAACCGCGACCCCGACAGTGACGTCAACGAACACGCCGACGGCAACTTCAACGAGCACCCCTACCGCGACCCCGACCTCCACTCCGACCGCGACACCGACACGTACCAACACCCTGCCGGTCGGCGCTCCAACGCTCACCTCGACTCAAACGCCGACCATTACTCAGACACCAACCATCACCCCGACACGCACGCCGACCCTGACACCAACCACTACGCCGACCAACACGCCGACAGCGACGCCAACGATCACGTCGACACTGACCCCGACGAACACACCTTCGCGGACTCCGACCCTCACTCCGACCTTCACGCCGACCAATACGCCGACCCTCACCTCCACCCCGACCAACACGCCCACGCCTGGGCGGCAGTGTATGTTCTGCTTCGAGGAAGGCGCCGGCACGACAACGGCAGACAACACAGGTAACGGGCACGCCGGCACACTCGGCTCCGGTGTGACCTGGGTGTCGGGACACAGCGGTCTCGGGATTCAGTTCAGTGATACCGCCGGCGCGGACTCTGAGATTTCGTTCGGCCCGCCGGACACGTTTGATTGGATGTCCAGCGGGACAATCGAGATGTGGGCAAAGGTCGGGACCCTCGACACAACAGAGGCCGGAAGCGCCTATACGATGTTCTTCGCCGGCAGCGGCGGCCAGGTCTACACCGGCGACTTGTACTCGTACATTTTTGCGGATTCGACCGGGGTGTACTGGGAGATCGACGCCTACGACGGCGCCGGCGCCCGCCTGATCGCCTACATTCAATTGACCACTACACCAAACGGGTGGAGCGGCTGGCACCACTTCGCGTATACGTCGGGTTCGACCGGAAACAAATGGTACGTCGACGGCGCGGCAACAATCCCGTCGTACGAGGTTGGCAGCGCAACGACACAAGCGTTCTTGTCCCAGACCGGCAACGGCACGACTTCGTATCTGATCGGCAACGACGACGCGCCCGATATCGATGGATTCTTGGGAACCATCGACGACGTGCGCATCTACAACCAAGTGCTCACTGCCTCGGGAATCGCGGCGGATATGGCCGACACGATGTCGTGCCCCATCCACACCAGCACCCCGACGCCGACGCCGACCAATACGTCGACCCAGACACCAACCGCCACGCCGACGAACACCCCGACTCAGACGGCAACCAATACTCCGACGAGTACCCCGACCCCGACCCCGACAAAGACTGCGACTCAGACGCCAACCGCCACGCCGACTTCCACGCCGACGGGCACCCCGACAAACACGCCGACGGCGACCGCAACCGACACCCCAACTCAGACGCCGACGGACACGCCAACGGCGACGCCAACAAGCACCGCGACGAATACGCCGACCGTAAGCCCGACGAACACGGCGACGCCAACCTCCACCCCAACCTTGACGCCGACTCGAACACCGACGACCACGCCAACTTCAACCGCCACGGCAACCCCGACACGCACTGCGACCACAACCCCGACGGCCACACCGACTACGACGCCCACGTTCACCCCAACGGCAACCCCGACTCCGACACCGGCTGCGGACGTGGCGATCAGCATCAGCGGCGCGCCCAATCCAATGGCGGTCGGGGAGCAGCTCACCTACACGATTCATGTCACTAATTCCGGACCGGACGACGCAAGCGACGTCTCGCTCTCGCAGAATCTTCCCGCGGGTGTCGCCTTCGCTTCGGCATTGGCCGATCAAGGCAGTTGCGCGCAGCTGGATGGCGTCATGTCCTGTCGTCTGGGCACATTGGTGAAGAGTCAGTCGACGACGATCACGGTCATCGTGGCACCGATCAGTCCGGGCACTATCACCACGACGGCAACCGCTGCAGCCAACGAAACTGATCCGAACCTCGGCAACAATTCGGACGCCGTGGCAATCCGTGTGCTCGGACCGACCGCGACGCCGACTCAACCGACCTCAACGCCGACGCCGAGCGTGACCGCCACCCCGACGGCAACCCCCACACCAACCGTGACACCGATTCGTCCGGCCGGCACATGCGGCGCGGTACCCAATACCGCGTGTACGACCAGTGATTCGAAGTCCTTCCTATTCTCGGAAGGCAACGGCACAGGCGGCCTGGATTGGAAACTGTCCAATGCGGCAGCTACCAACCCCGCCGCCTTCGCTGACCCGCGGACGACGGCATACGCGTTTTGTGTCTACGACGTCACGACCGGCGTTCCAAATCCGGTGATCTCAACGGTGATTCCCGCCAGCGCAACGTGCGCCGGACTCCCGTGTTGGAACCCAGCGGGAAAGAACGGATTCGCCTACGTGGACAAGGGTAAGGGCCGCGATGGGTTGTCGGCTCTCTGGCTGCGATCAAGCGCCACCGGCGGGGCCCTCAGCGTGCAAGGCGCCGGGCCTAACGTGCCGCGTCCGACTCCGGCGGGAAGCAATCAACTCTTCAATCAGGATCCCTCGTTCGTCGTCGAGTTGAACAACAGCGATGGCCAATGCTGGCAATCGGTCTATACCGGCTGTCCAGCCATCAACACGAGGAGCCTCTACCGCACCGCCAGCCCGCCGGCACCGCCACAGCTGAAGGTCGCGATCCAAGGCCCGCCAAAGGCAGCCGCCTTGTCCACCCTCACCTACACGATGACGGCAACAGCAAAGCGTGCTGCCTCCGGGGTCTTCCTCCAGGCAATCCTGCCGCCGCAACTGACCTATGAATGGGCGACGCCGGAGCCAACCAGCGAAGCGAATGGTGTATTGACCTGGGACCTCGGGAGTGCACCCTGCGCCGCGACGCTCACCGCGCAGATCCAGGTCACCGTGAGCGTCGCACCCGCCGCGTCCGGCGTCGTCAACTACAATTGCCGGATGTCCGATGGCCAGGGGCATTCGACATCGGCTCGAACGAAGCTCAGCGTAATTCGCTAACCCCATGCACATGTCGCGCGCACACGCGGAACGCCGTCAAAGCAGCCAAGTGACAGGTCGGACGGACCCTATCGGTGAATCAGCGAAGGTCGAGGTCGTGGGTTGCGAAGGGCGGGCGCCAGCGGTGACCGACGCCGACGCCGTCAACCGGGTCCCGTCCGAATTCTTGGCGACGATCAGCCACGAGATTCGTACGCCGCTCAACGGCGTCATCGGCATGATCTCACTCCTCCTCGATACGCCGCTAGACCCCCGCCAGCGCGAGTTCGTCGAGGCCGCTCGCGTTTCGAGCCAAGCACTTTTCTCTACGCTCACCAGCATTCTCGACTTCTCGTGTATCGAAGCTGGGCGGGTCGCGCTCGAATCCTCGGCGTTCGATCCGCGTGGCATCGTCAAGGAAGCGGTCGATCTCTTTTTGGCCAGTGCGACTGAGAAGGGAATCCACCTCACGCCGTTGATCTATCGCAACGTGCCCCGCACGCTCTGCGGCGATGCCAACCGTCTGCGTCAAGTACTGATCAACCTCGTCGGCAACGCGGTGAAATTCACCGAACGCGGCGAGGTCGTTGTGCGCGTCAAACGGACCGCCGAGGAGTCTCCCGGCCTCTGGCTCCGTTTCGAGATCAGCGATACCGGCATCGGCATTCACCCCGAATGCCGCGATCGCTTGTTTCAACCGTTCTCTCAAATCGACACCTCCACCACGCGCCGGCACGGTGGGACTGGGCTCGGTTTGGCGATTTGCCGGCGACTCGCCTCGATGATGCGCGGCGACATCGGCGTCGACAGTGCGCCGGGAGCGGGTAGTACGTTTTGGTTCACCGCGTGTTTTGCGCATCCTGCGCCAGACACGCGCGACTGGGCACTCGACGAATCGTCGTCGCAGCCGTTATCGCGCTGAACGCGCATCCAACCGGGCTAGAAGCTGAACGAGCCCGTTAGTTCCGGCCGGGTCTCGCTCCGGCGGGGCGAGTGAATTTGGTTTTCCAGGCGAGCGGCGCATGATTTAATTGCAGCAATGATCCGCTCGCTGGCCCGCAGATTCGCCGTCGCTCGACCTGGGCGATCAGACCCAGCGCCCCCGCAACCGCCCCTCGAACTCAGCGCGGTACTCGACAGCGCGACGGAGATTTCGATCATTGCAACCGATCCCGACGGGGTGATCACTCTCTTCAATGCGGGAGCTGAACGACTCCTCGGATACACCGCGGGCGAGATGGTTGGCCGCCACACCCCCGAAGTGATCCACGCCCCGGCGGAAATGCTGCAGCGCGGCCGCGATCTCAGCGACAAACTCGGACGCCCGGTGTCTGGGTTTGATGTCGTGGCCGAGCGTGCCCGGCTGGCGGAGCGGGACGTGCGCGAGTGGACCTACGTTCGCAAAGATGGCACCACGCTCACTGCCAACCTCGCGGTGACCACGCTGCGCGATGCCGGCGGAGCCATCAGCGGCTTCTTGGTGATCGCGCACGACGTCTCGCAGTCGCGACGGGTCGAACAGCAACTGCGTGATGCGCATCGTTTCCTCAATGCAACCCTCGATGCCCTGCCCGCGTGCATTGCGATCCTCGACGCCGCCGGAACGATCATCGCCGTCAACGAGCCATGGCGGCGAACGGGAAACGAGAACCTTTTTCTTGGAGCGGCACTCGGAATCGGGGCCAACTACCTTACGGCGTGTGAGGGTACGGGACACGGCGACGGGGTCGATGCCGGCGCCGTCGCAAGCGGCATCCGCGACGTGCTCTGCGGTGAGCGGTCGGAATTTTACTGCGAATACGCGGTGCAGGGCCCGAGCCAACGCCGTTGGCTCGCGATCCGCGTGACGCCGTTCGCCTATGCCGATCAAACCCACGTGGTCCTCGCGCACGAGGACATCACCCTCCGGCGTCTCGCCGAGGATGAACTGCGCGCCACCCAGGAGTGGCTGCAACTCGCGGTGGAAGGGTCGCACACCGGGTTGTGGGACTGGGACATCCGCTCGAATCGAACTCACTATTCATCATCGTGGAAGCAGCAGCTCGGCTACCGCCACGATGACTTCGGCGGCACCTGGCAGGAGTGGATGGACATCGTTCATCCCGACGACCGGGAACGGCTGGTCGCTTCGGTGCTCAAGTACTTGCGCAATCCTTACGGAATTTACACCACCGAGTTTCGCCTTCGTCACAAGGACGGTAGCTACCGCTGGATGTTGAGCCGCGCCACCATGCGCTCGGACGGCAGCGGAATTCCGACCCGCATGCTGGGTGCGCACATCGACATAACAGAAGCGAAACGTGCGGAGATCGAATTGCGCGACGCCAAGGACACCGCCGAGCGCGCGAACCGCGCGAAGTCGGACTTCGTGGCCACGATTAGTCACGAGATTCGCACACCCATGAACGGTGTCATCGGCATGACCGAACTGCTCCTGCAAACGGCGCTCGGCCAGGAGCAGCGTGAATGCGCCGAAACCATCCGGACCTCCGGCCAGGCGTTGCTCTCACTGATCAATGACATCCTCGATTTTTCGAAGATCGAAGCCGGCCGGCTCGAACTTGAATTCGTGGATTTCGACCTACGCCAGCTCGTCGAGGACGCCGTCGATCTGCTGGGGCAGTCGGCGCAGCTCAAGGGCCTGGAGTTGGCATCGTGGATCTATCCCGAAGTCCCATGCGAGTTGCGCGGCGATCCCGGCCGCCTGCGTCAGATCCTCCTCAACCTGATTGGCAACGCGGTGAAGTTCACCGAGCGGGGCGAAGTGATCGTGCGAGTGAGGTTGGCGAACCGAGGAGCGGATCAGGCCCTGCTGCGCTACGAAGTCTCCGACACGGGCATCGGCATCGCGCGCGACCGCCGCGAGCGCCTGTTCGAGGCGTTCGCGCAAGCCGATCCCTCGACCACTCGACGGTACGGTGGAACCGGCCTCGGGCTCGCGATTTCCAAGCGGCTGATCGAATTGATGGGCGGCGAGATCGGTGTCGACAGCGATCCGGGAAGGGGCAGTACGTTTTGGTTCACGGCACGGTTCAACCTCCAATCGCGTCGCACCATGCCGCAGGACCGGCGTGGGTCAGATACACCGATAATCGTGCACACCGGCATCGTCGAGAGCGCCGCGACGACGCGTTCGGCCACGCACACCAAATCTCCGCATCCCCCGTCTGCCGCCACCTCGCTTGCCGACGCTTCGACCGCGGCGCCGCGAATCCTCGTCGCCGAGGACAACGCCGTGAACCAGAAGGTGGTGGTCCACATGTTGGAAAAGCTCGGCTATTGCGCCGAGGTCGCGACGAACGGTCGCGAAGCGATCACGGCGATCGCGCACTCGCGCTACGACGCGATACTCATGGACTGCCGCATGCCCGAGATGGACGGGTTCGAAGCCACCACACAGATCCGCATGATCGAGGCGCAAACTGTCCGTCGCACGCCGATCATCGCCGTCACCGCCAATGCCATGCAGGGCGATCGCGATCGTTGTCTCGCCGCGGGCATGGACGACTACCTCAGCAAACCGATTCAGCCCCGCGAACTGCGCGCCGTGTTGCAGCGCTGGGTACACCCACGCGATGCCGCGTCGAATTCGACCCCCGAAGCCATCAACCGTGCCGAGCTTGCGCGGCGCTTGGACGGCAATCGTGAACTGATCGATGCCGTCGTCCAAGTGTTCCTCGACGAGTACCCGCGACTCCTCGAACAGCTCCGCGATGGCGTCGCTAGAGGCGATGCGGCGGCGGTGACGCTGGCGGCGCACACTTTGAAGGGGGCTGCCTCAAACCTGGCAGCAGACCGCGTGGTTGGAGCAGCGGCTCGGCTCGAGAGTGCCGCACGCGGCGGTGACTTGAGTCAGGCAGCGGCGATTCAGCAATCGCTGGAGAGCGAGATCACGCGATTGCACGCCGCGCTGGAAACCTTTTCATGAATCGCGAGTGGTCGTTCAGCATCGTTCAGCCATTCGTTGCCAAGGCTCGTATCAAACGCGAAAGAAACACCCAGCTCTCATAGAACTGCTTGACGCCGATTCGTTCGTCGCGTCCGTGCGCGCGAATATCGTCCATCTCGACGAACAGCCCGGAGACCCCGTATGCGGCCATGCCGACGTTCCGAAAGTAGCGTGAATCGCTCGCCCCGGTGCTCATCGTCGGCACGACCGGCACGCCCGGCCACATCGATTCGCTGAGCCGCTCGACCACCGACATGAACTGCGGATCGATCGGCGACGCGGGCCCGGGTACCGCAGGCTCAGGTTCGGTGATCGCGATCTGCTCGTCCGCGAGCACCCGAACGAGCGTGTCTCGAACTTCTGCGGCGGTGTGTCCTGGCAAGATGCGGCAATTGATGTTCGCCCGCGCGGTTTGCGGCAAGGCATTGTCGGCATGTCCCCCATCCAATCGAGTTGCGACGCAGGTCGTGCGAATCATCGCGTTGTGTACCGGCGTGTCGCTCAGACGGGCAACCGCAGCGGGGTCGGGGGGCTCGCGCAGCAGCGCCCGCATGTCGTCGGCAACCGAATCGCTTTCGATGGCGGCGCTGCGCGCGAAGAACGTGCGCGTGACCTCGGAGAGTTCGACCGGAAACTCGAACCGTTCAAGCCGAGCGAGGCCGTCGGCGAGTCGATAAATGGCGTTGTCCTTCGTCGGCAGCGAGCTGTGGCCGCCTTTGTTTTTCACTTCGAGCACGAAGTTCGTGTACGTTTTTTCGCTCGCCTGCACCGTGTTGAGCAGGTACCGACCGTCGCGCATCCGACCGCCGCCGCCCTCGTTGAGCACCACGGCGGCGTCCACCAGGCTGCGGTGATGCGCGAGCAGCCAGGCGACGCCGTTGTCCGGCCCGCCTTCTTCGTCCGCCGTCAGAGCCAAGATGATGTCGCGATTCGGCCTAACTCTCTCCTGCTTGAGTGCGATCATCTGGTCGACGAAAATCGCTGCCATCACCTTGTCGTCGAGCGTGCCGCGCCCGTAGAAGTAGCCGTCGTGTTCGATCAGCTTGAAAGGGTCGACGCTCCAATCGCTGCGCTTGGCCTCGACGACATCGAGGTGGGCGAGCAAGAGCAACGGCGGTTGCGAGCCGCTGCCGTGCAGCCGCACCACCAAATTGCCACGATTCGGCTTGCGGCCGAGGAGGTGAACATCGTGAGCCGCAAATCCAGCGCCCGTGAGCCGCTTCGCCATCGCATTGGCCGCTACGGTCGTGCTGCCGCTGGAATGGGTAGTGTCGATCTCGATCAGTTCCTTGTAGATCGCGTGTACCCGCTGTTGCGCGGGCGAGAGTTCATCCGCGCGAACCGATCCGCTGAGACTGACGGCAACAAGGACCACCACTATTCGGCGCATGGCGCGGACTTGTAGCAAACGGCGCGAGCGCCGCGCCACTCCCGTGTTGCTTGCGCGCGACCAGAGCACTAGGGATAACGCCGGGAGGAGTAGCGATGTCGGAGATACGTGAAATCGCCAACGGCTTGCAGTTTCCCGAAGGACCGATCGCCATGCCGGACGGCAGTGTGCTGTTGGTCGAGATCAAGCGCGGTACGCTCTCGCGGGTGACCGCGAACGGCCGAGTCGAAGTCGTGGCGGAGTGCGGCGGCGGGCCGAACGGCGCAGCAATTGGGCCCGACGGCTGCGCGTACATTTGCAACAACGGCGGCTTCGAATGGCATGAGATCGGCGGGTTGACGTTTCCCGGCAACCAGCCGTCGAGCTACATCGGCGGTCGCATTCAGCGAGTCGACCTGGCAACCGGCCGAGTCGAGGATCTGTACACCGCCTGCGAAGGCCGCCCGTTGCGCGGACCCAACGACATCGTCTTCGATTCGGCGGGCGGGTTTTGGTTCACCGACCACGGCAAGTTCCGCGAACGGGATCGCGACCGGACGGGGATCTTCTATGCGCACCCCGATGGCTCGCTCATCCGCGAAGCCGTCTTCCCGATGGACGCACCGAACGGCGTGGGTCTCTCGCCGGACGGCAACCGACTGTATGCGGCGGAAACGCACACCGGGCGTGTGTGGACGTGGGACCTGGAGGCGCCGGGAGCCATCGCCGGCGGCATGTCCTTCGGACCCGGCGGCGCGTCGCTCTTGGCCGGGCTGCCTGGGCTTCAACTATTCGATTCGCTCGCCGTCGACAGTGCCGGCAACGTCTGCGTCGCGACGCTCGTCAACGGCGGTATCACCGTCATCTCGCCCGACGGCAATTCGATCGAGCACGTCCCGACCGGCGATCCGCTAACCACAAACATCTGCTTCGGCGGCCCGGATCTGCGCACCGCGTACATCACCTTGTCTGGAACCGGGCGCCTGGTCGCGATGCAATGGCCGCGGCCGGGGTTGAAGTTGAATTGGTGAGTCGTGACCGGGTGGACACCCCGAATCCCAGCCGCCACCAGTTGCGACTCGCCAGTCACGATCTCCAGGGCTCGACCAGAATCTTCGCATGCTGATCCGGCTTCGCGAGCGTTTCGAACGCGGAGGGCACGCCGTCAACACCGACTCGGCCGGTGATCAGCGGGGCAACGTTGATTTGCCCTTCGCTGATGGCTTGCAGCGTCTGGGCGAACTCGTCGGGCGTGTAGCCGAGCACGAACTGGACGTTGAGCTCCTTGTTGATGCCGATCATCGGCTTGATGCTGTCGTCCTCCATGCACACGCCGGCGACGACGATGCGGGCGCCATGCGGCGCATCGCGCATGATCTGATGCAGCATACTGGGGACACCGACGCACTCGAAGATCACGGCCGGACGCATGTTCGCGGCCTGATTGAACACATCGACGGTCCGTTGTTGCTTGGGATCGATGACCGCGTCCGCACCCATCTGTTCGGCGAGCTTGCGGCGCATGGGCGAATAATCGGCGGCCACGATCGGGGCGGCGCCTTTCAATTTGAGCGAGGCGATGACCGCGAGCCCGACTGGGCCGCAGCCGATCACCAGCGGCGCATCATGAGCATCGAGACGTGCCTTCGCCACCGCGTGGAGACCGACGGCCATTGGTTCCGTCAACGCCGCATGCTCCGTCGCCAACCCGTTCGGCACCGGTAGCACGAGCGCCGCAGACAACGTCATCAGCTCGCCATAGCCGCCCGGAGCTTCGTTCGAATAGCCGACTCCCTCAATGCGGCTGGCCCGGAACAGGATCGGCATCGAGACGATCCGGTCGCCGGCGCGGATCGCCCCCGAGGTGTTCGGACCGTAGTCGAGCACTTCGGCGCAGAACTCGTGCCCCATCACGATGTCGCGCGAGAGGTCCATCACGAACGGCGCGCCCGCCTCGCGCGCCAGCTCGACCATTTTGCTGGCGTACTTCAACGCATGGAGATCCGAGCCGCAAATGCCGCATGCGAGCGTCTTCACCAGCACCTCACCCTCACCCGGGGTGGGATCGGGAACCGTGTCGACGACCAATGTTGAGTTTCGCATTACCGCAGCGCGCACGAGAACCTCCTCTGCTCCTGGTCAGCAGTAGGGCAGTGGTTGGGCGAGAGTCAAGGCATCACGGGCCGGCCCTCGTGCCCCGCACTTCTGCGGCGTCGAATCACGATCGGACCGTGCAAACAAATTGCCTTGACAGTCAATCAGGCGTTCCGTACCGTCGGAGCACGCGAATTGATGTCCGTCGCCCTCAAGGCTATCTGACCCCGACTCCCTGTGACCGATTTTCTCCGATGCGGATTGGTTGAAGCAGAGTGCTGACCTTCATGCCTCGTCTACCCATGATTGCACGCGCTGTCTTGGGCGCAGGCTTCATCATCACCGTCCACGTCGCCAGAACTTTGGGCGCATGCACAGCCGACGATCTGGCGGCAGTCGATCCGGTCAACTGTCCCAACATTCCGGTTCCCTGCACGATCACCACGTTGGTGACCATCGATGATGGATGCGAGATCGACCTCGGAAGTCGCGATCTGGTGATCGCGACCGGCGGCCAGTTCAGCATCGGGTCGGGATCGGTGACGATCGACGCGCAGAACGTCTCGATCTCCGGCGGATCGATCGACGGACGAACCGCGGCGAGCAATGGCGTGGGCGGCAGCATCACGATCAACACCGCGGCCGCATTCGCGGTGCGGAAGAGCGGGAGCAGCACCGGCAGGATCGATGTGTCCGCAAGCACCTACGCCGGAGCCATCACAATCAATGCCGGAGGGACCGCGACGATAGCGGGAATGCTCTCGGCTCAAGCCACCAGCACGGACGGCAACGGCGGACAGATCTCGATCACGACTGGTCTCGATATCGTTGGCGCGTCCGGCGGGCTGATCTCGGCGCGCGGCGACCAAGCCGAGGTGGACTTGGTCGCGAACGGTGCGATCAACATTCCGATCCTGGTGGACGTCAGCGGAGCCAACTCGTCGTTGAGCGATGGGGGTACACTGAACGTCACCGCAAACGGCGACGTGAGCTTCGGCGGCGATTTGCAAGCGAGCGCCGCCAGCCAGGACGGAGGCAACGGCGGCACGGTCACCATTGAAGGCGGCGGCAAAGTGCAGCTCTCGGGGCGCACCTATGCGAACGGAGCCAACGGAGGTGACGGGGGTACCGTATCGGTCACCGCCGACACCGGGAGTCTGACAATCGTCGGAGACGTTCAAGCCACAGGCGCCATAGACGGGGGCAACGGCGGCACGATCTCACTCGCCGCATCATCGGACTCCGTCGTCGCACAAGCCACAGCCGCAATCACCGCCGTGACCAATGATACCGACGGGACGGGCGGAATGATCACCGTGACTGCCGGCCTTGACATCACCGTTGCCGGTACTGTTGACGTCTCGGGAGGGGACGCGGGAAGTATGGAGATCTGCGCAGACCGAGCGATCATCGTACAAGGGGCTTTGAACGCCAACGGACTCCGCACCGACGACTCGGGCGCGGGCGGATCCATCTCTGTCGACGCCGGCACGCAGGCGCAACTGCTAAGCGCAATATCTGCAAACGGGAGCGTCGGCGGCAACGGCGGTTCGATCGAAGCCACGGCTCTGTTCGGAGATGTGACCGTCGCGAAGAGCATCCAAGCCAAAGGCGTGAGCCCGGGGGGCGTCGGCGGAAGTATCGCGCTGACAGCGGAAGGCTCGGTGACGATGCAGCCGACCGCCACCTTGTCTGCGCGGAGCGATGCCGCGGACGGCGACGGCGGATCGATCGACCTCGAAGCCGGGATTGACATTACCGTCAACAATCAGATCGACGCGTCGGGGGGTACGAGCGGCGGCACCGTCACCGCCAATGCAGGCGGGAACCTGGCGGCGGCGGCGAACCTGCTCGCAAACGGACGCAGCGCTGCCAGCCCAGGTGGAACGATCAGCCTTCACGCCGGACAAAACCAAACCGGCAACCGCGGGACGGTCTCGATCTCCAAAACCGTCGACGTCAGCAGCGGGGGCTGCGGCGCAGACGGCTTCTGCGGTGACGGGGGTTCAATCGACATCGAGGCGTGCACGGTCGTGATCAACTCCACGGCCGTCGTTCGCGCACGAGGCACCGATATCGGCGGAACCAATTCGCTCGTTGCCCACGAGCGCCTGACCGTTCTCGGGCGAGTGGACGCGACTGCCTCGGCGGCTGGCGGCTCGGATGGGAGCAATGCGTTGCGTTATCCGTCGCGCAATTCCCAAATCATTACCGCCTCGCTCATCACCCCCACAGCGACTGTCTCGGCGCTCGCGACTTGCACAGCCACCGGCCAGGCCGGCTGCCTGCTACCATGCCCGACCTGCGGCAATGGCATCGTCGAGTTTCCGGAGGCGTGCGACAACAACAACGGCACCCCGGCAGGGTGTGACGGCTGTTCGGCCTTCTGTCAGATCGAGACGTGCACCGACGGTGATCCCTGCACCGCCGATACGTGCGACCCTCTGCTCGGCTGCCACTTCGTCCCTGCGCCAGAGTTGTGCGTCACGCCGGCGCTGACCCCGACCATCACGACCACTCCCGGACCCGGGACGCCTTCGGCAACCCCAACCCCGACGCGAACCCCCACCCCAAAGACGCCGCAGATTCCGCCGGGCGATGCCAACTGCGACGGACAAGTGACCGCCGCGGATCTTCCTTCGCTGCTCATTCTCTTGTCCGACGGCGCCGCACCTGTCTGTGGTGCCGATGCCAACGGCGACGGGGTCATTGACGATGAGGATGTCGGCGCGTTGATCTCCCTGATCAACGCCCAGTAGCGTGATGCTACGCGCGGTCGGCGGCGGTCAGTTCGTCGACGCGCTGAAAGTACGCCCGCAGCGACGGGCGCCGCCCCAACACCTCGCGCCCGATCGTCGAGTCGCCGATGCATTCGGCTTGCGCGCAGATTGCGATATCGGCGAGTGTGAGGTGATCGCCGACCACGAAGCCGGTTGCGCGCTGGAGATCGTCGATGGCGCCGAACAGTCGCTCGACGTCATCGTGCAACTGGTCCGGCGATTTACGCCCGATCCCCTGCGTCGTCGTGGTCTGCGCGAACATGTCGCGCAGCATCGGCGCCATCGCGTCGATCATCTCCTTCGGCGCACCCGCCATCAGCTTCGGAACGTTCGCCTGGAAGTCTTGCTCGCCGAAACGCGTCGTCATCTCGTAGAAGTACAGCGACTCATCGGCCCAATCTTCGAGCACGAGCACCTGCGCGCGCAGCGCCGGATCGCTCGGGATCAGCGGCGGCACCGGATGGCGACGTTCGATCTCCAACGCGATCGTGGTGGAGTCCGGAATGACCCCACCGTCGATCTCGATGAACGGCAACTTGCCGCTCGGATTCTTGTCGCGAATCGAGGCGACTTCCGCCAGCGGCCACTCGTAGATTTCGAATGGAACGTTCTTGTAGCGCAGAATCCGCCGAACCTTGTCGCAATACGGGGACGCTGCAAATTGCGCGAGCTTAATCATCTGGCCTCCATCCGCCTGCTGCCGTCTGCCCACTTCTCCCCTCACACCGCCATCGTCACGCCGGCTTCCTTCGACTTGACAAACAAGGCCTCTGCACCTTGTTCGAAAAGCGCGAAGCGTTGGTCTTTGGTCTGACCGAGATGGTAGCGATGATAGATCTGCTGCAGCACGACGGCCATCTTGAACAAGCCGAAGACGTAGTAGTAGGGCAGCGTACTCACGTCGACGCCCCGACGTTTGCCGTAGCGTTCGACGGCTTCTCGACGGGTCATAAAGCCGGGCACCATCGACGGCATGGTGACCTGGCCCGAGTTGAGCAGCGAGTCGTCGGCTTGCACCCACGCGGTCAGCAGAGTGCCGAGATCGGCAAGCGGATCGCCCATCGTGCACATGTCCCAATCGAACACCGCTTCGCACTCGGGCTCGGTCCGCTTGAGCATCATATTGTCGAGACGCCAGTCGTTGTGCAGCAGCGTCGGTGTAGGCGACTCCGGCAAGCGTTCGCTGAGCCAGCGGCACATCTCGTCGGCGACCGGCATGTCCTTCGTCTTTGCCCGCTGATAGCGCGCCATCCAGCCGTCGATCTGCCGGCGCATGAATCCGTCGGGCTTGCCCAACTTGTCGAGGCCGATCGCGCGCGGGTCGACTTGATGAAGATCGGCCAGCGTATCGATGATGACTTCGCTGATACGGCGATTGATCGCGGCATCAGCGCCGCCACCGAAATGCGCCGGAATGGCGCGGCGGACCACCGTGCCGTAGCGCCGCTCCATGACGAAGAACGGCGCGCCGATGACGGCGGGATCGTCGCAGTAGAGATACCCGCGCGGCGCGAAGGGGTACGCCTGATACAGCACCGACAACGCGCGGTACTCGCGCCCCATGTCGTGCGCGCCGGGTGCCACCGGACCGATCGGCGGCCGTCGCAGCACATACTCGACGTCGCCGTAGCGCAGACAGTAAGTGAGATTCGCGTGCCCGCCGGCAAACTGAATCACTTCCAGGGGCCGCTCCGAGTGCGGCACTCGACCCCTGAGGTACTCGGCGAGCCGCGCCTGATCGAAATCTTCGCCCTCGCGAATTGCAATTGTCTCCGGTGGATCGCCTGTCGTCGGCGCTGCAATATGATCGGACATCGTCACGCCTCAAGTCACCAATCACCGCTCACGACTCACGCTCTCGCGGCGGCCGCAATGCGATCGAGATGGCGCAAGGTGTCGTCACGGCCGAGGGTCGGCACCGCAACCACTACTCGATCGGTACCGGCCTCGCCGTACGCGGCTAGTATCGAGCGATCGGGCATGGCATCGAGCATCGGGGTCTCCATACCCGGCGGCGCGCCGATCATGACCGAAATCGAGATGCGGCGCGGATCGCGCTTGGCTGCAGCGGCAATCCGCTCGATCTCGCGGTGAGACTCGCGAATGGTACCCGGCGACGTCGCGATCGGCATCCAGCCATCTCCCCACGTCGCCACTCGCTTGATGGCGTTCGGCCCCATGCCGCCGATGATTACCGGTGGATGCGGTCGTTGTATCGGCCTCGGCAGGCTGACGGCCTTGTCAAACTTGATCCACTTGCCGGCAAAGCCGTGCGGCTGGCCGGTCCAGAGCGCGCGCATCGCCGCCACCGCCTCGCGCATGAACGCGAAGCGATAGGCAAAGTGCGGCGTGAAGAGTCGCATCTCTTCTTCGAGCCAACCGGCGCCGATGCCGAAAAGAAACCGTCCGTTCGAGAGCCAGTCGAGGCTTGCGACTTGATGCGCCAACATCACCGGATCGCGCTCCGGTACGAGACAGATGCCGGTGCCGATGCGCAGCCGGGTCGTTACCGCCGCCGCGGCGGTCAGCACCGCAAACTGATCGGGCAACTCGGTGTACGGCCGCGGCAGCTTGCCGTCTTCGGACAACGGGTAGCGCGTCTTGTATTCCGCAGGCACGACCGGATGCTCGGGCACCCACAGCGATTCGATGCCGCGCGCCTCGCATTCCGCTGCCAAGTCCGTCACCGGCAGCGCCCGCTCGGTTACGAACATGAGTATTCCAACGTCCATCACGGCCTCCGTGTCTACCCAATCCGGTTTGCCTTTAGCGTTGTTGCGCGGTCGCCAGCAAGACCAGGCGCGGCATCGTCAGATCTGCATGAGACCGCGGCGAGGGGTGTCGGTGCCCACCGTGTCTTGCGTCAATGGGGCCCCGAGTGCGGCGAGCGCCGCTCGATGCTGCGACGGCGGCGTGCGGATCAACTTGTCCTCGAACGGCTTGAGCCGCTCGAACGCGGGGATGCTCAGCACGCGGCCGACGAAGGCAGCCGTGCGCGGCCAGCGAGCTGGATCGACCGTGAAGCGGGCGAACGCCGCGTTGCGAAAGAACGTCGCGATGCCAATGTCCGCGATCCCCACGTTGCCGAACAGAAAACCCTCCGCCGGGAGCTGTGACTCCAAGTAGTCGAGTACGTGTGGAATGTCGTCGGTCAACGTCTTGTTCAGCACCGCTGCGTCGGTCGCCTGGCCCCAGACGAACGGTTTGATCGCCACCTCATTGAACAGCCGCCAAATGAACACCTCACCCATGCGGGTGTCGGCAAATTCCTCGAGCCAGCGAGCACGGGCGCGATCGACGATATCGCTCGGAAACAGCGCGGGCTGCGGGTAGCGGTCCTCGATGTACTGACAGATCACCGATGAATCCGACAGCGTCACGCGATCATCGATCAACACCGGAATGCGGCGCAGCGGGCTCAACTGCGAGAATCGTTCGTCCCCCATGAACGGGACGATCGGATCGATCTCATAGTCGATCCCCTTCAGATGCAGGCAGACCAATACCTTGCGGACGTACGGTGAGAGATATGCGCCGATGATTCGTACTGGCTCGCCCATCAGCGCCTCCTTCAGGTGGCCGGCGCGGCCGTCGCGCGCGGCAACACGAGCGTGAACCGACTTCCCGCCCCCAACGTGCTGACGACCTCGACACGGCCGCCGTGCGCTTCAACCAGCGCCTTGACGATGAACAACCCCAGTCCGGTCCCTTGCCGGGTGCGGCCGGTGGTGGCGCGCCGGTAGCGGGAAAACAGTTCCGGCAATTCTGCCGGCGCGATGCCCGGTCCCGTGTCGGATACCGACACGGTCAGGTCCCCAGTGGGCTGATCGGCTTCGACCGTGATCCGACCACCGTCAGGCGTAAACTTGACCGCGTTCTGCAGGAGGTTGGTGATTGCCCGTTCGATCGCGACCGGATCGGCGTCGATGCTCGCGAGCCCGGGGCGGACGCGCAGATCGAAGCTGATGCGCCGCATCGCACAGACGGCTTGGTAGTGGCGGCAGACCCGGTACAGCAGCTCGTTGATTCCAATTGTCTGCCGCTGCAACGTCAACTGGCCAGCCTCGATCTGTGACTGCTGCAGCGAGTTGGCGACCAGTGACATCAGGGTCTGGACGCTCTGCTCGCACGCCACGAGCATTTCGCGCGCTTCGCCGACAATGCCCTCGCTTTGGAGCAGAATGTCGGTGTAACCGGCGATGATCGCGAGGGGGTTGCGGATATCGTGCACGAGCATCGCGATGAAGTCGGCCCGCTGCTGTTCGAGACGTTTGCGATCGTTGATGTCGCGCACGTTGAGGACGACGCCGTTGATCGCAGGATCGTGGAGGAGAATCGTACCGATCGTCTCGACATCAACCCACGAGCCGTTGGCGTGGCGCATCCTATGCTCGGCTCGGTATGGCATGCCCGGGTTGAGCGCGGCAAAGCCCTCGAAGAGCCGGCGATAGTCATCGGGGTGGACGAACTGGGTCGTAACGCCGCCGACAAGCTGGCTTGGTTGAAAACCGGTAATCCGCTCCATGGCGGGACTCGCGTACTGGATGACGCTGTTGGCGTCGACCACGCAAATCGCCTCGGACGTGTTTTGCACCAGCGCGCGGAAACGCGCTTCGCTCGCTCGCACCGCCTCTTCCGCTTGTTTGCGCGCACTGATGTCACGCAAAACGCCTTCGAAGCCGCTCGGCCGACCGCTGTCGTCGGAGATGAGATGCGCGCTCACCGACACGATGCGCACGCCTCCGTCTTTGCGCTTCAGCGACACTTCGAAGTCCGCCACCGATCCGTTTTCCAGAAGCAATGACCGAACGCGTTGCTGCTCTTCCGGATAGACATACAACGCGCCCGCATCCGTGCCGACGAGTTCCTCGGGTGTGTAGCCGAATTGCCGCACCGACGGACTCAGATAGCGGATGGTCCCGTTGATGTCGTTGCGGAACACGACATCCTGCATGTTCGCAATCACGCCGCGCAACTCGGCTTCGCTCTCGCGCAACGCCGTCACGGCCTGGGCCTCGGATTGCGACAGACGGGAAAAGGCGTGTGCCAGATAGCCGGAGGCTGCCAACGCGACGAGGCTCACCGGGTGATCGAACAGCGAAACCAGCCCCGCTCGGTCGAAGTAGAGACTACCCAACAGCACGGCGACCGAGATCGCGATCACGGCGAGTTGCGGTCGGAGGCCCCAGCGCAGCACCATCGCGCAACCCAACGGCAGCAACAGGTAGACGCGGCGCGCCGTGCCCGAGTCCCCGGCGGCAATGCCGGCCGCCGCCGCCGTTGCCGCCGCGATCGCCACCACGGTTATGGCGACCAGGATGGCGCGCTCGTTCGCCGCACCCCGGCGCAATCCGACGAAGGCAATGACGGCGGCAACGGCTGGGGTGCAATGCAGGCCGAAGAGGAGTGCCAGCGGTTCGCGGGGGCCGGTGATGTCGGTCAGCACCAGCAGGGCGCCCAGGGCAATCAGGAGCCACAGCCCGATGCGTAACCGCGCGACCAGCGTGTCGGTTGTACCGCTACCGGTAACGAGCGTGACTGGCGATGAATGAGACACGTCCGGCTAGCGTAACATTTCGCCGCGCGCAGGCAAACGACAGCGCGTGCCGATCCCGCTCCGTTCAGTCGGGCCCGGCCGAACGTTTCCGCTACGCGCCGCGCTTCGCTTCGTACTGCGCCAGGATACGGCGGGCGACGACCATCTTGTGCACTTCGTCCGGGCCGTCGTAAATGCGGGCGAAGCGCGCTTGGCGATAGAACATCGACAGCGGATGGTCCTCGGTCACACCCGCGGCACCGAACACCTGGATCGCCTTGTCGACCACGCTGTGCAGCACCTTGGCGCCGAAGAACTTGATCAGCGAGATCTCTTCCCGCGCGCCCTGCTGCCCTTGGGTGTCGATCTTCCACGCGGCATGGAGGGTCATCAGGCGCGCGGCTTGAATATCGGCGCGCGCCTCAGCGATCCAATCCTGGATGTTCGCCTTGCGCGCCAGCGTGCTGCCGAACATCTCGCGCTGGGTGGCGTACTGACACATCAACTCGAAGGCGCGCTGCGCCACCCCGAGCCAGCGCATGCAGTGATGAATCCGACCGGGGCCCAGCCGCTCCTGCGCGATCGCGAAGCCCATGCCTTCACCGCCGAGGCGATTGGTCACCGGCACGCGGCAGTCTTCGTACCAGATCTCCGCGTGATGGTTGTCGTAGTCGCCCATCACCGGGATGCCGCGCGCGATTTTGAAACCCGGCGTATCGGTCGGCACGATGATCTGGCTGTAGCGCAGATACGGGTTCTGTTGTTCGGGATTCGTCATCGCCATCACGATCGCGAACGACGCGCCGTGGGCGCCGCTGCTGAACCATTTGTGGCCGTTGATGACGTAATGATCGCCGTCGCGCTTCGCGGTGGTGCGGAGCAGCTTGGGATCCGAGCCGGCAACTTCCGGTTCGGTCATCGAAAAGCAACTGCGAATCTCGCCGTTGGTGAGCGGCGCGAGCCAGCGCTCCTTCTGCTCGTCGGTGCCGAAACGCCATAGGATCTCGGCGTTGCCGGAGTCCGGCGCGCTGGAGTTGCACGCCACCGGCGCCAGCGGACTGCGGCCGAGAATCTCGTTCACGAAAACGTAGTACATGAACGGAATCCCGGCGCCGCCAGCTTCCTTCGGCAGATGAAACGCCCAGTAGCCGGCCGAACGCGCCTTCTGCTGCAGTTGCTTGACGAACGGCGGATACGCTGGGCCGCCCACCTCCATTCGCCAATGCTCCGTCGCCGCGGCCCGCTCGGCCGGATAGATGTGGTCGTCCATGAACTTGCGGACGTTGTCGCACAGTTGCTCGATCTCCTGCGGCACTGCAAAGTCCATCGTCGCCTCCGCGGCTACTTGAATTTCCTCAACGCACCGTCCATGCCCGCGAGAATGCTGGCGGGGTCCTTCTCATCGTAGAAGTATTTGAAATTCGGCCGGCCGGCCGTCAGGTCGGGATCGAGTTTGCCCTCCGATGAGAGGAAGAAGGTGCGTGGAATGTACTGGCCGTCGGGACCGTACTGCGCCCCCAGTTCCTTGTTCTCGTCGCTGTTGAGGTGAATCATCACGAACTGCTTGGCCTTCTCGACGACCTTGGGGTCGTGAAACACACCGCTGTAGTTCTTGCAGTGTGGACACCACTCGGTGAAGAAGATCAGGCACACCGGCTTCTTCGACGACTTGGCCTGTGCCAGTCCGGCTTCGTACGACTGCCACTGAATCTGCGCATCGTTCCAATCATGCGCCGAGGCGACGCGGGCCGCGAGCAGCAGGAGACTCGCGAGAAGCAACCGTGGTGTTCCAGATCTCGTGGTGAACGCACCCATTGGCCCTCCAACCTGCGGGAGCCTTATCAAGCAGCGGCACCGACGACAATGTCGCCGGTCAGACAGCCAGAGAAGCGAAGTCGACCCCCGTGAGCTTGCGCGTGGCGACCACCGAATGCAGCGCCACAATCCGGCCGGCGCCGTCGATGTCGCAACGGAACACGACGCGCGGCGGTTCACCCGGCTTGCCGGTGACGAACTGCCCAACCACCGCCGGCAGCCCATTGATGATGCGCGCCGCGAAGCGCGCCTCGGCCATGCGCCGGCGCCAGATGTTCCAATGGAAGCGGAGCACCCGCTGCCGACCGATCAGCGGTTTGCGGGCGGCGAAGAACTCGCCGCCGCCGTCGCTCAGCCCGCGCACCGACTCGGCCAGCATCGCTTCGATGGTGGGCACGTCGCCGCTGAGCAACGACGACATGAACTGCGCCAACACTTCGCGGGTCTGCTCTTGCAGCGCACGGGTGGGAACGCAGCGCGCGCGATCGTAGTCGCGCATCGCCGCACGCGCCCGGTGGTGGGTGGTCTTCACGTTGGGTTCGGTCAGGCCGAGCGCGGCTGCCGTATCGCGCACCGAGTAGTCGAACACGTCTCGTAGCAACAAGACGGCACGCTGCTGCGGCGTCAGCGCTTCGAGCGCGAGCAAGAACGCGAACGAGACGCTCTCCAACAAATCATATCGTCCCTCGGTGGTATGTTCGCCGTCCACCACCGGTTCGAAGGTTGGCGGCGAGGCCTCATCGCCGGTTTCGATCGGCGCCGGCAGCCACGGACCGACGTACGACCGCCGCCGCCGGCGTCGCAGCAGATCTCGGCCCAGGTTGAGCGCGACTCGGACGAGCCACGGCCGCCACGGCTGCGACGTATCGTCCGGCGGGCGTTCCATCGCGCGCACGAACGTCTCTTGCACGATGTCGTCGGCGTCGGCCGCACTGCCGGTGAGTCGATAGCTCAAGCCCCAGAGAAACTTCCGGTGCGCGTCGAAGAGATCTGCGATGCCGACCAGCGCACCACTCGTCGCGGATTTCGCCGTACTGTGCATCGAGCCCTCGGGACGATTCACGCGGCAGCCGGCACGCGCGCCGACGCAGATGCCGTGATCAGCTCCGCTGCGCGCTTGGCACTTGCCAGCGTCGCGTCCGCAAGTTGCCCGCAGCGACCGACCCAATCGCCAACCACGTAGACACCCTCGACGCCCGGAACCATCGGTCCCGGGCGACCAGCGGTACCACCCATTGTTGCCGTGACCAGCGCACCGGTGACCATCATGGCGGGGAGAAACCGCCGGTGAACCAGCACGCCGCGCCAGCCCGGCTGCGCCAGATCGAGGAGCTGATCCAGCTCACGTTCATCCGCCTTTGGATCACTCGCTCCGGGCGCCAGGTACTTGGCCACGCAAATCGTCGCGTTCGACTTGGGCGCAAGATTGGCAACCGCGGAGTGTACCGACAGGTAGAGCGGCTGATCCAACCCGAGCGCGAAGCGCGCGTGCGGCTGCGGCAGGTGTGAGAGCGCGATGTCGAGACAGGCCGCGCGCACCGGGATCAAGTCGTCGGTCCACCGGCGAGCGGCGTCGCAGGTCGGCAGCAGCGCGGCGACGTCGCTCGGCGTCGCGGCGATCACCACGGCCGCCGCGGTGCGAGTCGTGCCATCGGCGAGGTGGACACCACGCACCGTGCGATCATGGTCGACGGTAACCACACGCGTGCCGTTGACGATTGTGACGCCGGCCGCTTCGGCGGCCGAGCGCAGCCCGGCCACCAAGGTCTGCCACCCGCGGTGGAGATAGAGCACATTGGCTCCCAGCGCCATCTGCAACTGTTCCAGCGCAGCCCCCGCGCTTTGCTGTTCGGGCGCATTCGCGTACGTCGCGACGCGAAACAATGCCTGAACCAAGCGCCGCACGGCGGCGTTTCGGATGTGGCGATCCAACCACTCGCGGACGCTCGCATCCTGGATCGCCCGCGCATCGATCTTTTGAACCGTGCCGAGCAGACGCGCGGTCTCGAGTTTGCCGCCGAGACCGAACAGGCTGGTGGTGAGCAACGAGACAAAACCGCCCGGCAACGTGTGCTTGCGACCGCCATCGACGGCGTAACTTCCCGCAACCGCGGGAATGCCGCCGGCAAACGTGACGTTCAACTCACGCAGCACCTTCATCCCTTCGCCGTCGCGATAGAGGGCGTGCGGGCCGAGGTTGAAATGAAAGCCGTCTTCGACATGCGTCGCTGCTCGGCCGCCGAGGGCACGAGCTTTCTCGAAAAGCGTCACCGATCGCCCGGCCCGAGCCAGGTAGGTTGCAGCAGCCAAGCCGCCCAATCCGCCGCCAACGACCACAACCTCTCGATCCATCTCAGCCATAGCGTTGTCCTCCTACCCCATTCACGCACCAGCCGGGCAAAAGGTTACAACCGGTTCCGACGACCGTCGATTCACCCTTGGCGAATCGGCACCGCTCGCACTACAACGCAGCATAGATGAGGTGCCCATGAAGAATCCATTCCGGATCGGCAGCGCGATCTACCTGCGGCCGCTAGAACGCGAGGACGCGCCGCTGTTCGTGACGTGGCTCAATGACCCGGAGGTCACGCGCACGCTCAACGTCTACCGTCCAGTCGACTTGCCGTCCGAAGAAGAGTTCATCGCGACGATTCCGAAGAGCGACACCGACTTCGTGTTCGGCGTGGCGTTGATCGCCACCGATCATTTGATCGGCACCACCGGCCTGCACGATGTGGATTGGAAAAATCGCCACGCCAGTTTCGGGATCAACGTCGGGGCCAAACACGAGTGGGGCAAGGGCTACGGCACCGACGCCACCGTGCTGACGCTGCAGTATGCGTTCGAGACACTCAACCTACATCGCGTGCGATTGCTCGTCTACGAACACAACGCCCGCGCGATTCGACTGTACGAGAACGTCGGGTTTCAACGCGAAGGCCTGTTACGAGAGGATCGCTACCACGAGGGTCGCTACTGGAATACGATTACGATGGCGATGCTGCGGGACGAATGGGACCGCACGCAATCACGCCGCGGCGGTTGACGCTCCGCCATCAAAGTACGTCGCCCAGTCGCTCGGGTAGTTCGCGCTCGGGGAGCAGAGTCAAATCCTTGTCCACCGTCGCCACCAGACGCTTGCTGAGCGGCGCGCTCAGCAGCTTACGCAGTTTGCCGAGGAACTGCGGCGGCGCCACCAAGATCAGGCGACTGAATTCATTGCGGCCGTGCCCGTTTTCAAGCACGCCGGCGAGCTCCTGGGTAAAGTGCTCGGCTTCGACTTCCTTGGCCGGAGTCACAGGCGCCATCGCCGGACGGCTGCCGGCGCCGGCGCTCTGGCGCACGCGGCCAGGCTTGTCGGCGGTGATGTCCTGTCCCTTGAGTCGGCTCTTCGGATGATCCAGTTCTTGGACCAATGTCCAGGGTTTGAGCTTGCCGCTCGTCGCGAACAGGCGGGCGCGGCTGGCGTTGCTGATGAGAATCCAGGTCGTGTTGTTCATCGCGTCGTTTGCAGGTCCCTTTCTCCAGCGCAATCGTCTGGGGCATCAAGATACTCGCGCGACTTGCCGACGTAAAGTACTCGGGCGCGCGCTACCGATTCAGGCTGAAGCGCTCGTCGGCGATCCGATAGAGTCGCCGCCAGACGGTGCGGTTGAGCGTCACGAGCGCCAGCGACATCGTCAGCACCCCAGCCGCCAGGAGCGGAAAGTTGGCCGCGGTGGTGGCCTCGGTGATGAGCGAGCCGAGGCCGGGAGCAATCAACGGTTGTCCGTGATAGCTGACGTACTCCGCCACGATGCTGGCGTTCCACGCTCCACCGGCGGCGGTGATCATGCCGGTGACGAGACTCGGGAAGATCGCCGGCAGGTACAATGTCCGCCAGCGCATCCAGCCGGTGATGCGGTAGATTTCCGCGGCTTCGCGCAAGTCGTGCGGCAGCGCGCTGGCGCCCGCCAGCACGTTGAACAGGATGTACCACTGCGAGCCGAGCAGCATCAGCACCACGCAGCCCCATGAGAAGGCAACACCGAGATGCAGGATGAGCAGGGTCACCACCGGAAAGATCATCGGGGCGGGGAACGCCGCGGCCACCTGGATAACCGGCTGGAGCGCGCGAACCCGCTGCGGCGACAAGCCGATCCAGATGCCGACCGGCACGGCCCACAGCGCGCCGATGACCAATGCCGCGGCGGTGCGCAGGAACGTGAGGCCCAACGACGCGCCCAGGTGCATCCATTCGCGCGCCGACAACGCCGCGAGCAACGCCGCGATGTGCGTCGCGCCCCAGCCGAACAGGATTGCCAGCAACGCGACGACGCCCGCGCCGGCGCCGCGCGCGACGAGCGTGCCGTTCCTCGACGGGGTTCGTCCGCCCACATCCGGCAGCACACGACGGGCTTCAAGCAGGGCGAACAGGCGTCCGGCCTGTTCCTCGATCCACGGAACCAACCGCGACCGTCGCAGCAGATCGAGCACCCACGACTGCGCGACCTCGGCAGCCTCGGTTTCTTCCATTTTGAATTTCTGCGCCCACGCAAGCAGCGGGCGCCACATGAGCTGATCGACCGCGATGATCATCACCACCATGGCCACCACCGCACCGGCCATTGCTCGACCGTCGCCGCGCTCGATCGCCACACTCATGTAGGCGCCGACGCCGGGAAGGCGGAAATCGCGATCGCCGAGCGTGAACGCTTCGTTGACGGTGAGAAAGAACCACCCCCCCGCCATCGACATCATCGAGTTCCACACCAGACCGATCATGGCGAACGGCACCTCGACGGTGCGAAACCGCTTCCACCATCCGAAGCGATAGACCGCGGCGGCTTCGCGCAATTCCGCCGGGATCGCGCGCAGCGATCCGTAGAACGAAAACGTCATGTTCCACACTTGCCCGGTGAAGATCATCACCACGCACGCCAGCTCGAGCCCGACGTTGGAGTGCGGGAACAAGGCCACCATGCCGAGCACGAGGCCGGGCAAGAAGCCGAGCACGGGAATACCCTGCAAGATGTCCAAGACCGGGATCATGACCCGCTCGGCCGCACGGTTGTAGGCGGCGACGGTGCCGTAGACGAGCGTAAACACGAGGGAGAACACATACGCCGCCATGCCCCGAGCCAACGAGAGCAGCGTGTACTTGGGCAGCGCCCACAGCGACAGGTCGATGTCGATGGTCGACCGCAGCGGCGCGGTCCACCGATGGGCCAGCGCGACGAGGCCGCCCACCAATGCGGCCAACCCGATCGCCAGCAGTGCATCGACCGATGAGAGCGGCACCTGCGGGCGACTCAGCGTGATCCGCAGCGACGGCATTTACGAATCCGAGGCGGGTGACGACGGCGCGAAACCGTTCATCGCTCCCGCCGTGCTTTCCACGTCGAGGTAGACCACCTCCGCGTCCGGATCGTACCCCAGCAATTCGCCGTAGCGGCCCCAGCCGATGACGGTATCGAACAACGTCGCCAGGGGCTCGTTCGGCAAGTGCATGGCCAGTTCTTCTTGAACGATCTCCGCCGGCATCCGCCCGTCGGGCGCGCTGCGCAGGCGGTCGATCAAAAACACAAAAGTCGGAATCTGTCGGAGCTGGGCGTGAAAGATCCGCTTGCGCACGTTGGCGTCTCCGGCGACGAATTGCTGCCCGATCGCGGTGAGCATGACTTCCTGCTTGGGCGTATCGACGAGATCGAGCAGCTCCGCGGCTTTGACGGCGAGGATCACGTGGCCAAGTTCGATGCTCAATTCGGTCGAGAGATCGAACACGTTGCAGCGATCGCCGTGATGATGGACCACCTCCAACAACCCGACGATTTCCGGAACGTGCGCGGACGGAATCGGCTCGAGGCGCGGCCGGCCGGCGACGGCCGGCGGAGCGGGACGCTCGTCGGGTAGATGGATTTGGGTGATGACCGCGTGAATCTCATCCACCAAGCGCAGGAAGCTCGCATCACGGTACGCGCGTGGGTGCGGCAACGGATTGTTGACCACCTCCCGCACACATCCGGGATTCGCGCCAAGAATCACGATGCGGTCGGCGAGGAAAACGGCCTCGTCGATGAGGTGTGTGATCAGCAGCAAGCTTTTGAGTCCGACATCGCCGCGCGACCACAAATGATACACCTCGCCGCGCAGCGATTCGGCCGTCAGCACGTCGAGCGCCGAGAACGGCTCGTCCATGCACAACAGCTCCGGTCCGCCCACCAGCGCCCGGGCGATGCCGACGCGCTGTTTCATCCCGCCGGACAATTCCTTCGGATACGCTTCTTCGAAGCCTTCGAGGCCCACTTGATCGATCGCGTGACGTACCCGTTCGGCTTCGAGTGCAGGCGACAATCCCTTGCGATAGAGCCCGACGCGCACGTTCTCGGCAACCGACAGCCACGGGTACAATGCGAAGTTTTGAAACACGATCGCCGCGCCCGGGTGCAGCCCGTGGAGGGGCGAACCATGACAGAAGACTTCCCCCTCGGTCGGCTGGAGCAGGCCGGTCATCACCCGCAGCAGCGTCGACTTGCCGCACCCCGACGGCCCCAGCACCGCCACCACCTCGCCCGGCTGAATCGCGAGGCTGATGTCGCGCAGCACGACTCGTTCGCGTCCGTCGGTCACGAACGACTTCGACATGTGACGAACTTCCGCGATGGAAACCGCGGAGCTGGTCGCTGATACCGGCGCAGCCGCCATGGCGCGGCAGACTAAAGCGACGCGAGTGAAACGTAAAGGGAGATCGTGGAAGTATTCAGCGATGACTGACTCGCGCCGCGAGCGTCGCGGTCCCCGTCACGGCGCGCTCGCCGTCCTCGTGCTCGATCACGAGATCGCACACCAGCCGGTCACCATCGGCCAGTTCGTGATGCTCGGTGATCGCCCCGCGCAACACCAGATGACTCCCCGCAAGGGTGGGCACCCGGAAGGTCGTGGCGAGCCGCTCGAGCCGCCATTCGGGCAACTCGGCGCGCACGAACTGTTCGAGAAACGCGCTCAGCATCGGACCTGGCACGACGATGCCCGAGCGGCCCACCGCGCGGGCATGGGCGGCGAACTCGCCGACGTTGTCGGCGCCGATGTAGCCCGCGACGTGATCGGTGGTCGGAGCGTGGCGGCGCCGCGGACCCAGCTCGTCACCCAGTGCGGTCACCGCGTTGTGCCCTCCGGCCGGCGTCGGATGATTTCCTGTTCGGTGATGCGAACGGCCAACGTCCCCGCCCGGTCACGGATGACAGCCTGCCGAACCACAACGGTGAGCGCGCCGCTGCGACCGCTCTTTTCGAACACCTCGAGCACGCTCGCCGTGACGCGATACGTTTGATCGGCGCAGATCGGGTGGTGGAACTCCATTTCGTGTCCGCCGTACACGCCGAAGTAGCCCGCGGGCAGCTCGATTTCCGGCGTCATCCCGCGCCGCATGGTGAGGCAGAAGGTCGGCGGCGCTTCGTTGGTCGGCTGCGCCAGCCACTGTTCGTCGTTCACCGCGCGCGCGTAGGCGTCGATCATCGCCGACGTCACCACCACTTCGCCGAGGTCGACTGCGCGACCGAGCAGTTCGGGGGGAACCGCAATCACGAGCGGCACCGTGCCTGGCGTTCACTTCGGTTGCAAGCACAAGGGGCTGGGCTTATCGTCGCCCACCATGGATCTGACGATACGCGCCGCACGTCCGGAGGATGCGCCGATCTGCGGCCCAATTTGCTACCAGGCCTTCAAACACATCAACAACGCCCACAATTTTCCGCCCGATTTTCCCAATCCGGAAATGGCGGTGGGCCTGCTTACGACGATGATCGCCCATCCCGAAATCTACGTCGTGGTCGTCGAACGAGACGGCCGGGTCATCGGCAGCAACGCGATGGACGAGCGCGCGCCGATCGGCGGAATCGGCCCGATCACGGTCGACCCGACCGTGCAGAATCGCGGCGTCGGCCGTGCCTTGATGCAACACATGCTCGATCGCGCGGCGGCGCGAAAGTTTCCGGGCGTCCGTTTGGTGCAAGCCGCGTTTCACAATCGCTCGCTGTCGCTCTACACCACGCTCGGCTTCGATCCGCGCGAACCGCTGTCGTGTCTCCAGGGCGCACCCCTCAACGCCACGATTCCCGGTTTCGCGGTGCGCGCGGCCACCGCCGCCGATCTCGAGGCGTGCAACCACCTGTGCCTGCGCGTCCACGGGCATACTCGCAGCGGCGAACTGCGCGACGCAGTGCGTAGCAACACCGCGCGCGTGGTCGAACGCCACGACCGCATCACCGGCTACGCCACGGGGATCGCGTTCTTCGCGCACGCCGTGGCCGAGACCAACGACGACCTCAAAGCCCTCATCGCCGCCGCGCCGGCGTTTCTCGGGCCCGGCTTCCTGGTGCCAACGCGCAACGCCGAATTGCTGCGTTGGTGCCTGAACCAGGGTCTGCGCATCACCCAGCCGATGACGCTGATGAGCGTCGGGCTGTACAATCAACCGCAAGGCGCGTGGTTGCCGTCGATCGCGTTTTGATGCGCCGCCGCTCAGCAGCGGCGTGAGCGGCCGGCCGGATTACCATTTCCAAGAATCGGAACCGGACTGCCACATCAGATCATCGACGCACGATCGCACAAGTCGGCCACGCCGGACGTGCCGAACTCGGGCGTGAGGATTGCAGTCGGCGATCGGTAGTGAGGAGTGTCCGTCGTGCGTTCAAGCCGCCCGCGGCTGTTTTATCGCGATGAGTATGTTTACGACATACTGGAAGCCGGCATGCGCCACACCTTCGACGTGCGCAAGCCGCGGCGCATCTACGAGGGCTTGATCGCCGCCGGGGCCGCGCGGCCCGACGAGTTCATCGCCGCCCCCGCGGTCGCGGAGACGGAACTGCTGTTGGTTCACACCCCCGAATACGTGCAGACCATCCGCCGTCCCGAGACCTTGGCGCGGCTGCTCTTCCTCGACCCCGAACATCCGTGGGACGACCGACTCTTGCAGCCGTTCTTGCACGCCGCGGGCGGGACGGTGGCCGCGGCCCGGATGGCGGCGCGCGAACATGGAATCGGGGTCAATCTCGGCGGCGGATACCACCATGCTCAGGTCGACAAAGCCGAGGGCTTTTGCGCCATCGCCGACGTGGCGATCGCGATTCGTGCCTTGCAACGCGACCAGGTTGTGCAGCGCGCGCTGATCGTCGATCTCGACTATCATCACGGCAACGGCAACGCGGAGATTTTTGCGGCGGACGAGTCCGTCTTCACATTTTCGATCCACGCCGGCAACTGGTGTTGGATCACCAAGCGGAACAATCTCGACGTCGAACTGCCGTCCCACACCGCCGACGCGACGTATCTGGACGCGCTCGAAGCGCAGCTCCCGCGCATCATTCGCGACTTCCAGCCGGATTTTGCGGTCTATATCGCGGGCAGCGACCCGTTCATCGAAGATACGCTCGGCGACTTCGACATCACGGAGGCAGGCATGCTGCGGCGCGACCGCTTCGTGACCCACGAGTTGCGCGGTCGTCGCATCCCGCTGGTCGTGGTCACGGCGGGCGGCTACGGCGAATCGAGCTGGCGGATTCACTTCAACTACTTCCGCTGGTTGTTGGCCGGCGAGTGAGGCGATGGCGCGACGGATCCTCGATCGATTCGACGCGCCGGCCGTGCGCGACTTGCTCGCCGACGCCGGCGTCCTCGCCGCGCTGCGCGAGAAGGGATTCGATCACCTGGAGGTGGCTGTCGAGGACGAAGGTCGAGCGTTGCCGCACATCATTCTGTCCGGCTGCAAACGGGAGCAGCCGTTCGCGTTGCTCGACGCGTGTGTCGGCGAAGCGGTGGTGCGGCCGCCGTTCTTCGCGCGACTCGGCTATGAGATCGAGCGCCCAATCGAGCTGGCGATTGTGCACTGGATGCGCGAGCAGGACCCGACCGCGCCCTTCCCGCCCGACCGCCCACGCTTGCCCCTCCAACGTCATCCCGGCCTGGGCGTCTTGCGGCGCGCGTTTCGCGTGGTCGTGCGCATGGCAACCGATCTCGGCAAAGACGGCGTCGCCAACGTGCCGAAGTTTTTTCACGACGCGGTTCTCTTTCATCGCTCCCGATTGTTCCTGTTTCTCGACGGCGGCGAGCAAGGACGCTTCGAGGCCTTGGCGCGCGATCTGCGCCCGCTGTCGCTGAGCGACGCGTCACTGGCGCTGGTCAGCCGCAGCGTGCACGAGGTCGGTGGTGGCGCGCTTGATTGGGCTCCCGGGTACCAAGTCTTTCCGATCTCGCCCGCGCTGACCGCGTATTTTCACTCGGATGCGTATGCGGCGCGAGTGAGCGAGACGCTGCAGTCGTCTCGATTCACCTACGACCGCGACGCGCTCCAACAAGCCTGCGCGATGGTCTGCGCGGAGTAAGCCTTCCCACGATCGTCGTCCGAACGCTTGCCCGTTGCGCCGCCGATGTTAGAGTCCGGCGCGACCACCATGGTGCTCGATCACCCACTTGAAGACTGACCGTCTCGAACTGCAGCCGGCGACGATCGCCGATCTCGACTAATACGAGATCCGCACTCGCTAGTCGTACGCGTTGCGCACTCAGCGCGTACAGCCGTTCAAAGCGTTGTTCACCGCAGTGACCAACTCGTCGACGCTGACCGTGTTGCTGCCGTCCGCGTCGAACGCCGAACAGGTACTGAGGTCGGCGATTGCCAGCGCAATGTCGACGCCCTTGACCAGCTCGTCGACACCAACCCGGTCGTTGCCGTCGCAGTCGCCAACACATGCGATCGGAGTGCGGGTCGGAGTCGGCGTCACGGTCGCCGTCGGGGTTGGCGTGAACTTGCTTTCGGCCAGCACCATTTGCGTGTTCGGATCGTTCGCGGCAATCGTCTCCGCGTGGTCGTTCGCTTGCGCAACGGTGAGGCCGGCGAACGAGGTCGACGCGTTGGCTTGGTCGACCGCGGTGAACACCGCCTCGATCCCGGCGTCGTCGTAGTTCTGCACACCGGCTGCCACCAACAGGCGAGACGCGGCTTCAGCGATCGGATCGATCACGAAGCTTGTCTCATCCGCCGCGGCCGCGCCGGCCGCAGCAGCGGGCAAACCAGCCAACGCCTCCAGTTGGCGGTGGGTCAACAACCGCCGGCACTGTACGCCGTCCACCACCGCCTCGATCAAGACGTACGGTCGGTCGTTGATGATCCCGGTCGACAATACAAAGGCATACAGCCCCTCGGCACCGGAAATCGTTGTGGCGAACGGTGGGGTGACGTGGTTGTAGCAATCGATCGGATAGAAGCAGGAGTACAGATCGACGACCTGGCCCGACACCGCCACGAGGCCGCGTTGTCCGGTCGTACCCACGGGGCCTGGTCCGAAAACGACTCCCGAAATGATGAAAGTGCCGCCCATCGTGGTTGGCGTATTCGTCGGCGTGCGGGTCGGCGTGCGGGTCGGTGTGCGCGTCGGCGTACCCGTCGGTGTGTCCGTCGGAGTGGCCGTATCAGTCGGCGTCAGGGACGGCGTGTCGGTCGGTGTTGCGGTGGGGCTTCGCGTCGCCGTGTTGGTCGGAGGCACATTCACGGTCGGCGTCTGGGTTCCGGGCGCAAACGTCGGCGTGCTCGTCGGAGTTCGCGTGGGTGTCGCTGTTGGTGTGGCGGTCGGCGTATGAGTCGGGGTTGGAGTCGGTGTTGAAGTTGCCGTCGCAGTCGGCGTTCGTGTGGCGGTATCGGTTCGCGTCGCGGTTGGCGTCGCGGTCGCGCTAGCCGACGGACCAGGGGAGTTGGTAGCGGTGATCGTCGGAGTTCGCGTTGGCGTGGCAATCGTGAGCGTTTGTGTCGGCGTCGCGGTTGGAGTTGACGTCGGAGTCGCCCCGGGTGTCTGCACGAGCGCGATGAATCCTAGCACCACGTCGTTCCCGTCGTTGCCTTTGTAAGTGATCTGAAACTGCCCCCCGCCCGAGGTGAAGATGGTCCCTTCCGCCAAGCCATCGAACGACCCCGTCACCGCGTCGGCGACGTCGTTCTTGATGATGACGAACGAGTCGTTCATCGCTGGGACGAAGCCGAGCGATAGATGAAGCGCGCCGGCGAGCGAAACGGTGCCGGTCACGTCGAGCTGATCAAACTGCGTGGCGGCGGTGAGACCGTTGAGGTCGATGTTCAGCACACCGCTGGCCGTTTGCACGTAGTTTCCGACAAGGGTGATCTTTCCAGGTGATGTTCCTGGATTGACTTGCCCCCCGTTTGAGAGGTTGCTCGCAACCGTTCCGTTCCCGTCGAGGATGCCGCCGTTGATGTTGATCGTGCTGTTTGCCGAGAGACTACCCCCGATCAGGTGTGTCGCGCCGGCGGTTTGAGTATACCCAGGCTGAAACGCGAGAGTGCCGCTCTGCGCGTTGATCGTGCCGGCGTTGTTGAAGGTCACCCCCGCAAACGTGCTGGTCCCGATGCTGTTGCTCTTCGTCAGCGTCGCCCCCGCCTGGTTGCTGATCACCGTCGTCGCGCCGCCCTGGTTGTACGCCCACGCAATATCGCTCTGCAGACTCAGCGTCCCCCCCGCCAGATTGTTGAACGCCGCCCCGTTCCCGCTGCTGATCGTCGTCGTCGCATCCACCACCGTGCTCCCCGCGTTGTTGATCACTCGCTGATGCGACTTCCCGCCCGCCCCCGTGATCGACAGCGTCGCGCCCATCGGGATCTCCACCGTCCCGCTCCCCTGCAGCGTTCCCGCCGTCCACGTCAGACTGGTCACCGTGTAGTTGCCTGTCCCCGCCAGCGTCCCCGCCAGCACCTCCAAATTCGGCACCAGCACGTTCGCATTCGCCGTCAACGTCCCCCCGTTCACCCGCACGCTCCCCATCCCCGTGAACCCCGCCCCCGCCGTCAGCGTGTAGGCCGTGCTCGTGAAGTCGATGTGACTCCCCGCGGCGATCCCCATCGGGCTACTACTGCTCCCGCCCCCTGAGGGTGACAGCACGCCGCTCTGGACGTTCACCGTCCCCGCGTTGTTGAAGGGCACCCCCGCAAACGTGCTGGTCCCGATACTGTTGCTCTTCGTCAGCGTCGCCCCCGCCTGGTTGCTGATCACCGTCGTCGCGCCGCCCTGGTTGTACGCCCACGCGATATCGCTCTGCAGACTCAGCGTCCCCCCCGCCAGATTGTTGAACGCCGCCCCGTTCCCGCTGCTGATCGTCGTCGTCGCATCCACCACCGTGCTCCCCGCGTTGTTGATCACCCGCTGATGCGACTTCCCGCCCGCCCCCGTCACCTGCAAGTTCCCGCCGGCTGCGATGTCGAGCGACCCGCTGCCACTCAGCGTCCCGCCGGCCCATCCGAATATGCCACTGACGGTGAGCTTGCCGTTGCCGGATAGTGTGCTGCCGGTCATGTTGATCTTGCCGTTGGCGTTCACGGTGCTGTCGCTGTTGAGCGTGAGAGTGTTCCCGCTGATCGCGAGGGTCTGCGTGCCGCTCGCGCCGCCGAGCGTGAGAACACTGACGGTCGCGTTCACATTGAGTGTGACCGTGTAGGTTCCGGGCACTGTGATGACGGCGGTGTCAAGCGCGCCGGGAACTTGCGCGGGACTCCAGTTGCTGGCGGTATTCCAGCTACCGTCTGCCGCGGCCTTCCACGAGATGGTCATCTGCGCCGCGCCTTGCCGTGCGGCAAGCGCAAGGACGAGACCGGCGACGACGCCGATTCGAATGGGAAACCGGTCGCAAGACATCGGTGCCCCCCAAGCCAGCGAAGAGTACGATCAGCGGCCTTGTGACACGAACGATGAACGAATTACAAGCGAAAAAAACTAGCCGCCGGCGAGCGGCGCGAGCAGAAATACCTCGTCGCCGTCGGCGAGCTGACGATCGAGATTCACGTCGACCGGGCAGCGCTCGCCGTTGAGCATCAACGTATGCCCGAGGTGTGGGCTGCTGTCGATTGCGGCGCGAAGTCGAATCCCCTCTCGCTCCGCGGTATCGAGCAACGTTCGTAACGTCGCACCAACCGGCAACGCAATTTCTCTGTCAGCGTCATGCCAGCCGGATCCGGTTCGTCCCTTGAGCAACACATGCACGCGAATGCGTGGAGACGATTCGCGCCCGATCAAGCGGCGCAGCGCCGCAAGCCCACTCATCCGTCGACGTACCCTGCGAGCAGCTCGGTCATGCCCAGCGCGTCGGCGCGCGCCTTCGCCAGGTGACCCGTCTGCGGGTTCCAGTGCATGGCGCGGTAGTAATCCTCCTTGAGCTGCGCGAGCGGGACTTTGATGCCCTTGAGCGGTCCCTGTGCGAGCAGCCCGTCACCCTCGCCGAGCATGCGCGGATGCGGCTGGAAATCGGACGGCTTGATGCCTTCACGCATGTTGAACGCGGCACGCAGATTTTGGATGCGCTCGCCCGCCAGCATCAGATCCTTCTCCGTCATGGTCCAACCGGTGAGCGAATTGACCAGATCGATCCACGGCAGCCCGCCGGTCAGCGAGGTGAACATGCACAGCCCGAGGCCGTTCATCACTTGATGCGCGTTGCTGAAGTGCGCCTGTGCTACGCCTTTGCCTTCCGTGCCGTGCCACGAGACCGAAACTTCTTTCGGGTCGACGGCGCCCGGCATCGGAAACTTCGCGTTGAACGTCTCGTTCCAAGACGCTGAGCCGGCGGTGTGGCGCCCCGGAGTCGGATCGGAAATGTACGTCACGCCCATCAGCGAAGTGAAACGCGAATCGTGGTAGGCGGGTTCACTGCCGTGCACGTGCACGGCGAAGCGCTCGCTGCCTTTGCCGACATGGGCGGACGCGCGCGCCAGGCCGTGGCGCAGCCACTCGCCGCAGCCCTCGCCGGTGCCCATCTTGACGGTGAGCGCCAGCGCGCCTTCGCCGTTGCCCCAGCGCATGTCGATGCCGTCGAGATCGCGGGCGCTGAGGATGCCCTCCTCCACCGCCTCGCATACCCACGCGAGCGTGGCGCTCGCACTCACCGCGTCCATGCCGTAGCGATTACACGCGTCGTGGCAGGCGGTAACCAGTTCGAGGTTGTCGTTGAGCAGATTGGCGCCGAAGCCGATGATCGTCTCGTAGTCGGGCCGGCGCACGTCGCTGAGTCCGCGGCTCTTCACCGCGACGATTCCCTTGCAGGGCGCCGGACAATCGCCGCAGGACAATTTCTTGGTGATGTACTTGTCGACCTGCGCGCCGTCGAGCTTGTAGCTCTTGGTCGAGAGCGGGAAATCGACCGAGCCTGCGCCCTTCCAGTTTTTCAACGGCGCGTCGCCGTTCTCGATGCTGAGCGCCACCGCGGCCGTGGTGCCGCGATCGCTCCACAGTTGGCGCATGGCTTCTTGTGGTGCTTCGACCTTGAGCCCGAGGCGCGTGAACAAGCGATAGACAAATCCCAGGTACCGCTTCGGCTTGGTGAACCACACCATCAGGCGCATCCGCCAGGACAGTGCGCTCTTGTATTCCTGCGTCACCGCTTGACAGAGTGCACGGAAGCGAATGGGGTCGGCGATCGGTACTTCGCCGGAGCCGGAGACGACGATCGCCTTGAGGTTCTTACTGCCGTAAATCGCGCCGAGACCTTGGCGACCGAACGCGTGATAGCGGTCGTTCATGATGCTGGCGATGCGCGACTGTCGCTCGCCGGCGGGACCGACCGCACTCACCCCGACCTCCGAATGTCCGCCGAAGCGCGCCCGCAGCGCATCGAACACCGGCGGAATTTCCTTGCCCCACAAATCGCCCGCCGACTCGAACCGCACGTCGCCGTCGTTGATGACCAGCACCGTCGGCGCACTCGCGCGCCCGCTGACCAGCAACGCATCGAATCCGGCCCGCCGGAGATGGCTCGCGACGCTGCCGCCCGAATTCGAGTCAGCCCACGTCCCCGTCAGCGGCGACTTGCCGACGATCTGGATTCGTCCCGAAAACGGCGTGCGCGCGCCGGTGAGCAATCCCGAGACGATTGCGAAGCACGCTTCGGGCGCCAGCGCGTCGGTCCCGGGCGGAAAGTGCTTCCACATCAGGTAAGCGCCCAGGCCGTAGCCGCCGAGAAACTGCTTGTAAACCGATTCGACAACTTCCTCGACGCGCGTGGTGCGGGTCGTGAGATCGACGAGCAAGACTCGGCCGTGTGTGCCGTACCGGGTCGTCGACCCGGAGCGTGAGTCGGACATGTGAAACCTCCACCAACGATGTGCGGTGCTTATACCGCCAACGATGAGGCTACGTAAATAGAGCCGGCGCGGCTCTTCGCAAGCGTCGCCGCTGTAGACTATGGACACCCGTCGGTTATAAGAATGGCCGATGCACACACCGGCGGCGACACGCAGGGTCGACGACGTCAAGTTGTCCGATCCGACCTTCTGGACTCGCTCCGACACCGAGCGCGACGCGGCGTTCGACCTGCTGCGTGCCCAGCGCCCGGTTTCGTTCCACGAGGAAATGGAGTTCCCCGGCATGCCGAAGGGAGCGGGGTTCTGGGCCGTCACCCGCTATCAAGACGTGTGGACAGTGAGTCGCAACCCGCAGCTCTTCATTTCGGGCAAAGGCTCCAACATCGGCGATCTGCCGATCGAGCTCGCCGAATTCTTCGGCTCGATGATCAACATGGACGCCCCGCGCCACACCAAGCTGCGGCTGATCGTGAACCGCGGCTTTACGCCACGGATGGTCGCGCAGGTCGAGCAAACCGTGCGCGCCAAGGCTCGCCGCATCGTTGACGCCGTCGCTGCCAAGGGCGAGTGCGACTTCGTCAGCGAGGTCGCCGCCGCGCTGCCGCTCGAAATCATCTGCGACATGATGGGCATCCCGGCGGCCGACTATAAACGCATCTTCGAGCTGACCAACACCATTCTCGGCATCGGCGATCCCGAATACGGTACGACGATCGAGGCGCTGATGGCCGCAGGGATGGAGATGGCGCAGTATGCCCAGGCACTCGGCCGCGAACGCATCGCCAAGCCGACCGACGACATCACGTCGGCGATGATGAACGCCGAGGTCGAAGGGCAGCGGCTCAGCGAACAGGAGTTCGGCTCGTTCTTCATTCTGCTGGTGGTGGCCGGCAACGAAACCACCCGCAACGCGATCAGTCACGGGATGAAGGCGCTCACCGACTTTCCCGACGAGCGGCGCAAATGGCAGAGCGACTTTGCGCGCGTGACGCCCACGGCGGTCGAGGAGATCGTACGCTGGGCCACACCGGTGATTCATTTCCGTCGCACCGCCACAGCCGACACCGAGTTGGGAGGCCAAGCAATCAAGGCGGGCGAAAAGGTCGTGATGTTTTACAATTCGGCCAACCGCGACGAGTCGGCGTTCCCCGATCCGTACCGCTTCGATGTTTCGCGCCAGCCGAACGAACACGTCGGCTTCGGCGGCGGCGGGCCGCACTTCTGCCTGGGCGCCAACTTGGCGCGGCGCGAGATCGCGGTGATGTTCGACGAACTGTTCCGCCGCTTGCCCGATATCGAGGTGAGCGGGCCGCCCGACATGCTGCTCTCCGCGTTCATTCACGGCATCAAACGTATGCCGTGCCGGTTCACCCCGGCGTGAGGGCGAGTTCCGACGCGTGATCCGCGACGCAACGAAACCGGCGCTGCGCTACGTCAAGGTCACGGGAAACGAAGACCTGCGTTACTTCCCCGACTTTCTCATCGTGGGGCCGCAGCGCACCGGTACCACCTGGCTGCACGCGCACCTCCGCTACCATCCCGACGTCATGATGGCCGAGCCGAAGGAGCTGTTCTTCTTCAGCCGCCTCAAAGATCCAACCAGCTCGCGCTATCGCTCCAACGAGTTGAGTTGGTACCTGCAATTCTTCCATGAACCGCTGTGGCGGGCGGCGCTTCATCAGGCAATGAGTCTGCGCCAGTTCGGCGCGATCTACCGTCCGAAGGTTCGTGGCGAAGCGACCGCGAGCTATGCGGTGCTCGATCGCGACGTCATCGAAGAGATCGTCGCGCTCAAGCCCGATCTCAAAGTCATTCTCATGATCCGCGAACCGATCAGTCGCGCATGGTCGCACGCGAAGAAGGATCTCGTGCGCAACAAGGGTCGCCAATTTGCCGACGTATCGCCGCAAGAGTTCGAGCGCTTCTTCGCCGATCCCTATCAACGGCGCTGCGCCGGCTACGTCGAGCAAATCGACAACTGGTCTTCGTGTCTTCGACCCGGGCATCTGCTGATCGGGTTGTTCGATGATGTCGACGCGCAGCCGGAAGCGCTGCTCCTCGATGTCATGCGTTTCCTCGGCGTCCGCAGCCAACGCCGCTACGTCCCGCGCGAGGTCCGCGAGCCTGTGAACCCCACCCACGAGCGGCCGATTCCGGCGGAGTACCGGCGGCTCTTGGAAACCCTCTTGCGCGACGAGATCGCCCGGCTACGTGACGACCTCGGCTTATCGTGGTCGCTGAACGAGAACGGCAATCATCTCACGGAACGTCCGCACGCGACTGACCCAACGATGCGCAAGTTTATCTTGGCTCTGGCCCAATCTTGAGTGGGAAAGGAGATGACAACGATGCCCCCGAAGACACCCGAGGATTGCGACCGGCTGTTCGGCGAATTTCTCAACAGCGGCCAGCTCGACCGGCTGGTCGCACTGTATGAAACGGATGGCGTCTTGGTGAATCAAGACCGGAGCACGGCGAACGGTACGAACGCCATTCGCGCCGCCCTCGGCGAATTCCTCGCAATGAAGCCGGCGATCACAATGAACGTCGTACAGGTCGTCAAAGCCGGCAACGATCTCGCCGTGCTCTACAACGACTGGAGCGCGACCGCCGCGACGCCCGACGGAACCACATTGGACATGGCCGGCAAGGCCATGGAAATCGTGCGCCGCCAAACCGACGGCACCTGGCGCTTCGTCATCGACGATCCATTCGCACGCGGCTGAGGAATGATCGCGTCGCACCCTGGAGTCAGAGGCCGGGGGCTGCTAAGGTACGCGCCATCAATTTGAAGGAGCCAACTGGCGGGGGCCCTCCGGCCCCCGTTGTGTTTCACGGATGATGACTACATCGAATCTTGTCCGCCGCACGGATATCCGCAACGTCGCGATCATTGCCCACGTCGATCATGGGAAGACCACGTTGGTCGACGCCATGCTGCATCAGAGCGGAATCTTCCGCGCCAACGAGCAGGTCATGGAGCGGGTGATGGACTCCAACGACCTGGAGCGTGAGCGCGGCATCACGATCCTGGCGAAGAACACGGCGATCGAGTACGGCGGCGTCAAGATCAACATCGTCGATACACCCGGGCACGCCGACTTCGGCGGCGAAGTCGAGCGCACGCTGGCCATGGTCGACGGCGTGATGCTGTTGGTCGACGCCTCGGAAGGACCGCTGCCGCAAACCCGCTTCGTGTTGAAGAAGGCGCTCGAAGCCGGCTTGCCGCCGATCGTGTGCGTCAACAAGATCGATCGTCCCGATGCGCGCATCGCCGAGGTGCTGGACGAAATCTACGCGCTCTTCATCGATCTCGACGCCACCGAAGCGCAGATCGAATTTCCGGTCGTCTACACCAACGCACGCGCCGGCACCGCGACGCGCGATCTCGCGCAGCCGTCGAGCGACCTCCGGCCGCTGTTCGACCTGATGCTCGCGGCGCTGCCCGGACCGGCCGGCGATCCCGACGGCACGATCCAGTTTCAAGCCAACAACCTCGACTACAACGACTACGTCGGCCGCTTGGCGATCGGCCGGATCAAAAACGGCACGCTCAAGAGCGCCGGCTTCTACACCCTGTGTCGCGCCGACGGCAGCCAACAACCGGTCAAGGTCACGCAAATCTACGGCTGGCACGGGCTCAAGCGGATCGAGGTCAATTCGGCCAGCGCCGGCGATATCGTCGCCGTCGCGGGCATCGAGGACATTCACATCGGCGACACCATCGCCGATCGCGAGAACCCCAAGCCGCTGCCCGGCATCCGCGTCGATGAGCCGACGATCGCGATGATCTTCAGCGTCAACACCTCACCGTGGGCCGGCCGTGAAGGCGAGTACGTCACCTCGCGTAAACTGCGCGAGCGCCTGCAGTCGGAGCTGCGCAAGAACGTGAGCATCCGGATCGAAGACACCGATTCGCCCGACGCCCTGCGCGTCACCGGTCGCGGTGAGTTGCAACTCGCGATCTTGATCGAGACCATGCGCCGCGAAGGCTACGAAGTCATGGTCTCGAAACCGACGGTAGTTACGCGCGACGTCAACGGCGCCCTGCATGAGCCGGTCGAATTGCTGATCATCGACATCCCGGAAGACTACATCGGCGTGGTCTCGCAACTGCTCGCGGTGCGCAAAGGCAAAATGACGAAGATGATGCAGGCCGGCTCGGGGCGCGTGCGATTGGAGTTCTCGGTTCCCTCCCGCGGCCTGATCGGGTTTCGCTCGCGGTTTCTCACCGAGACCCGCGGCACCGGCATTCAGAATGCGTTGTTCGACGGATGGGCGCCGTGGCACGGCGCCATTCAAGCCCGCACCAACGGCGCCATGGTGTCGGATCGCGAAGGCGTGGCGCCGCCGTATGCCATTTTTCATCTGCAGGAGCGCGGCGTGATTTTCATCGCGCCCGGCACCCGCGTCTACGAAGGCATGGTCGTCGGCGAGTATTCCCGTGAGAGCGACCTGAACGTCAACATTTGCCGGGAAAAAAAGCTGACCAACATCAGGGCCGCCGGACGCGACGAGAACATCATCATCACACCGCATCGCGAGATGGGTCTCGAAGCCGGCATCGAGTGGATCGCCGACGATGAGTTGGTCGAAGTCACTCCGCAATCGATTCGCCTGCGCAAGAAAGTTCTGAAGCAAGTCGAGCGACCCAAGCGGCGTCAGGAATTGGCTGACGCGTAGTCACAGCTCGATTCTCCCTTTCGCACTGGCGGGAAAGCTTTCTCATCCGTCGACGCACGCGTGTGCGGCCGGCTGGTCGTTCGGTTCTCAATCGGTCGCCGTCGCTTGCGGCATAGCCGTTGCTCGTTGGGAATCACAGAGGCGTCAAAAGCACCGATGTCGAGTCAACAACTCACGCGCTCGATGGAGCTTCCCCCCGACAAGACGCTTGTTCAAGGCCCTTGGGCATGTCGTCTTGACCGCCTCTCGTTGTCCTCTGCGCTCGCGGGCCGGTGAGGTTCCCTCGCCTCACTCGCCCGCCCCTCCTCTCGCAGGTCCGACACTTGAGTCGTTGCCGATCGTTGGATCGCCTGCGCCAAGATTTCGCTGATGACGTTGGTCAGGAATTCCGCTGAGCGATCCAGGCTCGCCACCGGCGGTTGCACACTGGGAACCGGCGCGCTCCTGACACTGTACTTTCCCGATTCGAGGCGCTACGTGGGCGCGCATGTCATTTCCGCATTTGTTTGCGCCGCTGCGTATCGGACCCGTTGAATCGCGCAATCGCATCATCTTCGGCGCGCACTTCACGATGTTCTCCGAGCCGGCGCGCATCTGGGGCGAGCCGGGATTTCACGGCGAGCGGCTCGGTCGCTACGTCGAAGATCGAGCCCGCGGCGGCGCCGGGGTCGTAATCGTCGGGCAAACGCAAGTGCATCCGACCACCGCGTACCAAATGACCAACAATGCGACGGCGTGGGAGACCGCCGCGATCCCACACTTCGAGCGCGTCACCGCTCCGATCCATGGCCACGGCGCGTTGGCGTTCGTTCAACTCGCGCACAACGGCGGCGTGAACTTCGGCGCGTGGTCGAAGCTGCCGGCGTGGACGCCGTCGGGCGTCGTGAATTCGACCGAGGCGCCGAAGGTGCTCGAACGTCACGAGATCGCTGAGCTGGTCGAGTACTTCGCGCGCTCGGCGCACAATGCCGCCGCGGGCGGATTCGACGGCATCGAGATTCACGCGGCGCACGGCTACCTGATTCACGAATTCCTCTCGCCGCGCAGCAACCTCCGCAGCGACGAGTACGGCGGGAGTCTGGACAACCGGATGCGCTTCGCCGTCGAGGTGCTCGAAGCGGTGCGCGCGGCCGTAGGTTCAAACGTCGCGGTCGGTCTTCGTTTGGTTGGTGACGAAGAGCTGCAGCATGAACGCGGTCTGGCGGCCGATGATGCCGCGGAAATCGCCGCGCGCTTCGACGCACTCGGCCTCGTGGACTTCCTCAACGTGAGCGTCGGCATGTCCGGCATCGGGATGGTCCGCCCGATGTACGCGCCGCGTCTGCTCGGCGCCTACGCGGCCCGCGCAGTCAAACAGGCGGTCAGACACACGCCGGTGTTTGCCGTGCACCGGATCGTTGTACCCGACGAAGCCGAGCGGTTGCTCGAACGCGGCGATGCCGACGCGGTGACGTTGGTGCGTGCGCTGATCGCCGATCCGGAATGGCCCAACAAGGCGCGCAATGGTGCGGCGCACACCATCCGCCGCTGCACCGGCAACAACCAAGGCTGCTACGGCAACTTGACGCAGAACCTGCCGATCACCTGCGTGACCAATCCCGCCGTCGGCCGCGATGCCGAGTTGGGTCACGGCACATTGGCCCCGGCGAAGGCACCGAAGCACGTCGTCGTCGTCGGCGGCGGCCCGGGCGGATTGGAGGCGGCGTGGGTGGCGGCGGCGCGCGGGCATCGCGTGACATTGCTCGAACGCGCACCACGGGTGGGCGGAAAAATCCGCCTGGCGCAAATGCTGCCCGGTCGCGAAGAACTGACCGACTTCGCCGACTGGCGCGCTGGCGAGTGCGAGCGTCGCGGGGTCGACGTTCGATTGAACACGACGGCAACCGTCGACTCGGTGTTGGCGCTCGCACCCGACGCGATCATCGTGGCCACCGGCGGGCGCGCGACCAAGTTCGGTACGTCGAAGTTCTTCCCGATGCCGGTGATGGGCTCCGAGCAAGATTTCGTCGTCGATCACGAGCAGGCGTTGCTCGCGCCCGACGCGCTGGGCGCGCGCGTGATCATCTTCGATGCCGTCGGCCACATCGAAGCCATCGGCTTGGGCGAACTGCTCGCAACCAAGGGTGTCGACGTCACCACCGTGACCACGCTGCCGATGCCGATCAACTTGGATCGCGAGACCATGGGCTACGCGCTGCCGCGCGCGGTGCGAGCCGGCATGCGCTGGCTACCCAACACCGCGTTGGTTGGGATCGGCGACCGCGCCGTCACATTGATGGACACGCTGTCGCGACAGATCGAGCAGATCGCTGCGATCGACACGGTGGTGATTCGCACCAATGGTGTACCGGACGACGCGCTCTACTTCGCACTCAAGGATCGCGGACCGGAGGTAGTCCGGATCGGCGACGCGGTCGCGGTGCGCTACGCCGACCGCGCCATCTTCGACGGCCACATGGCCGGCCGGCGGGTGTAACGGCCATCGCGTCGTCCAGGTCGGGCATGGAACCGATTCGATTGATTGTGCACTCCGACTATCTGTGCCCGTGGTGCTACAACGGCACGGTCCGGCTGCGGCGACTACGGGAGGAGTTCGGCGAACGGATCGAGATCGAGTGGCGCAGCTATCTGCTGCGGCCGCGCCCCGCCGCGAATCGGACGTTGGAGCAGTTCAAGGCGTACACGCGCTCTTGGGAGCGCCCGGCCGGCGAGCCCGACGGCGGAACGTTTCGCGTGTGGGCGACCGAGGCCGGGCCGCCGTCGCACAGCGTTCCGCCGCATCTGGTCGCCAAGGCCGCCGCGCTCATCAGCCGCGCCGCCTTCGAGCGCGTCCACGAGCGTCTGCTGCATGCCTACTTCGCGGCGAACCGCGACATCACCGACACCGAAACGCTGCGGGCGATCTGGCGGGAAGCCGACTTGCCCGAGGAAGCGTTCGCCCGCTCGGCCGATCCCGAGCTGATGCAACGCGTTCTCGACGAGCACAACGAAGCCATCGACCTCGGCATCGACGGCGTGCCGTGCGTGCGCATGGCCGGACGCGACGGCTGGGTCACCGGCGCACAGCCGCTGGAGTTGTATCGACGCTGGATACAGCGCCGACTCGACGACCTGTCGTAGACTGTCGACTACCGTCGCTGCCAAATTCGTTTCCTTCAATGGGGCCGCGACCAATTGGTCGCGGAGTGCGCCGCACCAGCCCGGCGATACCTCACGCCAAGCGGCAGAAGCAACACGCACGCTCGCCGCCGGCCGGCGCGGCGAAGTGCTGGCGTATCTCCAACGAGT
>DATKMK010000121.1:0-54762 GCA_035541895.1 Binatia bacterium | reverse complement strand
TTGGCAACACAAGGAGCAGACCGAATCGACACACCATGGTAGTCCTCTTGTCGCGCCGCCTAACGTACCGCGCTTCAGCAGCAAGGGCCAGAGCTCCGGCGCAGCCGGGGCGACGGCTCTTGTCTGCTGCAAGCGCTTGTTAGCCAGCTCGGGCGCCGAAGCGGAGCTGTAGTTGTCCCGATGCGCCGTTGGCTCCACGTGGTCTAGCCTTGCGTTTGCGCGCTGAAGACTGACGTGCTGTTCGGCGTGGTTTGACTTTCGTCAAGTCGACCGTCCATGGCTCGTCGAACTGCGCACCAAGGTTCGTGCGGACGTATGCGGCCAGTTCCTGCTTGTGTGGGGAGGTCGCTGTCGAGGTGAGCGCCCCGAGAAGTACGTCGACGAGTTGCAGTATGTCGTCGTCGTGCGAGGCGGCTGGCGTGAGGGAACGAACCTGAGTCTTCTTTAGCTCGAATCGTTGTTTTGCGACCGCGTTCATGGCGAATCGCAATCGGTCCCACCGATGACGCTTCCCGTTCTTGTAGTCGAGAACAATCGAGTACCGAGAATACGCGCTCATGCGAGCCCTAAGAAAGGCGTAGTACGCGATCCAGAAACGCTCATCGTTCGGGCGATCCCATTGGTACCACGACGCGTTGCGGACGATCTCGCGTACCGCGAACCGGATGAATCGGTCCTTCAGCGCGACGTCGAGGAACTGCTTGTAGCGGCTCAGGTACGCCTTCGATACCTTCGTCCATTTCATCTCGGCAGAACATCCAGTGGCTGCTCGAAAGTCCTTGAGACCCGCTCGGATGATCTCGATACGCCGTGGTGAAGCTAGCAGCGCGCCGAAGAAGAACGGGCCGCCTCCGTCGATTTGGGTCTCGTCGGCATAGAGTTCGAAGTAAGTGAACGCCATGTGGGTCTGGAGGCTGGCTGTCTGGCTAACTACTATTCGACCCCCGAATGGAATCGGCAACCCACGCGAGTTCTTGTCAGCATAGCGTCCCTCAGTGTCACCGGCTCGGTTGTCACGAATCGCTCCGCAAATCGCCGACATCGCTCGACCGGGCAGCGCTCCCGGTTGGGTTGCTACGCGTCTCGCCTTCGCGGGCTAGCACACCGAAACGGCCGGCGAGCAAGTGATCGGCGGGACTTTGCACGCCGTGCCCACCTCGGTTGAGCACGTGCGTATAAATCATCGTCGTTTTCACGTCGCGATGACCGAGGAGCTCTTGCACGGTGCGGATGTCAGAGCCGGCGACTAGCAGGTGAGTCGCGAAACTATGCCGCAGCGTGTGGGGCCCAACCGGCTTAGTCATGCCAACCTTGCGCGTCGCATCACGAATGGCGCGTTGGGGCACGGACTCGTGCAGATGATACCGCTGCGGCGGGCCGAAGCGTGGGTCGGTGCAAATCCTCGCCGCCGGAAACACCCACTGCCAGCCCCACTCGCGCGCCGCATTCGGGTACTTCCGCGCCAGCGCGTCCGGCAACTGAACCCGGCCCAAGCCCGCCTTCAGGTCACGGCCGTGAACGCGCCGCACGCCGTCGAGATGTCTCAGCAGGGGGTCTTTGACAGCCACCGGAAGCATCGTCACTCGATCTCTATTTCCCTTGCCTTCACGAACCAGAATCTCGTTACGCACAAAGTCGATATCCTTGACCCGTAGGCGCAGGCACTCCATCACGCGCAACCCCGACCCGTACAGCAGCATTGCCATGATCCACGAAACACCGTCAAGCACACCGAGCAACGCTTCTACCTCTGCCCGCGTCAGCACGACCGGCAAACGTTCCGGCCGTCGCGCGCGCACGACGCTATCCAGCCAACCGAAGTCACGTTCGAGCACCTCGCGGTACAAGAACAGAAGAGCACCCAGCGCTTGGTTCTGGGTCGACGCCGCCACGTGCCGGTCCACCGCCAAGGCGGTGAGAAACCGCTCGACCTCCAATTTGCCCATCTCGGTCGGATGCCGCTTGCAGTGAAAGAGAATGAATCGCTTGATCCACCCAATGTACGCTTCCTCGGTTCGATAACTGTAGTGACGCGTGCGAAGCGCGTCGCGTACCTGATCGAGTAGTCTCGGCTTGGGTAGCACGAGTGGCCGAACGCTGTCAGGGGCGTGGCGAGGAGCGTCGGCGTCGCCCGAGGACGGGATGGTGGGCGAGGTTGTGGGTGTAACCGTACGGATCATCATGGGCCTCCATCAAGCACGAGTCACCAGTCACGAATCCCCAATCATCTGAAGTCGTGCGACTTCGGGAGCAGGTTGTTAGGTTGTTGGTTGTTCGTTGTTAGGGGGTCGGATGTGGGTGTTGTGCGCATTCGGTAGCCATGACCACGTTGCGTGATGGCTTGCTGCGGGATCTCCAACTTGGTGAAACGGCGGGCTCTTACATGGATGACGCCGTCGACTTTCTGCAGCGGTCCTTCGACCTGCAACAAGGCGGCGGTGTGAATCAGTGCGCGGTGACGCTGAAACATATCGGGGACGACGACGGCGTTGGCGGTGCCGGTTTCGTCTTCGAGCGTGAGGAAGCAAAACCCTTTCGCCGTGCCCGGCCGTTGGCGCACGATCACCAGTCCGGCGATCTTCGTCCAGCTCCCGTCGCGCGCGTGTTTCAGATCACACGCGCGCAACACGCCGTCGCGCGCAAGCTGCGCGCGGAGGTATTTCATGATGTGCGGGCCGACGGTCATGCCGGTGCCGGCGTAGTCGGCGAGCGTTCGATCCACTGTCGACATGGTCGGCAGTGGACAGGGTGTTACGGTGTTCGCTGTTAGGCTGTTAGGGGTGAGGGGGTTGGCTTCTCCAGTGATTGTTAGGCTGTTGGCTGTGAGGGGAGCGGAATCCTCTCCGACCCCTAACCCCTTAACAGCGGAACCCCCTAACAGCTTCAGCAACGGTTCCCGCGGCACCGCTGCGGCTTGCCACGCGGCTTCGCGACGGGTGAGACCGAAGGCGGCGAACGCGCCGATGTGCGCCAGCGTTTGCACTTCGTGATCGCGCAGCTCGCAGCGACGGATGACATCGGCAATCGAAACGAACGGCGCGCGCGCGCGTTCCGTTTCGATCCGTGCCCCGGCTTCTTCGCGCAGGCCGGAGACGAAACGCAGGCCCAAGCGGAGAGGAAGGCTGTTCGCTGTTAGGGTGTTGGCGGTTAGGCCCCCGCCTTCCTCTTCCCTAACAGCGTCACAGCCTAACGGCGTAACAGCTTGCCGTTCGAGCGTGCATCGCACGCTCGAACGGGTCACGTCGATCGGCAGCACGCGCACGCCGTGGCGGTGGGCGTCTTTGATGATCGTCGCCGGATGGTAGAAGCCCATCGGCCAGTTGTTGAGTAGCGCGCAGGTGAACGCCGCCGGGTGATGCGCGCGCAAGTACGCCGACGCGTACGCCAGCAGCGCGAAGCTGGCGGCGTGCGATTCGGGAAACCCGTAGAGCGCGAACGAGGTGATGCTCCGCACGAGGTCGTCTTGGATCGTCCCGGTGATGCCTTTCGCGGTCATGCCGGCGCGCAGCCGCTCTTCGATCTGCCGCATGCGCTGCATCGATCGCTTGAAGCCCATCGCCCGCCGTAACTCCTCCGCTTCGCCGCCGGTGAAGCCGGCGACCGTCATCGCCATGCGCAGCAGTTGCTCTTGAAACAACGGCACGCCGAGCGTGCGTTTCAGGATCGGTTCGAGATCGGGATGGGCGTAGGTCACCGGCTCGCGGCCGTTGCGGCGATTGAGGTACGGATGCACCATCTGGCCGACGATCGGTCCCGGCCGAATGATCGCCACCTCGACCACCAGATCGTAGAACCGCTCCGGTTGCATGCGCGGCAACGTCGCCATCTGCGCGCGGCTCTCGACCTGGAACACGCCGATGGTGTCGGCCGCGCGCAGCATTGCGTACGTTTTCTGGTCGTCCGGTGGCAGATGCGCGAGATCGATGGGCTTCCCTTCGTGCTCGCGGATCAGCGGAATGGTGTCTTCCAGCACCGCCATCATCCCGAGGCCGAGCAAATCGACTTTGATGATGCCGAGATCGGCGCAGTCGTCTTTGTCCCACTGCACGACGACGCGGCCCGGCATGGTCGCCGGCTCGAGCGGCACGACATGATCGAGCCGTCCGGCGGCGATCACCATGCCGCCCGAATGTTGGCCGAGATGGCGCGGCAGGTTTTGAATCTGGCCCACGAGATCGACGAGCAACCCGATCCGCGGTGCGCGCGGATCGACGCCGCCGGCTGTGAGCTGCTTGGCCAGCTCGTCCATGTCGTCGCGGAACTCGAAGCGATTGAGCAGCTTCGACAGTGTGTCGACCTGCTCGATGGTGAAGCCGAGCGCTTTGCCGACTTCGCGTACGGCGCTGCGGGTGCGGTAGGTGATGACGTTGGCGGTCATCGCCGCACCGCGCTCGCCGTAGCGTTGATAGACGTACTGAATCACGCGCTCGCGCTGATCGCCGCTGGGGAGATCGATGTCGATGTCGGGCCACTCGCCGCGCTCTTCGGACAGGAAGCGCTCGAACAACAGCTCCATGCCGACGGCGTCGACGGCGGTGATGCCGAGCGCGTAACACACCGCCGAGTTCGCTGCCGAGCCGCGCCCTTGCGCGAGGATGCGTTGCTCGCGACAGAAACGCACGATGTCCCAGACGATCAGGAAGTAGCCGGCGAGATCGAGTGTCTCGATGACGTGCAGCTCGTGTTCGAGTTGGCGCTGGATCTTGGACGTGATGGATCCGTAGCGGTCGCGCGCGCCGGTGTAGGTGAGCTGGCGCAGATGGCGATGCATCGTTTCACCCGGCGGCAGCGGGAAATCGGGGAAGCGATAGCCGAGATCGGCGAGGGTGAACTCGCACTGCTCGGCGATGCGCCGCGTGTTGGCGATGGCCTGCGGCAGATCGCGGAACAACGCGGCCATCTCCCGCGGCGATTTGAGATGACGCTCGGCATTGCCGAGCAGCCGGCGCCCGGCGGCGTCGAGCGTGGTGTGCTCGCGGATGCAGGTCAGCACGTCGAATAGCCGGCGCCCGTCGGGTGTCGCGTGCCGCACGTCGTTGGTCGCAACCAGCGGCAACTGGTACTGCGCAGCCATTGCGACCAGGCCGCGGTTCAGCCGCTCTTCGTCGGGATCGAAGTGGCGTTGCAGGTCGAGGTAGAGGCGGTGCGGAAACAACTGCCTCAACTTCGCTACCCCTCCTAGGGGGTTAAGGGGTTGGGGGTTAGGGGTTAGGGGACGGAAGAGACAGATCAGTCCCTCGGTGCGGCCATCGAGATCATTCCACGAGATGATCGCTTCGCCCTTGGGCGCGCGCACGGCAGCGTCGGTGAGAATGCGACAGAGATTCTGGTAGCCGGCACGCGTGGCGACGAGCAAAGTACAAGGGGTTACGGGGCTAGGGGGTAAGGGGTTAAGGGAAATTCCTCCGCCCCTAACCCCATGACCCCCTAACCCCATACCCCCCTGCACTGTGATGTCGCATCCAATCAGCGCTCGCATCCCCGCCTGCTGTGCGGCTTTGTGAAAGCGCGGTGCGCCGTAGAGCCCGTGGTGATCGCCGAGTGCGACGGTTGAGTACCCGATCGCTGCGGCGCGCTCGATCAGCTCTTCCGGCAGCGACGCGCCCTGCAAAAAGCTGAAGGCGCTGCGACAGCGAAGTTCGATGTAGTTCGGCTCCGTTCTGCGCCCTTTCCCCCTGGGAGAGGGACTGTCGATTTTCTCTTGGTCCACTGGAGCCGCACCCTTTAAGGTGCGCTCCTTCGCTGGCGGGGTGAAGGATGTAGATGGCGCAGGCCAAAGCCTGCGGCTACAGAGAATCGACCATCCCGAGAGGGATGGGGTGATGGGAGTTGAGCGATCTTCTTAGTCATACTCCCCGGTCACGAACCACTGATGTTGGCGATCGCAGAACAGGCGGTAGACGCCGCCGTCGCTGAGTTGCACGTCGTAGTAGTCGCGCATGTACGCGCCGTCGTGCCACCATTCGCCGGCGAGGCGCCACGGTCCGGCGCATGACACGACGCGTCCGCTGAGCCGCTCGCCGCGAATGAAGTCGAGCCGCCCGCGATCGGTGTGCACCTCCAGCGGCTGCGGCGGACGAATGGCCCGCAACGCTATCCGAAGGGGGGTAGGGGTTACGGGGCTAGGGGTTAGGAGCCCCTCCTCTTCACCCCCTTTAACTCCATACCCCACCAACCCCGTCACCCCATGCGCTTCGGGTCGATGCGAATCGACCACCGCCGGCGCGCCGACGTGATCGGCGCCGCACAGTGCCGTGAGCCGCGCGAGCGTGACGGCGAGTTGTTCGGGTGCCGGGCCGTTGGGGCGGAACAAGTCGAGTTGCCGCGCGCGCAAGCGCTCCGGGACCGCGCTGAGTCGGATCGTCTCGATCGGCGCCGCGGGCGGGTGCGCTTCGAGGTGTAACCGCATCAACGTCAGCAAAGCTTTCACGTCATTGCTCGGGGCCACCACGATCGTCCGATCATCGCGTGCGTGCGTGCTGAGCCCGAGCGCGAGTCGCAGGTCGCCGCACACCAGGCCGCGCACCGCCACCCGCGCGGTGAGCCGATCGAGCAGGCCACGCAAGATGAAGAGCAGCGGTTCGAGCAATTCGATCCCGTACTCGAGGTCGACGTGCTCTTCGAACAGCAACGGCGCCGGCCGCGGCGATAACGGGTGTTCATCTTCGGCGCGCGCGCGGCGGGCGAGCGCGAGTCCTTCCGGACCCAAGCGTGTGCCCACTGCGCTCGCGGGCAGCGCGGCGAGTTGCCCGATGGTGCGGATGCCCCAGCGAGTCAGTGTCGCCGCCAACGCCGGGCTGGGTTGCAGCAGCGCGACGGCGAGCGGCGCCAGATACGTGCACTCTTCGTTCAGCGGAATGACGGTGACCCCGCCGCCCTGCTGCGCGGCCAGTCGTGCGGCGATCTTCGAGCCGGCAACCCCGACGTGCGCCGGCAATCCGACACGCTCGGCGCGCCGCGCGAGCGTGTGTGCGAGCTGCCCCTCCGAGTCGAACATCGCGCCGGAACCCCCGACGTCGAGATAGACCACACCGTCCTCGCCGGACTCGACTCGCGGCGAGAAGGAGTACGCGACGTCGCACAGTGCGGCATGGGCGATGCGAACGCTCTGCGGAGAAAGCGAGCGCAGCACGATCGCGGTAGAGACGGCTTGTGCCTGCGTTGCGGTGAGACCCGGCGTGATGCCGCGCCGCCCAGCCGTCTCGGCGACCGCGATGATCGCCGCCCGCGCCGACGGCCCGTCGGCCACCGCCACCGGTTCACCGCGGAGTTCCGGTTCGGCGCGCAGCACCACCGTCAGGGGAAAATTCGAAACGGCAAGGCAGGCGATGCGGGACATGGATTCACGGGTCGCCCCGACGAGGACCGGTGGGTGCCGTGCGCAGCGCGACGCGTCGTCCCGGAGCATTCAATTTGTTGCGGGCGACCGTCAGGTGGAGCGTCAGGCCGTCGAAGAGCGGCCAAGCACCGCGATGCCAATGGCGGATGTGCGCAGCGACGGCGAGGCTCATAGCCGCGCAACTGCCGGCGACGCGGCGGTCGGCGGCAATCAACACCGCTGCCCCAGCGCGTTCCGCCGCACGCGACACGCGTGGCCACATCGGCGCACGGAGCTGACGCGGCCTCGGCGCGCCGAGGTCGAGCGCGACCAAGCCGAATCCTTTGGTTTCGAGAATCAACTCGGCGCACCGCAATCCCACCGCAAGTGTCGGTGGCCGCACCCACAGCACGTGATGCAACGCGATGCCGGCGGATTGTGCCTGCGCCGGGTGCAACGCGTTGGGCAGATCGATCAGGGCGGTGAACTCCCCGCGTTGCGTTGCCGCGGCGAGCGCGGCGAACACCAGCGCAGTCTTACCCGAGGTGACCGGACCGGTGATCTCGCTCACGCGCCCGCGCGGCAGCCCGCCGTCGAGCGCCGCATCGAGCGCCGGCAATCCCGTCGGCAGCCGGCGCACCGGCTCGCCCGTCATGCCGAGACGTACCGTGCCCGGCAGCGCGAGCGTCGAGAACACTTCGAGAGCGGTGCGAGAGGTGGAGGCCTGCACGCGGCGATCTTCGCCTAATTTTCGCTTTCGCGCAAGAACGAAGTATATCGCTTATGGCGTATCGCGGGAGATTTCGAACGATCAGCGATCAGCGATATGCAAGCTGCATGTCCCTCACACTCCCATCAGGTCGAAGGAGACCTTGCGTTCCTGGAACAACCAGCGGCCGTCAGTTTTCACGACCTGGTCTTCGTAGCGGCCGGCCATGGTGAGGCCGAGCGGGGAGCCGCCGTGGATCACCACCACGTAGCACCAGGCGTGCGCCCGATCCCCGGTGATGTCGATGAGCGGGTTCATGACGCAATGACGCATCATCGGCGACCCGTTGGTCAAAGGGATGGAGTGCAGGAATTTACGCAGCCCGTCGCGTCCTGCCACGCGGCCGCGCGTCCCGAGGTCGAAGACCCCGTCGGGCGTCCACAGCTCCAGCCAGCGATCGAACTCGGCGTTGTCGAAGTAGTAGCAGTAGCGCGCTTGCAGCTCGCGGATGGCGTCCTTCTCTTCCAGCAGGGTGGCCATGTCCTACCTCCAATTGGGGAGGCGGGGTTTCTATCAACCGCGCGGCGGTTGCGGCAAATCCGCGCGATCAGGTGAATCCGAACGATGGTTCATCTGATGCCGGTGGAGAAGGCTCGGGCTCCATGGTAGGTTTGGATCGAACGCCGTTGAGGACCGGATGGGCGCGAAGATTCTAGTCGTCGAGGACGAGCCGGACATCATGCGGATCATCACGCATGCGCTGACGACCGCCGGGTATCAGGTGGTACCGGCATACGGCGGCGAGGATGCCATCCGCAAGGTGAAGGTGCAGCGCCCGGATTTGGTCCTGACCGACCTCGCCATGCCCAAGGTCAGCGGGGTCGAAGTGATCCAGGCGATCAAGAAAGACCCCGAGACACAGCACATCCCGATTCTCGCAGTCACGGCGCACGTCTGGGACGGCATCGCGCAATCAGCCGGGCAGGTTGGCGTCGACGGCTTTATCTCCAAACCGTTCAACATGAAGCAACTGCTGATCGAGGTGCAGAAGCGTCTTCCGTCGCCCAAGTAGTCGCGGCCCGATTCAGAGTGGTGTCATTTTTCGCCCGCGTCGAGAGCTGACCGCATGAGTCGGAACGACATCGCGCGGGTGGTGCTGCTGCCGGCCGTCGGTGGTCTCGGCGAATTGGACTATCGGGTGCCCGAACAGTTGTGGCGTGACGACCTCCCCGGTTGTCGCGTCCTGATGCCGCTCGGTCGCCGGCGCGTGCTCGGCATCGTCAGCGAGCTGGTGGAGCGCAGTGCACACCCTCGACTGAAAGAGGTCGAGGCGGTCATCGATCCCACGCCCATTCTCGACCGTAGTCTCCTCGGTTTGTGCCGCTGGGCGGCGGAGTACTATCTGGCGTCGGTGCCCGAGGTGGTGACGATCGCCTTGCCGGGCTCGTTGCGCATCGAGACTGAGTCGCGAGTCGCGTTGGCGAACGCACCACCCGCGGATGCGCTGCGCGATAGCGAGCGGGCGGTGATCGAGGTCCTGCATGCCGGCCCGCGACACCTGCGCGAGTTGGCGCGCGCGCTGCACGCGAGCGAGCCGGAATTGCGCCGGCGTGTCGCCGCGCTGCGCCGCAAGGGCTGGGTGGAGGTTGGTGAAACGCTGCGCGAACGCGCGCCGACCAAGCATCTGCGATTCTACGAGGTCGATCGCCGCGCTGCGGCGACGGCCGAGACGGCGTTGCAGCGACGGCCGGCGCTAGCGGCGCTCTATCGCTATCTGCGCGATCATCCGCTGCATCGCGCCAGCGTCGCTGAGCTGCGCGCCAGTTTTCCTGCGGCGACTGCGAAGCTGAAGCAGTTGCAGGCCGGTGGATTGGTGCAGTGGCGCGATGAAGAGATCTACCGCGCGGTAACTGACGGATCGCCGCCTCCGGCGGATCGCGAGGTCGCGCCGACCGATGACCAGCAACGCGCATTGGAGGCGATCGCGGCGGCAAAAGGCTTCGCCGCATTTCTGCTCTGGGGCGTGACCGGCAGCGGCAAGACCGAGGTGTATCTGCGAACCATCGCCGCGGCGTTGGCCGCGGAGCGCACCGCGTTGGTGTTGGTGCCGGAGATTTCCCTGACCCATCAGTTGGTCGATCGCCTGCAGGCGCGCTTCGGGCCGCGGGTGGCGGTGCTGCACAGCGCATTGAGCGCGGGCGAGCGCTGGGACGAATGGCGGCGGATTGCGCGCGGCGAGGCGCCGATCGTGGTGGGCGCGCGCTCCGCGGTCTTCGCGCCGCTGCCGCGTTTGGGCTTGATCGTGGTCGATGAAGAGCACGACTCGTCGTACAAACAGGAGGACGGCATTCGGTATCACGGTCGTGATCTCGCGGTGGTGCGGGCACAGTTGACCCGGTGTCCGGTCGTGTTGGGATCGGCAACGCCGTCGATGGAGAGTTTTCACAACGCTCGCGGCGGCCGCTACCGCCTCCTCGAACTCCGCCAACGCGTGGCGGCGCGCGCGTTGCCGTCGGTGGAGATCGTCGATCTGCGCCGCACCGCGCGAACGCGGATGGCCGGATTGTCGCCGGCGCTGATTGCGGCATTGCAGGCGAACTTTGCCGCGCGCGGGCAGAGCTTGGTGTTCTTGAATCGGCGCGGCTTTGCCACTGTGATGCAATGTCAGGCGTGCGGCGAGGCGATCACCTGCCCGAACTGTTGCGTGGCGCTCACCTACCATCGCGCCTGGCAGGCCCTGCGCTGTCATCACTGCGATCACACCATCGCCGCGCCGCGCCACTGCCCGGTGTGTCGCGAGCCGGCGTTGACGTCGTGGGGCGCGGGGACCGAGCAGATCGAGTCGTCCTTGCGGACACTGTTGCCGGGTGCACGGGTTGCGCGCATGGACCGCGACACGATGGCGCGCAAGGGCGCGCAGCGCGCGCTGCTATCGGCGTGGGAACGCGGCCACGTCGACGTGCTGATCGGCACGCAAATGATCACCAAGGGCCACGATATTCCGGGCGTAACGCTGGTGGGAGTCGTGCTGGCGGACTTGTCGCTCAACTTCCCCGATTTCCGCGCCGCTGAGCGAACCTTTCAGCTTCTCACCCAAGTCGCCGGCCGCGCGGGCCGGGGTGAGCGAGCCGGCCGCGTGATCGTGCAGACGTTGCAACCCGATCATTTCAGCTTGCAGCACGCGGCGGCGCACGACTTCGCGGCGTTTGCCGCCGCCGAGCTGGCGCATCGCCGCGAGCTGGGATACCCGCCGTTCGCCCGCTTGGCTTTAGTGCGCATCGAAGGCGAGCAGCTCGCGGCGGTCCAGCGCGTTGCGGGTTCGCTCGCCGAGCAGTTGCGTCGCAGCGGCGACCGCCGGCTGGTGGTGCTGGGACCGGCGCCGGCGCCGATCGAACGCCTGCGCGGCCGTCACCGTTGGCAAGTGTTGTGTCGGGCGATGAGTGGAACCCTGCTGCGCCGCTCGGTCAACGCCGCTCGCGATGAATTGCGTGTGGCGACCCGCGCCGCCGGCGTTCGTACGATCGTCGACATTGATCCGCAGAGCATGCTGTAGGCTGGTGAATGGCGTTCGTGCGGGGTGACTGGACGGGAGGGTGTTCGACTTCCTGTAGCCGCAGGCTTTGGCCTGCGCTGCCCGTTGTCGCGCCTGCGCCCCTCCGCTGGCCGTTGACCGAATCGGACGAAGCGTCTACACAAACTGAGCATGCCGTTACGACCGATTCTCAAGTTTCCTGCGCCAGTCTTGAAGCAGAAGGCCGTGTCGGTACCCAACATCGACGGCGCGGTCGATCAGCTCATCAGCGACATGGTCGACACGATGTACGCTGCGCCCGGCGTCGGTCTGGCCGCGCCGCAGGTGGGAGACGGGCACCGCATCATCGTCGTCGATGTCGATCATGAAGAGCCCGGCAAGCATCTCATCAAGCTGATCAATCCCGTGATCGTCGAGGCCGACGGGGAAATCGTGTGGGAAGAAGGCTGCCTGAGTGTGTTCGACTACAAGTCCGAGGTGAAGCGCGCCGCGCGCGTGCTGGTCCGCGGCTGGACGTTGGACGAAAAGGAAATCGAGATCGAGGGACAGGAGCTGCTCGCGGTCGCGCTCCAGCACGAGATCGATCACCTCGAGGGCAAGTTGTTCATCGACCGCATCAGCCGGCTCAAGCGCGATCTGTACAAACGCCGGATCAACAAGATGATCCGCGACGGCATCCCGCTCGAATCGAAAGACAACGAGTCCGAAGCCGCGATCTGATGACGGTCGATTGGTACTATCACCGCAACGGCTGCACAACCTGCGGCCGCGCGCAGGCGTATCTTGCGCGCCACCGCATCGAGCCCGAGCAAGTCGTCGACGCGAAGAAGACTCGCTTCGGCGCCGACGAGGCCCTCAAGATGGCGCGAGCCGCGCGCGTGCTCTACGTCACCAAGGGCAAGAAGGTGATTCGCCTCGACGTTACTCGCAGTCAGCCCACCGATGATGAACTGCTCGCTCTCCTGGTCGGTCGCAGCGGCTATCTGCGCGCACCGGCGCTGCGCGCCGGCCACTGCCTGTTCGTCGGCTTCGAGCCGGCGATGTTCGAACGTGAGCTGTAGCCGCACCCTCGAGGATGTATCCTTGGCCTGACACTCCGACGACATTTGGTTGGGGCGGCGCAGGCTGAAGCCTGCGGCTACAAGATGCTACGCGACGACGTCGACCCCGACCGCTTCGCCGAGGTGCGTGAACCCATCGCGCGCGAGCCGCTGTTCGAGCCCGCGACTGAGGGCGGTCGCGAGTCCGGGCCCTTCGTAGATGAAGCCGGTATAGACCTGCAGCAGCGACGCGCCGGCGCGGATTTTCTCGTAGGCGTCGGCGGCGGTGAAGATTCCGCCGACGCCAATGATCGGAATCCGTCCCCGGCTGAGTTGGCGGACGCGGCGAATCGTCTGCGTGGCGAGCGATCGCAGCGGCGCGCCGCTGAGCCCGCCGGCCTCGTCGATCGGATGTGCGAGTCCATCGCGCCGTATCGTGGTGTTGGTGGCGATCACGCCGTCGACGCGATCGCGCTCGATCGTCTCGACCGCGGCGGCGAGGTCTTCGTCGGCGAGATCGGGTGACAACTTGACGAGCAGCGGTCGCCGCGCCGGCAACTGCGCGTTGGCGCCTTGCACCGCGCTCAGCAGCGCGTGAAGCTGGGTTTGAGCTTGCAAATCGCGCAACCCGGGCGTGTTGGGCGAACTCACGTTGATAACGATGTAGTCGGCATGCGGCGCCAGCAGGCGGAAGCTGGTGAGGTAGTCGCCGATGGCCTCGTCAAGCGGCGTGACGCGCGACTTGCCGATGTTGAGCCCGATCGGGGTTCGATGTTGCGACCGATCGAGGCGGGCCAGACGTGCCGCGACAGCGGCGGCGCCGGCGTTGTTGAAGCCCATCCGATTGATGAGCGCGCGGTCCGCGCTCAACCGAAACAGCCGCGGCTGCGGATTGCCCGGCTGCGCCTGTGCGGTCACGGTGCCGAGTTCGGCGAAGCCGAAGCCGAGACCGGGCCACGCCAGTGGCGCGCGAGCATCTTTGTCGAAGCCGGCGGCGAGTCCGATCGGGTTGGGAAAGGTCAGCCCCCACAACCGCGGTTGCAGCGTCGGCGAGGTGTACGGCGGCCGCCGCGCCAACACCGATTGGCCGGCGACCAACAGGCGAAACACAAGCTGATGAACGGCTTCGGGGTCGACGCGGAAGAGCAGCGGCCGGATCAGGCGATACCACACGCTGCCGCCTATAGCGGGGACGGCGCGTGAGGTGAAGGCTGGCTCACGCGGACGGACTCGGTTCGATCGTCGTCGCCGTGGTTTCGGCTGCTGCGGCGGCACGGGCGGCGAGGACGGCGTACGCCGCCTCCTCGCCCGCGATCTTGCCCCACGCCAGCGCGCACAGGAGTCCCATGCCGGGGAGATAGCCTTCTCCACCCGGCCCCGAGAGGCCAACTGCCGCGCCGCCGCCGGCGTAGAGATTCTTGATGGCGACGCCGTCGGCGCGCAGGACACGCGCGCCGGTGTCGATTCTGAGTCCGCCCTGGGTTGCCAACAGCGCGCCGGTGACGCGGGCGGCGTAGAACGGCGCTTGCATCGGTTCGTTGGAGAGCGTGCGACCGAACGCATCGGCACCATGGCCGAGCGCCGCGTTGACCGCGGCGACGGTGTTCTCGACCGCCGCGGCGTCGAGCTGAAACTGTTTGCTCAGATCGGCGAGATCAGCGCCTCGACGCAAAGTGCGCGGCACGATTTCCTTCTCGAAACGCGGGTCGTGCTGCTGGGCTTGTTTGAGCATGCGCGCGTCGAACAGCAGGTACGCCAGTTGGCCCGGCTGAGCGCGCACGCGCAAGGCCACGCGCGCGAGATCGTCCGACTCGTTGGCGAAACGTTCGCCGCGTTGATTGACGATGATCGCGCCCAGGCTCAGCAGCGCGCTGGGCAACACGTAGTTCGATCCCACGGCGACGATCGGGTGCGCGTGAAACGCGTCGAGGTGCTCGCACGCTGCGCCCAGTTCCTGTCCCCACAGCAAGGCATCGCCGCGATCCGTCGCGCTGCCTGCGTACGGTGCCCCGGCGATCGCCGGACAACGCTGCGCAACCAACTCGGCATTGCCGCCGAAGCCATCGTTCGCGAGGATGACCGCAGCGCAGCGGACGTTGGTCGCACTCTTCTTCGGCGACTTGATCTGCGCGCCGATCACGGTGCCCGACTCATCCTGCCAGAGGTGTAAAACCGGCGTGGCCAGCCGAACCGTGACGCTCGCCTGCTTGCTGGCGCGACCGAGCAGATGCTCCACCAGTGCCTGACCGGTTCGGGTGACCACCGCGTGCATCCGGTACTGCCGATGCCCGGCGCGTAAAATGTAGCGTTCGAGTTCGAGCGCGAGGCCGTGTCGTTCAGTGAGCCACTCGATCAACGGCGCCGACGCTTCACAGAGGCGATGGGTGAGCGCGGGGTCGCTCCGTTCGTGGTTGTGGGCCAAGACATCGCGGGCGAAATCCTGCGCCGTGTCGGTCAACCCGGCATCGCGCTGGTAGGCGGTGCCTGCGGCAGGGATTGCCCCGTCTGTCAGGTTGGTGTTCCCTCCGGCCGCTTTGGCTTTCTCCCACACGACCACTCGCAGTTCTGGATGAGCCGCGGCCAGCGCCGCGGTGAGCCCGCAGCCACCGGCGCCGATGATGCCCACGTCGACGTGGTCGTGCCAACGAAGATCGTTCGGTGCGATCGGCATGCGCGAACGATAGCAGATTCACGCGCGGAGGCGCTACGTACAGTCTTAGGCTGGTCACATGCGGCGCCGCTGGTAGTCAGTGAGACCGCCGGCGCGCAGGATGTCGATGTGGATGTCAGTGAGATTGCGGACGATGTAGCGGTCGCCGGAACTCAGATTGACGATTCGTTTGGTCTCGACATCCACCCGCAAACGGTCCCCGGACTTGATTGCGCCGGTCTCCTCGATCATCAGCGCCGGCAAACCCGCTGCGATTGCGGTATCGAAAAAAGCCGGCCCGAATGAGCGGGCGATGACGGCGCCGACCCCGGCTTGTTGAAGTGCGCTGCCGATCAAGGGATGAGTCGCGCCGCACGCGAAGTTCAAGCCCGCGACGATGAAGTCACCCCGATCGATGGCGCGGGCGAACGTCGGATCGATTCCGGCCATGACGACCGTCGCACTCTCGTGCACACTGCGCTCCCATTGGTCGCGCGGTACCACCATCACGGCGGCCACATCGTCGCCGAAGACCCACGCGCGCCCGCGCAGAGCCGGCAGGGCGTCGAACTGGTTGTCGCCGGGGACCTCGATCACGTGGCGCGTATAGCACCGCGAGTCGAGCGGCTGAACTCCATCGTGGAAACAATTTTCTGGACGGACTCGGCGTCGCGCGCTAGGCTCGCTGCGACTGGTCCGAGCGCACAGGCTCCGCGGCTGATCGCGACTCATTGGGAGTGGCGATTGGTGGACCAGGCCGGTGGGCGACAGTCGGCGGTCGTCGGCCGGCAGGCGAGGCTTGGGCTCGCCCTTGGGCGGTGCGCCGAGGAAGGAGGTGATCCAGCAATGTATTCCCCTACGGTGAGCTGTGAGGTGGTGGCCCCTTAGGCCAACCCGCAAGGTGAGGAACGTTTCGTGCGACCCGACGAGCACGCGACCATCGGCCTCGCCGGTGGCGGTCAACGCGTGCCGCGTCGATCCTACGGGACCTTTCGCGCGCGACTGAACTCGCGCACACTGAGTGGATTCGCCTGGGGACCCAGGCGCCACAAAACCCCGGTAGCTCCCGCGCGACTCACCCGCGGGGCGGCCGCTGGCCGCAGCAGCTACCGGGGAGCCGTTTTTGGTGATCGGTGCTGGTGTCGGTGACGGGTCGGATGTGGTCTGCGAGTCCCCAACACTGACACCATTCACCATCAAAACTCATACGCTGTCACTTCCACGCTCTTGTCGCCGTGCACTCGCTCGACGATGAGTGCCACGCGGCCGTTCAACTCGGCGAAGCGCGCGGCGCTGGTGCGGATCAGGCCGGCGGCGCGGATGTCGTAGCCGTTGCCGTTGCGGCTGGTCGCGTAGCCCCGTAACTCGACGACGACGTGTTCGTTCTCTCCGGTGCGGATCTCACACACCGAATTGGTCTCGCCCGGCCCGAGCGGGCCGACGAAGATCCAATCGTTGCCGTGAGCTTTGCCGGCGACCAATGAATCGATCCCCGTGGCGCCACGGTACTCGACCTTGATCCGTTCCCCTCCTTGCACTTTGCCAAGCGACTCGACGGTCGCCGAAGCGGTTACGCTGAACAAACGCTTGAGGTCCATTCACGACTCACCTACTGCCCAATCCGCTCGACGTAGATGTACTGGATGCGACCGCTGTCGCTGACGAACAGGTTGAGCGCGAAACTGATCAGACTCAGCATCAGTGCGCCGCCGACGGCGGACCAGAAGCCGTGCACTTGAAAACCAACGACGACCTCCGACGTGAGCCACAATATGAAACCGTTGACGATCAGTGTGAACAGCCCGAGTGTGACCAGATTGATCGGCAACGTGAGGAACAGCACGAGCGGTCGCAGGAATGCGTTCAGCACGCCGAGTACGAGCGCGGCGAAGAACGCCGCGCCGGGTCCGCCGACGTGGATGCCCGGGATCAACTGACTGGTCAGCCACAACGCAAACGCGGTCAACACCCATCGCAGTATGAGGCCACGCATGCGAGCCTCTTTGCACGGAGCGCCGCACGGCTCAAGAGGGCGGCAATTGTCGGCCGCCAACCGAGCGGCTATGGTGCCGTGATGCCGCGACGGATCGTGGTGGTGTTGGCGGGCGCGTTCCTGTCGGCCTGCTTGTGGCGCAGCTACGAGTCGATTCTCGAGGTCCACGTGACGCTGCTGCTGCAGATGACCGACAAACTCGCTGCCATGTCCGACAGCGGACGCACGCCGACCGCGGCGGACATCGTCGAGTTCACCTACCCGGCGCAGCGCGGGCGCGACTTTCTCCGCGCGTTTCGCCGCTCGTCCGATCGCCCCTCGTACCAAAGCTTCGGAAAGTTTCTCGATCACTACGAGACGATGCTGCAGCGAATCGACGCCGCGCGAGTGAGCCCGTCGGCGTGGCAAGCCGAACCGCCACGGCTCTTGCGTGATCGCGAGACGTTGACGGCGCTTGCCGGCGAGATTCGACGGGATCTACACCGATGACGTTGGCAGCGCGCCGACGCTTTCCACGTCATGCAGGCGATCTGCTCACTGCCGGTCGGGTTGTGCTCACCCCGGTGTTCGCGCTGCTGGTGTGGCACGCGCCCCGTGCTGTCGCCGCGGGATGGGCGGCCGGTCTGTTGTTTCCCTTGATCGCCGCCAGCGATTTCCTCGACGGCCGAGTCGCCCGGCGCGCCGGTGTGCCGAGCGCGGTCGGTCGCGTGCTCGATCACGGCGCCGACATCACCTTCATCGTGGTGACGCTCTCGACCTACGCCGCGCTCGACGTGATCCCATGGTGGGTGCCGGCCGCCGTCGCGATCTCCTTCGCGACCTATGTGTTCGATTCATGGCGTCACCGTGCCGGCACGCAGGTACGGCTGATTCCCAGCCGCATCGGGCATCTCGGCGGCGTGTGCAATTGGGTGCTGATCGGTGTACTCGTGTACAACACCAGCGTGGCGATCGATCTGCTGCCGCGCGTCGTACTCGAGGCCTGCTTCGCGGCGGTTCCGCTGTACTCCGGTGCCGCGATCGCGGAGCGCCGGCTCGGATGGCGAACAAGCAAGGCTGTCGACATTGCGAGCTGACTGATCTTGACCCAGCCAGGCGCGCTCAGTAGAAGCAATGCGCGATCAGGTCCCCGAGTGCGCTCGGGGCGAAGAGGGAAGGGGGTGTGAGGCCCCCGCTGCCCCGCAACTGTGTGGGGGGACAACGGCCGCTGTTCGCCACTGTCCGGAACGCCGGATGGGAAGGCGCGGCCCGCGGATGATCCCTAAGCCAGGAGACCTACCTGATCGGTGAGCCGAAAGGCCGGCGCTCCGTGAGCGGCCGGCAATGCTCCCGCAGGGGGAGGCTAGGCTGGGAACTGTGGTTGGTCCCGTTGAGGCCTCGCTCCCGTATGGGAGTCGAGGCTTTTTTATGCGGCGACGGGACGCGAACGTAATCTCACCTTCTTCCGGACCGCGTTCGGGCTGGCCGACTGCGTTGTCGTTCGTGTGTGCGCTCGCCGTGCACGCGGGCCTGATCGCGTTGAGCGCGTCGTTGCTCGCCGCGACCGGTTCGCCTCTCACGCTCATTCACATCACGCTGCGAAATGGCGGCGGTGACGCCGCGCCGGCTGGGTCAACGGCGACGGAGCGGCAACCAATCGAGCACCGGGCACCTCCCGTTGTGCGAGCGGCACCCGCGAAGCGGGTCGGCGCGCGCCAGACCACGATCTCTGCAATTGAGAACACCGATCGCCGCGGCGCCACGTCTCAGGACTCGATCTCCGCGGCGGCAGGCGGGGTCACGGGAAATGAGGCGTTGGGTGGAAGTGTCGGCATCGGCAACGGTGCGGGTGCCGGCGGCGGAGCGGGCGAGGACGGGAGCGACCAGCGCGCCGCCTGTGTCTACTGTCCCGAGCCGCACTATCCGCTCATCGCGCGTGCCCGCGGCTGGGCGGGCACTGTAGATGTCAGCTTGTCGGTGCTGGCGGACGGCAGCGTTGAAGGCGCGAGCTTGCGACGGTCATCCGGGTACGGCGCGCTCGACGATGCAGCGATTTCGGTCGCACGCCGAAGCCGCTTCGCGCCGCCAGCCACCCGCGGCTTGCCGACGCCGCTGCATGGCCGCATCGCGTATCGTTTCGAACTGGCGCAGTCGCAATGATCAGGAAACGAGGATGGGAGGAGGATGATGAGGGTGATGATGAGAGACAACAGTGCATGGACGCTTGGGATCGTGGTCGCGCTGCTCTGTCGAGCAGCAGCGGCGGCGGAATCCAACGACGAGCAGTCGCTCGGCACCGTGGTGGTCACCGCGACGCGTACCGAGCAGCCGATCGAGGCGGCGACCAACTCGGTTTCGGTTGTCACCCAGCCGGACATTGCCAATCGCCAGACGCAGACCGTGGTCGATACCTTGCGCGATGTGCCAGGGGTCGACGTGGTCCAGCCGGGCTCGATCGGCAAGGCGGCCAGTGTGTTCATCCGCGGCGCCGATGCCGATCAGACGCTGATCTTGGTCGACGGCGTCGAGGTCAACAGCGCGACCTTGGGTGGTTTCAACTTCGGCAACCTCATGACCGACGACATCGGCCGCCTCGAAGTGCTGCGCGGTGCCGGCGGGACGTTGTACGGCTCCGAAGCGATCGGCGGAGTCGTCAGTGCGTTCACCGCGAGAGGACAAGGTACGCCGCATGTCACACTGTCGACCGGCGGGGGCAACATCGGCACGTCGGCATCGCTGGCGAGCTTCGGCGGCGAATCCGGAATCGTGGCGTTCTCGGGATCGCTGGGGTACCTGACCACCGGCGGCTTTCGTCCCGTCAATGATGACTTCTCCAACTTGACTAGCGCCCTGCGGGTCGACGTGACGCCGATCGAGCACGGCACGCTGCGCGGCTTCTGGCGTTCGGCGGATTCGAGTCTCGGCCTCGCCGACAACAATATCGGCAACGGCTACGGCACCTTTGTGGATCCCAATGCGCGCCAGCGCGACGAGTTCTATCTCGCCAAGGGCGAGTGGGAACACGCGCCGCTGCCCGACTTGACCTATCGAATTTCGGGCGCCTACAGCCGAACCGTGAATGTGTTCTCCGATGCCGTCGATCCGGACGTGCTGACCTCGCCGAACTACTTTGGTCCAGACTTTTTCCTGTCGTACTTTCGCGTACCGAACGAAATCGCGACGGCGGAGACCCAAGCCAACTACAGCGAGGGAGCGATCGGGTTGACCACTGCCGGCTTCGAATTCAAGGAGCAGAGCGGCGCACTGAAATCAGTGTCGGGCAGCGGCGCGGTCGATCGCTTCGACGAAAGCCGCGCCAACTACGCCGGCTATCTGCAACAGCAGCTCCACTTCCTTGAAGACCGCCTCAGCTTGATCGGCGGCTTTCGCGTCGACGGCAACGAAGATTTTGGGAAGCAGACCAGTGCCGCGTGGTCGGTCGGCTATCTCGAAGACTGGGGCCGCGGCGGCCGGTGGACCACGCACGTCAAGGGCAGCTACGCGGAGGGGTTCCGCGCGCCGACGTTCAATGAGCTGTTCTTTCCCAAGAGCGGCAATCGCAACCTCGACGCCGAAACCTCGAGCGAATACAACGGCGGCGCCGCGCAGCACCTCGGGTTCGAGTGGCTCGCAGTCGAAGCAACCTACTTCGCGCGCCGGACCTCCAACTTGATCCAATTTGCGCCCGTCACCCAATGTCCGGGGGCGACCGTTCCGATGGGCGTGTCGTTCGCCGGTTGCAACGTCGGGCGCGCGGACATGCAAGGAGTCGAGACCGCGTTGGCCGTCGGGCCGCTCGCGGGCATGTCGTTGCGCGCCAGCTACACCTATCTCGATTGGCATCTGCTCGGCGGCAAAGCGTTGCTGCGCCGGCCGCACAATCGAATGGCGGCGACACTCAACTACGATCGCACGCAAATCGCCCGCCGGGCCGATCACCTCAACGCCAATCTCAACGTTGGGTTCGTCGGCGAACGGACGGACATTGATCCGCTGACCTTCTCCACCGCCACCAATACGTCATACACTCGGGTTGACTTGGCGATGCGCTATGAGATGCCCATGCCCGGCCATGAGTCGAGCACGGTCGGCGCTTTTGCGCGCCTGCAGAATCTGTTCGATCGTAACTACGACGAGGCGCTCGGCTTCAAATCGCCGCCGATCAACGTGCTGGCAGGGGCGCGAGTGAGATGGTGAATCGTGAGTGGTGAGTCGTGAGTGGTGGAATGTGGAGACTTGCGCGGCCGCTGGCTGTGCTGCTTGCCGCCGCCCTCTGCGTGCTGCCGGCGAATCTTCACGCCGATGAGCCGCGGCGGATCATCTCGCTCGCGCCGTCGGTGACGGAGACGATCTTTGCACTCGGTCTTGGCGATCGACTCGTCGGCGTATCGATCTACTGCGACTATCCGCCGGCCGCAGCGACGATCGATCGGGTCGGGACGTTTCTGACGCCCAACATCGAACGGATCGTCGCCAAACATCCCGATCTTGTAATTGCGGTGCCAAGTCCCGGCAATCAAAACCCGGTGCAGGCGCTCGAGCGGTTGGGGCTACGCGTTGTCGTGGTCGACCCACACACGCTGGTGGAGATCAAGGACTCGATCGTCACCATCGGCCGTGAACTCGGGCACGAGGCATCGGCACACGTTTTGGTGGCGGAGATCGACCGGCGCATGGAGGCGGTGCGGGCGCAGGTGACGGATGCGCCCGAGCGCAAGGTGTTGATGGTGGTCGGGCAGACCCCGTTGATTGCCGTCGGCAGCGGCATGTTTCAGGATGAGTTGATTCGTATGGCACGCGGAGTCAACGTCGCCGCGGCGGCGGGTGCGTGGCCGCATCTCAGTCTCGAGTTCGCGATCGCGGCTGCGCCGGAAGTGATCATCGACACGACGATGGGCAACGAAGAGCGCGCCGGGGCGTCGGCGGCGATGGCGTTTTGGAGTGCGTTCCCAACCATCCCGGCTGTGAAGGACCGCCGCGTCTACGGCTACAAGGCCTATCAACTGCTGCGCCCAGGGCCGCGCATCGCCGACGCCTTCGAGGCGATTGCGCATTTCATTCATCCGGAACGATTTCCTACCGCTTCTGAGCATCAGACGTTGAACTTCGGACCTTGGACGTTGGACGAATGTACCTGACCCAGCGTCGCTTCATCACGGTCAACGCGCTGCTGCTGGTACTGTTGCTGGGATCGCTCGCGCTCGCTGCGCTCGTTGGGAGCGTGCATGTCGATTTGGCGCGCGCGCTGACGGCGGGGATGCCGGACAACGCGGATCGCGTGATCTTGTTCGACACGCGATTGCCGCGCGTGCTGTTGGCTGCGGTGGTGGGCGGCGCGCTGGCAATCGCCGGCGCAGCGTTGCAGGGTTTGCTTCGCAATCCCCTCGCTGAGCCGCATCTGATCGGGATTTCCGGCGGCGCCGCGCTCGGTGCCGTGATCGCAATCATCGCCGGCGGTCGGAGTGCCCTCACCGAGTCCGCGTTGTTGCCGCTCGGCGCGGCAAGCGGCGCGCTGGTGTCGATGGCGGTGATCTATCGCTTGGCGCAAGTGCACGGCCGCTTGCAGCCGTACGTGCTGTTGCTCGCCGGCGTCGTCTACAACGCCTTTGCCGGCGCATTGATCATGTGCGTCAATGCGATCGCCGACTTCTATCAGGCGCACGGTATCCTGTTTTGGTTGATGGGCAGCCTCGGAACGCAAAGCTATCGCCTGGTGGTGACGATCGGTCTGTACACGGCGATCGGTGCCGGGTGGTTGATGCTGCGGACACGGCAATTGAACCTGCTGACGCTCGGCGACGATGCGGCGCTGCAGCTCGGCGTCGATGTCGACCGGGCGCGGCGCGCCATTTTCATCGCCGCCTCACTCTTGGTTGGCGCGGTGGTTTCGGTCAGCGGCATGATCGGCTTCGTCGGCCTGATCGTGCCACACATCATGCGGCTGATCCTCGGTGCCGACCATCGTCTGCTGCTGCCTGCATCGCTACTCGCCGGCGCGATCTTCCTGGTGTGGGCAGATACCATTGCGCGGACCGCCCTGGGCGCGGTCGAAATCCCCGTCGGGGTCGTCACGGCGCTGTGCGGCGGACCCTTCTTCGTCTACCTATTGAAGCGGGAAGGGAGGAAGCTGTTTGGCTGAGCCGCCGATCGAGGTCCGCGACCTACGCTTCAGCTACGGTCACGCCGACGTGATCATCAACGTATCGCTCCAGCTTGCAGCCGGCGAGCTGCTGGGCGTCATCGGGCCGAACGGTTCGGGGAAGTCGACACTGCTGCGGTTGTTGAGCGGTGTGCTGGCGCCGCGCGCGGGCGTGGTGCGTGTGCGGGGACGATCGCTGCGCGAGTACTCGCCGCGCGAGATCGCCAACACGATTGCGGTGGTGCCGCAAGAAACCCTGGTCGAATTCCCGTTCTCGGTGATGGAGGTGGTGTTGATGGGGCGGTCGCCGCACCTCGGCAGCTTCGCCTTCGAAGATGATCGTGACCTCCAGATTGCGCGGGCCGCGATGACGCGCGCCGGCGTGCTCGAACTCGCCGCGCGCTCGATCCACGAGCTGAGCGGCGGCGAACGCCAACGGGTCGTGTTGGCACGCGCGCTCGCACAAGAAACGAACATCCTTCTGCTCGACGAGCCCGGCGCGTTCTTGGACATTCGCCACGAGGTCGAACTGTACGACCTGTTGCGCGACCTTCTCGACGAAGGCAAGAGCATCCTCACGGTGTTGCACGACCTCAATCTGGCAGCGTTGTATTGCGATCGCGTGGCGTTGATGAAGGGCGGGCAGATCGTGCAACTCGGGGCGCCGCGCGACGTCATCACGCGCCGGAACCTCGTCGAGGTGTACGAAACCGAGGTCTACGTCGACGTGAACGACGTCACCGGCGCGATCACTGTGCTGCCGTTGAGCCGCACCTACCGCGAGCGCCTGCGCGCGGGTTCGTAACGGCTCCGGCTAGGAATCGCGCCGCTGTCGGTGGAGCGCTTGATCGACCACCTGCTCCATTGCCGCGGCGTTGAGCGTGTCGGCGAAGAATTTATTGATACGCGCGGTTTCTTCAGCCGGACGTTTGAGGATTTCGTTGTAGGTGACGTAGAGCACCTGCATGTTCGGTTGGCGTGCGAGCCACGCCTCAACCTCGGTGAGGTGCCGGCCAAACGCCTCTGCCATCTTGGCGTCGTCGCCGGCGTTGGCGTCGGCCGCACGACCGCGGCGGATGAGCATCTGCCGCTGCGAGGCAAGGATCTCGGCCATCTCGCGCCGCACGAACACGATGCGGTAGCGGCAGGTCGACGGCAAGTGTCGTAGCAGCGCCGAGATCACTTTGACGACCTTCCCCTTCGCCTCGGGTAACCACCCGTGGTCATGTTCGAGTTTCTTCACCCGCTCGAACTCGAAGTAGCCCTTCGGGTTGTCGGCATCCGCGACCCGCAGATTGTCAGTCAGAACCGGCAGTCCGCCGGCCTCCAGCATCTTCATCATCATCGACGTGCCGGAGCGCGGGAGGCCGGAGACGACGGTAATCGTGTCGGGGTCCATGCGGCGATTGGTACTGTGCTGAAATCGCCCGCTTATCGCAATCGCACCAGGCCAAATTCGGTTGTCCGTGCTCGAATTGACTCGCCCCGTAGCGCTGTGTTACGCGGGCAGCAGGAATCACTTGACGGATCGATGCTGTTTCATTTCGCCAACGTACTGGTGTTTTTTGGGCTGTCGGCGCTGTTCGTCGCGGCCATGCTCGGTCTTTCGAGCGTGTTGCGCCCATCGAACCCAGAGCCGTTGAAGCTCACCTCGTACGAGTGCGGCGAGCCGCCGACCGGCAGCGCGTGGATCAACTTCAACATCCGCTTCTATCTCGTGGCGCTCATCTTCGTGATCTTCGACGTTGAAATCGCATTCATCTACCCGGTGACGGTGGTCTTCCGTGACTGGGTGCTCAAGGGCAACGGCCTGTTCGCGCTGGCGGAGATCCTGGTCTTTCTCGGCATTCTCTTCGTCGGGCTGGTGTACGTCTGGGTCAAGGGTGATCTGGAATGGCTGAAGCGCGTACCCAACGCTCCGGCGGCCGACGCTGAAGCTCTGCGCGACGCGGCGTGACAGCGAGGGGAAGGACGGTAGTCGATGTCGCTCATCAACACCATGCCCGAGATGGTGCTCACGACGAAGGCGGACCAGTTCCTCAATTGGACCCGCAAGTCGTCGGTGTGGTGGATGCTCTTCGGTTTGGCGTGTTGCGCGATTGAAATGATGCAGACGCAAGGTCCGCGCGCCGATGTCGACCGTTTCGGAACGGCGCCGCGCGCCGCGCCGCGGCAGTCGGATCTGATGATCGTCGCCGGCACACTGACGCTGAAAATGGCGTTGCGCACCAAACTGCTCTACGAGCAAATGCCGGAGCCGCGTTACGTCATTTCAATGGGGAGCTGCGCCAACTGCGGCGGCTTGTTCCAGTTGGCGTACTCGGTGTGCGACGGCGTGGACAAGGTGATCCCGGTCGATGTGTACATTCCGGGCTGCCCGCCGCGGCCGGAAGCGCTCACCGAAGGCATTCTCAAGCTGCAAGAGAAGATGATGCAAGAGAAGTGGCTGGTGCGGCGGTCCGCGGCGCCGGCCGCGGCCTGATCGCTCGCTCTTCCGCATGGATGCCGCTGCGATTTACGAGCGCCTCAAAGCGCGCTTTGGGGACCAGGTCGGCGACTGCCACCTGCAGACGCTGGATCCGTTCATCATGGTTCAACCATCGACGATTGAAGAGGTCGGCAGATTTCTAAAGTCGGAGCCCGATCTCTCGTTCGATTGTCTGACCAATGAGAGCGGTGTCGACGGCAAGGCTCAGGGCGTGATCCAGATCGTGTATCATTTGTATTCGTACCGCCACCGCCACGGGATCGTGCTCAAGGTCGAGACGCCGCGCGACTATCCGGTGGTGCGGACGGTCGAGCACGTGTGGAAAGGGGCCAACTGGCTCGAACGCGAGATCTACGATCTGCTCGGCGTGACCTTCGAAGGCCACGTCGATCTGCGCCGCCTGCTGATGCCCGAAGATTGGGTCGGGTATCCGCTGCGAAAAGATTTCGTCGAGCCGGAAGAGTATCACGGTATCAGCACGCGGAGGGAGAGTTTGTTGAAGTAGCACGCGCCGGCCGCACCGGCGTAGGAGCGCACCATGAGCCTTGCAGGGTACGAAATCGAAGTAGAGCGGACGCCGGGGACGGGTCTCTCTACCGAAGAGATGACCCTCAACATGGGACCGCAACATCCGAGCACCCACGGCGTGCTCCGCTTCGTGGTCAAAGCCGACGGCGAGGTGATGATCGAGGCGATCCCCGACGTCGGCTATCTGCATCGCTCGATCGAGAAGATCGCCGAGAAGGTCGGTTACCACGGCTTCATGCCGTACACCGACCGCGTCGACTACGTCGCCGCCATGTTCTGCAACCACGGCTGGGGCATGGTGTGCGAGAAGCTGGCCGGCATCGACGTGCCGAAACGCGGCGAGTATTGCCGCGTGATCGCCGACGAGTTCAACCGCATCGCCAGCCATCTGCTGTCGGTCGGCACGATGACCCTCGACATCGGCGCGACCACGCCGTTCTTTCACGCCATCCGCGAGCGCGAGAAGATCAACGATCTGCTCGAAGAACTATGCGGCGCGCGCTTGACCTACAACTACATGCGCATCGGCGGCGTGGCGTGGGATCTGCCGCCCGGGTACGCCGAAAAGTGTCTCGCGTTCCTCGATCAGTACGAACCGCTGATCGACGAGTACAACGACCTCATCACCGGTAACAAGATCTACGTCGAACGCGTCGCGGACGTGGCCGTGATCAGCGCGGAAGACGCGATCAACTACAATCTAGTCGGACCCAACTTGCGGGCATCGGGTGTCGACTTCGACCTGCGCCGCGATATGCCGTACTCGGTCTACCCGGAGTTGGAGTTCGAGGTGCCGGTCGGTCGGGGTGAGGAAGGAACGGTGGGCGACTGCTTTGATCGCTACATCGTCCGCATTCGCGAGATCAAAGAGAGCATTAGGATCCTGCGCCAGTGCTTCAAGCAAATTCCCGACGGGCCGGTGATCGCCAAGGTGCCGCGCAAGTTCAAGCCGCCCGCGGGTGACGCGCACATCCGGATCGAAAGCGCGCGCGGCGACATGGGCTGGTACGCGGTGAGCGACGGCACCGAGTTTCCCTATCGCTGTCACGTTCGGACCGGATCGTTCACGGCGATGAGCATCATCGACAAGATCAGCCGGGGTCTGATGCTCGCGGATCTGGTCGCAGTGATCGCCAGCTTGGACATCGTCGCTCCGGAAGTCGACCGCTGATGCAGAGCTTCCTCGATAGCCTGATTGCGCAAGGGTACTTCGCCGGCGTCCCCACGGAGGTGGTGTACGCGGGCGGGATGGTCGTCTTCGGGTTGATCGTGGTGCTCGGCTTCATCTTGAATGTCGCTGGCGTGACGACCTTCGTCGAGCGGCGCGTGTGGGCGCGGATTCACTCCCGTGTCGGTCCGAATCGCGTCGGCCCGCAAGGGATCCTGCAATGGCTGGTCGACGGCATTAAGCTGTTGATGAAGGAAGACATCGTGCCCGCCGAAGCCGATCCGCGCCTGTTTCGGCTGGCCCCGTACGTGGTGGTGATGGGGTTCGTCACGACCTTCGTGGTGATCCCGTTCAGCAGCGCGCTGGTGATTGCCGACATGAACGTCGGCGTGCTGTATCTCACCGCCGTGACCGCGCTCGTCGTGGTGGGCATTCTGATGGCGGGCTGGGCGTCGAACAACAAATGGTCGCTGATCGGCGGCATTCGCTCGGCGGCGCAGATCGTGAGCTACGAGATCCCGGCCGGGTTGTCGATCTTCCCGATCGTCCTCATCACCGGCACGCTCAGCTTTCAGAGCATCATTCAACAACAAGGCTGGGCGCCGCACACGTGGTTTGTGTTTCACAGCCCGTTTACGTTCGTCGCGTTCTTCATCCTGTTCACCTCGGCATTGGCCGAGGGCAATCGGACGCCGTTCGATCTGCCCGAGGCCGAATCGGAGCTCGTCGCCGGATTCGTGACCGAATACTCCGGCGCGCGCTACTTGTTCTTCTTCTTGGTCGAGTGGGGCAACCTCTATGTGATCGGGGCGTTGGTCAGCGCCCTGTTTCTCGGCGGCTGGCAGGTGCCGCCGGTCACCGACAACCTCGTTGTCCTCAACGTGCTGCAGTTCGTCACCTTCTTCGTCAAGTCGTACTTTTGGGTCCTGGTGTCGATGTGGATTCGCGCGACGTTGCCGCGTGTGCGGGTCGATCAACTGATGACGACCTGTTGGAAGTATTTGGTGCCGATCTCGTTCATCAATTTGATCGGCCAAGCCGCGCTGATGGTCGCGTTGCCGCACGGCAGCCGGCTGTTGCAAGCGGCGATGACGTTGCTCGGTGCGGCGATCCTGGCGTACTTCTTCTACCGCGTCGTATTCCATTTGCGCCGAGCGCGGCCCGAGCTGACGTTCAGTCCGCTCTCCTGAGAGACCCGATGAGGAAGCGTACCTACGTCGGCAACATCGTCAGTACGGCCGCGACCATCTTCGACGGTCTGGCGGTGACGTTCTCGCACTTCGTGCGCAAGCCGTTCACCGTCCAGTATCCCGATCGCACCGAGGTGCGCGTGCAAGACACGTTGCCGTTCCGCTACCGCGGCATCCTCGAAGTCGATCTCGAAATCTGCACCGGGTGCTTGGCGTGCGAGCGCGCCTGCCCGATCGACTGCATCGTGATCGATTCGAAGAAGGATCCCCAAACCAAGGCGATGGTGCTGACGCGCTTCGACATCGATTTGGCAAAGTGCATGTATTGCGGGCTGTGCAGCGAGCCCTGTCCGACCGGCTCCATCCACCACACGCCGGAGTTCGAGGGCGCCGACTATTCGCTTGAAAGCTTGGTGCGTCGCTTCGTGAAGGAGCCGGTCATCGCCTACAAACCGAAGAAGGGTCCGGAAGACGATCCGCAAATCAAGCCGCTGCTCGACCGCGGCCTGCGTTACGTCGAGGAGTTCGCGCAACCCGAGGGGGCGACTCCGGCGGCGGCCGACGAGTCGGCGTAGCGACGCGAGACGGTCATGGAAGCGCTGGTCTTTTACCTCGTTGCCGGTATCACCGTCGCCTCGGCGTTGGGCGTTGCCTTCTCGCGCAATATTGTCTACTCGGCCTTCGCACTAATGGGTACGTTCATGGGGGCGGCGGGCCTGTTCGTCATGCTGGCGGCGGATTTCATCGCCGTCGTGCAGGTTCTGGTGTACGTCGGCGGGATCTTGGTGCTCATGCTGTTCGCCGTGATGCTGACCCACCGCATCGCGGACGTCCAGGTCTCTAATCGATCGGTTGGCACGCTACCCGCGTTGGCGATCGTCACGGTACTCGGCGGCGTGATGGGCAGAGCCATCTTGACCACCGAGTGGCACACCATCGCCCAACCGGAGGCCCAACCCGCGACCTATGCCATCGGCGAAGGCTTCCTCACGACCTATCTGTTGCCGTTCGAGTTGGCGTCGCTGGTGTTGTTGGCGGCGTTGATCGGCGCGGTCGTGCTGTCGCGCAAGGAATTGAAGGCGACCGACTGATGCTGACGATCGGTCTGACCCACTACCTCATCGTCGGCGCACTGGTCTTCGGCCTCGGGCTGTTTTGCGTGCTCACGCGCCGCAACGCGCTCGGCGTGCTGATGGGCGTGGAGCTGGTACTCAATTCGGCGAACATCAACTACCTCGCGTTCGCGCGCTACGGGACCTTCTCGTACGACGGTCAGGTTTTCGCGATCTTCGTGATTATGTTGGCGGCCGCCGAGGCCGCGATCGGGTTGGCCATCGTGCTCGGCATCTACCAGACATTCCAGACGATTGACCTGGAGGCGACCGAAACCCTACGCGGATGATCTCGGTGCGCCTCGCGCCGAGATCACAGGCACATCATGGAGCACGCCGTACACGTCGACTACCTGCGCTGGATCGTCTTCCTCCCGTTGGTCGGCGCCGCGATCAACGGCGTGACCGGGGCTGCGATCCAGCGTGCCGCGGGGAAGCGCGCGATCAGCGTGATCGCGTGCGCGCCGGTGATCATCGCGTTCGGCATCTCGGTGCGCGCGTTCTTGCAGCTGCTGGAGCTGCCGCCGGACGAACGCCTGATGCTCGATCCCCTGTGGACGTGGATCAGCGTCGGCACGCTCAAGGTTGACGTCGCCTTTCAAGTCGATCCGCTGTCGGCGGTGATGATCCTGGTGGTCACCGGTGTCGGCGGCCTCATTCATATTTACTCCACCGGCTACATGCACGACGAGAAGTCGTACTGGCGCTTCTTCGCTTTTCTCAATCTGTTCACCTTCGCGATGCTCACCCTCGTCCTCGGTGACAACCTGTTGCTGATGTTCGTCGGTTGGGAGGGCGTCGGGCTGTGCTCCTACGCGCTGATTGGCTTCTGGTACTCGGAGATCAACAACGCCTCGGCCGGGAGCAAGGCCTTCATCGTCAACCGCGTCGGCGATTTCGGTTTCACGCTCGGGGCGTTCCTGCTGTTCTGGACGCTGAACAACCTCGGCCACGGGACGCTCACGTTTCGCGAGCTGCAACAGCACGCGCATCTCCTGGACGGGCAAATGATCGGGTCAATGAGCGTGGTGACCGCGGTGACGTTGCTGTTCTTCGTCGGCGCGACCGGCAAGTCGGCGCAGATCCCGTTGTACGTGTGGCTGCCGGACGCGATGGCCGGACCGACGCCGGTGAGCGCGCTGATCCACGCCGCGACGATGGTGACCGCCGGCGTGTACATGATCGGCCGGACCAATTTTCTGTTCTCGATGGCGCCGACGACGTTGCAAGTGGTCGCGTGGATCGGCGCGTTGACGGCGTTCTTCGCCGCCACCATCGGCGTCTGTCAGAACGACATCAAGCGCGTGTTGGCCTATTCAACCGTGAGCCAGCTCGGATACATGTTCATCGGCATGGGCGTCGGCGCCTACGCCGCGGGCATTTTCCACCTGATGACGCACGCATTCTTCAAGGCCTGCTTGTTCCTCGGCTCCGGCAGCGTGATTCACGCGATGGGCGGCGAGCAGGACATGCGCAAGATGGGCGGCCTCAGGAAATGGATGCCGCAAACACATCTGACGTTCCTGATCTCAACGATCGCCATCGCCGGCATTCCGCCCACGTCAGGATTCTTTTCGAAGGACGAGATCCTGTGGAAGGCGTTCTCCAGCGAGCACGGCAACCCGCTGCTGTGGCTGCTCGGCTTCGCCGGGGCGGGACTCACTTCCTTTTATATGTTCCGTCAGGTGTTCATGACCTTCTACGGCGAGAATCGCGCCGACCATCACACGCAGGAACATCTCCACGAGTCGCCGCCGGCGATGACCTATCCGCTGCTGATCTTGGCGTTGTTGGCGGCGCTCGCCGGTGTCCTCGGTGTGCCGCATTCGCTCGGCGGTGCCAATCGGATCGAGGAATGGTTCGCGCCGGTATTCAGCCATGGCGGTCACGTGGCACATGAAGCCGACCATGGTGGCGCGCTGGAGTACGGGTTGATGCTCGCGTCCGTCGGCGTCGCCGCGATTGGCTTCCTCGTCGCGCGGGCGATGTACTTGACCAAAACGCTATCGCCCGACACCTACGCCGAGATCGCGAACGGCGGATTGTATCGTGTGCTGTACAACAAGTACTACGTCGACGAGTTCTATGCGGCGACGGTTCTTGCCTTCACGATGTTTCTGTCGCGGGTCGCGTCGTTGTTCGACCAATACGTGATCGATTTCATCGTCAACAGCGCCGCCACAGTCGTGCGCGTCACGTCGTGGCTCAATGGATTGTTCGACAACTACGTCGTCGACGGCGCGGTGAACGGGGTGGCGGCGGTGACGATGGGCGTCGGCGGCCGTGTTCGCCGCCTGCAAACCGGTAGCATCAACGGCTATCTATACGTGATCGTCGTCGCGACCGTGGCGATTCTGATCTACCGGGTGATGTGAGGAAGAGGAAATTGATGGCGCACATTCTGACCTACATGACCTTTATCCCGGTCGCCGGCATGGTGACGATATTGTGCTTGCCGCGGGACCAACACAATCTGATCAAGTGGACGGCGGCAATCGCGACCGTGCCGCCGCTGCTGATGGGGATCTGGCTGTTCGCCAACTTCGACCGCACGCAAGCCGGGTTTCAGTTGATGGAGCGCGCCACCTGGATCGAGTTCGGCTCGTTCAAGGCCGAGTACCTGGTCGGCGTCGACGGCATCAGCATCACGATGGTCCTGCTCACCGCGTTGCTCAGCTTCATTTGCATCTTCGCGTCGTGGGGCATCGACAAAGCCGTCAAGGGCTACTTCGCCCTCTTTCTGTTGCTCGACGCCGGCATGATGGGCGTCTTCGTCGCGCTCGATTTCCTGCTGTTCTTCGTGTTCTGGGAAGTGATGCTGCTGCCGATGTACTTCCTCATCGGCATTTGGGGTGGACCGCGCCGCGAGTACGCGGCGATCAAGTTCTTCCTCTACACCCTGGTCGGCAGCGCGCTCATGCTGTTGGCGATCCTGGCGTTGTATTTCTACAATGACCCGCACACCTTGGACATCACCAAGCTGATCGCGAACAACGCGACCTACAGCCGTGAGTTCCAGACGATCGCGTGGATTGGGCTGTTCGTCGGCTTCGCCATCAAGATTCCCGCGTTCCCCTTCCACACCTGGTTGCCCGACGCGCACGTCGAGGCACCGACGGCGATCTCGGTGATCCTCGCCGGCGTGCTGTTGAAGATGGGGACCTACGGCATCTTGCGGATCAACTACGCGATCTTGCCGTTGGCGACGTCCGATCTCGCCTACTACTTCCTCGGCGCGCTCGGGACCTGGAACATCGTGTACGGGGCCTTGTGCGCGATGGCGCAGAAGGACCTCAAGAAGCTGGTGGCCTATTCGAGCATCAGCCACATGGGCTACGTCATGCTCGGGATGGCGTCGTTCACGCCGCAAGGCATCAACGGCGCCGTGCTGCAGATGTTCAACCACGGAACCGTTACCGCCATGCTGTTCCTCCTCGTCGGCGTCATCTACGACCGCGCCCATCATCGCCAGATCGAAGGGTTCGGCGGGCTGGCCACGACGATGCCGGTGTACACCGGTGTGACCGCGCTGGCGTTCTTTGCCGCGATGGGATTGCCGGGCCTGTCGGCGTTCATCTCTGAGGTGCTCGTATTGCTTGGCGCCTGGCAAGCAGCCCCCGGGCTCACCGCGATTGCGGCGACGGCAGTGGTGCTGACCGCCGGCTACATGCTGTGGACGATGCAGCGCATGTACTTCGGAAAGGTCAATGAGAAGTACGCAGACTTGCCGGAGATCAACGGGCGCGAGCTGTTCACGCTGGTTCCGCTTGGCGTCATCGTGATCATCCTCGGCGTCTATCCGGCGCCGGTGATCGATCTGATGACGCAGTCGCTGCAGAATCTCAATCAGATCGTAACTGCGGTTCGATAGCATCCTCGACCGACGCGAGCGGTGATCGCCGACCGGCTATGAGTTTCGACAACGTTCAAAGCCTGCCGTACCTGGTTCCCGAGCTGCTACTCGCGGCGACGATCCTGGTGATCTTCATTGGCGACCTGGTGATCGCGAGCAAGGATCGTCTCGCCGAGATTGCGCTCGTCGGTGTGGTGTTGTCGCTGGTCGCGGTGTCGCGACTGAGCGGTTGGCCATCGGGGTGGCTGTTCAATCGCATGGTGATTCACGACCAATTCGCGCTGTTCTTCAAGCTGATCTTTGCCCTCGCGACGATCGCCACCGTGTTGATGTCCATGACCTCGAACGAAGTGCAGCGCTCCAGCCCGTCCGAGTACTACGGGATTTTGCTGTCGAGCGCGTTGGCGATGTACTTCATGGCATCGGCGGCGAATTTGTTGATGGCCTACCTGTCGCTCGAGTTCGTGAGTCTCACGTCGTACACGTTGACCGGTATCCTCAAACACAACCGGCGATCGGGTGAAGCTGCGCTCAAGTACCTGATCTACGGCGGCGTGGCATCCGGGACGATGATCTACGGATTGAGCTGGATCTTCGGCCTCACCGGCAGCATGGACTACGCGAAGATCGGCGAGGCGTTGAGCGCCGGCGGCTCCAACCAGTTGGCGTTGTTCATCGCCCTCGTCCTGACGCTGGCGGGTTTCGGTTACAAGATCGCGGCGGTGCCGTTTCACATGTGGGCTCCCGATGTCTATCAGGGTGCGCCGATTCCCGTGACCGCGTTTTTATCGGTGGGGTCGAAGGCCGCAGGGTTCGCGCTGCTCATCCGCTTCTTTTATCCCGCACTCTCACACCCAACGTCGACCGGGACGTGGGCGACGGTCCCCGGTGTCGACTGGCCGACGTTGGTGTTGGTGCTGTCGATGATCACGATGACGCTCGGGAACTTCGCCGCGCTGTCGCAGCAGAATCTCAAGCGGCTGTTGGCCTATTCGAGCATCGCGCACGCCGGCTATGTGTTGATGGGGTTTGTGGTGCTGAGCAACGACGGACTGCGGGCGATGCTGTTCTACCTGGTGGCGTATTACTTGATGAACATCGGGGCCTTCCTGGTCGTGATGATCGTCGCGAACAGCACGGGCAGGGAGGACGTTGACGGGTATCGCGGGCTCGCCTGGCGCGGTGGTGCCGCCCCGGCAGTCGCGATGGCGGTGTTTCTGTTCTCGCTGGCGGGATTGCCGCCGCTGGGGGGCTTCATCGGCAAGTTCTATCTGTTTGCGGCGGTCATCGAGCGGCAATTCTACTGGCTTGCGCTCGTTGGGGTGCTCAACAGCGTCGTCTCGCTCTACTACTATGCGCGCATCGTGAAGGCGATGTTTCTCGACCAACCTCAGGGCAACGAAGGCGCCGTCACGGTGGGTTTGCAAGACGGTTGTGTCTTGTGGACGCTCGCGGCAGCGACGCTCGCGCTGGGCCTGTACTGGAGCCCGGTGATGGGTTTGGTCGAACGCTCGATGCAGTTCTTCGTCGGTTGATCAGTCCCAGCTTTGTCCCTTTTGCCCTTGCAATCGACCCGGCATCCGTCGTACTGTCCGGGCGCTCGGCGGAACCATCATGGGTCCAGCTACCGTGCCAGCGTCTCCAACACATTCGAGTTCGAGAGCTATTGCTCGGATTGCAGCATTGGTGGGCCTGATGATGCTGTCACCCAAGCCGAGTATCGCAGCGGGGAATAGTTGCAACCCGGCACTCGATTTTTCCTATTCAAGCGTATCGTCGCCGAACGTCTTGAATTCGATCGATCGAATCCGGCTGACCGTTGGTGCCGGTACGGTGTCCGGCGGTAGCGGTATCCTGACGCTGAGTCAGGTCTTCTTCGATCTTGATTGCACCAAGGCGTCGATCTCCGCCAGCAATTGCGTTGATGACGGCGCGGTCGTCGGGTATGTCGGCAACATCAGCACCAGTTGCACGAGTAACAGCAACCCGGTCACTATCACCACCAACGTGGCAGGATCCGATCCGCATAATCCAGGCGCGACAGCCCCGAACGAGGTGGTATTTACCTTCTCCCCCGCAATCGACATCCCGAGCGCGACACCGTCGTATTGTTGGTTCGAGTTCGACGTGCAGATGCGCGCGCAGCAAAGCAACGACACAACCCCGCTGATCGTCGAGCAGCGCGCCGGAGTGGCGTCGGCAAGCTGCGACAATCTTGCCCTGTTTTCCGCGCTCAGCGCCACCGGCAGTCTCGATCTCGACCAGCCACCGCCGCAGTGCCGCGGTGTCACCTGCGTGGTGCGCAAACGGCCGAAGCGATGCCAATGACGCTACGGCGTATCCTCATCATTCCGGTGATCCTTAGCCTCGCGCTTGTCGCGGCCACGAGTCGGGTGGGGGCCGCGGATATCGCGTCTGACAAGGCGGCTGCGTTGCTCATGTTCCCCGCCATTCAATTTTCGACCGACGATGGTGTCGATACCCTGGTTCAACTGAGCAACACCTCCGATCAGCCGATCGACGTTCACTGCTTCTACGTCAATGCCAACAGCCATTGTTCGAATACCGGCGCGATCTGCGCGACCGGTGCCGACTGCCTCGGCGGTTTGTGCTTGTCGGGGTGGAACGAGGTCGACTTTCACGTGCACATCACCGCCCGGCAGCCGATCGCGTGGAGGGCGAGTGAGGGGTTGACGTCAGCCACCATCCCGCTGAACGGGACCTCGCGGCGGGGGCCCGGCGGACAGAGCAACGCGGGAACCCGAGTACCCAAGGTCAGCGAAGATCCGTTTGTCGGCAACCTGACCTGCGTGGCGGTCGACAGTCAGAACCGTCCGGTCGAAAGCAACGTGCTGGTGGGATTGACCACGATCGAGCAACTGTTGCCGAGCCCGGCGTTGGCGGATATCACCAAGGAGAACGCCATTGGCGTTCCCGCGATTCCGAACACCAACGACGGCAACAACGTGTTGCAGCTCGGGACGGAGTACGCGTCGTGCCCGCAGACCTTGATCGTCAACCATTTCTTCGACGGCGCCTTCGATCCGGTCACCAACCTCACCGTCTTGAACGCGATCGCTTTGATGCCGTGCAGCCAAGACTTTCTGCTGCAGCAGGCCGCCGGCGTCGTCGCCCAGTTCCTTGTGTTCAACGAATTCGAGCAGCGATTCTCGACCAGCACCTCGGTCTGCTGTTACGGTGTGTTGCCGCTCGCGACCATCGACACGAACCAGCCAGAGCGGTCCATTTTCCATGTGGGCGTCGAGGGTACCCTGACGGGGCAGACGCGTATTCGCGGCGTCGCATCCGGTGGGCCGGGCCACGGCTTGGTGGGAACGTTCTTCGATCTCCACGGCGAACGCAGCAGCGCCGTCAATCTATACTTCCAGGGCACCAGCGACGCGCCAGATACCGTCAGACTCCCCTGACGGGCGCCCGCCCGCGACTCCTTCCCAAGCGCACCGCAGGATTCTTCCTTCGTCGGCTCCGGCTTGACCTGTTCCCGGCAGCCTGAGCACAATCGGCGCTCGGAGAGTCGACGTGACCAGTACAATGGTAGTGGCCGCCGCACAGATCTCGCCGCGGCTCGGTGACTTGAACGCCAACCTCGAAATCTATCGTGAGCACCTGCGAGCGGCGCGTGCGGGTGGGGTCGATTTGCTCGTGTTTCCCGAACTGTCCCTCACCGGCTACTTCCTGAAAGACATGGTTTCGACGGTCGCACTGCGACTGGATAGCCCGGAGATCAACGAATTGCGCGCGTTGAGCCGCGGCACCGCCTTCGTTGCCGGCCTCGTCGAAGAGACCCCCGACTTCCGCTTCTACAACAGCGCCGTCTACTTCGAAGAGGGCGAGATCCGTCACGTGCACCGCAAAGTGTACCTACCGACGTACGGGTTGTTCGACGAAGGGCGGTACTTCGCACGGGGCGATTGCATCCGCAGCTTCGAGTCGAAGTTCGGGCGGCTGGCGCTGCTGATTTGCGAAGACCTCTGGCATCCCTCCACTGTATACATCAGCGCGCTCGATCACGCGGTGATCATCATCTGCCCATCGACGAGTCCGCTGCGCGGCATCACCGATGGTGCGGTGCAAGACGACAATGCGCGCTATTGGGAAGCGCTCAATCGCACCTACGCGCAAATGTTCTCGCTGTTCGTCGTCTACGCCAATCGCGTCGGCTTCGAGGATGGTGTCGGGTTCTGGGGCGGCTCCGAAATCATCGATCCGAGTGGTCAGACGTTGGCAAAGGGGCGTTACTACGAGCCCGATCTCGTGACCGCCGAGCTGAACTTCAAGCGCGCGCGCCAGCGCCGGGTGGTGGCGCCGATGTTGCGCGACGAGGACCTTGACCTCACCATCAACGAGCTGCTTCGGATTCGTGGACGGACCCCTGAGGGTGCCGCAACCGCGCCAGCCAAGCGGTCGGCCCCGATCGCAACCAAGTCGCAGCGACGCGTGGCCGGACGGAGAGCCGCGAAATGACCGCGGTCATCGAGGCGCGATCGCAGCGGCCGACTGCACCGCCGCCGATTCCGACGAATCCGCCGTTGCTGCGCCGCATTCTCACCGCGTTCATTCGCGACGAGGTCCGCAAAGTGGGCATCGACCGTGTCGTCGTCGGTCTGTCGGGCGGGGTCGACTCGAGCGTGAGCGCGCTGCTTGCCGCCGAAGCGCTTGGGCCCGACAACGTGCTGGGAATCAAAATGCCGTACAAGTTGTCGAGCGCCGAGAGCCTCGCGCACGCCGACGCGGTGGCCGCGGTCGGCGGCTTTCAGCTCATGCAAGTCGACATCACTCCGCAAATCGACGCCTACTTCGAGCGCTTCTCCGATGCCGACAACATGCGCCGCGGCAACAAGATGGCGCGTGAACGGATGACGATCTTGTACGACCACTCGGCGCGCTGGAAGGCGTTGGTGTTGGGCACCAGTAACAAAACCGAGCTGTTGCTCGGGTACGGTACCTTGCACGGCGACATGGCGTCGGCGCTCAATCCGATCGGCGATCTCTACAAGACGCAGGTGTGGACATTGGGTGCGGAGATCGGTGTGCCGCGGGCGATCGTCGAAAAGAAACCGTCGGCCGATCTGTGGGTCGGCCAGACCGACGAGGCCGAACTCGGCTTCAGCTATCGCGAAGTCGACGCGCTCCTGTACGTGATGGTCGATCTGCGCTACTCTCGCGACGAATTGCTCGCCGCGGGATTTACCGAGTCCTTCGTCAAACGCGTCAGCGACATGGTGCGCAACTCACAGTTCAAACGCCGGCTGCCGGTCATCGCCAAGATTTCCAATCGCACCATCGATCGCGACTTTCGCTACGCGCGCGACTGGGGCCGATAGCGCGGACGGCGATGTCAGGATTCGCCGCCGATCGACTCGCGCAACTCTGCGTGGTTGTCGGACGACCACTCGCTAACCGCTGACCATGGCCGGCACGCTCTACGTTGTCGCCACACCGCTCGGCAACCTCGAAGATATCTCCGCCCGGGCCATCCGGATCTTGGGTGAGGTGCAACTGATCGCGGCCGAAGACACCCGCCATAGCCGCAAACTGCTGGCGCACTTCGACATCCACACGCCGATGATCAGTTACTACGACCAAATCGAACGCGACCGCGCACCCGAACTGGTCGAGCGCTTGACGACCGGCACATCGATCGCGCTGATTTCCGATGCCGGCACGCCCGGCATTGCCGATCCCGGTTACCGACTCGTGCGTGCAGCGGCCGAAGCCGGCATACCCGTGGTGCCGATTCCGGGACCGTCGGCGGTTGCTGCCGTGCTGAGCGTTTGCGGTTTGCCGACCGATCGCTTCGCATTCGAGGGCTTCGTGCCGGCACGGACAAGCGCGCGGCAACGGTTCTTTGCGTCGCTCGTCAACGAAGAACGCACCATAGTCGTCTACGAGGCCGCGCGCCGATTGCCCGCGTGCTTGCAGGATCTGATCGGGTCGCTCGGGCCCGAACGCGAAATCGTCGTCGCGCGCGAGTTGACGAAAGTATTCGAGGACGTGCTCCGCGGTCGCGCGGGCGACGTGCTCGTGCGTGTGCCGGCAAACGTGAAAGGCGAAGTGACCCTCGTGGTGGCTGGTACGAAGCGACCCGTGCCAAGCGCGCCGCCCGAAGATCTCGACGCGGCGATTGCTCGACTCCTTGCCGAGGGGCTGCACACCCGCGACATCGCCGACCGTCTCGCGGCTGAGTATGACCTCCATCGCCGCGAGGTCTACGAGCGGGTGGTGAAGCGTTCATCGTGAGGCGCAGGCGAGGGGATTGATCACTTCGTCGCGCGTCATCGCCGTCGCCTGTCTCCACAACTGCCGCATCAGCTCATCCCTCCGCGCCGGTGTTGCGGGTCAAAGGCGGACATTCTTGGACACTCATACCGGAGATTGCCTCTTACGCGCGGCATCTTGAGTGCGTCCCTACATGCGAGCACTTTTTTTCTTGACAGCCAGGGGTAGTTTTCTCTATGAGTGGTTGCGGGTGGGGTGAAGTGGGGCAAAATGGGGTACTAGGGATCTGGGTGGACCATGTTTCGCGGAACCTTCGAGCACACAATAGACGACAAGGGTCGAGTCAGTGTGCCGGCCAAGTACCGCGATGCCTTGCTGGCCACCAACGATGACCGGGTCGTCATCACCAATTTTGTGCTCGCTTCAGTTCGCTGCGTCGACGTTTATCCATATCCCGCGTGGTTGGAGCTGGAGAACCGATTGCGACAGCGACCGCAGTTCGACGCGAAGGTGATGCAGTTTCAGAACTACTACGTTGCGGGAGCTCACGAATGTCAATGCGACAAGCAAGGTCGCATCCTATTGCCGCCGTCGTTGCGTGAGTATGCACAACTCGATCGAGAGGTAACCTTCACGGCCGCGAGTGAGAAGTTCCGGATCTGGAATCGCGAAGCGTGGGCGAAGGTATTCGCCGACGCCGAGCAAGGTCTGATGAGCAACCCAGAGACCCTGTCGGAACTGGGAATATAGGGATCCCGTGCTACCGCTCTCGATTGACCAGCGGCTGATGGTTCGCCGCGAAAAGACGGAGGGGCGCCGTCGAGATCCGCGTTGGTATCCGACAAATACGTCTGCTGCGGCGAACGCGGCGACTCGAGCCCTTGCCAGTTGGATTGGACTGTTTGGTTTTGCGGGCGTGCTCGTGGCGCTCGGATATGTGTGGGTGCGGTTGATGGTGGTGGACGTCGGTTACCGGCTGTCGGCGACGCGCCAGCTTGTGGAGCGGCTGGAGCAGGAGGGGCGGGAACTTGCAGTAGAAGCGGCCGCCGCCGACACGCCGGGCCGACTGGAGCACGAAGCCCAGTTGCGGCTCGGCCTGCAACGACCCGCGCGCGGGCAGGACGCAGTGCTGCCGTGAACCCACCGGGTGCGCGAGACCGAATCACCGCCACGGCCGGCGTGTTCTTCATGCTGTTTCTCGTCGTGCTTGGTCGCGCGATCCACTTGACCGTCCTCAGAGGCCCAGAACTTCAAGCCATCGCGGCACGGCAACACCAGCAACAACTCCCCGCACCGCTCGAACGCGGACCGATTGTCGATCGCAACGGCGAGCCACTGGCACTCACCATCGATGCCGCCGCGGTCTACCTCCGCCCCCGAAAGTTGAACGGACCACAAACGACAACCGTCCTCGCCCAAGCCCTTGGCGTGCCGATCTCGGCCGTTGCCGCCAAGACCACGAGTGCATCCCCGTTCGTCTGGCTCGATCGTCAGATGCCGATCGATCGCTGGCTGTCGCTGTCCGATCTCCGCCTCGATGGTGTCGGGGGCCAACCAACTCGCAAGCGCCACTATCCCCACGAAGGATTGGCTGCGCATTTGTTGGGATTCACCAACGTCGACGCACAAGGCATCGAAGGGCTCGAACTACGTTACAATGCCGATCTGCTCAGTGAACCGCCTCCGGTCAATGTCGAACGGGACGCGCGCGGTCGTCCGATGCTCTTCGGGGACGTTCCGCGGCGGAACCCACGCCGCGGCGCGCGAGTCGAGTTGACTATTGATGCCGCGCTACAACATGTCGCGGAGACCGAATTGGCCAAAGCCGTCGCCGATCACCGCGCGGACGCCGGGGTGGCCATCGCTCTCGACCCCAGAACCGGCGAAGTCCTCGCGCTCGCCAATGAGCCGTCCTTTGACCCGAATGCGCCGGCGGCGTCGCCTTCGGCAAGCCGTCGCAATCGCGTGGTCACCGACTTCTTCGAACCCGGGTCGACCTTCAAATCCATCACCGCAGCGGCCGCTCTCGAAGCCGGCGTCGTGCGACCGGAAGATCGCATCTACTGCGAAAATGGCAGCTTCGCGGTAGGTCGTCGAGTGGTGCACGATCATGAACGCTACGGCTGGCTCAGCTTCGCGGAAGTCATTCAACACTCCAGCAATATTGGCACTGCGAAGGTCGGCGAGCGCATCGGTGCGAATCGGCTCGGCGCGATGATCGCCGCCTTTGGCTTCGGTCAGCCGACCGGTATCGACGTGCCCGGTGAAGTTGCCGGACAGGTCCGCCCCAGCGAGAAATGGGGTCGGATTCATCTCGTCACCAATAGTTTCGGTCAAGGGATCGCCGTCACGCCGATCCAGTTGGTCCGGGCCTACGCCGCCATTGCCAACGGCGGGACGCTGCTGAAGCCGTACGTGGTCCAACGAGTCGTTCACGAGGACGGAACGGTCGTCCACGAACAACGCCCTGAAGCCATTCGGCGGGTGATCTCGGCTGGCACCGCGCGTGAACTCACCGCGATGCTGCGCGGCGTTGTCGAAGGCGGTACCGGCACCAAAGCCGTCGTCGAGGGATTCACTGTGGCGGGAAAAACCGGTACCGCGCAGAAGGTTGATCCCGACACTGGACGCTACTCGGCCCGCGGACGGATGTCGTCATTCGTTGGATTTGTTCCCGCCGAGGATCCGCGACTGGTCATTCTCGTCGTCATCGATAGTCCGAAGGGAATGACCTACGGTGGCTTGGTCGCGGCGCCCGTGTTCAAACGCATCGCTGAGTACGGACTCGAACGCATGGGCTTGCGCCCGTCCATGCCGTTGACACCGGCCACCGAACTGGCTGCGCTCGAGCCGCAGCCCGTTGCCTGGAGGGTCGCCGAGACTGCGGGAGGAATGCCGAGCCTGCTCGGACTCAGCATGCGCGAGGCGCTCGTGCGCGCGCATCGCGCCGGGTGGGAGGTGCATGTCGAAGGCAGCGGCTTCGTCGTCGCGCAAGATCCGCCGCCGGGGAGCATCAGCGCCAGCAACCGCAAACTGTCGCTCACCTTTGGCCAGCCAAATCTTTGAGCTATTAGTGACGTGGAACTCGCACCGGTACACCGCGTCTCAATGGCTTGGTCAACGGCAGAAGTCCTTCAAGCGACGGGCGGCAGGATCGTCGCGGCCACGGCAGCGTCGACTTTCGATTCGGTGTCAACCGACTCCCGACGGCTCGAACCAGGCGCGCTGTTCGTTGCGCTGACGGGTCCGAACCACGACGGCCATCGTCACGTCGCGAGTGCCCTGTCGCGTGGCGCGCGTGCCGCCGTCGTTCGCGCGATCCCTGCAGACGTGGCGCCTGAGCGCTGCATCGTCGTTGCGGATCCACTGATTGCGCTGCAGCAGCTCGCGACCTGGACGCGACGGCGGGTTGCACCGCAGGTGATCGCGATCACCGGCAGCAACGGGAAGACAACAACGAAGGAGATGGCGGCCGCCATCTGCGAGCGTGCCGCCTTTGCGCCACCTCGCGTTGGCGTGTTGAAAACTACCGCCAATGAAAACAATCTGATCGGTCTGCCGTTGACGCTGCTGCGTCTCACCGGAAGCGAGGCCGTCGCGGTGTTGGAGATGGGGATGAACGCGCCCGGAGAGATCGCGCGTCTCGTCGAAATCGCCGAGCCGGACGTGGGCGTTGTGACCAACGTCGGTCCCGTGCACTTGGAAGGCGTCGGCGGAACGATCGCCGGGGTGGCGGCGGCGAAGGGCGAAATGTTCGCCGGCATGCGACCGGATAGGACGATCGCCATCAATCTTGACGACGCATGGGTGGTGAGGATTGGCGCGAGCTTTCCGGGCCGGCGTATCGGGTTCGGCCGCGGTGGTGAGGTGACGGCTCAGGCGATCGCCGATTTTGGTCTGGACGGTGTTGGCTTCGACCTGGTTGTCGCCGGGCGATCCGTCAAAGTTCGCTTGCGTATCCCGGGTATTCACAGTGTGAGCAATGCGCTCGCCGCCGCGGCCGTTACGTATGCGATCGGTGTTGATCTCGATGCCATTGCGCGCGGGCTGAACGAGTTTTCGCCGCCTCCGAAGCGCATCCAGATCATTCGGCTGAAGAACGGCACGACGGTGCTGAACGATTCCTACAACGCCAATCCGGCCAGCGTCGATGCCGCGCTGGCGGTGCTCGCACGCCAGCCGGGGCGGAGCATCGCGGTGCTCGGTGACATGCTCGAACTCGGTCCGCAGAGTCGTTCGCTCCATGAGGCGGTTGGGCAATCCGCCGGCCACCATCGGGTGGGACTGCTCATCACGGTCGGTGCGCAGGCAGGTGCCATCGCCGAGGGGGCGCGCGCATCCGAAATGGCTGCGGACGCTGTCTACGCGTGCGCCGACCCCGCCGAAGCGGCGGCCGTCGTGATCCGCCACTGGCGCGCCGGCGATACGATCTTGGTGAAAGGATCGCGCGGGCCGGCGACCGATGAGTTGGTTCGACTGCGCGGCTCGCGCATGGCGGAAGTGGTGCGGTTGCTGGAGGAGGCAGGCGGACGACCGTGATGCTCTATCATCTCTTGTATCCTCTGCATTCGACGTACGGGGTCTTCAACGTCTTCCGCTACATCACGTTCCGGTCCCTGATGGCGGCGCTGATGTCGATGACGATCTCGTTCATGCTCGGCCCGTGGTTGATTCGCCGCTTGACCGAGCACCAGATCGGCCAGGTTGTTCGCAGCGACGGGCCGCAGCGTCACCTGACCAAGGCCGGCACCCCCACCATGGGTGGCACGCTCATCTTGTTCTCCCTCATCCTCGCGACGCTGCTGTTGGCCGACCTGACCAATTCGTACGTCTGGCTGGTCATCCTGGTCACCATCGGCTTCGCCATGATCGGATTCGTCGACGACTACCGCAAGCTCACGCGCCAAAACTCCGCTGGGCTGCACGGCCGTTACAAGTTGCTCGGCCAGTTCGCGGTCGCGTTCGCGGCGGCAATCTTCTTGTACTGCAAGCCAGGATTCAGCACGACCGTGAGTTTTCCGTTCTTCAAAGATCTGCATCCCGACCTCGGCATCTTGTACATTCCCTTTGCGGCGGTGGTCGTCGTGGGATTCTCGAACGCGGTGAACCTCACGGACGGTCTCGACGGCTTGGCGATCGGGCCGGTGATGACCACCGCCGGCGCCTATCTCGTGTTTGCGTACGTCGGCAGCAACATCAAGAACGCCGAGTACCTCCAGATTCCGTACGTCGCGGGCACCAGCGAATTGCCGATCTTCTGCGCCGCGACCCTTGCAGCCGGTCTCGGCTTTCTGTGGTTCAACGCGTACCCCGCGATGATGTTCATGGGCGATGTCGGTGCATTGCCGCTTGGTGCCGCACTGGGGATCGTCGCGCTGCTCACCAAGCAGGAGCTGGTGCTTCCGATCGCCGGCGGTGTGTTCGTTGCCGAGGCGTTGTCGGTGATGCTGCAAGTCGGCTCGTTCAAGCTTCGGCGCAAGCGGATTTTTCGCATGGCGCCGATTCACCATCACTTCGAGCTACTGGGATGGCCCGAACCGCAGATCATCGTCCGATTCTGGATCGTGTCGGCGATCTGCGCGCTGGTGGCGTTGAGCACGCTCAAGTTGCGGTAGTTCCATGCAGCTTGTCGGTCAAAACGCGTTGGTGATTGGTGCCGGCAAGACCGGACGCAGCGTGACGCGCTTTCTGAGCGAACGCGGCGCGCGTGTTCGCCTCGTTGACCGGCGGGCCGCGCTCCTCGCGCACGTCACCGCAGCCAATGTCGAATGCGTTGTTGACGACGGAAGCGATTCCGTACTTGGCGGCATCTCTCTGGTCGTGCCCAGCCCCGGAGTTGCCCGCAACCATCCCATGTTGCAACGGGCCGTCGCGCGCGGCGTAACCGTGATCAGCGAAATCGAGTTGGCCTATCGGTTTCTGCCGTGTCCGTTGCTCGCGATCACCGGCACCAACGGCAAAAGTACGACCACGACATTGCTGGGAGCGATGGTCGCGGCGCAATCGCCGACGTTCGTCGGTGGAAACCTGGGCACGCCGCTCATCGACGCGGTCCAAGCCGACTCGCCGGCGTATGCCGCGGCGGTTGCGGAGATCTCGAGCTTTCAACTGGAATGGGTGGACACGTTCCGGCCGCGGATCGGCGTCCTGCTGAATCTCACCCCCGACCACCTCGACCGCTACACCAACGTGGCCGACTACGGAGCGGCGAAAGCGGCGCTCTTGATTCGACAGCGCTCGGACGACGTCGCGGTGCTGAATCGTGACGACCCGTGGGTCTGGGAGCAGCGCCACCATACACGAGCGGCGGCGATCTCGTTCGGTCGCGAACCGGTCGAGTTCGGGGCGTTCATCGACGGCGACGCGCTGGTCTATTGGGGGCCCCATCCCCAGCCCCGTCGGTTTTCGCTGGAACATGTGCAGCTTCAAGGCGCGCACAATCGCGAGAACATGCTCGCCGCGGTTACCGCGGCGTCGATCTGGGGTGTTGCGGCCGACACGATTCAGCGCGTCCTCAACGAGACGGCCGGCTTGCCCCATCGGCTCGCACTCGTGCGCGAACGTGACGGCGTGCGCTACTTCGACGACTCGAAAGGGACCAACGTCGGCGCGGTCGTCAAATCGTTGGAGAGTTTTCCCGGCAACGTCATCTTGCTCTTGGGTGGCTACGACAAAGGCGGCGACTTTCGCACGCTCCAGCCGTTGCTGCGCGCGCGCGCGAAACGGGTGATCGGTTTCGGCGCAGCGGCGGGAACCATCGTTGACCAGGTGGCCGGTTCGACGGAGTGCATCGCCGTCGGTGGACTTGCCGACGCCGTCGCCGCCGCCGCGAGCTGCGCGGTTGCTGGAGATACCGTGTTGCTGTCGCCCGGTTGCGCGAGCTTCGACGAGTTCACTGACTATACCACACGCGGCCGTCGGTTCCGCGAACTAGTGGAGGCGTTATGACGCAGGTCCTGCCGCATCTTCGCTCGTTGCGCCAGCGGGTGGTGATGCCGCGGCTGAACCGCCCGGATTGGTGGCTGTTGATCGCGGCGGCCTTGCTCGTTGGCCTCGGGGTCGTGATGGTGTTCAACGCCAGCTACTTCTACGCGCTGGATCGCAGCAACGACCCCTACCTGTACTTTCGCAAACACCTCCTCGCGATCGCCATGGGCACCGTGCTGGCGGTGGGCGTGTCGCAATTGCGATTCGAGATCTTCGAGCGCTCGGCGTACGTCCTCCTGGGATGCGGCTTGGTGGCGGTGATTCTGGTCCTCATTCCGCACGTCGGCATGGTACGCGGCGGCGCGCGCCGTTGGATTGGTGTTGGGGGTTTTTCGATTCAGCCGTCGGAATGGGTCAAAATCGTCTTGGTGATGTACTTGGCGCGATCGATCACTCGCCGCGGCGACAAGATGGCGTCGTTCACCGTAGGTGTCCTGCCCCACTTGATCGTCATTGGAGTGTTCGCCGGGCTGATTGTAAAGGAACCCGACTTCGGGACGGCGGCGATTCTGACGTTGCTCATGCTGTCGATGCTGTTCGTCGGCGGCGCGCGACCCCTGCACCTGCTTGGTCTCGGCCTCGCCGTCTTGCCGGTAGCGGTCCTTGGAATTCTTCACGAGAGCTACCGCCTGCGCCGCGTCTGGGCCTTTCTCGATCCGTGGCGCTACAGCAAGGACATCGCCTTCCAGTTGGTGCAGTCGCTCATCGCCTTCGGTTCCGGCGGAATCACCGGTGTCGGCCTCGGCGAAAGCAAGCAGAAGCTGTTCTTCCTCCCCGAAGCGCACACCGACTTCATCTTCGCGCTCGTTGGGGAGGAACTCGGCCTCCTCGGCGTGCTGCTCACCTTGGCGCTCTTTGGGGTGCTCGGTCTGCGTGGGTTTCGGGTCGCCCTCCGGCATCCAGATCGCTTCGCGAGCTTGCTGGCGTTTGGGATCACTTTGGTGATATTGCTGGAGGCGGTTGTGAACGTGGGGGTGGTGTTGGGGTTGCTTCCAACCAAAGGTTTAGCCCTTCCATTCTTGAGTTGTGGCGGGTCGGCCATGATGGTGGCGCTCGTCCAAGTGGGGATCTTGGCGGCGCTGTCACGGCAGACCGGATGAGATGCGAGCGGATGAGTTGCGCATGATCGTGGCTGGCGGGGGAACGGGCGGGCATCTCTTTCCTGGGCTCGCCGTCGCGCAAGCGGCCGCGGCGGGCGGCGCCGCCGTCGCCTGGATCGGCAGCCGCGGGGGCCTCGAAGCGCGCGTGATTCCGCAGACGACCTTTGCGTTTCATGCACTGCCGATTCGCGGCCTGCGCGGCCGCGGTTGGCGCGGTGTGGTCGATGTGATGTGGCAGTTGCCCGTGTCGGTGGCGACGGCCTGGCGCCTCATCGGTCGGATGCGGCCTCACGTGGTCCTCGGCGTGGGCGGATACGGATCGGCGCCGGCGATTCTGGCCGCATGGCTGCGACGTGTTCCGCGCGTCCTGCTCGAACAGAACGCGCGTCCCGGCATGACCAACCGCTGGCTTGCGCGCATCTCCCAGCGTGTGTGTACCGCGTTCGCCGATGCCGCAACATTCTTTCCGCCAGATCGGACGACCGTGACCGGTACGCCGATCAGGACTCTCGGCGCTTCCGTGCCGTCGTCCCCGCACGACGGCTTCACGATGCTGATTTTCGGCGGCAGCCAAGGCGCGCACAAATTGAACGTCGCCGTCACCGACGCATTGGACGCGCTTCGTCGCATTCCCGACCTGCGAATCATTCATCAAACCGGCGTCAAGGACGAAGCCTGGGTGAAGGAGCGCTATGCGCGAGCTGGCGTGGATGCGCGCGTCACCTCGTTCATCGACGACATGAGTCGAGCGTATGGCGCAGCCGACCTCGTGGTGTGTCGTGCGGGCACGACCACCGCTGAGATCACCGCGCTGGGAAAGCCGGCGATCCTCGTCCCCTATCCGTTTGCGGCCGATGATCATCAGCGCGCCAACGCCGAAGTGCTGGTGCGGCACGGCGCGGCTGAAATGATTTTGGATCGCGATTTGACGGGTGTGGTGCTGGCGGAGCGGGTGCATGCGTTGGCAGCCGACCCGTCCCGTCGGCGCGCGATGGCAACCGCGGCAGCGGCCCTGGGCGTACCGGACGCGGCGGCGCGGGTACTCGCGGTGTGTTGTGAGGTGGCGGGGGAGGGGGGCAATGCCTAACCTGTTCAAGGCTACGCGGCACGTTCACTTCGTCGGCATCGGTGGGATCGGAATGAGCGGCATCGCCGAAGTGCTGCTCACGCTCGGGCATCGCGTCAGCGGTTCGGACATCAGCGAGAGCGACGCCGTGCACCGACTGCGGTTGTTGGGCGCGCACGTGACCATCGGCCACTCGGCGGCCGCGATCGGTCCGCACATCGACGTGGTCGTTATCTCCTCGGCCGTTCGCTATGCCAATCCCGAGGTTGTTCAAGCGCGCGCGCTGAAGATTCCCGTCATCCCGCGCGCGGAGATGCTCGCCGAGCTGATGCGGATGAAATGGGGCATCGCGGTGGCCGGCACGCACGGCAAGACGACGACCACCTCGTTGATCGCGGCGATCCTGCGCCGCGCCAATCTCGATCCGACGGTGGTCATCGGCGGGCGCCTGCACAGCATGGGGACGAACGCGCAGCTCGGTCACGGCGACCTGATGGTGACCGAAGCGGATGAGAGTGACGGAACCTTCTTGCTGCTGTCGCCGGCGATCGCGGTGATCACCAACATCGATCCCGAGCATCTCGATTACTACGGCGACATGGACCGGGTGAAATCCGCCTACCTCGAATTCGCCAACCGCGTGCCGTTCTACGGTGCCGCGGTGGTGTGTCTGGATCACACCACCGTCCGCGCGCTGGTGCCGCAGATGCGGAAGCGCGTAATCACCTACGGCACGACCTCGGAAGCCGACTTCGTTGCACGCGACGTTGCGGTCATGGGGATGAGCACGCACTTCGAGGTGGCCCATCGCAGACAATCACTCGGCGAGATCACTGTGCGCATGCCGGGGCGGCATCATGCACTCAACGCGTTGGCGGCGACCGCGGTGGCCATGCAACTCGACGTGCCGCTCGACGCGATCCGTGATGCGCTGGCGGAGTTCGGTGGCATTCATCGCCGCTTCGAGGTGTGCGGAGAAGCCGGGGGCGTTTTGGTGGTCAGCGACTACGGTCACCATCCCGAAGAAATTCGCGCCACAATCGCCGCGGCGCGCGAAGGTTTCGGCCGCCGCATCGTCGTGGTCTTTCAGCCCCATCGGTATACGCGCACCCGCGATCTGTTCGGCGACTTCCTCGACGCGTTTGACGCCGCCGATCAGTTGGTGCTGACCGAAGTCTACGCCGCCGGAGAACCGCCGATCGACGGCGTCACCAGTGAGGTGTTGTTCTGGGCGTTGAAGCGCCGCGGGCATCTCGAAGTCAGCTACGTACCTCAGCGCGAGCACGTCGTGGCCGAGGTCCAATCGTTGGTGCGTGCGGGTGACCTGGTTTTGATTCTCGGTGCCGGCAATATTCACGACGCCGGCGAGCAGCTCGTGCGCGCGCTCGCCGGGTCGCAGAACGTGTGGACAATGCAGTGATCGACGCAACGCTCAACTCCCTGCGGGCACGCTTCGGCGACCGCGCTCAATTCGACGAGCCGCTCAGCCGGCACACGTCATTCCGCATTGGCGGGCCGGCCGACGTCTGGATCGAAGTGGAGTCCGAAGAGGAAGTTCGCAGCGTCCAAATCACCGCGGCGGAAGCCGGGTTGCCGCTGTTCGTGCTCGGGGGCGGGACGAACGTGTTGGTGAGCGACCGGGGCGTGCGTGGCGTCGTCGTGAAGCTGGGACGCGCGTTCGCGACGATCGACTGGCGGCCGAACGGGTCGGGCACCTATGTGCACGCCGGCGCCGGGGTGCCGTTCAAGAAACTGGTCACGGCTGCCGCCGACCGCGGACTGACTGGACTCGAATTCGCCGAGGGCATTCCGGGCTCGCTCGGCGGCGGGTTGTTGATGAACGCCGGCGCATTCGGCGGCGAGATCGCGCAAGTCGTCGAGGCGATCCACGGCGTCGATGCCCAGCACGGCGCGCAACGATTGGCGCGTGCCGCGCTCCGCTTTGGCTACCGTCATTTCGACTTGCCGTCGAGGTTCGTGGTTACGTATCTGGAGTTTCGTCTCGTCAAGGGTGATCCAGCGGCGGTTCGTGAGCGCATGCTCGCCAACAAGCGCAAGCGCGATGCCCACCAGCCGCTCGGCTATCCCAACGCCGGTTCGATCTTCAAGAATCCGCCGGGCCATTACGCCGGCCGCCTGATCGAAGCCGTCGGTCTCAAGGGCCGTCGGGTGGGCGGCGCGATGGTGTCGGAGCAGCACGCGAACTTCATCGTCAACGTCGGCAATGCCACCGCCGCGGACGTGTACACGCTGATCCGTGAGATCAGCGAGCGGGTGTGGCAGGCGAAGCAGGTGCGACTGGACCTCGAAGTGAAACTCATCGGCGAGTGGGGGGACGCGAGATGAGTCGCGCCGCCTCGCGGGTAACCACCGGCATTCGGGTCCGCCGGCGCCGACGCCGGCGTGCAATTCCATGGCGCACGCTGGCTTTCGCCACGGCGTTGGTGACCTGCGTCCTCATCGTAATCGGCACATTCGGGTGGGCGGTGCCGGGATTGTGGTCGGTTGCACGATCGCATCCCTACTTCGCGATCACCGAGATCACCGTCCGCGGCACGACGCGCGTGAGCCGCGAGCAGATTCTCGAATGGGCCGGCGTCCGTCGCGGTATGAGCGTGTGGGCCGCCGGTCCCACCGAGGTTCGCCTCCGACTGTTGCAGCATCCGGATCTCGCCAACGCCTCGGTTCGTCGCGATTTCCCGCGCCGCGTGGTCATTTCGGTGAAGGAACGAATTCCGGCGGCGATCGTCGTGCTCGATGATTTGTACTTCGTTGATCGCGCCGGTCACGTGATGGATCGCCTGCGCGACAGCGACAGTCGGGACTTGCCGCTGATTACCGGAGTGAGCCGGAGCGACGTGGAGGACGGCAGCAGTGTGCTGCTGCGGCGCGCCGCCCGCTTGATCCGCTTGTGTCGGCGTGACGGCTGCGGCGACGGAATCTCGGAAATCCACGTCGACTCGCGCAGCGGCGTTACCTTGATCCCGCTCCGCCGTCCGGTCGCGATTCGACTCGGCTGGGGCGCGTGGCGCGGCAAACTGACGCGCACGATGCGCGTGTTGACGGCGTGGGACGGTCAGGAATCGCGCGTCGCGCTGCTCGACGCCACCTATCCGAATCAAGTGATCGTGCAGATGCGCCCGCTGCCCAGACCGCCAGAGATGCCGAAGCGGCGCGGCGCAAAGATTGGCGTACGGGCTTAGGGCATGGCGAAGAAGGGTGAACTGCTGGTGGGCCTCGACATCGGGACCTCCAAGGTCGCCGCGGTGGTCGGCGAGGTCACCGGCGGTTTGGTCACCGTCGCCGGCGTCGGCAGCGCCCCGTGTGGGGGGTTGCGTAAGGGGATGGTCGTCAACATCGAAGCGACGGTGCAAGCGATCGAGCGCGCGGTAAAGGAAGCCGAGGTGACCGCCAGTTGCCAGATTCACAGCGTGTTCGCCGGCATTGGCGGCACGCACATCAAGGCCTTCAACAGCCACGGCGTGGTGGCGGTGAAGAATCGCGAAGTCGGTCCGGACGATGTCGCTCGTGTACTCGACGCGGCCAGGGCGGTGGCGCTGCCCATGGACCGCGACGTCTTGCACGTGTTGCCGCAGGAATTCATCGTCGATGGGCAAGACGGGATCAAAGAACCGTTGGGGATGTCCGGCGTGCGGCTGGAAACCCGCGTCCATGTGATCACGACTGCGATCACCTCGGCCCAAAACGTCGTGAAGTGTTGCCAGCGCAGCGGCCTGCACGTCGCGGACTTGGTGCTCGCTCCGCTCGGATCGGCCGAGGCCGTGCTGACCCCAGAGGAGCGCGACTTGGGCGTGGCGCTGATCGACGTCGGGGCCGGCACGACCACCGTGCTCATCTTCAATCAGGGGGCGCTCAAACACACGGCGGTGCTGGGATTGGGCGGCAATCACGTGACCAGTGACATCGCGGCGGGATTTCGCACGCCGTTTCGTGAAGCCGAACTCCTCAAGCAACGACACGGCTGCGCCATGGCGCAACTCGTCGGCGCCGATGATTCCATCGAGGTCGCGAGCGTCGGCGGCCGCACGCCGCGCGTCCTGTCGCGGCGGATGCTGGCCGAAATCATCGAACCGCGCTTGGAGGAGATCTTCACCCTCGCGCATCGGCAGATCATTCGCTGCGGCTTCGAAGAGAGCTTGGCGTCCGGCGTGGTGCTCACGGGCGGCGGCGTCTTGGTCGACGGCGTCCTGCCGCTGGCCGAGCAGGTCTTCCGCACGTCGGCTCGCATCGCCGGTCCGGCCAACGGTCATACACTGCCCGACGATGCGATCGGCCCGCTGTTCGCGACTGCGGTGGGTTTGATATCCTACGGCTCGCGCCCGCGGGATACGGGGGTGCCGACGACGGAAGAGAAGAAGGGATTCGACAAGGTTCGCCACCGAATGGTGGGATGGATTAAAGAGTTTTTCTGAGCGGCAAATTCTTGTGGGGCGGGCCCGCCGCGACGCGGGCCGCGGGGAGAAGGAGGGTTGCGATGATTGACCTGGCAGGACGTGAGGCCGTAGGCGCTTCGATCAAAGTCGTCGGCATCGGTGGAGGAGGAGGTAATGCGGTCAACACGATGATTGCGTCGGGGCTGCCGGGCATCGACTTCATCACTGCCAACACCGATGTGCAGGCGTTGCGGGCAAGTTTGGCGCCGGTGAAGCTGCAGCTCGGCGAGCAACTCACCAAGGGGCTCGGTGCCGGTGCCAACCCCGATGTCGGCCGCGAAGCCGCCCTTGAAGACTCGGAACGCTTACGTGAAGTCCTGGCCGGCGCCGATATGGTGTTCATCACCGCCGGCATGGGCGGCGGAACCGGAACGGGCGGCGCGCCGGTGGTGGCGCGGATCGCCAAGGAGTTGGGCGCGCTCACCGTCGGGGTGGTGACCAAGCCGTTTCAGTTCGAAGGCAAGAAGCGGATGCGCCAGGCCGATGTCGGCATCGCCGCGTTGAAGGACGCGGTCGACACGTTGATCGCGATTCCCAACCAACGCTTGTTGGTGATCGCCGGCCGCAACACTTCCCTGCTCGACACCTTCAAGAAAGCCGACGACGTGCTGTTGCAGGCGGTACGCGGCATCTCCGATCTGATCACGGTGCACGGGCTCATCAATCTCGACTTCGCCGACGTGCGGACGATCATGGCCGATATGGGGATGGCGATGATGGGCTGCGGCATCGCCAGCGGCGAGAGTCGCGCGATCGAAGCGGCGCAAAAGGCGGTGTCGAGTCCGTTGCTCGAAGACATCTCGATTCAAGGCGCGCAAGGAGTGTTGATCAACATCACCGGCAGCCCCGATCTGTCGCTCCACGAAGTCAACGAAGCCGCGACGCTGATTCAGGAAGAAGCGCACGAAGACGCGAACATCATCTTCGGCGCGGTCATCGATGAACGAATGGGCGATGAGATCCGGATCACCGTCATCGCCACCGGGTTCGACGCGGCGCGACCACAAGCCGTGCAGCCGCCCGCGCGCGAGGCGGAACTCCCCTTGGCGATGGCGGTCAACGATCATGTGGCGCCGGCCTCGGGCACGGGAGCTGAGTCGCGGTCTCCGCTGCGTCCAGCGCCGCGCGCCGTGCCGAACGTCGCCGCGCGCCCGAAGGTGCGCATGGGCACGATCATCGACGACGGCGAGTCGCCGACCTGGCAGCGCCCCAAGGG
>DATKMK010000120.1:0-120306 GCA_035541895.1 Binatia bacterium | reverse complement strand
AACGCGCTGCCGCTGAGCGGCCGCGGGCGCGCCGCGAAATCCCGATTCGAGTGACGCCGCTCATGCCCGCGGTCCGATCGAGCGGCGGGTTCGGCCCTTGAGACATATCGTACATTTCATCTCGCACGGCAGCCCTTCAGTCGCTACTCTACTGCCACTCCGCGTCGGTGAGCCGATCATTCGTGTCGTAGTAGAACCAAGTGTAACAGAGCGAAAATAAACCATCGGGGGTCAGGTAACGCTCCAGCGTTTGCACCTGCTTGCCAGTCCGGCGCTCACTTTCGACTGCACGTGCAGCAGCGATTGGATATTCGGACGCAGGCCATCCCCCCGTGGGGCGGGTGAGCGAATCCGTAGGAGGTCTGTTCTTGAACCGTGCATGTACGTCGGTCCGGGTGAGTGTGCCAGGAGGGTAGAGGGCAAGCAGGCGCTCGCGGCGTTCAGCCGAATAGTTCGCATCATACGTACAGGCTGAAAGAAATACCGATGTCGCAACTGCAGAAAAGAGCATCCACGTTGTCGATCTCAGTCCACCCATCTTAGCTGCCCAACGCCTGCCGATGAGCCGCGTCGTCTTTTGGCGTCGGTCTCCATCGGCTTGTTGGGCGTCAGGCTCGCTCGCCGTCCAACGAGGATTCCAGAAAACTCGGCCGCATCCGTGCTGCCGACCCCGCCTGTGAATTTGAGAATCCGATACGTCACGGTGTTGCGCATCCCATCTCAATCTCGTCGCAGCGGCAGCTGAAACATGAACGTCGCACCAGACCCGGCTCCCCGCCCCTCCACCCAGAGGCGCCCTCCATGCGCCTCGGTGAACTCGCGCGCAATTGCCAGGCCGAGGCCGGTGCCGTGATCCTTGGTCGTGAAGAACGGCGTGAAGATCGCTTCGCGATCCTGTTCGGGGACACCGGGACCGCAGTCGGACACCGCCACTTGGGCGTACCCATCGTGCATACCGGCGCGCACGACCACCTCACTGCCGTAAAGCGAGACCTCGACGGCATTGCGTACGACGTTCACGAGCGCCTGTTTCATCTTGAGCTTGTCGACCGCGAGACTGACGCCGGCCGGGCACTCCGCGCGCAGCGTGACGCCTTGTTCAGCTGCCTCGGCGTGACACTCTTCGATGCATTCCTCGATTACGCGTGAGAGCGAGTGCTCGTAGAGATTCAGGCGGAGGTCCTTGCTGAAAACCAACAGATCTGTGAGCACACGGTTCACGTCACCTAGCGCCTCTTCGATCTCCACCGCATTCTGCCGCGCTTGTGCGAGTGCGGGGGGAGCATCGCCGCTCCCCGCGGCGGTGCGAATCAGGTCCGCTTGCAAACCAATGACGCCGAGCTGCTGGAGGATCTGGTGCGAGACCACCGATGACATCTTGCCGATCGCGGACAGCCGTTCGCGATGCTCCAGCTCGCGGTTCAACGCCTCGAGGCGTCGATTCTGTTCCTCAACCGTGAGGCGGCGCTCGGTCAACCGCTTCAACATGAAGTGAAGGGCGAGGGCCGCCAGCGACCAGGCGGCGGCACCGAACAATCCCTCAGCACGGTATCCATAGAGGATCAGGAAGACGAACGAGGTCACGGAGAGTCCCACGATAAGCGCCATATCGGTCAGTGCGGTTCGCAACCCACCCGGCAAGGAGAGCGGCAAGAACGTGGTGTCGGGGTAGATCGGCAGAATCGAAAGCACGCCCCAAGCTGACTGACCGCCAAGTTCCGCGATCGCGATCGCCCACGGGGCCGCAGCCGGCTCGGCGCGGGGTGCCAGCAGCGACACGATCCACCAGCGGACGCCCAGCCCCAGAGCGAACATCGAAATCTCTGCGAAAAGGCGGACGCCAAGTTCCGCCCCGCCGCCCATGAGGTCGCGCCGGGCGGCGAGGCGCTGCAGCTGCGGCACCCGCTGCTTCCACGATTCCGGCAACGTCTCGCGCAAGAGTCGCGTGCAGGCAGGCGGAATTTCGGCGAGCACGATGATCGGCAGGCCGCCGATATAGAGGAATCCAATGGTGGCAGCCAGAGGCGCGATGCCAATTTTCACGCCGGGCAGCACCTCGACGTAGGGAATGAACAGGAGGACTTGGACCAGCAGAAACACAGCGTAGACCGGCCAGTCCGCACGCCGGAATGCCAAGACACTGGCGATACCCACGGCAGCGCCGCCGGCAATCACCAGGCCCCGGAGAATCGCGCGGGTGATCGGCGTCATCGCGGAGTGTCGCGCCCCATCCCCAGCTTCACGGCGAGCAGCGCGGCTTTGGTGCGATCGTTCACTTGCAGCTTGCGGAAGATGCTGGCGACGTGGTTCTTCACCGTCTGCTCACTGATGACCAAGCGGGTACCGATCTCGCGATTCGAGTCGCCCGTCGCTAGCAGCTTCAAGATTTCCTCTTCGCGCGGTGTCAGGCCGGCGAGCTGCTCGCGATAACGGTCTTCTTCACGTTCGCGCTCGAACTCACGCAGTACGCGGCCCGCAATTTCTCCTGACAGCATCGGTTCGCCAGCCGCCGCACGCTCGACCGTCGCGCGAATTTCATCGGGCGACACGTTCTTGAGCAGATACCCAACGGCGCCGGCTTTGAGGGCCGCGAATACACGCTCCGAGTCCGAGAACGCCGTCAACATGACAACGCGGACGGCCGGACACCTTTCGCGCAGTGCCACGGTGAGGTCGATGCCACTTTCGCCGGGCATCTCCACGTCCATCAGCACGATCTGCGGCCGCCCGTGCGTGCGGATGGCGCGCCACATGTCCTCGCCGTTACCGACCGCCGCCAGCAGCCGCAGCTCCTTGCGCGCCTCGAGGCATTGACGCAAGCCTTCGCGGAAGACCGGGTGGTCATCCACGATCAGCACTCTAATCCTGTCACGTGCCACGCTGCTGCCTGCGCCAGGGACCGCTTCGCGTCATCTTGAAACCTCGCACCCGCACACTCTAGGAAGATCTACCCCCAAGCTGCGCCGGTTGGAATAGTCCCTTCGTACTACGCGCTGCTTACCGACGTACCGGCGCTTTCGGCTCTCCCAAGATGAACCCGTAGACCGATTGTCGATGGGGGTGATCAATCCGTATGTTGTCAGCAGATCCGTCGAAGGGAGGAAGTCGTCATGTTCGTCACGCCGAAAGCGATTTCACGTGTCTTGCCAGCCTGCGCCGACAGGCTCAGTGCACCCGCGGTGACAGTTTCAACCGTCGAGTGTCCGACGGCCATCTGACTATGACGTCCGAGTTTTGGCGGAGCTACGCTGGGTTTGTCGTCCGCCGCCCGCGGGTGGTCGTTTGCGCTTCGCTGATCGCCACGGCGATCATTGCCTCGGGCGTACACCGACTGGTCGTCGAGGTCGACCAAGAAATGTCCCTGCCGGCCGATCACCCATACATCGCCATCGATCGAAAAATCCGGGCGGAATTCGGCGGTCAGAACTTCGTGGCGATCGCGCTCGTACCGACCGCTCCGACGATCTGGCGTCATGACGTGCTGCAGGCGGTGTACGACCTGACGCTCGACCTGCTGCGCTCTCCCGGCGTCATGGCGCAGAACGTCGTGAGCCTGTCCTCGCCCTACGTTCGAGTGCCGAGGGATCGGGACGGCGTGCTCACCATCGACTACCTGATGAAGGATGTCCCCAATACCGAGGCCGATGTGGCAGCCCTCCGCATCCTTTACAACAGTGAGCCACTCTTCAAAGGTGCGCTCGTCAGCGCCGACGAGCGGGCGGCGTTGGTGCTCGTTGATTTCTTCGACGGCGTCAGCGTCGAACAGATCGCGGCGACCATCGAACGCGCCGTGGCAAAGTACCGCTCTCCACAGATGCGGATCGCGGTCACCGGGGCGCCGATCTTCGACAACTATCAAGAGGTCCTGTCGCGCCAACAGAGCGCCTACTTCCTCGGCACCATCGCCGCGATCGTATGTGTGCTCTTCCTTGCGTTCGCCCAGATCCAAGGCGTTGTGTTGCCGCTCGCGACGGCGCTCCTCAGCACGCTCTGGGCGCTCGGCTTCATGGGATTCGCGGGCATTTCGATGAATCCGTGGACGGCGGCGGTGCCCATCGTCGTGGTCACGATCGCGGCCGGACACTCGGCGCAGATGCTCAAGCGCTACTACGAAGAATTCCGGCGGCTCGGCAGCCGCGACGACGCGGTCGTCGAGTCGGCCACACGCATGGGGACCGTCATGATGGCAGCCGGCGGCACGGCGGCCTGTGGCTTTGCGGCGCTGTCGATCCTTCGCATCCCGGCCCTGACGCAGTTCGGCTTCGGCGTTGCCTGCGGTATTGCCGCCGCCGTTGTCCTGGAGATGTCTTTCATGCTGGCGTTGCGCGCCGTCTGGCCGACCGGCACGGCCACCAGCGCCGACGGACCGTTGGCGCGAGCACTGGCGGTGGTCATGCACTCTCTGGCCGCCGTTGTCTCGCGGCATCCGCGGCGAATCGCGGCGTGCTTCGCCGCTGTAGCGTTACTGGCGGTGGCGGGCCTACCGCGGTTGACGACGGAATTCGCGCCACGCGCATTTTGGCCGGCGCGCAGCGAGGTGGGCCAGGATCTCCGCATCTTCGACGCGCACTTCCCCAGTACCATCACGCTCACGGTGCTGCTCGATGGAGAGCCGGGCGCGATGAAAACCCCCGAGGCCGTTGGTCTCATGAACGGGCTGCAGCAGGCCATGACCGAGGACCCTGCGGTCGGACGCACCGCCTCGCTCGCGGACATCATACGCCGCACCTACGAAGTCTTCGCACCGGAGGAGGCCGCGCGCGGTCTGCCGGCAGATGACGCGGGCCTGATCGCGCAGCTCTTTTACCTCTCCGAGTCGCCGGCGACCCGCGGCTATGTTGACCTCGAGTATCGCCGCGCGGTCGTGCGCGGGTTTCTCAACCGTGACGATTCAGCCAGCACGCGCCAGGTGATCCATCGGCTCGAACGCTACGTGGCGGACCATCCGCCGCGGCAGATCCACGTGTGGATCGCGGGCGGGGTTGGACCGGTGACGGTGGCGATCAACGATCAGACCGTGAGCGGGAAGATCCTCAACATCGCGATGCTCCTCGCCACCATGTTCATGTTGGCCAGCCTCTTGTTCCGCAGCCCCCTGGGCGGCCTCTACGTGGTTGCGCCGGTGGCGATGGCACTGGTGGTGAACGTGGGACTGTTCGCCTGGCTGCGCATCGCTTTCGACATCAGTGGCGCGTCGATCGTCGCGATCGGCGCCGGCATCGGCGCCGACTATGCGATCTATTACCTCTATCGATTGCGCGAAGAGTTCCACAGCAGCGGAGACATCGAGACGGCGCTGCGCTCGGCCCTGGAAACCTCCGGAAGCGCCGTCGCATTCGTCGCGCTGGCCATCAGCGCGGGATTCGCCGTGTACGTGGTCTCCGACTACTACCCACTGCGCATCTGCGGCATCTTCATCCCCATCACGATGCTCGTGAGCTGCCTCACGACCCTCACGCTTTTGCCGGCACTCCTGCTGGAGTGGCGTCCCGGGTTCGTTTTTCGTTCCTGGAACTCAAGGGCCTCCGCTACGGAAGCGGCGTAGCCACTGTCCTCGTTACTGTGCCGGTGACACGGCTGTTGTCCGCGGCGCTGCCGGCGGATAGTAGCTTGCCATGCGACCTGCGCTGACGGCGGCCGGCGGGCTGACACTGCAGATGGGTGCGACGCCTCCCGCGCGGCTGAGCTGGTCGGAGCAGGACTGGCTCATTCGGGATGACCATGAAGTGGACCGGGCCCAAGTAGTACGGCGAGTCGGACGGCATGTCCATCGCAAACACAAGATCGTCCTCGTAGAGCTTAGCGACCGCTGGGCGACCTTCTCGGATGCCACAAAGAATGCATCGTTCAGGCATAGCACGCTCCCGGGCGAGGCTCGGCCACCTCACCAACGGGCGACGCGCCGCGCTCCTCAGGATTCATGAGGTCGATGATCCGTTGCCGTCCAACCACCATTGGGCGGATTCGCTTGAATCCTGGCGAATTTCGTTCGCTTGCTGGACATCACTCGGCGGCCGTGAGCGGTCGCGGGTCGTAGAACACACGTACGTCCTTGATGCGACCCGACTCAAGCTGGAACTTGGAAAGAATCGGGAGAAGGACCCCGTAGATGGTCTCTTCCTCCAAGAGGGTCGCTACATGATCGCCTTCGACGATGTGCTGTATGATGTGAATGCGCCGCACGGCCGCCGCTACGGCCTTCACGTACTCCATTGCCGCCTTACCCGCCAGCTTCGGGATCATCGGACTTTCGACCGTGAGCTCTGGGTCGATTGGCAGTCGATCTAAGTCCTTGCTGGCGAGGCAGTGGAGGAAGGATTCGACCACGGCAACTTTTTCCGCTCGCGTCATTCTTGACCTCCGGTCTCGAACCGCCCAACTACTATTCGACTCCCGAAGAGAAGTCACAACCCACGCGAATTCTTGTCAGCATAGCATCCTTCGCGTGGACTGTTCCGTCCCCGGCAATTGCTCCGCAGAATCGCATGCTTCACTCCCGATCGATGCGCCCTGCGTAGGGTTGCTAGGCGTCTCCCGCTCGCGGGCTAGCATGCCGGAACCGCTCGGGCGTAGATGGCCGGCGGGACTCTGCACCCGATGCCCGCCGCGGTTGAGCACATGAGTGTAAATCATCGTCGTCTTTATGTCTCGGTGACCCAGCAGTTCCTGGACTGTTGCCCGTGCCTTCGCGTACCAGAATCTCGCTACGCTCACAGGACTTGAGCGGGACAAACTCAACCTCGTTTGGCAGCCCGACTTTCATCCCGGATTTCCGACTATGCAAGGGCGCGACGCCAAGGCGTCGCTTGCCTATGTTGCGTGGGTGCGCGCCGTGCTAACGGGTCTTGACGAGACAAACATCATCACCACGGGGAGACAAGCGATGGAGATCTATGACAGCAAGACCGCGCCCAACCCGCGCCGCGTGCGGATTTTCTTGGCGGAGAAGGGCATTGAGGTTCCGTATCACGAGGTTGATATCGTGAAGGCGGAAAATCGCTCGCCGGAATTTCGCAAGAAGAACCCGCTCGGGGTGCTGCCGGTGCTCGAACTCGACGACGGCACGTGCATCGCCGAGAGCGTCGCCATCTGTCGTTACTTCGAAGAGACGCACCCCAATCCGCCGCTGATGGGCACCGACGCCCGCGACCGTGCGCTGGTCGAGATGTGGCAGCGCCGGATGGAGTTCGAGGTCTTCATTCCGATCACCCAGGTGTTCCGCAACGGTCATCCGTTCTTCAAAGGAAGGATTCCACAAGTGCCCGAATGGGGTGAGGTCTCCCGCAAGCAGGCGGAACAGCGACTCGGCTGGCTCGACGAAGTGCTCGCCGAGCGCGAGTTCATCACCGGCAGTCGCTACAGCATCGCCGACATCACCGCGCTGTGCGGAATCGACTTCGGCCGCGTCAGCAACATCCGGATTCAGCCCGAGCAGAAGCATCTCGCCCGTTGGTACGCAGCGGTGTCGGCGCGTCCGAGCGCGAAGGCGTGAGGCGGTGGGAACCGAATCGATGCTACAGCGTGATCGGCAGCACCGCGCGAAGGTTGCGGCTCGATGAGCCGATGAGAATCTCGAAGGCTCCGGGCTCGACGATCCAGTCCGCGTGCGCCGGATCGTAGAACGCGAACGCGCGACGATTGAGGCGGAAGCGCACGGTCGTCTGCTCGCTGCGATCGAGGGTGACTTTTGCGAACGCCTTGAGTTCCTTGTCGGGTCGAGCCAATCGACTCTGGACGTCGCGCACATAGAGCTGCACGACTTCTTGGCCCGGACGGGCGCCGACGTTGGTGATGGTGACGCGCACCACCACCGCATCGTCGACGGTTTCCACCGCCGCATCGCTGTAGGCAAACGTCGCGTAGGACAGACCGTGCCCGAACGGGAATAGCGGCGCGACGTCCTTCGTGTCGTAGTAGCGATAGCCAACGAAGATGCCCTCGCCGTAGTGCACCTCGCCGTTCTCGCCCGGGTAGTTCAGGAACGTGGGATTGTCTTGCAGCCGGCGCGGAAACGTCGTCGGCAGGCGACCGCCGGGATCGGCGTCGCCGAAGAGCACGTCGGTGAGCGCATGCCCGAACTCTTGGCCGCCGAACCATGTCTGCAGCACCGCCGGGACGCGATCGATCCAATCCATTGTCACCGGACTGCCGGTGTTGAGCACGACGACCGTGTTGCGATTGACGGCGGCGACGCGCGCGATGAGCTCGGCTTGCCGGCCCGGCAGCTCCATGTCGACTCGATCGCTGCCTTCGGTTTCCCACTCGCCCGTGGCCCCAACGACGACGACGGCAACGTCGCTGTTGGCGGCGAGCGCCACGGCTCTTTCGAGCAGGTCGGGCGGCTCGGGCGGAAACACGCCCAAGCGAATCGCCGCGAGTCCGGGTCCCGGCGCGCTGTATTCGACTGCCAGCGCCACCGATTGCCCCGCGATCAGGTCGACGGATGATCGCACTTCATGCGAGCCACGGCCGAAGAACAACTCGCTCGGTTGCGGATTTGTCCAGTTGTCGAGCACCGCGGTGCCGTTGATCAACACGCGGCTACGACCGACGGCGCTGAGACCGAAGACGTAGCGACCGCTGTCCGGCGGAACGAGCGTCGCGGTCCAGCGTGCGCAGAACCGATTCGGCGCCGACAAGCCAGGCAGCGGATCGAACCATGCCCAGGTGACGCCGCGCACCAGCCGGCTCGCGAAGACCGGCCCGCTGAAGTCGTCGCCGTCGACATACTCGATTCGAAAGCCGCGGCCGGCATCATCGAGCGCCTGGAACCAGGCCGGATCGGGCGCCGGACAATAGCGGTCGATGCGGCAGCCCACCTCATGCCCGACGCGGACGCGGTCGTCGAAGCGTTGCTGCAGCGCCGCCAGCGGGTGGATGACGTAGTGCGGCCGCACGAATGAACTGCCGCCGCCTTGAAAGGTAGCCGCGCGCGCATTGGGACCGATGACCGCGAGCGTGCGAATGTGATGGTGATCGATCGGCAGCACGCCGCGGTCGTTCTTCAACAGCACGAAGCTTTCGGTGGCGACCCGCCGCGCCAAAGTCCGATGCTCGGGTTGATCGACGGCCCGCTCGAGAGAGTCGTTGGCCGACTCGCGTCGACCCGACAACCACAGCGTTCGCAAGAGCCGTCGAATCTTGTCGTCGACGGTCGCTTCGGCGACGCTCCCATCGCGGACGGCGGCGGCGAGTTGGTCGCCGAAGAATCGCGGCGGACCGGGCATTTCGAGATCGAGTCCGGCGTTGGCACTCGCCACTGTATTCTGAGTCGCATACCAGTCGGAAACGACGAGGCCGCGAAAGTTCCACTCCCGTTTCAGGATGTCCGTGAGCAGCCGCGGATGCGCGCACGCATAGGTTCCGTTGATGCGATTGTAGGCGGCCATGAGCGACCAGGTATCGGCTTCGGTGACCGCCGCCTCAAACGGCGGCAGATAAATTTCGCGCAACGCGCGTTCACTCACCTGTGTGCTGATCGAATGCCGCTCGAATTCGGAGTCGTTACACACAAAGTGTTTCACGCACGCGCCAACGCCGCGGCTTTGCAATCCCGTGATGTAGGCGACCGCCAAGCGCGCGCTCAGGTGCGGATCCTCCGAGTAGCACTCGAAGTTGCGGCCGGCGAGCGGTGAGCGATGAATGTTGACGGTGGGGCCGAGCAGGATCTGCGCGCCTTTGGTCTTCGCCTCCTCGGCCAGTGCCGCTCCCACCGCGGAGAGCAGCGCGACGTTCCAGGTTGCCGCCAACGCGGTCCCCACCGGGAAGCAGGCGGCAGTGGCCGTCCCGTCGGGGTTGCCGCGGGCTCCGTTGGGTCCATCGGTGGTCTTGAGCGACGGCACCGCGAGCCGCTCGATCGGGCGCGTGCACGCAAAGTCGACGCCCGCGAGCAGCGCGGCCTTCTCATCCAACGTGAGCTGGCCCAGCACCGACTCGATCCACTCGTTCATCGCGGTCGGCTCGGCGTCAGCGCGGGTGACGCACCATCTCGACGCCTTCGAGCCACACGCGCACGATCCGCTGCGTCGCGCTGATGTCGGCCGTCGGGTCCCCGTCCACCAAGACGAGATCGGCACGCTGACCCGGTGCGATGTCGCCGAAGTCAGCGCGGGGGCCGCCGAGGAAGCGGGCGTTCTCGCGGGTCGCCGCGCGCAGCGCCTCACCGGCGGGAACACCGGCTTCGACGAGCTTAGCCAATTCATCATGGAAGCCGGCGCCGGGGAATTGCCCCGCATTGACGGCATCGCTGCCGACGAGGATGGTCACGCCGGCGGCGCGCAACTTCGCCACATTGGTCCGACGGGCAGCGTGGCCGTCGTGAATGGGCTTGCGCATGATGGCGAGCTGCTGGCGCACCGCATCGTTCGGGAACACGGACAGGGCGGCGAGGGCGGCCGGTTTGGCGATCTCCCGTGTGATCGGAGAAACCGATTCCGGACGCAAGGTGCCGAGTTGCTCGACGGCGTCCCAAATCCCGATCGTCGCCACCACGGGCACATGCGCCGCGGCGATCGTCGCGACGGCGTCGTCGCTGATCGCTTCCGAGTAGACATCGTGCATCAGCGCGTCGACGCCGGCTCCGACGGCGTTGATGGCATCGCGTGATTGACCGATGTGCGCGACGACACGCACCCCGCTCTCGTGGGCGCGGGCCGCGATTGCCGCCACCACCTCGGTTGCGATCAAGGGTTCGCCGGGGACGAGATCGTCAACGGCCACCTTGATCACGTCGGGATGCTCGGGCAGCAGCTCGGCCACGGCGTCGCGCGCCGCGTCCGGCGTCGCCACTTCACGCGCGATCCGCGGCAGCACGTACCAGCGGGCCCAGAACGGCAAGTTGCCGCGCATGAGCCCGACCGGATGCCCGCCGGGCGCGGTGAACATCGGTCCGGCGGCGTAGAGATGGGGAGCGACCACCTTGCCGTCGCGCACTTGATCGCGCAGGCGGAAGATCGCCGGGGTCAGCGCACCGGCGTCGAGTACGGTGGTGACGCCGGCGTAGAGAAACGCGGTAAGGTTCTCGTTCTCGGCCGGCAGGTCGGTGTGCCACGGCGGACTCGCGGTGCCGCCGGTGTGCGTGTGGACGTCGACGAACCCCGGCAGCAGTGTCTTGCCCGCGCCGTCGATCTCCGCCAGCCCTGAGGCTGGGGTGCCATTCGCCGCGATCGCCGCGATACGCCCGTCGCGCACGATCACGTCACGAACGCCGTCGAGCAACGCGGCGTGTTCGGCATCGAAGACGCGTACGTTGCGGATGACCCAGGTTGGTGGCGGGTTCGATGGCCGGGTAACGAACGCGTGTCCGCCGCAGCCGGCGAGCAGCGCACATGCGAGGCCATGCATCGCCACTCTCGAAATCGTACCGTCACGCATCATAGGGATTCCCGCCGCGGGACTCTTAGTCGATTGTGGCGCCCGGTCGCAACCGCGGCTCACCTCCGCCAGCGTGCGAACCACGGACGGCCAATCGTCGTCACGTGTGCGAAACGCCTGAGCACCCTGCATCCTGGTACTCGGCTGATGGCGGTTTCCCTCACGAGCCAGGAGCCGACGCTCGAATGGCGCTTCGCCCGCAGACGCTACCTGAGCGTCACCCAGTCGCGGTTTTTCGAGCCGCCGCGCCCGAGAATTCAGGCGAGGTTCCGGGACTGCTCAGGTTTCGGAGCTTGAGTTCAACCTTGGCGCGCCGCTTGCTCTGCTCTCTGGCGTGTCATCAGATCTTGAAACCCTCCACGCAGTCAGTTTCGGGTGGCAAGCCCGACGAGCGGACGTCGATGCGACCGCTCCGATTTTGAGCGCGCCTCCGGCTAGCACAGCGTCTACGCTCCGAGCGCGACTACGAGTGCTACACATCGAGGACTCGGAGGACGATGCCGAACTCGTGGCGGCCACGTTGAGGCGGGCCGGTTACGACCTTGACTACCAGCGGCTCGACACCCGCGAAGCGATGGAGCAGGCGCTCGTACAGACGACGTGGGACGTGGTCCTCTCCGATCATCACATGCCGCAGTTCGGCGCGCCGCAAGCGCTGGAGGTGCTGCAGCGCAGCGGACACGACTTGCCGTTCATCATCGTATCGGGCGCGATCGGCGAGGAGCTCGCGGTTGGGGCGATGAAGGCGGGCGCGCACGACTACGTCAACAAGGACAGTCTCGCCCGGCTGATACCGGCGATTGCGCGCGAACTGCGCGAGGCTGAGCTGCGGCGGGCCAACCGGCGCGCCGAACAGCGCACCACGGCGCTGCTCGATATCGCGCGCGACATCAACGGCCGGCTGGACTTCGACGAGGTGCTCGACCGGGTGCAGCGGCGAACCGCGGAAGTGCTTCCGTGCGACTTCGTCGTGACGTTTCGTCACGATGCCTCGTCGGACACCATGCGGCTGCTGTCGCACTGGGGAATCCCGCCGGCACGCGTCGGTGACGCGGAGAAGTTGGCGCTCGATCGCGAGACCACGATCCGGATGCTGCTGGAATCCGGCGAACCCGCGGTCCTCAACGATTTGAATGATCAACCGTGGCTGTCGCCGCGTTTCATATCGCACTTCGACTTGGGTGCGCTGGCCGCGGTGCCGCTGCGGCTACACGGCATGTACGTCGGTGCGTTCGTGGCGGCGAACCGATGCGGCGGCAGCCGATTCGACGCGGAGCAAGTCGCACTCTTCGAGGGCATCGCGCATCAGTTGGCGGTGGCGCTCGAGGCGGCCGAGCTGTTTCGTGCCCAACGCGACGAGGCCGCGATCGCGGCTGCGCTGGCGCATGTCAGCCGCGAGCTGATTGCGCTCGACAGCACGCCGAAGCTGCTCGATCGGCTGTGCCAATTGACCGCCGAAGTACTGGGCTGCGACTGCAGCGCGACGTTGCTGTACGAAGCCAAGAAGGGGTGTGTACCGCAGGCCTCATACGGGCTGAGTGCGGGCGAGTGGGGTGCCGTGCGGACGTTGGCGCTCCCGCGTATCGAGTACGCGCGACTCTTCAACGATGCCGTCCCGCGCGAGGCCATCTCGCCATGGTCCGTCTGCTCGACAATCGATGGAGGCGAGCCGTTTGCTCGCCAACTCGGTGTGCGCGCCGCCCTCTACACCGGGCTGCGCCGCGGCGAGGAACTCATCGGCGTGCAGGTCGCGTGGTCTCGCGATCGCTCACTGCGATTCACGGCCCGCCACGAGCGCGTGGCCCAGGGTGTGGGACAGGCCGCTTCGCTGGCGCTGGAAAACGCGCGACTCATCGAGGAGCTGCAACAAGCCGATCGCTTGAAGTCCGACTTCGTCGCGACGATGTCGCACGAATTGCGCACACCGCTGAACATCATCATGGGATACAACGAGCTGCTGCTCGAAGGCAGCTTCGGCCCAGTTACCGCCGACCAGCAGGATGGATTGGAACGCATTCGCAAGAATACGTCGACGCTGCTCGATCTCATCACCGCGACACTTGATCTCAGTCGGATGGCGGCCGGTAAAATGCCGGTAGACGTCGCGCCAGTGAACGTTGCAGCGCTGATGGCGGAGATTCGCGACGAGATGGCGCCGTTGTGCGCCCAGCCCAGCGTCGCCGTCGGGTGGGACATCGCGCCCGGCTTGGTTGTGCAGAGCGACCGCAGCAAGCTCAAGACGGTCGTCAGAAATTTGCTCGGCAACGCGCTCAAGTTTACCCCCGAAGGCCACATCTGTATTCGTGCCCGCGAATCGGCCGGCGGGATCGAGTTGACCGTCGCGGATACCGGCATTGGCATTGCCTTGAAGGCCCTGCCGATCATCTTCGAACCGTTCCGCCAAGTAGACAGCTCAGCGACCCGCCGATACGGCGGTGTTGGCATCGGCTTGCACATCGCCAGCCGTTTTGTCGCGCTGTTGCGCGGCACGATCGACGTCGAGAGCGAGGAGGGTCGCGGCTCGACGTTTCGGGTGTGGATTCCGGCTGTGATCGAACCGGTCGCGCCGTCCGCCGATTGGGCACGCGGCTAACGCCCGACGCCCGTTGCGCTCCCGCGTCGATTCTCTGTAAACAGGTCCACTTCGATGGACCGGCTGTCGCGCGTCGTCACACTGTACGAAGATCTGCGGGAGATTCCGCATTTCAAGCGCATTGGTGACGCGCTCAAGCGTGCCGCGGCGGAAGGGTTTCGAACCTGCGGCCATGTGATTCGCGAGCAAGCCGAGAAGATTCCCGATCGCGTGTTCTTGCGCTTCGAAACCGAAACGGTCACCTTCGGCGCCTACAATGCCGGCGTCAACCGCTTTGCCGACGTGCTCGCGAGTGCCGGTGTCGAGCGGGGTGAGGCCGTCGCGATCATGATGCAGAACTCGCCCGCGTTTCTCATGGCCGAAGGAGCGATGGCGAAGCGCGGTACGATCGGTGCCTTGATCAACACCAACCTCCGCGGCGCGGCCTTGGTGCACGTCGTGCGGGCATCAACGGCTCGGGTCGCGCTGGTGGACGCGGCGTGTTGGCCCGTCTTGCGCGAGCTGCCGCTCGAAGGGGTGGTCGTCTACGCTGATGCGTCACCGCACGAGTTGGCGGGCACGCCGTTCCGCTCGCTGCCCGCTGCGCTCGCCGAGGCCGTCGATGCGGAGCCCAATATTCCCGACGTGAAAGTCTCCGACGTGGCCCTGTACATCTACACCTCGGGCACGACCGGCTATCCCAAGCCGACCATCATTCGCCACTCGCGCATCACCATGGGTGGGCAGTCGCTCAAGATTGTGCTGGATCTGCAGCCGGACGATTGCGCGTACGCGCCGACGCCGCTGTATCACGGCTACTCGAACTTCGTTGGCTTCGCGCCCGCTCTGCACAACGGCTCGGCGTTCGCGTCGCGCCGCCGATTCTCGGCGAGTCACTTCCTCGACGACGTGCAACGTCACGGCGTGACGCACTTCATGTACGTCGGCGAGCTGTGCCGCTACTTGCTGCGGCAGCCGCCGAGTGCGCGCGATCGCGCGCACCGGATTCGAGTGGCGACGGGTCCGGGCTTGCGACCCGATATCTGGCGCGAGTTCGCCGAGCGGTTCAACATCCCGAGGATCATCGAGACCTACGGTCAAACCGAAGCCAACATCAGTCTGATGAACCGGCGCGGCCGCGTCGGCTCGATCGGTCGCTCCGCGCCGTTCACGCACGCGCAGTTGAAGCTGGTGCGCTACGATTTCGAGCGCGGCATGCCGTGGCGCGGCCCGAACGGATGGCTGCAGGAATGTGGTCCCGGAGAAGTCGGCGAATTGATCAGCATCGTGTCGAAGCAAACGACGATGAGCTTCGACGGGTACGTCAACAAGAAGGACAACGAGCAAAAGATCGTTCGCGATTGCTTCGAGCGGGGCGACGTCTACTTGCGGACCGGCGACCTGATGCGGCGCGATCGCGCCAGCTACTACTACTTCGTCGATCGCATCGGCGACACCTTTCGCTGGAAGGGTGAGAACGTCGCGACCCAAGAAGTCGCCGAGTTACTCAACCGCGCGCCGGGTGTCAGCGAGACCGCGGTGTACGGCGTCAAGGTTCCCGCCACCGAGGGGCGCGCCGGCATGGCCCTGGTGGTCTTGGCGCCCGGCGCGCAGTTCGACGCGAATGCATACCATGCCTTCGTGACGCGAGTGTTGCCGCCGTACGCACGGCCACTGTTCGTCCGTATCGCCGCCGTCATGGATGTTACCGGCACCCTGAAGCACACGAAAATGCGGCTGCAAGAGGAGGGCTATGATGTGTCGCGAGTCAGCGACCCGCTTTATTTCCGCGACGACCAACGTCGCACGTACGTGCGGGTCGATGCAGCGTTGCAACAGCGGATCGACGGTGGTGAACTCAATCTGTGAGTCGTGATGAACGTTGCGTTTGACCCAAATGGCGCGCGGACGATAGTCGGGGAGTCATTCAGAAGGACGATTTCCCGCCGCAACTTCAGGCGATTGCGCAGATTGGATCGTTCCTGAGCAACCTGCTCAGTTGGTTGCGCAGGCCATTGACCCGCCAGTTCCGGGACTCGACGGGTGCTACTTGCCTTCAGGGGAAGATCCGAATGCTGGCTTTGCCGCGGTCCTCGTTCCGGAAAGCCAGCTCCCTCCCCATCGGGTTGCGCTCAAGATCAAGGAGAGCCAGATCAAGCATTACGTCCGCTCCGGCTCAAGCTTCGTGGTCGCGACACACGCGCAACTGGAAGATATGTTCGGACGGCGGCCGCGGCCGAAGCTGTACCTTGGCGCTTCGCTGGCCTCTCGCCGTGCGTTTGGGTGCTGGTGGAGAACAGCGGCGACACGCGGCCTGTCATGTTTCCGCGTGATCTTGCCGGGTCGCCGATCGGATGGTACGCAGCCACAGATGCGTACATGTCGAGTCGAGTCAGTAGTTGCGGCAGCGAGTCTCTGTCTTGCGCTCGCGGGGTGTGGTGACAACGATTCGGCGATGAGCGCGGCCGCGTCGCCAACTCCAACTCCGACGCCGACGCCGACGGCGGTGGTGCCCACCGAAACTCCCGCCGATATCTGCATCGGCCCAAGGTGCTTCGTCGCCAGCCCGACGCCCGCCCCATGACCTCCATTCGCGACCGCGCCGCGATCGTCGGGATCGGGCAGACCGAGTTCAGCAAACAGATCGGCAAGACCGAGCATCGCGTGGCGTGCGAGGCGATCAGCGCGGCGATCGCCGACGCCGGGCTCACGCCCAAGGACATCGACGGCATCGTTCGCTACGACATCGAAACCAACACCGAACTGGCGATCATTTATAGTCTCGGGATTCCGCATCTGCGATTCTTCGCCGGCGTAACCTCGGGCGGCGGCGCGGTGTGCGGGACGATCGTCCTGGCCGCGATGGCGGTGGCCACCGGTCAAGCGAACAACGTGGTCTGCTTCCGCGCTCGCAATCGCGGCAAGCGTTCGGTGACCGGCACGGGAAAATTCGGCGGCGGCCGGCCGTGGGAAAAGCAGCCGCAGCAGCTTACCGATTTCTATCAGTACCACATACCGTTCGGGCTGGTGACGCCGGCGCAGGAGATGGCCATCATCTATCGCCGTCACATGCACGAATACGGGACCACGACGGATCACTTCGGCATGGTGGCGGTGGCCCAGCGCGCGCACGCGGCGCGCAATCCGAACGCGGTGATGCGAGCGCCGATCACGCTCGACGGTCACCGGCAATCGCGTTGGATTGCGGAACCGTTGCGCTTGCTCGACTGCTGCCTCGAAACCGACGGCGGCTGTGCGGTGGTCGTCACGTCGGCGGAGCGCGCCCGCGACGCCCGCCAGCGACCCGCCTACATCCTCGCGGGCGCGCAGGCCGAAGGGCCGATCCACATTCAGATGGCCGACTATTTCCAACACTGGCGCGAAGACACCGCGGGTCGCGCGGTGGCGAAGCAGATCTATGCGATGAGCGGCGTCCGGCCGGCGGACATCGATGCGGCGATGCTTTATGATCACTTCTCGCCGGCCGTGCTCACGAGTTTGGAAGACTACGGATTCTGTGCCCGGGGCGAGAGCGGGCCGTTCGTCGCGGCCGGCAACATCGCGTGGCCGAACGGATCGCTGCCGGTCAACACGCACGGCGGCAGCCTGTCCGAAGCGTTCATTCACGGTTACAACCATATCCTCGAAGGCGTCCGCCAGATCCGCGGCACCTCGACGTGCCAAGTCGACGATGCCGAGCTGGTGTTGGTAACCGGTTCGAACACCGACCCAACCGGCGCCATCATCTTGCGACGTTGAGTGAGCTGCGACGCGGAGCGAACTGCGACACGGAGCGAACTGTGACGATGAGCGACAGGATTCCCATTCCGGTTCCCAACTTCGACAACGCCGGCTTTTGGGACGGCTGCCGGCAACACGAGCTGCGCATTCAGCAATGCCGCGGCTGCGGCATCGTGCGGCATCCGCCGCGACCGATGTGTCCGCAGTGCAACCGCCTGGAATACGAATGGATCAAGGCGAGCGGGCTCGCCACGGTGTACTCGTTCACCATCGTTCACGGGCCCACGCTGCCGGTCTTCCAAGCACGCGCGCCGCACAACGTCGCCGTTGTTCAGCTCGACGAGGGGCCGTTTTTGGTGACGAACATCGTTGACTGTGCCGCGGATCAGCTCCGCATTGGGGTGCGCGTCGCCGTGGTCTTCGAGGACGTTAGCGCTGAGGTTACATTGCCGAGATTTCGGCCGGCTGATTCAGTGTCGTAACGCCCGACACGCCCTTCTTTTGCCGTGGTTCTCAGCGTCGGCTACAGTGTGCGCGCATGGCTCCTGCGACGGATCTCAAGGTGCTTTGCGCTGAGGCACAAAAAGAGCCGCGGTCCGCGTACGTCTTCCTTGGCGAATCGGTTGGCACCAGCGTCGCGGCGCACGCGCTCATCGACGTGCTGGTTCCGACCGCCAATCGCGACTTCAACCTCGAGATCTACGACGGACGCACGACCCCCATGGCCACCGCGCTGGACAGCCTGCGCATGCGCGGCCTGTTCCCCGGAATCAAGGTGGTCTGGTTGCGCGAAACCGCGGTGTTCGTTTCCGCTGAAAAGCGGTCCGATCTCACCGCCGCGCTGCTTGAGGCCATCGAGGACGAGCGACGCGACGAAGCCGCCGGCCGCTTGCTCACGCTGCTGGCAATGGCGGGATGGACCCAGGAGCGATTCGACTCTGAACGACTCGGTGAGTTGTCGGCCGCAGCGTTGAAGGAATGCTTCGGCGTCGAATTGGAGGCAGCGCAACTCGGAGCGTTGACCGCACTGCAAGCGTACTGCCGTGAGCGCGGGGTGACGATCAGCGCGTTTCGCGACGACAGCGAGGCGTTGCTGCAGTTCGTCGAGCGCGGCGTGCCGCCGCAAGCGGTGCTGCTCATGACGGCGGTGGCGGCCGATGCGCGCAAGCGCGTGTTCAAAAAGCTGCAGACGCTCGGCGCCGTGATCGACTTGCGCGTCGAGCGCGAACGCAGCGGCGCGCTGAGTCGCGAAGGGGTTGCCGACACCTGCCGGCAGATTGCGAGCGAATTTGGAATACGGATCGAGCCCGCGGCGATGGAACTCATCGTCGCTCGTGCCGGCAGCGATCCGGCCGCGCTGGCGATGGAGATGGAGAAACTCTGCCTCTACGTCGGCGAGGCCAAGACGATCGCGGTCGCGGACGTGCGGGCCGCGTTCCGCGATATGGCGGAGTCGTGGATCTTCGACTTCACCTCGGCGTTGGCCGCCGGGCAGGCGGCGACGGCGGTGCCGCTGCTGCGCGACCTCCTCGCGCAAGGCGATCATCCGCTGCGGTTGCTGGCGATGATCGCGCGCGAGGTGCGCTTGCTGCTGTCGGCACGCGACTGTCTCGACGGACCGCTGGCGGGCAAGTGGCGCGCGGGGATCAGCTACGCGACGTTTCAAGGCCGTCTGCAGCCGCTGCTTGGTGAGTTGGGCGAGGCGGCGTTCGGCAAGATGCACCCGTTTCGAATTTACAAATACCTCGGCGATGCCGCGCGCATGCCGGCGGCGAAGTTGCGCGCCGCCCTCGTGGGGCTCGCCGAATTGGACGCCAAATTCAAAACCTCGCGCGGCAACCCGGCGGTGCTGCTCGAAACGTACGTCCTCGACCTCTGCCGGTCGGCCTCGCAGGCGTGACCCCCTCGGCGAATTTCCTCCCCGCTCGGCCCCTGCTATCAAGATTGCACTGAATCGTTGCTCGCGATGCTGTCCCGCAGTGAAGCGCCCAGCTTGTTCCTTCGCCTATCCGATGCACTCGAAACCGATCTGGGGCTCGGCGGCATTCGATCGTTCGTCGTGATTCCGTTGGTGGCGACGGTGCGGTTCTTGCGCGATCAGTGCATTCAGTGGGCGGCGGCGCTGGCGTACTACACGTTGGTTGGGTTGGTGCCGCTGCTGTTGTCGCTGTTCTCGGTTGTGAAGGGCTTGGGACTGCACCGCGGCCTGACGCCCTTCGTCGTCGAAACCATCGGGGCGGGGTCGCCGGAAGTCTCGGTGCAAATTGTTCGGTACATCGACCAAGCGCAACTGCGGGCCGTCGGCGTCCTCAGCACGATCGGTGCGTTGTTGGCGGTCTGTGCGATTCTCGGCAACGCGGAGATGTGCTTCAACGCGATCTGGGGCGGCGTCCCCGGCCGGTCGCTGCGGCGCAAGCTGCGGGTCTATGCGGTGGTGGCGGTGGCTGGGCCGATGGTAGTGGTGGTGGCGTTGGCGCTCACGACCTTCTTTCGTCGCGGCACGCCGGCGTACGAGACGATCGACTCGTGGTATCTCGGCGACGCGTTGGTCGCAGTCCTTCGACTGTTGCCGTATGCGCTGCTGTGGAGCGGCTTCACCTTTCTCTACCGCTTTCTCCCCAACACGCCGGTTCGATTTTCTGCAGTCGTCCTCGGCGCGCTGGTGGCCGGAACTCTCTGGCAGTTGGCGCAGTGGGCATACGTCACTTTCGTGATCAGCCTCGTGCGCTTCGGCGGCCTCTATGGAGCGTTGTGGCAAGTGCCGATCTTGCTGGCGTGGGTGTACCTGGCGTGGGCCATCATCTTGTTCGGTGCGCAGGTGTGCCGCGCCTTTCAAGAAGCGACCGCCCCGACGATTGCGGAACGAGCGCCCAGCTAAGGCGCCATGTCGCGCACGACCAGAACAGGGCAAGGTGCGTGGCGGATGACCTTCTCGGCGACGCTCCCCATCACCAGATGCGCCATGCCGGTACGCCCGTGCGTCGCCACGACAATCAAGTCGGCCTTGCACTCGCGCGCAAGACTCACGATCGCATCATGAGGGTCGCCGATGTCGACGATGCACTGGGTCTTGGCATAGTTGCCCAAGCGCTTGGTCTTGGTGTCTTCGAGCAACGCGTTTGCACGCGCCCTGGCCTTGTCCCAACTGATGACGTGACCGTCCTCTTGGAAAAATTCACTCGCCGGATTGTGCAAGACATGCACGAGGAGCAACGTCCCGCCCCCTTGCTCGGCGAACATCGCGGCATACTCGGCCGCTTGGTACGAGTTTTCGGAGAAGTCGATCGGGCACAGCACAGTTTTGAATTCGCGGGCCATAGTCTGTCTCCCCTCCTGCTGGCTACGAAATTACACCGTCCGCTCGCAACGTAGCCAACTGATCGCGCGAAAAATGCAGCAGCCTCTCTAGCACCGCTTCGGTATGCTCGCCAAGCAGCGGGCCCGGACCCGAAACTTGTCCCGGCGTAGCCGAGAGACGCACCGGCAGCCCGTCGAATGCGAGAGGCTCTCCCTCCGGGCTGGTCACGTTTGCCCAATAGCCACGCGCCTGCAATTGCGGGTCGCGGTCGCACAAGTCACGAGCGTTGTTCACCACGCCGGCGGCGACGCGCGCCGCTTGCAGCGCGTGCATGATTTCTTCGGCGGTCCGTTCCCGGGTCCACTGGGTGACGAGTTCGTCGAGTTCCTCGTGCCGCGCGAGGCGATCGGCGAGCGAGGCGAATCGCGGCTCACGTGTCCATGTCGGCCGACCGATGGCGGAACAGAAGCGGCTCCACTCGTCGTCGTCGAACACCGTGATCGCGCACCAGCGGTCCTCCGGGTCGCCCGCCTCGTTGCGACAGCGATACACACCATGCGGCGCGGCCGGTCGTTCTTGCGACCGATTACCGAACGGCGCGATGGTTGCGCGGTTGACCAGGATGTCGAGCAAGGCCGGACCCAGCAGCGCCGTAACACTCTCGAACTGCGACAGATCGACGAACTGCCCGCGTCCGGTGCGGCGGCGATGCCAGAGTGCGAACAGCACCGCGAGCGCCGCATTGTAGCCGCCGGCCATGTCCGAATAGGAAAAGCCCCACCCAGCCGGCTCGCGCCCGGGGTGACGCATGAGCAGCGTGTAGCCCGATAGTGCTTGCAGGGTCGGGCCGTAGCTGACGTAGTCCTTGTGCGGACCGGTGTGACCGAACCCCGACATGCTGACGGCAATCACGTCGGACTTGAGTGTGCGGAGCGACTCATAGTCGAGGCCCCAATTGCGCATCACCCGTGCGCTGAAGTTGTCGATCACAACGTCGGCGGTTGCGGCCAGCCGCTTGGCGAGGTCGATGCCGCGTGGATCGCCCATGTTGAGCACGATGCTCTGCTTGCCGCGATTGAGATTGCCGGTCAGCCCGCCGCGTCGCGAGCCGAAATCGAGCGAGTCTCGCCGTTCAATCTTGATGACCTCGGCGCCGTGGTCGGCGAGGATGCGCGTCGCTACCGGACCGGCGACCACCCAGGTGAAGTCGATGATGCGAATGCCTGAAAGAATGCGCGTGTCGCTGAGGGCAGATGGCGTATCGCCGGAACTCCTATCTGCTTCGATCGGCGATATGGCATCAGCGATAAGCTCCGTGGAGACTTCGTCCGCATGCTCGTCGAGCAGCGGCGGCCGCTGGCGAATCGCCCACGGGCTGCCGCTGAACCGGTACGGCGCGCCGGGATAGGTGAGCGTACGCTGCAGCTCTGGATGCTCGACGGCGACGAAGAATCCGCGCTCGTTCAGTTGCGGATTGTTCGGCAACGTCTCGGGTAGCAAGACGGCGGCGTACGGAATGCGTCGCAGTTGCGCGCCTTCCATCAGATCGGCGACGTTGTACGCCTTCGCCCATTCGTCGAGGACCTCAAACAGGCGCACACAGTTGCGGCGGCGGTGGTTGAAGTCCTCCCACTCGGGGTCGCCGAGTTCCTGGGCCTTGCCGTCCGCCTTCACCCATTCGATGAGCGACGTCCAATCGCCGAGGCTGCAGTGCAGCGCGTAGCCGTCGCGGCACTTGGCCACGCGGAAATACCGACTCCAATGCAACGTGCCGCGGCGCACCTCGATCGCGCCGGTCTGATGGAAGTAGCCGCTGACGTGCTCAACGGTGGCAGCGACGGATTCCTGAATGCTGACATCGACATGTTGACCGCGTCCCGACCGCGCGCGTGCGAGTAACGCAAGCATCGCGCCCATCGCCGCATACGTCGACGCGCTGTGATACGCCTGCAACCCCAAGGAGCGCAGCGGCGCCTCGTCGGGATGGCCGTTGACGAACAACATGCCGCCCAACGCTTGCGCCACCGTATCTGAGGTTCGCCAATCACGACGCGGTCCGTCCTGTCCGAAGGGCGTAAGCGAGACGACGACCAGTCGCGGATTGCGCCGTGCCAGTTCGTTGTAGCCGAGCCCGAGCGATTCGAGATGGCCGGGCGGCCCGGTCTCGATGATCACATCTGCATTCGAAGTCAGGCGCACGAATTGATCGCGCCCGCTTGCGCTCGCGAGGTCGATCACGACGCTGCGCTTGTTGGTGTTGTAGTGCCAGAAGAAGAGTGAATGATTCAGTCTCGCTTTCTTTCCTTCTGGGTTCCCCCCCGTTGACGACGGGGGGCCAGGGGAGATTGCGTCCGTGCCTCCAAAGAACGGCCCGATACGCCGCATCGGATCGCCGCCGGGCGGCTCGACCTTGATGACATCGGCGCCCATGTCCGCCAGCAGTTTGCCGCAATAGGCCCCGGTCTCGTTCGCGAGATCGAGCACGCGCACGCTATGTAGCGGGCCGAGAGAACCATCCATGCGGTGGCGATAAAAGACGCGGGTGGCGAAGTCAACGCGGTGATCTCGGAGCCGGAGACGTCACACCTTGGTCGGTCTGGGTGCAAGGATTTTGCCGGTCGACACGTCTCCTTCAACCATATACCACTAGCGATTGATCGATCCGGTGAACGCGATTCGCACCACAGCACGATTGCCTCGAACCGGTGCGGGATGGCGCCGCACAACGCCGGCCTGGGTCTTTGGTTGTTTGGCAATCGCGATCATCCGCGTCGGAGCGGTTGCTGCAGGCGAGATCGATCCCAAGGCGGTGCAACAGATTCGGGCGCTGCTGGAAGAGAAGGCGGCGCGCAATCCGGCGCAGCGGAAGATGGGCTCACACCTGATCTACGCCGACAAGATGCGCCGGCACGTCGCGATCGCGGCGGGTGTGAGATCGCTCAAAACGCACTTGCGCAGCGACGGCGCCAATCGAGTGCTGGTCGATGTGCGCGTGACCGACAACGACGCGGTGTCGGCGCAGATCGACGCCGCCGGCGGCGAGGTGGTGAGCAGCTTTTCCCAATACCATTCGATCCGGGCGTGGTTGCCGTTGGCGGAGGTCGAAGGCGTCGCGGGAGGTCGCGAAGTCTTGAGCGTTCGACCGGCGGCACAGCCGCGGCTGCGGAAGTTGACAACCTCGGAAGGGGACGTCGCGCATCGCGCCAGTCTCGCCCGATCAACGTTCAATGTGAACGGGGCCGGCGTGAAAATCGGCGTGCTGTCCGACAGCGTCGACCATCTCGCTGCGGTGCAAGGCAGCGGTGACGTGGGTTCCGTGACGGTATTGCCCGGACGGAGCGGCGCGCCCGGAACCGGCGAGGGCACGGCGCTGCTCGAAGTCGTCTTCGATCTCGCCCCGGGCGCTTCCTTGTACTTCGCGACCGCCAACGGAGGGGACGCTGGCATGGCCGACAGCATTCGCGCCTTGCGCGACGCCGGGTGCGACATTCTGGTCGACGACATCGGCTATTTCGACGAGCCGGTGTTTCAAGACGGGATCATCGCCCAAGCCGTCGACGCCGTCAGCGACTCAGGCGCGTTGTACTTCTCCGCCGCGGGCAACGGCGGCAACAAGGACAGTAACACCGCGGGGGCGTGGGAGGGTAACTTCGTTTCATCCGGCAGCACGCTCACCTATCACGGCGACGTCGAGACGTTGCACAACTTCGGCACGTCGACACTCGACACCATCGCCGGGCAGCCATTGGATTGGATCACGCTGCAATGGTCCGATCCCTTCGGGGCCTCGGCGAACGACTACGATCTGTTTCTCATCAAGAACGGGTCGGTCATCGCCGCATCGACCGACCCGCAAAACGGCGTGCAAGATCCGATGGAGGGAATCAACGTCGCCTCGATCAATGCGGTCGGGTCCGGATTGGCGATCGTAAGATATTCCGGCGCCGACCGCTATCTGCACCTGGACACCAACGGTGGATTGCTCGCGGTGAGTACCGCCGGAGCAATCTGGGGACATCCGACCGCTGCCACCGCGATCGCGGTCGGCGCAGTGAGCGCAGCCGGGAAGACCACGGCATTCACCTCAGCAGCTCCAATCGAGTTCTTCAGTTCCGACGGGCCGCGGCGCATCTTCTTCACGGCGGACGGGACGCCGATCACGCCGGGCAACTTTCTTGCGAACGGCGGGAGCGTGCGGCAGAAGCCCGATATGGCCGCGGCCGACGGGGTGAAGGTGTCGGCCTCCGGCTTCAATCCGTTCTACGGCACCTCGGCCGCCGCACCGCACGCTGCGGCGATCGCCGCGCTGGTCAAATCGGCCAACCCATCGTTGAGCGCGCCCCAGATTCGCGCGGCGCTCGCATCGACCGCGTTGGACATTGGAGCCGCCGGGATCGACCGTGACTCCGGCGCCGGACTGCTCGACGCATTTGCCGCGGTGCAGGCGGTGATCGGAGCAAGTTCGGCCACGCCGTCGCCGACTCCGACGCCAACCGTGAGCCCGTCCGCGACGGTCTCGCCGACCCCAACATCGACAGCTACGGGTACACCATCCCCATCGCTGACCGGCACCAGAACGCCGACTGCCAATGTGACCGCGACTCGAACGACAACGTCGACATGGTCCCCGACCGCGACGGCAAGCGCGACATCTTCAGCGACAGTCACGCTTTCCCTAGCGCCGTCAATGACCCCATCGGCCAGCGCGACGGCTAGTGGGACGCTCACATCTTCGCCAACGGCGTCCCCTACTGTTACGGCGACCGAGAGCGCGACGGTCCCTGCAACCACGACGAACACGCCGACGCCATCAATGACGTCAACGATGAGCCCGACGCAGACGGTGTCCGTTACGTCGACACCGCCGGCGACTACGACAATGACGCCGACGGAGTTATTCACGGCAACCGTTGTGAGCACGACGATAACGGCGACGGCGGTCCCGACGGTGTCGACGACTGCAACAGTGAGCCCGACGCTCACCCAGCCGCCCACAGTTACCGCGACGTGGACTTCGACCGCGTCAGTCACCGGGACGGAGACTTCGACAACGACGGCATCTCCGACGCCTTCATCTACCTCGACTCCGACTCAAACTGCGACGTTCAGTTCCGCGCCGACCGCGTCGCCGACCGACACCGCAACCGCGACGCCGACGAATACGTTAACCGCCACGCCGACCGATACCGCGACCGCAAGCGCACCGATCACGTCACCCCCAACTCAGGCGGCGACGCCGACGAGCACGTCGTCGCCGTTGCCCACGGGATCAGCGACTGCGACCGCAACCGACGCCTCGACCGAAACACCCGTGGCAACCGCCACGCCGACGGCGCCGGCTACAAGTACCGAGTCGCCGTCGCCGTCGATGACGATGCTGCCGACGTCATCGCCAACGCCACCGTCCCCGACCGCAACCCCGAGCGCGGTGTGCGTCGGCGACTGCAGCCATCAAGGACTCGTCACCGTGGACAATCTGGTGCTTGGCGTCGACATCGCACTGGGGAGTCAGCAGGTCGACGCGTGCGCCGCCTTCGATGCCAACGGCGACGGCCGTGTCACCGTCGACGAACTGGTCGCAGCGGTAGGAAACGCCCTGCACGGGTGTCGGACCACATTGTGAGACTCCGTGGTCGCCCGCTCTATCCCGTCGCGCCGTGATTGACTTCTCGCCTCGGCGGCCACTATAGCCAAGGCGAATCGGCGAGCGGCTCGCTCGTCGAATGCTCATCGGATGTCACGCAGCGAAAGGAGATAGCCATGGCAACAGCGAATGCCCTCGCGACGTATTCGAGTGTCGACACCGGTGTGCGCTCGTTCATTCAGGGGCGCACGCGACGCATGCTGATCGACGGCAAGTGGGTGGAGGCGGCGTCCGGCAAGACGTTCACGACCTACGATCCGGCGACCGAGGAGCCGCTGGCTGAGATCCCCGCCGGCGACACGGAAGACGTCGATCGCGCGGTGCGCGCGGCCCGGCGCGCATTCGAAGACGGCCCGTGGCGACGCATGACGGTGTCGGAGCGCGGGCGGGCGTTGTGGAAGCTGGCCGATTTGATCGAACAGCGCACCGAGGAATTCGCGCAGCTCGAAACGCTCGACAACGGCAAGCCGCTGGCGGTAGCGCGCGTCGCCGACGTTCCGCTCGTAGTCGATCACTTTCGCTATTACGCCGGCTGGGCGACCAAGGTCGAAGGCGAGACGATTCCGGTCTCGATCCCGGGCCAACGCTTTTTGAACTACACGCTGCGCGAACCGGTCGGCGTTGTCGGTCAGATCATTCCGTGGAACTTCCCGCTGCTCATGGCCGCATGGAAACTTGGCGCCGCGCTGGCGTGCGGCAACACCGTGGTGCTGAAGCCGGCGGAACAGACGCCGCTGTCGGCGCTCCGTCTCGGCGAGTTGCTCGACGACGCGGGCATCCCGCCGGGCGTGGTGAACATTGTCACTGGCTTCGGCGAGACCGCGGGTGCCGCGATCGCCGCGCATCCCGATCTCGACAAGGTTGCGTTCACCGGATCGACCGAGGTTGGCAAGGAGATCATGCGCGCCGCATCGGGCAATCTGAAGCGGATCTCACTCGAGCTCGGCGGCAAGTCTCCCAACATCGTCTTTGCCGACGCCGATCTCGAACAGGCCGCGGTCGGCGCGGCGTCGGCGATCTACTTCAATCACGGGCAATGCTGCTGCGCGGGTTCGCGCCTGTTCATCGAGCAGCCGATTTACGACAAGGTCATGCCCAAGCTCGTGGAGTTTTCGGACAAGATCAAGGTCGGCCCCGGGATGGACACCGCCACCGAGATGGGCCCGCTGGTGTCGAGCGAGCAGTATGATCGCGTGAGTGGATACCTCGCGTCGGGTCAGAAGGAGGGCGCGAAGGTCCTCGCCGGCGGCGGGCGGCCGAAGGAACTGAGCAAAGGGTACTTCGTCCGGCCGACCGTGTTTGCCGACGTAAAGGCCGACATGAAGATCACCCGCGAAGAAATCTTTGGCCCGGTGGTCTGCGCGATTCCGTTCAAAGACGCGGACGACGTCGTGGCCGCCGGCAACGACAGCACATACGGCTTGGCCGCCGCGGTGTGGACCCGTGACATTCAGAAGGCGCATCGCATGGCCGAGACCCTGCGCGCGGGTACGGTGTGGATCAACTGCTACAACGTCTTCGACGCCGCCTCGCCGTTCGGCGGCTACAAGCAAAGCGGCTTCGGCCGCGAGATGGGCAAGGCCGCGCTCGAACTGTACACGCACATCAAGAGTGTGTGGGTGAATCTCGGCGCGCACTAATGCGCGGGGTTCTCCGCGCGTATTTGCGGCCACCGACATCCAGACGCTGACTGGGTGTCGGTGGCGCCCTTCAGAACTTCAGGAAAATGTCCCGCCCCGCCTCGCTGGTGAGCTGTGACACGGTGGCGATCTTGTCGCTGAATTCCCGCAACGTGCCGAGCGCGCTGGGGCCGATGTCGATGAGGATCGAGAACAGGGAAAAGCCGAGGCGATCTTTCTGGCGCTTGAACTCGGCGAGCCATTCGGGGGTGACGCGGCACTCGCCGTCGGTGATGAACACGATGTCGCCGCGCGTGTATTTGGCCTTCCGCAGGCACTCGAGCGCGGCGCTCAGCGGCTTCTGAAAATCGGTTCCGCCGCCCGGGAAGTATTCCGCCAGCTCCATCACCTCGGGCAGCCGCGCGGCGTAGCGCTCCCACTGGTTCAGTTCGAGCACTTGCAACGGCATGTCGGCGGAGGAGAAGCAGATCGATCGAAACCGCCGGCGTTGGCGGCGCGCGATGTCGAGCAGCGTCAACGTGACCGCCTTCGACCAAATTTCTTTGTCGCCCGCCATCGACGAGGATCCGTCGAGGCACACGATCATCGGGCCTTTGCCCTTCTCTTCGCGCGCGCGCAGCGAGTACTGGAGCAACTCGCCATCGAGAAGGCGGCGCGCGAAATCGCGTCGCAGCACCGGATGGCGCAGCGCCAGCAACTCGTGCGGAAGCAGGCGGCTCAGCTCGGCGCCGGCGCCGATCTCGTACATCTCGGCGCTGGCGCGCTCGAACATCTTCTGCCGCAGCGCCAACGCCGACTCGCGCATGCGGCCGACCATTCGCGCCAACTTGCGTAGCTTCTGATTGTTCGCCAGCCGCCGGCCCAATTCGATCTGGGCGGCCGGCGACGAGCGTTGGCCGGTGCCGAGCTGCACGCTCCAACTCTCCGACTGTTCCGCCGTGTCATCGAGATCCTGCAGCACGCGCTGTGCCTGCGCCTCGACCCGGTTGCGGCTGCGCTCGGCCGAGTCTTTGAGCGTCGCCTGAACTTGCTGCGCGCGTTGCTGTAGCCGGCGCTCCGCCGTCTCGGCTTCGCGCCGCATGCGCGCCTCGAGTTCGCTCAGTTGGCGCTCGCTGGCTTTGGTTGACGCGCGTAGGCGCAGATCCGCTGCGGTCTCGGCCTCGTCCCGCCGCTGATTCAGCTCCTCCTCGTGTTGCTGCAAGTTCCAGAAATCCAGCATTTCGGCACGCGTCAACACGCGCTCCGACTTGATCAACTCCAGCAGCCGCTCGCCGAGCAACAAGGTGGCGAGACCAGCGCGCGTCTCATCGAGCACCGTCTGCTGCCGCAAGGCTGCGAGCACCGGCACGGCGCGCAACTGCTCGATCAACACGCCGTAGAACGCCGCGCTCGGCGCGACCTCCGAAGCGGGATGCGAGACGATGTTGAGCTTAAAGAGCAACGCGAACAGATCGAGCATGAACTCGTCGAAATGCGGCAACAGCTTCCCGCCGCTTTCGATCACGTCACGCAGCGACGCCGAGTCGGCCTGCAAACGCGCCCACGCGGCACGGTCATAGGAGTCGGTTTCGAGGAACATGGCGAGTGGTGGGTCGTGAGTGGTGGGTCGTGAGTCGTAAGTGATCAGAACGCCGCGGGAAGGTTCCTGCCACTCACCACTCACTCACAGCGCCTCCAACATTCGTTGCTGAATGGTTTCGATTTCCTCTTTCACCGCCTGGACCTTCTCGATCGGGCGGCCAACTGTGCGGGCCTCATCGAGAATGGTTGCGACTTTGGCGAGAATGTTGCGAATCTTGGTATGCGCTTCGACCACCGCACGGCTGCGCAGCTCGTTGTTCTCCCACTGGCGGTACGCGTAGTCGCGGAGTTCGCGGCTTTGATAGAGCAACACCTTGACTTCGTCTTCGTAGCCGCGCAGCAGCTCGTGGATCGTGGCGTGGACTTCGTTGCGCTCGGTGGGCTCGCGCCAGAGCACGTGATCGAGCACGAACAAGTCGTCTTCCGCCACCTCGCGGCGGCCGAGCAACACCGCGCGCGCTTGCAGCAGTCCGAGGCATTGGCGGTAGCGACGGTCGGAGGCGACGATTTGCTTGCGACCGAGTTGGCGGCGGAGATCCGCGAGCGACCGATAGATGTGCGCCGGAATCGTCACCGCGTGCGCGGCGGCCTGCAGATCGCGCAGATCGTCGAGCGAAAGGACGGTGGAGGTCTCCGGCGCGTGCGCTTGCAGCATCTTGAGGAAGCGAAAGTCCTCCTCGATGTACCCAACGACGAAGCGCACGAGAAAACGATCGTAGAGCGCGCGGAGTTCGTCCTCTTCGGGCAGCTCGTTGCTGGCGCCGAACAGGGTGATCAGCGGGACCGACGTGACTTCGCGGCCGTTGTGGAAGCGCCGTTCGTTCATCAGCGTGAGGATGGCGTTGAGGATCGACGAGTTGGCTTTGAAGACTTCGTCGAGAAAGGCGATGTGGGCTTCGGGCAATTTGTGCGTGGTGACGCGGCGGTAGTCGTCGCGCTCCAGCGATTGTAAGCTCACGGCGCCGAACAGCTCTTCCGGCGTCGTAAACTTGGTCAGCAGCCATTGGAAGTAGTTTGCGCCCGCGAGGCGTTGGCAGAGGGCGTCGGCCAGCATCGACTTGGCGGTCCCCGGTGGGCCGATGATGAGCACGTGCTGGCCGGCGAGCAACGCGCTGAGCGCCGCGTCGATCAGCTCGCCGCGCTCGACGAAGAGTTGAGCCAGCTCGTCGCGGATGCGCGCGAGCTTGCCTGTTGCCGCCGTCGCGATCATGGCTGCGATGCTACGGGCAGACGACGACGGATTCAAGGCTGATGACGGCTCGTGGGACACAGCCTCTTTCGGCATGATTTCTCTTGACACTGCGACGCGGCCGTCTATATGACCACCGCCGTGGCTCGGCAAAAGAAGGAACAAAAGAAAGAGCGCACCCCGGCGCTCATCATTCGCTTTTCAGAAGAAGACCTTTGGGTCCGGGGTGAAGCGGATCGCGTGCAGATCGGCCTGTCGGATCACGGCCAAGGAAAACTCGGCGAAATCATCGCGGTCGAGCTGCCGGAAGTGGGCAATCAGATCGAACGCGGCGAGCCGTTCGGCGAGCTGGAGTCGGTGCGCACGGGGTTGGAACTGATCGCGCCGGTGAGCGGCTCCGTGAGCGCCGTCAATGTCGAGCTGACGGAAAGCCCGAGCCTGATCAACGAAGATCCATACCGCGAAGGCTGGCTCATCGAAGTCGCGGTGCAAGACGAATCGGAGCTCGAGGAACTCATGGGCGCCGACGAATACGAAGAGTTGATCGAGAGCGACGACGAATGAGCGGCGTCCGCGCTCGGCCGCTTACTGATCGGAGCTGCGCGATGGTGCGGTGCGCGCGCTCGCCGGCTCCGGAAAATGATAGATGATCTCCCCCGGCTTTGCCCAACGCAGTCGTTGCCGCGCCCAGCGCTCCAAGTACTGATCGTCGGAGCGCAAGCGTCGCAAGTGATCGCGTAGTTGCGCGTTCGCTTGTTGCTGGCGGAAGGCCACCCGTTCCAGTTGCCGCTGTTCGGCCCGCAAGCGCTGCAGATCGATGAGACCGCGATCGCCGTAGATCGCGCCGAGGACGAGTGCGGTCAGACACACCATCCCCACCGTCACCACGATTTTGTGTTTGCCCGGAGCCGGTGGTAGGAGTCGCATCGCCTGTGTCCCCACGCGCGGCGCATGGTAGCCGAAGCCCGTGGGGATTGGCAAATCGGCTCGGGAGATCGCAACGGGAATGAAGATCAAACAGATTGTCGCGCGCGAGATTCTCGATTCGCGGGGGAACCCGACGGTTGAAGTCGACGTGCGCCTGAGCAACGGCGTGGTTGGTCGAGCCGCAGTGCCGTCGGGAGCGTCGACGGGGGAACACGAAGCCTTGGAGTTACGCGACGGCAAGCGGCGTTATCTCGGCAAGGGGGTCACCAAGGCGGTGGCCAACGTTAACACCACGATCGCGTCGGCGCTGCGTGGCCGCGATCCGCGCAAACAGGAGGCGATCGACCGATTGCTGCTGGATCTCGACGGCACCCCGAACAAGCGGCGGCTTGGCGCCAACGCGATGCTCGGCGTGTCGCTCGCGGTCGCGCGGGCGGCGGCGCTGGCGCTGGAGGAGCCGCTGTATCGCTATCTCGGCGGTAAAGGCGCGGTGACCTTGCCGGTGCCGATGATGAACATCCTCAACGGCGGCGCGCACGCCGACAGCTCGGTGGATTTGCAAGAGTTCATGATCATGCCCGTCGGCGCGCGGACGTTTGCCGATGCATTGCGCATCGGTGCGGAGGTGTTTCACACCTTGCGCACGGTGCTCAAGCAACGCGGTTACGGCGTTGGGATCGGCGATGAGGGCGGGTTCGCGCCGTCGCTCAAGTCGAACCAGGAAGCGATCGAAGTGATTCTGGAGGCGGTCGATCGCGCCGGTTATCAGGCGGGCCGGCAGGTGGCCATTGCGCTCGATCCGGCCGCGAGCGAGTTCTACGCCGATGGCCGCTATGAGTTCCGCAAGTCCGGCGGGGGGGTCCGCGATAACAACGGGATGATCGACTTCTACGTGGACTGGCTCGGGCGGTACCCGATTGTGTCGATCGAGGACGGACTCGCCGAAGACGACTGGGAGGGCTGGCGCAGCTTCACCAAGCGCTGTGGCCGAAAAGTGCAACTGGTCGGTGATGATCTGTTTGTGACGAATACCGCACGGTTGCAGCAGGGGATCGATACCGGTGTGGCCAATTCGATTCTCATCAAGCTCAACCAGATCGGCACGCTCACGGAGACGCTTGAGACCATCCGCTTGGCGAAGTCGGCCGGCTTCACCACGGTGATCTCGCATCGATCGGGCGAGACCGAAGACACGACGATCGCCGATCTCGCGGTGGCGGTGAACGCCGGTCAGATCAAAACCGGCAGTCTGTGTCGCAGCGAGCGAACGGCGAAGTACAATCAGCTCTTGCGCATCGAGGAGCAGCTCGGCCGTCGAGCGGTGTTTCCCGGGCGCGCGGCGCTGCGCCACGGCTGAGGGGCGTTGTATGGGAACAGTCTTGTTGGTGTTGATCGTCGCCCTGATCGTATGGGCGATCGCGACCTACAACGGTTTGGTGACCGGGCGCAATCAGGTCGAGAACGGCTGGAAACAAATCGGTGTCCAGCTCAAGCGGCGCCACGATTTGATTCCCAACTTGGTCGAGACCGTAAAGGGCGCCATGCAGTTCGAGCGCGAGACGCTCGAGAAGGTCGTGGCCGCCCGCGCCCGCGCGGTGGCCGCAACCACGGTCCCCGAGCGCAGTCAAGCGGAGAACGAACTCACTCGATCGCTCGGTCGCCTGCTGGCGGTGATCGAGAACTATCCCGAGTTGAAGGCCAATCAAAACGTGCTGCAGTTGCAGGAGGAATTGACCACGACCGAGAATCAAATCGGCTTCGCGCGGCAGTTCTACAATGACGTCGTGATGCGGTTCAACACGCGCCTCGATGTGTTTCCGTCGAACGTGATCGCCAACTTCTTCGCCTTTCAGCGCGCGGAATTCTTCGCCGCCGATGATGCAGACAAGGCGGTGCCGCGCGTGGACTTATCGTTGAAGTCCTGATTCCCTCGTGGATCTCTACGTACGCCAAGCGCAGAATCGGCGCCGCACGCTGGCGTTCCTGTTGGTATTCATAGCGGCCTTCGGTGTCTTCGGCTTCAGCCTCGATGTCGTGGCCTACGGCTTTCTCGATGCGCGCGGCGAGCCGCTGCCGTTGCTGACGATCTGGGCCGCGGCGGTGGCCACGGGTCTTGCGCTGACGTCGTACTTCGCCGGTAGCAAGCTGGTGATGGCCTCACTGCTGGCGCGGCCGCTCGACCAAACCCTTCCGGAGGATCGGCAGCTGTTCAACATCGTGACGGAGATGGCGGTCGCGGCGGGGGTGCCGCGACCGCAGATCTACGTCATCCCCGATCCCGCCCCGAATGCGTTGGCGACGGGGCGTGACCCGGCGCACGCGGCCATCGGCGTCACGCAAGGCGCGCTGGATTTGCTCGATCGCGAAGAGACGCAGGGAGTGGTCGCGCATGAGATGGCGCACATCGCCAACCGCGACACGTTGGTGATGACGGTCGTCGGCATCCTGGTGGGCGGGTTGGTGATGTTGGCCGACTGGGCCCGGCGTGCCTTGACCATCACCGGCGATCGCCGGCGACGCGGCAGCGTGCTGCTGGTCGTGCTCGTGGTGGTCCTCACTCTGGTTGCGCCGTTGCTGTCGCGATTGATCGCGATGGCGATCTCCCGGCAGCGCGAATATCTTGCCGACGCGACCGGCGCCGAGCTGACTCGCAACCCGATCGGGCTGGCCCGCGCATTGGAGAAGATCGGTGCGGCTACCACGCCGCTACGGACGGCGACGCGCGGGACCGCGCACTTGTTCATCAGCGATCCCTTGCAGCGGCGGGTGTCCAACAATCCCGGTCGTTGGGGCGACTTGTTGGCGTCTCATCCGCCGCTGAGTCGTCGCATCGCGATTCTGCGCGCGCTCGCGCATGGAGGCACGGTGTGAGCGCCTCAGCGCCGCTCTGCCCCAATTGCGCGCTGGCGTTGAACCCGGTTACCGCGCGTGCCCGCACCGGCTACTTGCTGGCGCTCGATCAGTGCGGAACCTGCGGCGGTCTCTGGTGCGATCGCTGGGAGTTGTTTCCGATCGACGCCGCGGAAGTGGGTCGGCTCGATCCGGTCGATCAAGCCGCACTGCGCGCGCCGGTGGAGTCGGTGAAGCACGAGTTGCAGTGTCCGCGTTGTCGCATCGCGCTGCGACGATTTCGGGATCCGCTGCTGCCCGTCGATTCGCGCATCGAACGCTGTCCCGCGTGCGACGGCATGTGGCTCAACCGCGGCGAGCTCCGCCGATTCAAGGGCGCGCGGAGCGAAGAGCCACGGTCGATGCCGGTGCCGAACGCCGCACTCGACGCATTGATCGGGCGTTACGCTGACAGCGCGAACTGGCCGACTGTATCGCAGCTCGCGCGCGCCACCGACAACGCGTCCGCAGCGGATGACGAGACGTCATCGAACATCACGTCGGACTTGCTGCGGAGCGCGCTGTGGATCGGTGTCCGCGCGCTCGTGCGCCTGTTGCTCGGCCTTTGAGCTGTGGACAACTAATTTCGCTCATCTGTGGATGGCCGAGTAAAACAATCTGCTATGCGGAGCTCGCGATCCTCTCAACGGCTTTGTGGGCGGCAGAGTTTTCTCCGACACGGCCGCGAGTTGCCTGTCCAAAAAAATTCCAAAATGCCATTCTTCTCTTGACACCAAGGAACCTCACTCCCTATAATCCGCCGCGTAACTGGTGGTGGGTGGCTGAGTGAGGTGGAGATCGCCTGTTGGGTTGGGAGTGTTAGGTGGTTTGAGGCTCGAGCGAGCCTCACAAGGAGGAAGTTATGGCGATGAAGAAAAAGGCAGCGAAGAAGGGAAAGAAGGCCGTGGCAAAGAAGAAAGCGCCTGCCAAGAAGAAAGCCGCTGGCAAGAAGAAGAAGTAGTCGTCAGTTTGTCTGAGGCCATTCACTAGGCCAGGATTTTTTCCCTTCCCACAGGCACGAGCCTTCGGGCTCACCATCAAGGCCTCTTGGAGCAATCCAAGGGGCCTTGGTGTTTCTGGGCTGCAAGCATTGGCCACGAGTTGCTCGCACGCCGCCAATCGCCTACGACCTCGCAGCAAATGGAAGTGCGCGTCGGCGATCTGACGATCGAAGTCGTCGGTGCAGCGAGTCCGAAGTTCACCGCGCCGTTGCTGCTGGTGCACGGCTTGTGGTCGACGGCGGCGATGTGGCGTCGCTACACGGGGTTTCTCGCCCATCGTGGTTGGTTGTGCCACGCGGTGAATCTGCGCGGTCGCTGCGGTGCGCCGTCGGCGACTCAATTGCTCGACTACCAAGATGACGTCGAGCGAGCGATCTCCGCGATGCACCCGGCGCCGGTAATCGTCGGACACGATCTCGGGGGCTTGCTGGCACTGCGCGCGGCACGGGACGCGTGCGCGGTCGTCGCATTGACGCCGTTGGTGTCCTGGCCACACGCGGCCGTCCGCGGATCGCAGCGGCTGGCGATGATGACCGGTCGGCCGGTTCCCGCGCCGCGCGGTCGCCGTGGGCACGCGTACTTCGGCGATCCAGCCTTGCCCCACGTCGTCGAACCCGCGACCCTGCTGCGCGAGCTTGCGCGCAACGAAAGAGCGCTCACGGCGCCGGCGCCGCCGACGTTGATCGTCGCCGGCGGCCGCGATCCGTTTGTTGCGACGGCAACGGCTCAAACACTGGCACAACGAATCGGTGCGACCTTCCACGTCGACCAGCACGCGGGTCACGCCTTGCCGGTCGAGGCCGGCTGGGAGCGCCGGGTCGGTGACATGCATCGCTGGCTGATTCAACAGCTCGGCGATCCGCTGCTGGCGTTGCGCGAGGAGTCGGAGCAAGAGGACTGAGCGGGCCCACATGGCGGCCGCGATTGACTGGGCGCCGAACCGCTGTTAGTTCGTCGCCGGTCGAATCCGTTCCCACTCATCAGGAGGAAATCATGGCTGAAGCGTACATCATCGATGCCTGTCGCACCCCACGCGGGCGCAAGAAGGGCAGTCTGAGCAATGTCCACCCGATGGATTTGCTGGTGACCGTGTTCAACGCGATCACGCAGCGAACCGGAGTCGATCCCAAGGAGATTGAAGACGCGGTGGTCGGCTGCGTCAGCGAAACCGGCGAACAAGGCACCAACATCGCGCGCGGCGCCGTGCTGGCCGCAGGGTGGCCGGTGGATGTGCCCGGGGTCACGCTGAATCGGTTCTGCGGCTCGGGCCAGCAAGCGGTCAACTTCGCGGCGCAGGCAATCAAGTCGGGCGCGCAAGATCTCGTGGTTGCCGGCGGTGTCGAGAACATGACCCGTGTGCCGATGGGCTCCGACATGGGGCCGCTGCCGCTGAGCTTGATGGAAAAGTACGATCTGGTCCCGCAAGGTTTGTCGGCCGAGATGATCGTGGAGAAGTGGGGGTACAGCCGCGAGCAGGTCGATCGCTTCGCGCTGGCCAGCCAGCAGAAGGCGTGGCGCGCGATTCAAGAGGGACGATTCAAGAAGAGTCTGATCCCGATGCAGGTGACGCTCAACGGCGAAGAAAAGCTGTTCGACACCGATGAGCACGTACGCCCGCAGTCGACGCTCGAAGGATTGATGGCGCTGAATCCATCGTTCAAGCCCGACGGCAAGATTACCGCCGGAAATTCCAGCGGCATCGTCGACGGCGCTGCGGCGGTGCTGTTGGCCTCAGAGAAGAAGGTGAAGGAGCTGAAGCTCAAGCCGCGTGCGCGCATCGTTGACCAGATGATCGTCGGGTCCGAGCCCGTCATCATGCTCACCGGTCCGATCCCGGCGACGCAGAAGGTGCTCAAGAAGGCCGGCATGAAGATCGGCGACATCGATCTGATCGAGATCAACGAGGCGTTCGCGCCGGTGCCGCTGTGCGTGATGCAGGAAACCGGCATGGATCCCGAGAAGGTCAACGTGAACGGCGGCGCGATTGCGCTCGGCCATCCGCTGGGCGCCACCGGTGCGATGCTGATCGGCACGTTGGTCGACGAGCTGGAGCGCCGGAACAAGCGCTACGGCCTCAGCACGATGTGCATCGGCATCGGCATGGGGATCGCGACAATCGTCGAGCGACTGTAGTTCTCCGCCCTCGCGTGTGGAGACGCCTCGTCCGGCGTCTCCACACCATCGCCGTCCGGCCGAGCCGCCGCTGCGCCTCGCTGTCCACCTTCTCCGCACCGACCTGATCCCAGCTTTTGAGAAGTCATTGCCGGTTTGGCCATGCCTGCCGCACGCCCGCGGCCTGGTATCGTTCTCGCGTCTTCAAACCACCGGTGCTGACGACGGTGACGATGCGTGGCCAGCAATTGCTGATCGGAGTCGCGACGCGTGTTCATCTACTCCTGGACGAGAGCGGCGGGATGCTGGGCTGTGTTTGGGTGCTTCCCACGATCGCCCGGCCCGGCTACCGGCCCGAGAATTGGCGCACTGATCGTGCTGGGCCTGGGCCTGTCCAGTGGGTGTATCGGCGCGCGGGACTTCAGTGCCCGGATCGGCCGAAAGACGACGGTCTTGCACCTCGCGACTCCACCAATCGGAGCCGGCACCATCGGTGCCGAGGTCAAGTGCGGTGAGGATGTGAGGCCCGCCGTCTCAGCTCCGGCGACGGCGCCGAGAGCAGCGGCGCTCAGATTTAGAAGCGTCACCGATCAACGTACGGGTGCCGGCGTCGGCAAGCTGTACGAGGCGTCGAACGTGGCCGTCGTGCCGGCAGGCCCGGCGGCGGGAAACGTGGCTGTAATTGTCCTCCCCAACATGCCTCCCATGACGGTGGACCGTGACTTGAAGACCGACCTGATGACCGCGCTCAGCTCTGACGTGACCACCGTGCTCAGGCTCAGCAACGTTACCGTCGTCGATGGCGCCGCGTCACCGGCCCGTGTCGCTGGATTCGATTTGCAACTCGTCGAGACGATGTTGACGTCGATTCCGGGCGGATTTTTCGCATTGCATGGAACCATTCGAGGCCGATTCGCCTTCAAGGCGGTTGTCGCGGATCCTGATGGCGGCGGGGCCGTGTGGGCCAAGACGTTCACCGGCGAGTACTCGGGCGCGTACGCATATGCGTCTGTGGATGCGTATGAGGAGGTGTTGAATCGTGCCTACTGTCGAGCCTTGGCCGTGTTCGCGGAGACGGTTTCTAGCGACGTGTTCGCAACGGCTGTCAGAGGACCGCGAGAGTCTTCCCCGGCGACGCTTGCTCCAAGGTAACAGTGGTGCCGGGTGGTCTTGCCGTCTCTCCGGCCACCCGCAATCACGGCGAAGCGGCCGGCGCGGCTTGGAACGCGCCCTGCTGGCGGAGCTGGTCGTACAAATGGTCGCCCATGCGCGCCACGGTCTCAGCCTGGCCGCGCTGTCCGAAGGGCAATGCGAACAAGAGGAACAACTCCACGTAGGTCTCGTTCGATTCTTGAACGCTCGCACTGTACTGCTTGCCGCTCTTGGTATCCTGGAGCGTGTAGTGAAGATCGTAGTGTTGCGTCACCGAGTACGGCAGCAGCGTCAAGGTGAGGCCGCTCAGGATTTGCATGCCGATGCTCGACTCTCCGTACTGCGATCCGCTGAGCGTCAGGTTGTAGTCGGCTTGACCGGAGAAGGCGCTCGACTCAACGTAGCGCGCCTCGCGAATGTAGCCGTGGTCCTTCCACGCGCTCATGATGCTGTCGTTCAGCACATGCCCGACGAAGTTGGACGTGACCATCTTGCCGCCTTCCAGTGTGAACGAGAAGTCGCCGACGGTGTGCTCGATGGCAGGTTGAACAACCGGCCGCGGCGGCGCAATCGGGGAGAGTTTCGTGCCCACGGTCGTATAGGTGCAGCCCGACGCGGCGAGCAGCGGGACCAGCACCCACAGCCGAAGTCGTTGCCGACTCTTGTTTTTCATCGGATCTCTCCTTGCGATGTTGTGCTCTCGACGAGGCGGCGCCAGAGTTCGCGACCGACATCGTCGAAGACGTTCGGTTCGCAGGTGCCCGTCCAACCCTTCGCCTCGGCTGTGACAATCGTACGCCCCTGCACCCGCAGTTCGTAGCGGACATTGTTGAGAGTCCCGCACGGTCGTGAACTTTGCGTCGAGCCGATGGTGACGCGCAGAAAGTATGAACGGTCGTCGATCTCGTCGACCAGTTGAAAACCCGCTGCGCGCAACCCGCGAGCGACCTCGTCCCTCTGGCGCGCGGCGGTCAGGTAAACGCGCGGCTTGTCCCAGTGCGGCGGTTCCTCGATGACTTGCACGACCGGTGCGGTCGGCGCACATCCGACCGTCGCGACGATGAGCAGCCGGGCGAGGGCGCTGAACCGCAGTCGGTAGCTTGCGGCCGAGCCCAAATTGGTCGCACCGGGCGACGCCATGATGTCTTGCTACAGCGAAATTCGTGCGGCGCGACCGGGTCAGCCGGCTGATCAAACTTCGCAGCGAACGGCGAAGCGCCATTGCAGCTTTGGGAAGAGTTGCAGATGCCGGTTCTCTCGATTGGGAAAGCGCGCAGACCGAAGCGCGCCTTGGAAAGCCAGACATGACATCTGTCAACTAGACGACGATCGTAAGGAACCACATTGTTGTACGCTGGCTTGAACCCGCAACCGATTCAGCACTCCCGGTACAACTTGGGTCGCCGACGGACGGTGTCCAACAGCGCGAGGTCGTTCGACTCCATGGTGTATCCCGCGGGATGCGGTGGACGCGGTTCATGGCCCAGCGCGGCAACGACGCGGGGATGTTGATAGTAGCCGACGAAGGCGTGCAGACTGAGCGGCAGCACAAAGGCTTGCTCGTTCAGCAGTGTGACTTTCTGATCTCCCGATAAGTCCGCGAACCGCCGCCCATGGCGAATCTCGGCGACGCCGTCGAGTTCCGCGATGCCATGCACGATCATCGACCACAGTTCCGGCAACCTCGGCATCGCGGCCTTGATGTAGCCGACGAGGTCGATCGCGCCGGCGCCGGGAAGTCGTCCGTCGCTGCTGGGTGGGATGATCTCATCGAGTACGCTGGCGAGCGTGCGTTCACCCTCGGCGGTGAGGTCGATGCGGCCGGGTTCATTGCGCATGCGCGTGGCTCCTTATTCGACGTCGTCGAGCCGCCCACCTATCAATCGAAGAGGTTCGCGAGGTTCTTCTTGACCATGTCGGCAATGTAGAGTGCGAGTGCTTGAATCGTGTTGGTCGGATTCACGGCCGCCGCGGTCACGAAGATACTGCCGTCGATGATGAAGAGATTGCGCACGTCGTGACAACGACCCCACTCGTTGACCACCGAACGTTCGGGGTCCGTCCCCATGCGTGCGGTCCCCATCAGGTGCCAACCGGCGAACGGAAAGGGGGCCATGGCGAACGTGTCCCTTGCGCCCGCGGCTTCGAGAACCTCTTTCGCTCTGGCGACGCTGTGCTCGAGCATCCGCTGACTGTTCTCGCTCAACCGATAGGTGATCTTGGGCGCGGGAATGCCGTCGGAGTCTTTGAGATCGGGATCGAGGGTCACGCGATTGCACTCTTCGGGAAGGTCTTCGCAGATCGCAACCATTCCGGCGGTCCGATCGAAGAGGTCGGCGTAGGCGCGATGGTGGTCGGCTCCCCATGACAAACGTCCCATGGACAGGCCCCACACGGCGGTCGACACCGGTCCGAATCCCCGGGTGATCTCGAACGAGTAGCCGCGCGCGAAGCCGCGCGCGCGATCGGTTTCGTAGAATTGGTGGCTCATGATGCAGCAGCCGGTGGGACCCTTGTAGCCTTCGAGCGGTTCGTCGAAGAATCCCGTTACCATCGCGTAAGGATGAAACATCAGGTTCTTGCCGACCAGACCGCTGCGATTCGCGAGCCCGTCGGGAAATTGCTTAGAGCGGGAGTTCAGCAGCAGCCGCGGCGTGCCGATGCCGTTGCACGCCGAGACTACGACGTGCGCTTTCTGTCGATGCTCCACGCCGTCGGCATCGTAGTAAATGACCCCGTCCACCATGCCCGTCTCGGCAACCGTGATCTCGCGCACGCGACAACGTGTCTTGAGTGTCACTCCCACTCGCAGCGCCGCCGGCCAATAGGTGATGTCCGTGCTGCCTTTCGCTCCTTGCGCGCAGCCGGAGAGACATGTGCCGGCGTTGATGCAGGGTGCACGGCCTTCGTATTCCTGAGTCGTGATCGCGCTATCGGACGGCCACCAATGCCAACCGAGGCGATTGAAGCCTTTGACCAGCGTGGTACCCAGCTTGCCGAGCGCGACCGGTGGCAGCGGCAACTCCTTCGGTGGATAGGCCGGATCGCCGGCGAGTCCTGAGACGCCCATCATGCGGGCGTTGACATCGTAGAACGATGCGAGACGTTGGTAGTCGATCGGCCAATCGTCGGCGACACCGTCCAAGGTCTTCACCTTGAAGTCGCCGGGATGAAAGCGTGGAAAGTGCGCAGCGTAGAGGATGGTGCTGCCGCCGACCGCGTTGAACATCGACGCTTGCACCGGCGAGTTGCTGTCGTTGACCGGATAGTCCTCGCGGCGCCCGCGAGCGTTGGGGCTGAGGGCGAAGTCGCCGAGCTGCCGCGCCTCCCAGTCGTCGCCCATGCCTGGATACTTCGCCGGATCCATCCAGTCGCCTTGTTCGAGGCAAAGGATGTTCATGCGCGTCTCCGCCAAGCTCCAGGCAAACGCGGCTCCAGATGCTCCGGAACCGACGATCAACACGTCAACGGGCGCGTCGGGCATTTCACAGTCTCCACGCCATCGGAGTCGGCCGTGATCCGGTCGGGCATCAAGCGACGGCGATCCATTGCGGAATCGGATGACTCGTTTCAATCGGAGACACGGGGACCCGCCAGTCGCGGGTCCCCACAAGAACAGACTGCTAGGCGATGACGCTGCGGATCACTTCGCCGGCTTCCATCGCGCGGAACGCGTCGTTGACGCCTTCGAGCTTGATGGTCTTCGACACCATCGACGAGATGTCGAGGCGATGGGTTTCGATCAGCTCGACGAAGCGCGGGAAGTCGCGACGCACTTGCGCCGAGCCGTACTTGCAGCCTTTCACCGTCTTCTGCTCGAAGAAGATGCCGAACGCCGGCAGGGTGAATTGCGCGTCGAAACGTGCCATGCCGACGATGATCACCTCGCCGCCGCGCCGGGCGAGGTTGTAGGTGGTGAGAATGGTCTCGGGCAAACCGATAACCTCAAACGCATAATCGGCACCGCGACCGCCGGTGAGCGCCTTCACCTGTTCGACCGGATCGCCTTTCGACGGGTCGACGACGTCGGTCGCGCCGAGCTTGGTGGCGGTCTTGCGCTTCAGCTCTTGCGGATCGATGGCGATGATCCGTCCGGCCCCGGCGATCCGCGCGCCTTGAATCACCGCTTGGCCGACGCCGCCGCAGCCGAGGATGGCGACACTGGCGCCCGGCTTCACTTTCGCGGTGTTGAGCGCCGCGCCGACGCCCGTGGTGACGCCGCAACCGATCAACGCGAGTTGCGCATCGGGCAGGTCGGTTTCGACCTTCACCACCGACGACTCGTCGACCGTCATCACATCTGAGAACGTTCCGAGGCCGGTCATGCAGAAGTACATGCTGCCATCGGGACGCGTGCCGCGCATTTGCATCGAGATCTCGTTCTCGCGCTCGCACAGCTCGGATTGATCGCGCAAGCAGTGCCAACAGGCACCGCAGGCGGGCACGAACGAGGCGACCACGCGATCACCTTTCTTTACCCGCGCGACCTCTGCGCCGACTTCGACGACGCGTCCGGCGCCTTCGTGACCCAGCACCATGCCCGGCGGTACCGGCACGTAGCCGCGCATGATCGACAGGTCAGAGTGGCATACGCCGCTCGCGCCGATCGCGACCACGACGTCGCGCGGACCCGGCGGATTCGGCTTGAGTTGTTCGATGGCGAGACTCTTCGGATCTCCGACGTAGACAGCAGATTTCATTCATATCCTCCGACAAGGGAATTGGTTGTGGACACTCCTTAGCGCGATTCGACCCCAAAAGGGTAGGGGGTAAGTTGGGGTCGCACGAGCACGACGGGGCGCAGCGCAGGCTGAAGCCTGCGGCCACAGAGAGGGAACGTTACGCGACGCTCAAATTGCGTCGCGGCACGTCGCGAGTCAGCACTTCGGAGACCTCTTCCTCGTTCTCGGCGCGAAGCTTGTCGACGCTGGCGCGCACTGCTTTGCGCGTGATGGCGATGCCGTAGCGTTCGAGGATCGGCTTGATCAGGTCGTAGTTCTGCTCGATCGACTCGGTGACCGAAATGTAGCCGTGTTGCGCCGCGACGATGCGCTGCCAGTACGCCAGCGCGCTCATTTGGAAGAAGTGGAGGTCGGTTTCTTTCGGCTCGATGACGATGATGTCGCCGGTGAAATGCGGATCGTCTTGGTATTGGCGGAGACCGTACTGCAGGCGCGAGTGCAGCAGCGTGCGGAATACTTGGTTGATGACGGTGAGGAGGCCGGTGTCGACCAGCGGCCGTCCTTCGACGACCACCTTGCCGAGTTCTTTGACGTATTTGCGACGGACGCGGTTGGAGAACGGCCGGAACGGGTTGTAGCAGATCACCAGATCGGCGCCGTGCTCGATGGCCACATCGATGTTCGCGGTGCGGCGCACGCCGCCGTCGACGTAGTCGACGCCGTGCAGATGCGCCGGTTTGTAGAAGCCGGGCAAGGCCGTCGACGCTTGCACGGCTTCGGAGACCGTGACCGACGCGTCTTCGTCGTGCCCGAACACCACCCGTTCGGCGGTGTCGAGGTTCATCGCGCCGATGTACAGCTCGCGTTTGGTGTGTTGGTACAACGTCCGAAAGTCGTTGCTGATGCCGCCGTGCTCGAAGTTGCGGCGCAGATACCGCTCGATGCTCGCATTGTCGAAGAATCCCGAGGGGAGATAGTCGAGGACGAACGGAACCCGCCGTCGTTTGTCGATCGTCTCGGCGATCGGTTCAAGCAGGACCTGCAAGCCGCCGAGCGAGGGCTTCCGCAGATAGTCCGAGAGCGCCGCACGCAATTTCCCGAGCAGCGTCGGGGCGTGGCGGGTCAGATCGAGCAAGACTCGAGGCGCATAGGCGGCGAGGTCGAAGGCGAATTGGAGCGGCCGAGAGACGAACTCCGCGAAGTTCGGATTGTAGAAATCGAGCGGCTGGAATTGCGAGAACTCTTCGGATTTACCTTCGAGGCTCTTCAGCATTTCCGCTGGGCTCACGCCGGCCGCGAGTGGCGCGGCCAGCACCGCGCCGGCACTCAAGCCAATGTAGGTTTCAAATTCGTTAACCTTGCGATTGACGAGAAAATCGTCGAGGGCCTTGAGGCCGCCCAGCTTGAACGCCCCGCCGGTGACTGCTCCGCCCGCCAACACCAGCGCGATCTTCGGATCGTGCTTCCGGACTCCGAGCTCACTCTTCTGAACGATGGTGATGCCCATGCCCGACCTCAATCAACCGTTTGAACCATAGAGGCGAATGACGCAGTTTGTCAAGACAGCACCAACACCCCAAGGGCGTGTCGGCGCATGGTGCGATGCACGAATCCATCTTGCCGACCCGCGCGCTGGCAGTTAATGAGAAGGAAACATGAAGGGCAGTGTGATCCGAACCGTCGAGTGGCGCAACGGCACGGTGGTGATGATCGATCAGCGCCTGCTGCCGATGCGCGAAGTGTACCGCGTCTACCGCGACTACCGCGACGTCGCCGCGGCCATCAAGGATATGGTCGTGCGCGGTGCGCCCGCCATCGGCGTCACGGCGGCGTTCGGCATTGCGTTGGGCGCCAAGCAAGCGCGTGCGAGCGATGTGAATCGTGCATTCGATCGCGTATGCCGTACCTTTGCGGCCACTCGGCCGACGGCCGTCAATCTGTTCTGGGCGATCGAGCGGATGCGGCGCGCCTTTGCTGGCGCCGCCGGCCGCGAACCCGAGATTGTGCGCGAGCTGTTACGGCAGGAGGCGCTCGCGATCTATCGCGAGGACATCGCCGCGAATCGCGCACTCGGCGCGTACGGCGCGGAGTTGCTCCCCAACACGGTGACGATTCTCACCCACTGCAACGCGGGGGCATTGGCTACGGCCGGCTACGGGACCGCGCTGGGTGTTGTGCGCGCCGCGGTCGAGTCGGGTCGTCAGGTCAACGTGTTGGCAACGGAAACACGGCCGTTCTTGCAGGGCGCGCGACTGACGGCGTGGGAACTGAAGAAGGACCGCATTCCGGTGACCCTCATCACCGACAATATGGCGGGACATTTCATGCAGCGCGATATCACCTGCGTGATTGTCGGCACCGATCGCACGGCGGCCAACGGCGACGTGGCGAACAAGATCGGCACGTACACGCTGGCGGTGCTGGCGGCGCGGCATCGCGTGCCCTTTTATGTCGCTGCACCGACCTCGTCGATCGACTTGTCGTGCAAGCGCGGCGCCGATATTCCCATCGAAGAACGAGCGGCGCGTGAGGTCACTCACATCGGCGACCGTCAGATCGCGCCGACCGGCGTGCGAGTCAGCAATCCAGCCTTTGACGTTACGCCGCACCAATTGGTGACCGCGATCATCACCGAACGCGGCGTCGCGCGCCCGCCGTACGCGCGCTCGCTGGCGAAGCTGCTGCGGGGCGAGGCGCGTGCGGTCAGCCGCAAGGCGACCGCGCTCTAATCTGTCGCCCCAACCTTGACGCTCCCTTCCAAGCGATTGTCGCTTTTTGCAATGGCCGCTGTAGCCGCACCCTTCAGCGTGCGTCCGCTGCATGCGATGCGGACGCAGGCTAAAGCTTGCGGCGACAGAAGACGCCCCTTCTTTTTGTGGGCGACGTGAACCAGTTCGAGCCACCCACTTGATCGTGCATCCGATTGTCGTCTCGGCCTCGGGTGCCTCCCTAAAGGGAGGTCAGGAGGGATTTGGTTTTGGATCATCCGGAAATCCCCCTCGATCCACCTTTTTTCAAAGCGGGAGGAGCGTCGCGCAGTCGTTGATTGAGTGCTGCGTGCGCGGCGACCGGCAAATCCGCCGGCGTGAGGCGATCGCGCGCAACCGGGCGCTTGAGGGCGCGCAGGCGATCGGCCGCCGCTTCGAGGACGGCGAGATCCAGTTGCTTGTCGATAACGGCTCGTTCGATTGCCTCAGCCGCGCGCTCGGCGTTGCGGAGATCGGCGCAGATGCTCAGCAGGTCCACACCCGCGGCGATGGTTGCGACGGCTGCGACGCCGATGTCGTGATGACCGCTGATCGCGCGCATCTCCAAATCATCGCTGACGACGACGCCGCGAAAGTCGAGCTGCTCGCGTAGCAGCGCGCGCAAGATCGGCGGCGACAGCGTCGCCGGCCGCTGCGGATCGAGCGCGGGATAGCAGACGTGGGCGGTCATGATCAGGGGAATGCCGGCCGCAATTGCTGCGCAAAACGGCGGCAGCTCGACGCGATCGAGTTCGCTGCGATCGCGGCGCACGGTCGGCAACGCGAGATGCGAGTCGACCTCGGTATCGCCGTGACCGGGAAAGTGTTTGCCGCACGCGAGCACGCCGCCGGCTTGGAGCCCGCGCATGAATGCGACTCCCATTGTCGCGACCACGCTCGGGGCATCGCTGAAGGCGCGGTCGCCGATCACCGGATTGGCGGGATTGGAGTGTACGTCCAACACCGGCGCGAAGTTGAGATCGATGCCCACCGCGGCCAACTCGCGGCCCATCGCGTAGCCGACTTGTTCAGCGATCTCCGCGTCGCCGGTCGCGCCCACAGTGGCCATCGCTGGAAAGGTCGTGAACGGCGCGCCAACACGGAGCACCCGGCCGCCTTCGTGGTCGATCGCCACCAACGGCTGCGAGGGCAAACCGCGCAGCTCGGCGGTGAGCGCTGCGAGCGGCTTGACCTCGCCGACGTTGCGGCGAAAAAGAATCACGCCGCCGACCTCGAGTCTGGTGAGGATGTCGCGCGTCGGTGCATCGATTTCGGGCGCGGGAATCCCCACCAGCAGCGTCCGGCCAATCGATCGACGCAGCGCCTGGCGATCCATGCGCAGCATCTAGCATACTCGACCGATCCGCGCGTCGCTTTCGCCTGGACACGGCGCCGGGCCGTGTGGTACTCGCCGCGCGAGAGAGACGGGGAGGCGGCGGTGAAGGGCTCGCGATACATCGTTGTCGAGGGGCCGATCGGTGTCGGTAAGACGACGCTGGCGCGAATTCTCGCCGATGCCTTCAGCGCGCGTCTGGTGCTCGAACAGGTCGACGAGAATCCGTTTCTCCGAAAGTTCTACGACAAGCCGAGGCAGTTCGCGTTCCAAGCCCAACTGTTCTTCCTGCTCACTCGTTACCGTCAGCAACGAGAGCTTGCGCAACAAGATCTCTTCAGCCAGAATACCGTCGTCGATTACTTGTTCGCGAAGGATCAGATATTCGCAGAGCTCAACCTGGACGCGGATGAACTCGCTCTCTACCGCCAGCTCTTCGGTCTTCTCGGCACGCGCTTACCCAAGCCGGATCTCGTCGTCTACCTCCAAGCTCGTCCCGACGTGCTCCTCACCCGGCTGCGCAAGCGCGACCGCGACTACGAGCGGCGGATGGCGCCCGAGTACATCCAAAAGGTAGCGGAGGCGTATCGAGACTTCTTTTTCTACTACGACGACACCCCGCTGCTGGTGGTCAACTCATCGGAGATCGACTTCGTTGCGCACTCCGACGAGATGGCGGACCTGATCCGCGAGATCAACGGCATGGGGCAAGGAGTGCAGCACTACATACCGCTTGGATCCAAATAGTCCCCGGCCGAGCCGGGTGAATGGACCGAGACGGAGAGGCACTTCGGGGTTGCGTGATTCGTCGACCCAGGATTCGAGCGCAGCGGCCACTCTGCGACCGACTGCAGACGGCTCGAATACCTCACGAGTCATCCGGACACCGACTTTGCGCGCGCAAAGGCCATGAGCCCTCCCAATCGGTTCGGGAGGGCGTTGTTTTATGGAGCGCAAAGTTACAGTCCCGGACCTGATCAAACGCAAAGGCGTCGGCGAGCCGATCGTCTGCATCACCGCCTACGACTTTCCCTTCACGCGCATCGTCGATAGCGCCGGCATTGATCTGATCCTGGTCGGCGACTCGCTCGGCATGGTCGTGCAAGGCCTGGACACGACCTTGCCGGTGACGATGGACGAGATGGTCTATCATTGCCGCATGGTCACGCGGGCGCGGCCGCGGGCGCTGGTGGTCGGCGATCTGCCGTTCCTCTCGTACCAAGTGAGCGCGGCCGACGCGGTCGCGAACGCCGGCCGCTTGATCAAAGACGGCGGCGTCGAAGCGGTAAAGTTGGAAGGGGGCGTCGCGGTGGCCGAGACCATCGCGGCGATCGCCGCGGTCGACATTCCGGTGATGGGGCACATCGGCCTGACGCCGCAATCGGTGCACCGGATGGGCGGACACAAGGTGCAGGGACGTCAACGTGGCTCGAAAGTCGGCCAACGCGAGCGCGTGATCGCCGACGCGGTTGCGGTCGAAGAGGCGGGCGCATTCGCAGTGGTGTTGGAAGGCATGCCGCGAGACCTCGCCGCCGAGATCACCGAACGCCTCACGATTCCGACGATCGGCATCGGTGCCGGCCCCGACTGCGATGGGCAAATCCTCGTGCTGCACGATGTGCTGGGCTTGGGCGATCGCGTCTCGCCGCGATTCGCGAAGCGCTACGCCGAGCTGCGCCACGTCGCCAGCGAGGCGGTGCGGGCCTACGTCGAAGACGTGCGCGGCGGAGTCTTTCCGACCGAGCAGCATTCCTTCCATTCCCTCACGCCGGTGCCGAACAAGGTGGCGGCGCAAGGGTAACGCGACACGGAGGGCGACCAATGGAAACCATACGGAGCATTCCCGCGATGCATGCATGGTCGGCGTGCGCGCGTGCCGGCGGCAAACGGATCGGGTTCGTGCCGACGATGGGCTATCTCCACGCCGGTCATCTCAGCTTGGTTACCGAGGCGCGCCATCACACCGACGTCGTGGTCGCGTCGGTTTTTGTGAACCCGCTCCAGTTCGGCCACAACGAGGATCTCGATCGCTACCCGCGCGATCTCGAACGCGACACCGTGCAGTTGCGCGCCGCCGGCTGCGACGTGCTCTATTTGCCGCAAGCGAACGAGATGTATCCCGAGGGCTTCCAGACCACCGTGAACGTCGAGCACGTCACGCGCGGACTGTGCGGCGACTCGCGTCCCGGCCACTTCCGCGGCGTGACGACCGTCGTCGCCAAACTGTTCAATGCCGTGCGGCCGCACGTGGCGGTGTTCGGCGAGAAGGACTTCCAACAACTCGTCGCCATCCGCCGCATGGTGCGGGATCTCGATTTCGACATCGAGATCATCGGCGGCCCGATCGTGCGCGAGGCCGACGGCGTGGCGATGAGTTCACGCAACGCCTACCTGTCGCCGGACGATCGCATTGCGGCGCGCTGTCTCTCGCGCGCGCTGGCGGCGGCACAGTCGGCGGTGCAGCGGGGCGAACGGTCCGGCGCCGTGGTGCTCGATCGGGCGCGCGCCGCGCTCACGGCCGAGTCGCGCGCGCGGATCGACTACGTGGCGTTGAGTGATCCCGACTCGCTGCGTCCGGTCGATCGCATCGAAGGGCCGACGCTGCTGGCGTTGGCGGTCGTCATCGGCAACACGCGTCTGATCGACAACACCATTCTCGGCCGTTCGGCCGCTTGGGGAGAAGGCTGATGTATCGCAACATGCTGCGCAGCAAGATCCACCGCGCCACGGTGACGGGCGCCGATCTCCACTACGAAGGCAGCGTCACTATCGACGCCGATCTGCTCGAGGCGGCCGACATCCTGCCGCACCAGGAGGTCGAGATCTGGAACGTCACCAACGGTGAACGTTTCCGCACCTACGCCTTGCGCGGGCAGGCTGGCTCCGGCGTTGTGTGCATCAACGGCGCGGCGGCACACAAGGCGAGCCAGGGCGATCTCGTCATCATCGCCACCTTCGGCTGGATGACCGAGTCGGAAGCGGGCGCGTGGGAGCCGCGCGTGGTCTTCGTCGACGCGCGCAACCACATCGTCGAACGCCGCAACGAACATGCCGGCCAAGCGGAACTGCGGGTGGTGAATTGGTAGCGCGGATCGGCGTCCACCAAATCTTGGTCGACCAACCGAGCAGTTCACCATCGGCAGGAGTCGCAGCTCCCAGTGCAGCGGCTCCAACCACAGCTCCGAAGCTTCGCGCGGATGGCAGCGGGACGCTATTGCAGCGCGTAACAACCCCGCCGGAGTGCACTCGCGGCGCACTCCGGCGGGGGACGCGAACGCGGGTAAACGCTATTTGAGTCCCTTGATGTAGGTCACGACGGCGTTGATTTGCTCGTCGTTCAGCTTCGCTGCAAAGGCGGAGTGAGTCTTGCCGAGCGGCTTGCCGCCCTCTTTGAGCAGCTTCACCATGTCCGCGTCGGACATGCCCTTCAAACTGGTGGCAAAGTCACCCGGTGGCGGCTTGAGTGCCTTGGCAGCCGGCCCATCCCCTTTGCCGCTCGCGCCATGACACGTGACGCAGTTCTTGTCGTAGGCGGCCTTGCCGTCGTCGGCCCTCGCTACACCGGTGCCGCCGCACAGTAGCGCGCCGGCAATCAGCGCGGCGCTCGTCCTGGTCCGTTTCCGTTGGATCATCTCTGCCTCCTTTCGTCGGCTCTCAACAGCCCGTGGTCGACGGGCCGGAGGTTGTTTGCCGGAATTATAGTCCACCGAGCAGCTGTGAACAGACGCCGGAAAGAGAAGAAAAGAGGCGAGCGGTTCGGGGTCAGGGGGATGGGTCGAGGATCAGAGACGAGGAACTGGAAACCTCAGGCTGCTACCACCCGAACATCCAGCTCATCAACCATTCGATTTGGCGGGCGCGCTTGGCGGAGTAGGGGAACCACGTCGGCTCGGTCTTGCGTTTGCGCGGCTCGATGAACAGTGCCTGTCGAATACAAAACTGGCGCAGGCCGTCGGCGCCGCCGTGGCGGCTGCCGATCCCGCTTTGCTTCACGCCGCCGAAGGGCAACGTGGGTACGCCCGCCGACACCACGCAGTCGTTCACACAGGCGTTGCCGCTCTCGATGCGCTGCGCCAACTCGATCCCGCGGGCCACGTCAGTCGTGAACACGCTGGCGCTCAGCCCGTACGAACTATCGTTGGCGTAGCGTAGTGCTTCATCAGCGTCGCGCACCGCCATCACCGGAATCACCGGGCCGAAGGTTTCTTCGCGCATCAGCAGCATCGAGTGATCGACGTTGGCGACAACGGCTGGCTCGAAGAAGATGCCGGGGCCGATGTCCCGCCGCGTGCCGCCGGTGAGCACACGTGCGCCCTTCGCGACCGCGTCGGCGAGATGCCGTTCGACGATCTCGATCTGCGCCGGACTGGTGAACGGGCCGAAATCGATCTCCGCATCCGCGCCATTGGGTCCGACGCGTAGGTTGCGAACGCGGTCGACCAGCTTCGCAATAAACGCATCAGCAACCGGCGCCTCGACGTACACGCGCTCCACCGACATGCAGACCTGCCCGGTCATCATGCAACCGCCCCACGCCGCGGCGCTCGCCGCGCGATCGAGGTCGGCGTCGCGCAAGACGATCATCGGATCCTTGCCGCCGAGTTCGAGCAGCACCGGCGTCAGCCGACTGCTGGCGCGTTGCATCACCCGGCGACCGGTCTCGGGCGAGCCGGTGACGCAGATCATGTCGACGTGATCGACCAGCGTGGCGCCGGTCTCGCCGGCACCTATCAACACCTGCAGCACGCCTTCAGGGAGCACGCGGTTCATCGCCTCGACCGCGCGCCGCACGGCGAGCGGGGTGAGTTCCGATGGCTTGATGACCACCGCGTTGCCGGCGAGCAGTGCGGGGATGGTATCGCCCAGCGCGAGGTTGAGCGGCGCGTTCCACGGACTGATGATGCCGACGACCCCGCGCGGCTTGAACGTCACCCGCCCGCGTTTGCCGAACAGCGGGCGCGTGCTGACCCGCTGCGAGCGCAACCAGCGCGGCGCGTGCCGTGCGAGATAGCCGAGGTTCGTGCACACGCCCATCAGCTCGCCGACGACATCGAAGCGTGCCTTGCCGGTTTCGCGTTCGAGGCGATCGAGGATCTCCCCGCGCGCCCGCACCAACTCCCGCCGCGCTCGCTTGAGCAGGCGAGCGCGTTCACGCACGGCGAGCGCCGACCACGCCGGCTGCGCCGCACGCGCACGCGCTACCGCGGCGCAGACGGCGGCGCCGTCGTCGATGGGCAGTTCGTCAATCGCGGTTCCATGAGCGGGATCGCGAACCGTGAGGTGCGCGGCGTCCGACACGTCGCGAGCAGCGAGGGCCATCGCTGGCTCGCATACACGAGGTGCGGCGGCGAGAACAAGCGCGCGGTTCAACGCATTGTCGGACGCATAACGTGCAAGTGGTCGGGCGTCGACGAATCGGGCGTTCGACATGATCCGTGCTTCCAGGTAGCAATCCGCCCCATGTCTTTGGATCCTCGCACCCCGGTCCTTGTCGGTGTTGGCGCCGTGCAGCAGCGCTGTGACGATTGGCGCGACGCGCTCGAACCGATCGAGCTGATGGTCGCTGCCCTGGAGCGGGCCGCGGCCGACGCCGGTAGCCGTTCGCTGCTGGCGCGGGCGAATTCGATTCGCGTGCCGCGCGGCTTCTGGGACTATTCCGATCCGGCGCGGTTGATTGCCGAGCGCGTCGGCGCGCACCGGGCGCGCACGCAGCTTGCCGAAATCGGCGTGCTGCAGACGACGCTGCTCGGCGCGGCGGCGTTCGCGATTGCTTCAGGGGCTGAACAGGTCGTGCTCGTTGCCGGCGGCGAAGCGAAGTATCGCGCGCTGCGCGCGCAGCTCTGCGGGGTGCAGGCGCCGATGACCGAGCAAGTCGGCGTCGAGCCGGACCGCGTGCTGCGACCGGAGCGCGAGATCTGGAGCCCGTTGGAGGAAGACCTCGGCATTCTCATGCCCGTCACGCAGTACAGCATGATGGAGACGGCGCTGCGCCACGCCGAGGGGTTGAGCATCGACGCGCATCGCCGCGAGGTCGGGCAACTCTGGGCCGATTTCAGTCGCGTGGCGAGCGCCAATCCGAACGCATGGAACCGCGATCCCCAGCGCGCGGAAGACATCGCGTACCCGCGCGGCAGCAATCGCATGCTCGCCTTCCCTTACACCAAGCTGCACACCTCGCAATGGAACGTCGATCAAGCCGCCGGGCTCATTCTGTGCTCCGTGGAGGCGGCGCGGGCGGCAGGTGTGCCGGAAGATCGTTGGGTGTTCCCGCTTGCCGTGGCTGAGTCCAATCACATGGTGCCACTGTCGGCGCGACCGCAGTTCCATCGCTCGCCCGGTTTCCGCATCGCTGGACAACGGGCGCTGGAGATCGCCGGACTCGATGTCGATGCGCTCGCGCACTTGGAGCTGTACAGTTGTTTCCCCGTCGCCGTCCGCATTCAGGCGCGCGAACTCGGCATTGCGCGGGGGCGTGATCTGACGGTAACCGGCGGCATGGCTTTCGCCGGCGGCCCGTTGAACAACTTCGTATTGCAGGCGCTGGTGCGGATGACCGAAATTCTGCGCGCCGATCACCGAGTCGGAATGCTGACCGCCGTGAGCGGGATGCTGACGAAGCAGGGGGTTAGTTTGTGGTCCGCACAGCCGCCGGCGCGGGCATTCCAATTCGCGGACGTCACTCCCGAGGTCGCGGCCGAGGTGCAGCCGGTGGAGGTGATCGGCGACTACCACGGGCGAGCAACGGTAGCGGCGTACACCGTGCTCTTCGAACGCGACGCCCCCGTCCGTGCGGTGATGATCTGCGATCTACCCGATGGCCGACGCACGCTGGCGGCGACGACGGCGCCGGAGTTCGCTGCGGCGATGCCCGAGCAGGAGTTCTGCGGACGCGCGGTCGATATTGCCTCCGGCCGCGTTGCCACGGCGGCCGGAGTCTGATGACCGGCACGCGACCTCGGTCGGACTTGCGCCGCGACACGAATCCTCTACGGTATCCCCGTGGCCCATCCTCCCAAGTCCGTCCAACGCGCTCGCATTCCTTCCGGGCGCATCGAGCGGCTCGCGCGCATCGGGTGGTTGGCGGGAGAGGTGACCCTCGGCGGGCTCGCCGAGGGCGCCCGCCGGTTGCTCGGCGGGACGTCTGAAGTCCGCAACATCTTCGTCACCCACACCAACGCGCAGCGTTTGGCGCGCCGGCTGTCAAGCTTGCGCGGCGCGGCGATGAAACTCGGGCAACTGCTGTCGCTCGAAGGCGACGACTACCTGCCGGTAGAGATCACTGGCGCGCTGTCGATTCTCCGTTCCGAAGCGCACGCGATGCCGGATGCGCAACTCCGCCGCGTCCTCGGTCACGCCTACGGCAAAGGCTGGGAACGTCTCTTTCGTGAGTTCAACATGGACCCGGTGGCGGCGGCGTCGATCGGGCAGGTGCACTTCGGCGTCACCGCCGATGGCCGCACGGTTGCATTGAAGATCCAATATCCCGGCGTCGCGCGCAGCATCGACAGCGACGTCGACAATCTGGCCTCGATTCTGAGGCTGTCGCGCTTGCTGCCGGGACAAATCGATCTCTCGGCGGTGCTGACGGAAGCCAAGCACCAGCTCCGTCAGGAAGCCGATTATCGGACCGAGGCCGAACATTTGCGGCGCTACGGCGAGCTGCTCGCCGACGATCCGGCGTTCGTGGTGCCGTGCGTGCACGACGACCTGACCACGCCGCACATTCTGGCGATGGACTACGTCGCCGGCGTGCCGCTCGATCAGCTCGGCGATCTCCCGCAGGCGGTGCGCAATCGCATCGGAACCAATCTGTATCGTTTGCTGTTTCGCGAGCTGTTCGAGTTTCGCTTCATCCAGACCGATCCCAACTTCGCCAACTTTCTGCTGCTGACCGAGAGCGAGCAGGTCGCTTTGCTCGACCTCGGCGCCGCGCGGCACGTGCCGGAAGAGCTGTCGCGATTTTACGCGCAGCTTTTTCACGCGACCATGACGCTCAATCGCCAAGAGATCGCGCAGGCAACGCAGTCGATCGGTTTCATCGACGTCGACGAACGGCCCGACCGGCTCGAAGGCTTGATCGATTTCTTCCTGATTGCCTGCGAGCCGTTTCGCCATCGTGGCGTGTACGACTTCGGCAATTCGAGCGTCCCGCCGCGGGTGCGTGCGGCGGGCGTCGAGTTGACCGCGCGCCGCGGCTTTCTGCGGCCGCCGCCGCCGGCGACGATCTTCTTGCACCGCAAATTAGCGGGGACGTTCCTGCTGTGCGCACGGCTCGGCGCTCGTCTCGACGTGCGCGCGGTGCTGCGACCGTTTCTCGAACGACTCGACTATCGCCTAACCTAAACGGAGACCGTGATGCGACGCGACGTTGAATTCCGCAGCGAAGGAACGATCTGCCGCGGGTGGTTCTACACTCCCGACGGTGCCGATACCGCGCGCTGGCCGACGATCGTGATGGCGCACGGCTTCTCGGCGGTGAAGGAGATGCGGCTCGACCGTTTCGCCGAAGCGTTTGCGGCGGCGGGTCTGGCGAGCCTCGTCTTCGACTATCGCGGGCTCGGGTCGAGCGACGGCGAGCCGCGCCAGGACCTCGACCCGCACGCGCAGATCACCGATTACCGCAACGCGATCAGTTATGCGCGGCAACTGCCGTCGGTCGATCGCGACCGCGTCGGCATTTGGGGCACGAGCTACAGCGGCGCGCACGTGCTCATGGTCGCCGCGCTTGATCGGCGCGTGAAGGCGGTGGTGTCGCAGGTGCCGTTGATCGACGGCTGGGAGAGCATCGCGCAGCTCGCGGGCGAAGAAGGGCGGGCAGCGATGGTGCAGCAGTTGATCGACGAGCGCGAGCGGATCTACGCCGGTGGCGCACCCGTCATGATTCCGGTGGTCGACCAAAGCGGCGGCATGGCCGCGTTGGGCACGCTGGATTCGTGGGAGTGGTTTCAGTTGGCGGCGCAGACGGCGCCGACGTGGCGCAACGAGGTCACCCTGCGCTCGCTCGAACGATTACTCGAGTACGCGCCCGGCCGCTTCATCGATCGCATCGCCCCGACCCCGTTGCTGCTGATCGCCGCCGAGCACGATTTTCTCCCGCTCGATTTCGCCCGCCGCGCCTTCGCCCGCGCCGGCGACCCCAAGCGCTTCGTCGTCATCCCGGCCGGCCACTTCGCGCCCTACGAGCCGCCGCACTTCGCGACGGCGTCGGGCGAGGCGGTCGCGTGGTTCCGGAAGTATTTGGCGGTTTAGTCGGGGTCCAACGCTGGCAATCAGAGGCGCGCGGCTTCAGTGCGCATTCGCTGGATTGCTCTGTTCGGTCCGACGTCTCCTGGCCACGATCGGCCGTCCCTCGATGTAGAGGGTGTCGTAACTGAGGTCCAACCCGTTCGTCCACTCCACGGAGCCCGCGACCACTCGTACGCTGCGAAATGCATCGTGGTCGCGAAGGCGAACGAAGATGCCGCGATCGAGGTACGGCTTCACGTCGAACCGCCGCAACTCGCCGTTGTCAAACGACACCTCCAGCTCGTAGTCGTCGAGCACGCGCACGGATTTCACATGTGGATTCATCGGTCCTCCTACTTCAGCGGGTCGATCTTGAAGATCTCCTCGCCGTTGACGGCAAGCTGAGAGGTGCGTGATGCTGCTTGTCGTCGAAGAAGTACATCCGCATGACGATGCCGTCGGTTCCGACAATCCACGCTGGATGTCGCGGGTCAACACAGTAACGGCGAGGCCGCAAGAGCAATAGACCTGCTGAGATTGACAACTCGCGGGTCGTCAAAGCGTGCGTTGCCCGGGTCTGTTCAAAGCGCTGCGTATAGCGACTCGATCAGCGCCGCCGGGCGTGGATCGATCAGCCAGAGGCCGCTGTGCATTTCGTTCATCACGTAGCCGAAACCGAGGCGGGCGTCGGGATCGGCGAACGCCAGCGAGCCGCCCATGCCGCCGTGACCGAAGGCGCGCGGGCTTGGCCCCATCTTCTCCTTTGGCGTCGACAGCATGAAACCGAGGCCGAAGCGTGTGTACAGCGGCAGCACTGCGTCGGGGCCGTCGGACTGCTCGACGATCGCGTGGTCGATCGCCGCTTGGCTGAGCACGCGCGTGCCGTTGATCGCGCCGCCGCACGCCAACACGCCGTAGATCCGCGCGAGCGCGCGCGCGTTGGTGTGGCCGTTGGCCGCGGGGATCTCGGCGGCGCGCCAATCGCGCGAGTTCACCGCATCGAGCGCGACCGGCGGATTCATGAACGCCTTGGCCAGCATCGATTCCGGGTCCTTGAGGATCTCGGCGAGCAGATCGAGTTGATCGGGAGTCGGCGGCGGCGGCGGAATCAGCGGCGCCACGCGCGCCTCGTCCGCCGCCGACAACCCGATGTGGCAATCGACGTCGAGCGGGCGCGCGATCTCGTCGCGAAAATAGGCGCCGACACTCTTGCCGGTGAGGCGGCGCACGACTTCGCCGACGAGCCAGCCGTAGGTCACCGCGTGGTAGCCGTGCTTGGTTCCCGGCTGCCACCAGGGTTCTTGCGCGGCCAACGCGGTCGCCATCGTCTCGGGTTGATACATCGCTTCCGGCGGCATCACCTGCCGCACCGCGGGCAAGCCGGCACGGTGACTGAGCAGATGCCGCACCGGCATCTCGGCTTTGCCACCGGACGCAAATTCAGGCCAGTACTTGGCCACCGGCACATCGAAGTCCAAGCGCCCGGCGTCGGCTAAGCGGTGCGCGCAGATCGCGGCCATACCTTTGGTGGTCGAGTAGACGTTGACGATGGTGTCGCGTTGCCACTCCTTCGTCTTCGCTGCGTCGGAATAGCCGGCCCAGATGTCGACCACCGGTTTGTTGTCGAGGGTGATCGACAGCGCCGCGCCGGTTTCGCCGAAGGTCGAAAAGCTACGGATGAACGTGTCGCGCAGCGGTGCAAAGCGCGGATCGCAGATGCCGTGGATGTTTGGAGTCACGGTTGTCCTTTCTTGGAAGTCACAGACACGACGAACCTGGTAGGGGCACAGCGCGCCGTGCCCTACGCCCGCTTGCCCCACTCGCACAGAACTTCGCCGAGGGCGTCGGGCACTTCGAGGGCGAGCAGATGCCCTGCCTTGGGAATCGTGTGGAGTTGAGCGTTGGGAATCTTGGCGGTGAAGATGTCGGCGTACAGCGGTGCGATGAAGCGATCGTTGGCACCCCACACGATCAAGGTCGGCGCTTGAATGCGCCACAGGCGGCGTTCGAGACCGTTCTCCGGCACCGGAAACAGAAACTTCGCCGCGGTGCGCGCACCGCGGGCGAGCGCGATGAGCTGCTCGATTTGCGCTTGGGTGCGATCGTCCTTGTCGCTGATGAGCGCGCTCAGCCCCAGCATCGCTTGCGCCGCCGCGCAGTTGGTGTCGTGAAACAGAAACGGCACCATCTCGTCATTCATCATGCCGAACATGTCGAGCACCGGGGCGTCGTCGCGCCACAACCCGATCGGTGCCGCGAGCGCGAGGCGACCGATCTTGTCCGGCCGCAGCGCCGCCATCTCGGCCGCCATCCAACCGCCCATCGACTCGCCCACGACGTAGGGACGCGCCAGCCCAAGCGCGTCCATCACGTCGAAACCGTGCAGAAACAAATCGAGTTGATCATCCAAGCAGTCGAGTCCGGTCGACTGTCCGAAACCCGGCAGGAGCGGCGCGTAGACGTGAAACTCGCGCGCGAGCAGCGGGAGCACGCCGCTCCACAGCGGAATCCCGCCGGCGCCGTGGAGGAACAGCAGCGGCGCGCCGCTGCCGGCTTCGAGGACCTCGATGGTCGGGCGCCCGTCGCCGAGCGCCAGCATTCGTGACTGCGCGCCGCTGCTCACGCTCGTGCCTCCTGTCCGTTGCCGATCGATGCGGCGCGTGCCGCGGTCAGCGTTGTGCTGCCCGGCTTCACGCGCTTCTCCTTCGGCATCGCCTGCGGCCACCAGCGGTCTTCGTGCTCGCTCCAAATCGGGCGCAGCTTTGGAAGCACTTCGCGGGCGCACAGTTCGGTGGAGTGATTGACCAGCTCGCTCGGCGCCGAGCCCAGATGCAAGCCGAACAGCAAATGGCCGACACGCAGCGACTTGGCGAGTTCTTCGAGCTGTTGAGCGACGGTGGCAGGCGAGCCGGCGACGATGTAGCGCTGCTCGACGAGTTCCTTCCACGACTTGTCGGTGCCCATGTTGCTCTTGGTGTTGCCGACTTGCGCGACCACGCCGGCGCGCATCGATGCTTCCGACATGTATCCGGGCGCGCCGGCCATGCCGGGATAGAGGTGTAGGCACTTGTTGAAGAAGTAATCGACGTGCGGCCACCACTCGCGCTCGCAGGCGGCGTCGGTGTCGCTGATGCACACCTGCTGGAAAAACGCGCCGCGGTAGGGATTCGGGTCGATGCCTTTCTTCGCGCAGTGTTCCCAGTAGCCGTTCATCATGTTCTGCGCGCGTTTGTATCCGCTGAACGAGAGGTAGCTGTAATTGTAACCGTGATCCAAGCAGAAGTCCCAGGTCTCGATCGAGCCGAGGCCGGGAATCCAAATCGGCGGATGCGGTTGCTGGATCGGCCGCGGCCACAGATTGACGTAGCGCAGCTTGGTGTACTTGCCGTTCCACGCGAACGGCTCGCGCATGTGCCAGGCTTTGATGATGAGGTCGTGGCCCTCACGATACTTGTCGCGCACGGTCGCCGGATTCTGGCCATAGCAGTAGTTGATGTCCATCGACGTGCCGACCGGAAAGCCGGCGATCAGGCGGCCGCCGGAGATGACGTCGAGCATCGCGAACTCTTCGGCGACGCGCACCGGCGGATTGTAAAGCGCGATCGAGTTGCCGAGCACCAGAATCATTGCGTTGCTGGTGCGGCGGGCGAGCGCGGCGGCCATGATGTTGGGCGACGGCATCATGCCGTACGCATTTTGATGATGCTCGTTGACGCCGACCGCGTCGAAGCCGCACTGGTCGGCATACTCCAGCATGTCGAGGTACTCGTTATACAACTCGTGGCCGCGCTCGGGATCGTAGAGGTAGTTGGGCACGTCGACCCACACGCCGTGGAAGCGCTCGCGGAAATCGCTGGGCAGCCAGCGGTAGGGCATCAGATGAAACCAGGTGAATTTCATGCCGGCCTCCGACCTCGATTGGAATGGTTGCGATCATAGCGAACTCGTCGCGCGCGGAGCAACCGGTTCCGTTGACTCACTGACGCGCGCCGCGTACAGGCTGATCCGTCGAGGTCACTGCATGTCCGAGCTGGCGAAGCGTGATTGTGTGCCGTGCAACGGCGGCGTGCCGCCGCTGAAAGGGATCGATCTGGAGCCGCTACGGACGCAGATCGATCCCGAGTGGACCGTCGTCGACGAACATCACCTGTCGCGACTCTATCGCTTCAAGAGCTTCGCGCCCGCGCTCGCATTCGTGAATCGGGTCGGCGGCATCGCCGAGGCGCAGAACCATCACCCCGACATCTACCTTGCCTGGGGCCGCGCGCGCATCGAGATCTGGACCCACAAGATCGATGGACTGACTGAGAGCGATTTCATCTTCGCCGCGAAATGCGATGAGGCGTTTGACGCGTCCGAGTAATCGCGGCGGCGATGGGAACCTTGACGTCCCAGAGCGAAGCTGAGGTGGGTGACGGATGCCGGCCTCGCCATCCGCTCCGCGCCGTTGACTGAGCGTACCCTCCTTCGTATGGACGCCGATGGCGGACGGTGACCGAATGAGTCAACAACCGAAATCAACAGACGTATCGCGACGGCAGGTGCTGCAAGGTGCTGCGGCGCTCGGGCTGGGCTTGGTGCTGCCGGGATGCGGAGGGACAATCAGCGCGCCCGCGGTACGGCAACCTGGATCGTTGCCCACCCCCCACCTACCGGAAGGCACCGACACGTTGCCGCAGATCGAACACATCATCATCGTGATGATGGAGAATCACTCGTTCGACAATTACTTCGGCCTTCTCGACCCCGCCGTCGGTTTGCCGCTCGACGGAACGGGTAGGCCGGCGGCGTCGAATCCTGACGGCGACGGCAACCTGATCCATGCCTTTCACATGCCGTCGGCGTGTCAACTCGACGGGCATCCCGGACAGAACTGGAACGCCAGCCACGTCTCGTACAACACCGGCCGCAACGACGGCTTCGTGCTCGCCAGCGGGCCGGTGGCGATGGGGTACTGGACGGGCGACGATCTGCCCTTCTATTACGGGCTCGCGCGGACCTTCTCGCTTGCCAGCCGTTGGTTCGGCTCGACGCTGTGTCAAACCTATCCGAATCGTCGCTTCCTGATGGCCGGGACTGCGGCGGGGATCATCAGCACGAGCAGCGCGGCCATCCAAGCGCCGCCGCCGCCCAACGGCAATATCTTCGAGCGACTCGACGCGTTCGGCATCTCGTGGCGGAACTACCATACCGATCTGCCGTCGCTCGCGATCTTGATCAACTACACAGTGAAGAACCTCAGCAAGCTGCTGCCGATCGCGCAGTTCTTCCACGACGCCGCGGCGGGGACGTTGCCGGCGGTGTCGTTGGTCGATCCGGGATTCGAAACCGGGGGCTCGGAAGAAAATCCCGACGACATTCGCATCGGCGAGCGCTTCGCCGCGCAGGTGATCAATGCGGCGATGTCAGGGCCGGGTTGGCCCAAGACGTTGCTGGTATGGCTCTACGACGAGCACGGCGGCTACTACGATCACGTGCCGCCGCCGCCGGCGATCAAGCCCGACGATATTCCGCCCGATCTCGCGCCGGGCGACTATCCCGGCGGCTACGATCGCTATGGCTTCCGCGTGCCGGCGGTGATTGTGTCGCCGTACGCGCGGCGGAACTATGTCTCCTCCGTGGTTCGCGATCACACGGCAGTCCTCAAGTTCATCGAGCGCAAGTGGAACCTCGGCGCGCTGACGTTCCGCGACGCGAACGCCGACGATCTGTTCGACTGCCTCGACTTCGTCAATCCGCCGGCATTCCTCGATCCGCCCGCGCTGCCGGCGCCGGCACTCGACGGCGACGATCCGCCGGCGTGCACGCCGGGCGATTCCGGCCAAATCCCACCGCCCGACGCGGTCTCACCCGCGCCCGCGACGATGAGCGTGAGCGGGCCCGCCGCGGGCGCGTCTGACGCACGTGAGACTCGTATGAGCGGACCGCTGGCCGAGGTGTGGGCGCCGTTCCGATCGGCGGTCATGACACCACGTTGAAGGCCGTGGCGCTGTCTTCGACGAATCGGCTGTCGATCTTCGTCGTGTGGATGCATACTCAGAAGACCATCTTGCTCGCCGCCAATACTAAGGATGCGCGCGGTGCGTGACTCGGCAACCAGGGTTCAGCATCCGTACAGCGCACTGTTCACCCCCTTGACCAGACAGTCGACCGTTACCTGTCCGTTGCCGTTGCAGTCGAACGCGGGGCAGGTGTTGAGCGTGGCGTTGCCGAGCGCGATGTCGACACCCTTGACCAAGTCGTCGACGCCGACCGTGCCGCTCTGATCACAGTCGCCGATGCAGGCTTGTGGCGTGCGCGATCCCGTTGGCGTCGGCGCGCGAGTGGGGGTGTGGGTGCGGGTCGGAGAAGGTGTCGGGGTCGGCGTCGGCGACGACGTGGCCGTCGGGGCGGGGGCGCTGGCTACTTGGACGGCAGCAAGGGCGTCGAGGATGCCGAATCCCGAGTCGCGATCGACACCGGCCGCTTCGATGTCGATGGCCGTTGAGGTCAGGGCCGCGCGCACCTCCGAAGCCGTGAGCGTCGGACCGGCGGATTTGACCAGGGCCGCGATCGCGGCGGCGTGTGCAGACGAGGCCGAAGTGCCGCAGAACGGATTGAACCCGGGCGTGCTTGCCACCACGCAATCGGCCGCCGTCACGTCCGGCTTCTGCCGCACGATCCCGCCGGTGGAAAGAAAGTTGCCGGGAGTGATCGGAGAGCCGTCGGCTTGGTAGAAGATGCGGCGCGGGCCGTCGGAGCTGTACCACTCGACGCGGTCGGCATTGGTGAACGGCGTGGTCCGGTCCATCGCATCGACCGCCGCGACCGCGACGGCGCCTTCCGCGGTCGGGTGACCGTAGATTTCTCCGACCGTGTGAATCGCGAGCTCGCCGCCGTTGGTGTCGAGGTGGAGGAACCGCGCCTCGCCAGAGTAGCGCCCGACGGCGACGGTGAGCCCGGTTGCCTTCACGTTGGTGAGATCGACGGCCTCGATCGGATCGTCGGTTCCGGACTGCGAGTCGGTGGACGCCGCGACGACGGTGTTTCCGCTCAAGATGAACAAGTCGTAATCGTTGGCGGACTGGCCGAACGCATCCGACCACTGCAAGCTGATGATCACCGGCGGTTGATTCGACTCGGCCGTCATCGGGTTGAGCACTGTGCCGCCGAAATCGTGCAGCACCTCGTCGCTGCCGCTGACGGTGATGACGCTCGACGACGCGACGAAGTCGCCCTCCCAGGCGCCCGATGTGCCCGCGTTTTCGTTGCCGCCGTTGCCGGCTGCCGAGATGTACAGGGCGCCGTCTGCGGTAACCTGGTCGACGGCTTGCGCGATCACGCCGTCCTGAAACACCGGCTCGTCGAGAAATCCGATGTCGTCCACGATGATGTCGCAGCCGGCGGCCCGCAGCGCCTGAATGTTGGTGGCCATCGACGCGTCGGTGTCACCGGTCGTCGCGAAAAACAGCGATGCGCCGGGGGCGAGATCGTACGCGATTTCCAGCAGCGCAGTGCCTTCGCCGCTGCCGGGCACGCCGCTGAGCCCGGGCAACACCGCTACCGCTCCGAGATCGCCGGTGCTCTGTACCTTGGCGAGGTTGTCGACGCTGTCGGACAGCACGCCGATTTTGACGCCCGTGCCGTCGATGCCGAAGCGCGCGCGCGCCAGGTTGGCACGATGCGCGACGTCGCCTTCGGAAGTGGTCAGCTTGCGATGAACCCGCTTGGCGGCGGGGTGAATGGCGTCGACGTCGTCGCGCGCCGCGAGCGTCTCAACCGCGTTCAGCGGAAGCCACGCCCGAATCGCTCGATACGCGGGAAAACTGTTGACGACCTCGCCGCCGAGTGCCGCGATGTCCTCAAGAATTGTTGGGCCGATATCGGCCTTGATATCGACCAGCGCGCGACGGCCGCTGTCGATTTGCAGTGGGAGGGCCAGGGTCGACACTCCACGGGCGATCGGCTCTCCGCGACCGAGCTTCGCCGCGTAGACCAGATGCGATCCGATCTTGCGCTGGACGCGGGAGCGCGCGGCTTTTTCCTGCATCAAGGCTTGGATTTGTTGCGCGGCTTCGGCGCCGATCGCCTGAGCCGCGGCGGCCCCTCTGATGAACGCGGTCGCGATTGCTACTGCAGCGATGCACCGGATGAAACGCGGGATCAACACTCGTACCTTCCCTCGTGAACCCCATGGACATTAGACGACCGTAACCAGAAACGGCTGACACAAAAAAGTCCGTCGCAGCAAATTTTCCGATCGCGGCGCGGGCAATCCGAGTCCTGGAGGCTGAGTCACCTCACCACGACCTGCGGCGTGGCGAGCGGGCTTCCGCGGGGAGCGGCGGGAGGTGCCGCAGCGGCTCGCGGCACAGATCGGCGCACGCGGCCGCGAGGCGATCGAGGTGATCGAGTGTCGCCTGCAAGGCGACCGGGGTGTCGCCGGGCTGCGCGGATACCGCATTGACGATCTCGGCGAAATGCGGCGGTCGTTGCGGGAGCGTTTCCACCAACGCGACCGACCCTTTCTCGTTCATGCAGTAGCGTTCGTTGAGGGCGAACAAGACCTGCACCAAGCAGGCGATGCAACGGAACAGGCAGCCGCCGACGTAGGCCACGTCGCAGCGCGCCGCCGGCTTGCGCGCGGTCATCAACGCGAATCCGGCTTCCCACAGATGCCGCTCGATCACGACACGCTTGAGCAGCGGCGGGTAGACCATGGTGTCGGCTTTGATCGCCAGTACCGCGCCGCCGGGGTCGCGCAGGATGCGCGCATAGAACACCTCGGCCATGTACATGTGATTGTGAAAGCCGTGCGGATGTCCCGGTTGATAGTCGCAGGTGTGGAGGCCGCGACGACAGTCGGCGATCGTGCGCCGCACGTGATCGAGGTCGCGATACAACCAATCGACGCGCTGGCCGTCGACTTGCAGCCAAGCGCCGCCGTTGATCCACGGTCCCCATTCGCCGGGCGCCGTCACCGCGTCCGGCGAATGGCGATCGTCAAGTTCGTCGGCCAACGCGCGCAGCGCGTCGACATCGGGCGGTTGATCGGGGTGGTAGTAGAGACCCACGTCGATGTCGGCGTCGGCTCGGGCATTGCCGCGCGCGCGCGAGCCGCCGAGCACGATCGCGGCGACGCCGCGGACTGCGCTCAGTCGGTCGGCAATGCGCGCAATCAACTGCGTGGTGCGCGCGGGCGATTCGATATCACTCACGGGGGCAGTCTCGGGTCCTGAGTCCCGCGTCCCGAGTCACCACTCACCATTCGCCACCCGCCACTCACGCACTCCGATAAACGATCAACCCGTGACTCGGGTCGTAGGGTGAGACGGCGACGGTGACTTTGTCGCCGGGGATGACGCGAATGTGAAACCGCCGCATGCGGCCGCTGATCTTGGCGAGGAAGTGTTGACCCTTGTCCGATTCGACGCGGAACTGGCCGCCGGCCAGAATCTCCTTGACCGTCCCCTCGATCTGGATCAGGTCTTCGCGCGCCACCGACGCCTCCGTTTGACGACGCTTTCATAGCAAACGCACGATTCGGTGCTCAAGACGGAACAAATCCTCCGGTCGCGCGCGACCTCCGGGCGCGCGTCCGGATTCGGAACGCAGACACGCGCTCGGAAATCGCGTGCCACCTTTCACTGCCGGGCGGAAGCAAGCACGCGGGCCGCGTCTTTGGCGAAGTAGGTGAGAATCAGATCGGCGCCGGCGCGGCGGATGGCGGTGAGCGTTTCCATCATCACCCGCTCCTCGTCGAGCCAGCCGTTGGCGGCGGCGGCCTTGATCATCGCGTACTCGCCGCTGACGTTGTAGGCAGCGACCGGGTAACCGAACTCCTGCTTCACCCGCCAAATCAGATCGAGATAGGGCAGGGCGGGTTTCACCATGACGATGTCGGCGCCTTCATCGATGTCGAGCGCGACCTCGCGCAGGGCTTCGTCGGCGTTGGGCGGATCCATCTGGTACGAACGACGATCGCCGAACTGTGGCGTGGATTCCGCCGCCTCGCGGAACGGACCGTAGAAGCCCGAGGCGAACTTGGCGGCGTAGGCCATGATCGGAAGCTGATCGAACCCTTCTTCGTCGAGCGCCTCGCGAATCGCGCCGACGCGTCCGTCCATCATGTCGGACGGCGCCACCATGTCGGCGCCGGCGCGCGCGTGCGACAACGACTCCTTCACCAGCAGATCGAGCGTCGAGTCGTTGTCGACGTCGCGGTCGACGATCACACCGCAGTGACCGTGATCGGTGTATTCGCACAGGCAAACGTCGGTGATCAGCACCAGGCCCGGTACGGCCTCCTTGATGGCGCGCAAGGCTTGCTGCACCACACCGCGATCACTGTACGCCTGCGAGCCGACGCTGTCTTTGCTCTCGGGGATGCCGAAGAGGATCACCGCGGGAATCCCGAGATCGCGGATCGCTTTGCACTCCTCAACAGCACGATCCGCCGAAAGTTGGAGGACACCCGGCATGCTCCCGACGGGATTGCTCACGCGGCTGCCGGGAACGACGAACAGCGGCATGATCAAGTTGTCGACGCTCAATCGAGTCTCGCGCACCATGCGGCGCAGGGTTTCGTTCTTGCGCAACCGGCGCGGACGATACGTGGGGAATTCCATCGCAGTGCTCCCAGCCGACGATGTCCTGAACGTAGCAAATGCCGCCGTGGTCGAGTAGCACGGCAGCGAGATTTTGTTGCAGCGAACCCGGGCCGTAATTTTTTCGCTTTGATTCAAACGCGGTTACGGGTTATACGGGGCGCGATTCGTCCCGCTTCGCCGGCTCTGCAGGAGTGCTCGATGAAGAGTAAGATCGACTCGACAGTCTCGACGGTTCTGTTTCTGGCATCCATATCGATCGGGCTATCGGTTCGAGCCGATGCGAGTTTCCTCAATTTTATCGAGGTTCAGAAGAACGGCGTCTCCGGCGTTTCAGGTATCGGCGGTGTGTTTTCGGTGACCGTCAGCCCCGATGGGAAGCACGTGTACGCGGCCGGATTCACCGACAATTCGGTGGCCGTGTTCAGCCGCAACGGCGTGACCGGCTCGCTCAGCTTCGTCGAGCGCAAACAAAACGGCGTCGGCGGTGTCAGCGGGATCGCCGGGCCTTCGGCCGTCACCGTGAGCCCGGATGGCAAGCATGTCTACGTTGCCGGCGAGAGCTCGAAGACGATCGCCGCGTTCAGTCGCGACGCGACTACCGGATCGTTGACGTTCTTGGGGGCGGTACAACAGGGAGTCGGCGGGGTCGACGGGATAGACGCGCCGACTGCACTCATGGTCAGTCCCGACAACGCTGATCTGTACGCAACCGGGTTCATCAGCGATTCCGTGGCCGCCTTTCATCGCAACTCTACGACGGGATTGTTGACCTATTTCCAAACCGCGAAAAACGGCATCGGCCCGGTCGACGGCCTCGATGGCGCCTCGGGCGTCGCGTTGAGTGCGGATGCCAAACATCTCTACGCGACCGGCCAGTCGAGTAACGCGATCGCCGTTTTTGCGCGCGATGCGATGACCGGAACCCTCAGCTTCGTGCAGGTGCTGAAGCAGGGCATCGGCGGCGTCGACGGGTTGAGCGGCGCCTCCTCCGTTACCGTGGCGGCGGACGGCAAGAGCGTGTACGCCACCGGCGTCAGCTCCAGCGCGGTCGCGGCCTTCAGTCGAAACGCGACCACCGGCGCGTTGTCGTTCGTGGAAGCGAAGAAGAACGGCGGCGGCATCTCGGGCTTGGCCAGCGCCTTCAGTGTCGCGACGAGCTTCGATGGCACGCACGTGTACGTGGCCGGGTTCGGCGATAATGCGTTGGCGGTCTTCAGCCGGAACACGACGACCAGCGCGCTGACGTTCGTCGAGAGTCAAGTCGATGGGGTTGGCGGCGTCGACGGATTGAGCGGTGCAATCTCCGTTGCCGCCAGCCCCGACGATGCCAACGTCTATGGCGCCGGCTACAGCGACAATGGAATCGCGGTCTTCTCCTCCGTGCCGCCGGCGACCCCGACTCCGACGGCAACGCCGACGCCGACGAACACCCCAACGCCGCCGCCAACTGCTTCGCCGACTCCAACCGCAACCGGCACCGACACGCCAACGAGCACGGCGACTGTGACGCCGACCGATACGCCAACCAACACGCCGTCGTCGACGCCAACGGAAACCCCGACCGACACTCCGTCCCCCTCGCCGACGGCAACGGACACGCCAACCGCGAGTCCAACGGAGACGGCGACCAGCACGCCAACCGACACCGCGACCCAGACAGCGACTGAAACCCTAACACTTACAGAGACCGCGACCCCGACCGAAACCAACACTGCCGAACCGACCGATACGGCCACGCAGACTTCGACTCAAACCCAAACGCCGACCGAAACCGAGGCGCCGGCCGAGACGGCGACACCAACGATCACCGACACGCCAGCAGCCACAGACACCCCGACCGACACCGCCACCGCTGGCCCGACGGACACTCCGACCGAAGCACCAACTGATACCGCAACTCCCACGGACACGGCGACGCCGGGACCGACCGATACGCCGACCGAAACCCCCACGGACACCGCGACGCCAACCACAACGGTCACGCCGACGATTACGGACACGCCGGGCCCCACGCACACCCCAACCGACACCGCCACCGCTGGCCCGAGCAACACTCCGACCGAAACGCCGACCGAAACCGTAGTCCCCACCGATACCGACACACCGTTGCCGACGGACACGCCGACTGAGACAGCGACGCCGACCGACACTGAGACCGCGACGGAAACTCCGACCGCGACGGAAACGTTTACCGACACAGAGACGCCGACGGGAACTCCAACACCGACCGCCACGGCCACGCCGACGATCACGGATACCCCGGGACCAACTGACACGCCGACCGACACGCCGCTTCCCACCGACACGCCGACGATCACCAGCACGCCGCTGCCGACTGACACGGCAACGGTGACGCCGACGCAGACCGAAACCGAAATTCCGACGGAAACCGAGACCCCGACTGAAGTGCCAACCGCTACCGCGACCCCGACCGCGACCGAAACTCCCACCCCGGTCGCGACGGCCTCATCGACTGCGACGCAGACCGCAACGCAGAGCCCGACTCAAACCGCCACCTCGACGGCGTCCGCCTCACCGAGCGCGAGCGAAACCCCGACACCCACGGAAACGGCTTCGCCGAGCCCGACCGAGACGGAGACCGCGACGCCGAGCCCGACCGACACCGAGACGCCGCTGCCAACCGCCACCGATACGGAAACGCCGACGGCAACCCCGAGCGACACCCCAGTCCCGAGCGCGACGGCGAGTGATACGCCGACGACGACCGCGACCGAGACGGCGACCCCGACGACGACGCCAAGCGAGACCGTCAGCCCAAGCGTGACGCCGACATCGACTGACACTCCGACGCCGTCGCCAACCGCAACCGACACGTCCACCAAGACCGCGACGCCGAGTGAGACGCCGACCGAGACGGTTACGCGGACGCCGACCGCGACGCCGATTCCGCCGACCGCAACGCAGACCGCGACGGCGACATCACGGTCGACCTCGGTCAGCGGTTGTCAAGTCGGTGATGGCAACGGCGCCGGAACGTGGGTGCTGCTGCTGGCTCCGCTCGCCTGGCTTACACGGGCGCGGCGACGGCGTAGGTGAATCGAATCAGCCCTGGCGCGCGCGCGGTAGGCTACCAAAGTATTCGATGATCGCGGCGAGAAACGCCGGCACGGTGTACGCCGCCGGTTGAACCATGACCCGGAGGCCGCCGGCGGCGGCAGTCTCCGCGGTGATCGGACCGATGCAACCGGCGGGGATCGCTCGCAGTTGCGCATGTATATCTTCGCCGACCAAGTCGAGAAAATTTCGCACGGTGCTCGAACTGGTGAACGTGAGCAGGTCGATTGCGCCGGTTTGCACCAGCCGACGGATTGCGGCGGCATCGGTGCGCGCCGGCTGACTCTGGTAGCTGGCGACTTCGTCAACGATCGCGCCGGCATCTCGCAACATCAGCGGCAGAACCTCGCGGGCGCCGGCCGCCCGCGGCAGCAGCACCCGCTGCCCGACAACTCCGGCCTGACGCATGGCCTGCGCGACGCCTTCCGCCCGAAACTCCTCCGGCACCACGTCGGTCAAGATTCCGTGATTCGCCAACGCTTCAGCGGTGGACGGTCCCACCGCGGCCACGCGCGCGCGGTGCAATGCGCGCACATCGCGATGGGTTTGTCGCAAGCGATCGAAGAAGACATCGACGCCGTTGACGCTGGTGAGCACGAGCCAGTCGTAGTTGGCGATGCGGGCAATGGCGTCGTCGAGCGGTTGCCACGATGGCGGCGGCACGATTTCGATGGTCGGGCAGGGCACCACGTCGGCACCGGCCGCGGCGAGCGCGTCGATGAAGCCCGCCGCTTGCGCGCGCGGGCGGGTCACGACGATGCGGCGGCCGAACAGCGGTTTGCGTTCGTACCAGCTCAAGCGGTCGCGTAGCCGCACGACGTCGCCGACGACCGCGAGCGCGGGCGGTTGAAGCTGCCGCGCGCCGGCGTCGCGGCCGATGGTGGCAACCGTGCCGACGATGGTTTCGTGCTCTGCGCGCGTGCCCCAGCGAATCACCGCCACCGGCGTGGCCGGATCAATGCCGGCGGCGATCAGCTTGTCCATGTTGGCGGCGAGCTGGCGGGTCGACATCAGGAAGACCAACGTGCCGCCGCGGCGCGCGACCGCGTCCCAGTGCACCGCCATTTCGGGCTTGTCGGGATATTCGTAGCCCGTCAGGATGGTCAGCGACGACGCGATGTCGCGATGGGTGAGGGGAATTCCGGCGTATGCCGGCACGGCGATCGCCGCGGTGACCCCGGGGACGACTTCGAACGGAACTCCGGCTGCCGCTAATGCCTCGGCTTCTTCGCCGCCACGACCGAACACGAACGGGTCGCCGCCCTTCAGCCGAACGACCGTGCGACCGGCGCGGGCGTGGGTGATGAGCAGCTCGTTCACGACCGACTGCTCGACACGAACGCCGTCGCCGTGCTTGCCGGCGAGGATGCGCTCGGCCTGCGCTGGCGCATGATCGAGCAGGCACGGGTTGGCGAGATAGTCGTAGACAACGACGTCGGCATGTTCGAGACAGCGTCGTCCCGCGAGCGTCAACAACCCCGGATCGCCGGGGCCGGCGCCGACCAAGTAGACGATGCCGGTCGTTGCCATCACGACGAAGCGAGCGCCTGCAAGATGACGTCGCCTCCTCGAGTCAACAGTTCGTCGGCGAGATGGGTCCCGATCGTCGCCGCGTCGGCGGCCGCGCCGGTGCGTTCGCCGCGGATGACCTGCCGACCGTCCGGACTCGCGATGACGGCGCGCAGATGCAGACGGTCGCCCGTCAAAGTCGCGTGCGCGGCCAAGGGCGTATGGCAACTGCCGCCGACGCGGATGAGGAACGCGCGCTCGGCGTCGACGGCGGTGCGGGCGGCCGGATCGTCGAGCGCCGCGACGGCGGCGGGGATATCGTCGGCGCGCGTTTCGATCGCCAACGCGCCTTGACCGATCGCCGGCACAAACTGCACGGGATCGAGATGCTCCACGTGATCGCGGATGATGCCCAGTCGATTCAAACCCGCCGCCGCCAGCACGATGGCGTCGAACTCGCCAGCGTCGAGCTTGCGCAAACGGGTGTCGACGTTGCCGCGCAGCGGGGCGATCGCCAGCGCCGGATTGGCGGCACGCACCAGCGCCACGCGCCGCAGACTGGTGGTGCCGACGCGGCTCTCCGGCGGCAATGCCGCGAGCGCGACGCCGGTGCGCGTGAGTACGACGTCACGGGCGTCTTCGCGTGACGGCACGGCGGCGATCGTCAAACCAGGGGCAAGCTCGCCCGGCACATCCTTCATCGAGTGCACGGCGCAATCGATCCGGCCGTCGCTGAGTGCCTCTTCGATCTCCTTGACGAACAGGCCTTTACCGCCGACCGCGGATAGCGGCCGATCGACGAATCGATCGCCCGACGTGGTGATGGTCACCAGCTCGGCGGCTTGTCCGCGTACGGCCAGTTGCTGCTGTGTCCAGCGCGATTGCGTCAGCGCCAGCGCGCTCCCGCGCGTGCCGATGCGGATGGGTCGGCTCACTCGTCGTCCTTGTCGTCGGGCTCCTCCAGGTCGAAGAGCCGCCGCGCGGCATCGAGGTAAAAGGTCTCCGAGCGCGGGTCGTTGCGCTTCAGGTGCATGATTGGCGCGTGGAGGATCTTGTTCACAATCGCGCTGGTCAGCGCCTCCAACGCCTCGCGTTGGCGCGGCGTGACCTCCTTGAGGACATGGAGCGTTTTGTCCAGCTCGCGTTGCCGGATGCTTTCGACGTGCTCGCGCAGTTTCACGATCGTCGGGATGCTATCGAGGCCGCTCAACCAGTGGCAGAATTTCCCGACCTCGGCCTCGATGATCAATTCCGCCTTGCCCGCCTCGCGTTGTCGCTCGGCGAGATTGTCTTCGCTGATCGAACTGAGGTCGTCGATGTCGTACAGGTAGACGTTCTCCATGCTGTTGATCGCCGGCTCGAAGGCGCGCGGTACGCTCAAGTCGATGAGGAACATCGCCCGCCGCTTGCGCTCGCGCAGCGCGTCGTGGATCAGCGGCGTCGTCAACACATGGGTCGGGGCGGCGGTGGAGCCGATGATGATGTCGGCCATGTGCAGATAGCGCGGGAACTGCTCGTAAGGCACGGGCGTGCCGGTGAACTCGCGCGCCAGTTCGACGGCGCGCTCGAAGGTCCGGTTGGTGACGAGCATGGTGCCGATGCCGCTGCTGAGCAAGTGCCGCGCGGCCAATTCGCTCATTTCGCCGGCGCCGATCAGCATCGCGGTCTTGTCTTCGAGCCGATCGAAGATGTTGCGCGCCAACTCGACCGCCGCCGAGGCGACGGAGACGGCGCGACTGGCGATCCCGGTTTCGCTGCGCACGCGCTTGGCGACCGAGAACGATTTGTGAAAGCAGCGGTGCAACACCGTGCGCACTGCGCCGACCGCGGCCGCGCGCGCGTAGAAGTCTTTGAGCTGCCCGAGGATCTGCGGCTCGCCGATGACCATCGAGTCGAGGCTCGCGGCCACACGAAACAAGTGCTGCACGGCGGTGCGACCGTGATAGGTGTAGAGATGCGACTCGAACGTCTCGCGCGGAAGACCGTGCTGGTCGGCCAAAAAATGCGTGATGGACTCGCTGGCGGCGGGTGGGTCGTCGGCATAGGCGACCACCTCGACGCGGTTGCAGGTGCACACCAGCACGGTTTCCTTCACCGGACCCAACTCGATCAAGCGCCGGTTGGCGTCGTCGAGTTGCCCGTCGGCGAGCGCCAGGCGCTCGCGCACCTCGACCGGGGCGGTGCGGTGATTGACCCCGACGATGACGATGTCCGGTGTCATTTATCCGAGCGAGTTGTGACGACCAAGCGAGAACAGGTTGACGCTCAGCAGCGAAACCAGCAGCAAGGCGAACCCGACGATTGTCAGCGTCGCGGCCCGCCGCCCGCGCCAACCGACCAAGCGCGTCTGCAACAGGACCGCGTACACCAGCCACGTGACCAGCGAACTGAGTTGCACCGGCTCCCACGACCAAAACGCGCCCCAACGTTCCTTCGCCAACACCGAGCCGGTGATCATACCGATGGTGAACAATGTGAAACCCCAGGTGACAAAGCGGTAGTTCAGCTCATCGAGCGCTTCGAGCGACGGTAGCCGCCGGCGCAGGCCGCTCTTGCGCTTGGCCTTGAGTTGCTGCTCTTGCAGCAGATAGAGCAGGCTGATGCAGAACGCGACCGTGAGGATCGCGTAACCGAGAAACACCGGAGCGATATGCGCCGGCAGCCACACGGTGTGGATCGTCGACGGCAGCGGTGGATTTCCGGAGTAGAACATGTACGCCGAGAGACCGAAGATGAGCGCCAAGGGGCTGACGAGGGCACCCAGGACGGTGACCGGATAGCGTCGTTGCAGCCACAGATAAACCGCAACGATCAAGCACGCCACCAGCGACAACTGCTCGTCGAGCGAGAACACCGCCAGGTTGCCGGCCGCAGTGGAGCGCATCGCAATCGCGGCGGCGTTGAGTGCGACGGCGGCAGTCAGCGCCGCCAGCGCGACGCGGCGCAGCACGTCGCGCCCGCTCAAGAGGTGCACGACGAAGCTGATCGTGGCGCCGAGATAGAGCACCAGTGCGAGCGTGAGCAGGGTGAGTTCCATGGTCAATCGAGGTGAACGCCCAACTGCGACATCGAAACGTCGTGGCCGATGATCGAACCGAGCAAGCGATCGATCGCATCGCCTTGTTTGGTTCGAAGATACTCCACTAGGCCGGATCGCACCAACGCCGTCAAGATGCCGCGGCGCTCGGCGGCCGAGCGTGCCTCGGCGCGAAGACGTTCGCGCACGGCGCGGAGAATCGTGAGTGCCTGTGCGTACTCCGGCCCGAACCGGCGATCGACCTCGGTGCGAATCTGTCGCGCGAGCGCCGGGCTGGCGCCGCCGGTCGAGATCGCAATCGTCAGGTCACCCTGCTCGACGATCGCCGGCACGATGAACGAGCACCACTGCGGTCGATCGACGACGTTGAGCCATGTGCCCTCGCGCTCGGCCTCACGCGCAATCGCGGCGTGGACGGCGTCATCGTTCGTGGCCGCGAACGCGACGCGAAATCCTCGCAAATCGCCCTCGCGATATCGCCGCGGGACGTGGGTAATGCGGTCGTTGGCGGCGAGGGTGGCAAGCGTGTCCGTCAAAGTCGGGCTGACGACGGTGACCACTGCCGCGGCACCGAGAAGAGTGGTCACCTTGCGCTCAGCGACGGTGCCGCCGCCGATGACGGCGCATCGTAGGCCCGCCATCCGCACGAACATCGGGTAGTGCTGCATCGCGGCGTGCAGCTTAGCACATGGTCGATGCAGCGGGAACGCGCCGCCTATTGCGTGATGCGGATGATGTCAACCGTGCTGGCGCTGTCACCGGTATAGACCAAACTGCCAGCCGCGGTGACGCTCCGGGTCGTGCCGGGCACGATGATTTGCGTGCGCAACTGCGGGCTGGCCGCGTTCGACACGTCGAAGACGTAGGCACCTCCGGTGGTGTCAAAGTGACTGGATGCCGGGGTGACAAGAACCGCGGCAGCACCCGCCACGGCGATTGCTTGGGCTCCCTGACTGGTTTGTGTGCTGAGGACCGCCGGCGCATTCGGGTTGCTGACGTCGGCAGTTTTGAACTGGGCGCCGCTGATGAAGTACAGCGTGCTGCCTGACACCGCCAGCGCGGTGCTCCCGGCTGCCAGCGATCCCTTGACCGCGGGACTGCTCGGTGTGTGCACGTCGACGACGACAATGGCGGTCGATGTTCCGACGTACGCGTACCCGTCGCCCACTGCGACGGCCGCCGCCCCGCTCAGACTTGGCACCGAGCCGATCTGTTGAAGTGAGGTCGGATCGCTCACGTCGATAATCCTGAGTCCCGCGCTCCCCGCGGCAACGTACGCCGTGGTGCCGGCTATGCGAACCGACGACGCTGACGACCCGACGTTGATCTGTCCGACGATGCTTGGTTGGGTCGGCGTGCTTAACGAGATCGATACCAGGTTGATCGTCGCGGGATTGCCCGAGACGACCTGCAATGCGTAGGCGTACTGGCCCGCCATCGCCACACTACGCAGGATTCCGCTGAGGGCGCCGACGATGAACGGCGCCGAAGGGGTTGCGACGTTGACGACGCGCAAACCCAAGCCGTTTGCGGTAACTACGGCCAGATTTCCATCTGAGGCGATGTCCCAATCGTCATAGCCTCCGTAGATGTTGGTTAGTAGAGTCGGACTTCCCGGGTTGCTGATGTTCAGCAGGTACAGCCCACCGGCGTTGGTCGCGGGGTTCACGGTGTTACTGGCGAGGAAGGCGGTGGCACCGGCGATGTCGATGCCGAGTGCGCCGTAGTCGGTGACGCTACTGAGCAGCATGGGTGAGGTCTTAGATGTCACGTCGATGGTCTTCAGCAGCGAGCCGCTGATCACGTAGGCAACATTTCCCGAGACGGCCACCGCGTTGGCGGAGGTCGAATATGACCCTGCAGGTGTCGGGCTGGCGGGACTTTGGAGGTTGAAGAAAGCGAGTGTGGTAGAGGTGCCGACGTACGCGAACCCATTGCTGACGGTAACGCACGATGCGGAGCCGGAGACCGTGAGGCTTCCGAGGACCCGTGGCGATCCCGGCGTGCTCACGTCGACCGTCTGGAAGAGCGTGCCCGAGGCCACGTACGCGTATGAACCGGCTACCGCGAGGCCGGAGGACGTTCCGCTGTTGACCGTTACCCGCCCGACCAGAGACGGAAACTCCGGTGTGGTCAGATCGAAGACCCGCAACTCCGTCGTCGCCGGGTTGCCGGGGACGACTTGCAGCACATACGCGTAGTGTCCCGAGATGGCGGCGTCTAAGGTCGAACCGCTGACCGAACTCGCGACTTGCGGAGCGCGCGGTCGACTGATGTCGACGATCTCGAAGCCGAGCGAGCCGCTGCTGACGACCGCGAGATCCCCGCTGAACGCAACGTGTTCCCCGTAGAATGAGGGGCTAGCAACGCCGACGACGCTCGGTTGACTCGGCGTGGACACGTCGACGATCGAGAGACCGAATTCAGCCGAAGCGACGTAGGCCAATCCGGCTGAGGCATCGACGACCACATCTTTGGCCGACCCGACCGCCGAGACCATGCCGATCAGATTCGCTGAAATGGTGATGCACGGCGGCGTGAGCACGGTGACGGTCGGGCTCTGCGTGGATTCATTGCCGGCGTTGTCGACCGCCGACACACTGTAATGATACGTGGTGAAGCCGATGACGCTGGTGTCGGATGCGCTGGTTGCCGACACCGACTTCAGGAAACTCCCCTCGCGGTAGACCTTGTATCCTGCCACACCCGAACCGCTGTCGGTTGACGCGGTCCAGCTCAAATTGACTTGCGCGCAACTGATCGGCGTTGCCGTCAATCCCGTCGGCACCGACGGCGGAATCAGATCGGGCGTCGCGGTCGGCGTGGCGGTGCTGGTGCTGATGGCGGTGATGGTCGAGGTCGGTGTGCGCGTCGGCGTGTTGGTGGGCGTTTGAGTACGTGTGAACGTTTGGCTCGGAGTGGCCGTCGGCGTCTGCGTCGGCGTCCGGGTCAGCGTGTTCGTGCTGGTTGGGGTCGCGGTCGGCGTGAGTGTCACGCTCGGGGTGTTAGTCGGCGTGAACGTCGCGGTCGGCGTTTGCGTTGGTGTGAACGTCGCCGTTGCGGTGGTTGTTGAGGTCGAGGTTGCTGTCGCGCTTGGAGTCGCCGATGCTGTCGCGGTCGGCGTCTGGCTGAATGTCGGTGTGCGCGTCGGCGTGCGGGTCGGCGTCTGCGTCGACGTTGGCGTGCTGGTGAAGGTCACTGTCGGCGTTGCGGTGGGCGTCCGCGTCGCGGTCGTGGTTGGAGTCGCGGTCGGCGTCTGAGTGTTCGTTTGTGTCGCCGTCGCGCTCGGAGTCAGCGTGACCGAAGAGGTTGCGGTCGGTGTCTGGGTCAAGGTCTGCGTCGGGGAGCTGGTTGGGGTCGAAGTGTTGGTCGGCGTGCGCGTTGGCGTCCATGTTGCGGTCGATGTCGGCGTGAACGTCAGCGTGGGTGTTGCCGTCGGCGTGCGTGTCGGTGTCGTTGTCAGCGTGTTCGTCGGCGTCCAGGTCATTGTGGGCGTCCGCGTTGGGGTCCACGTCGGCGTCGCAGTCGGTGTGAACGTGATCGTGGGCGTTGCGGTTGTAGTGGACGTTCCGGTCGCCGTGGCGGTGCGGGTTGGGGTCAAGGTGGCGGTGGGCGTTCGCGTGGCGGTGCGGGTTGGGGTTGCCGTGGCGGTGAAGGTCTGGGTCGGAGTTGCCGACGGCGTTCGTGTCGTAGTTGCAGTCGGCGAGTTGGTTGGTGTGAACGTCACGGTGGCCGTTGCCGACGGAGTCGCCGTCACGGTTGCGGATCGCGTGCCGGTGCTCGTCTGAGTGGGCGTGACCGTCGGCGTTGCGGTGGCCGGCAAAGTTCCGGTCGGCGAACGTGAGGCGGTTACCGTCGCCGTCGCAGTGGTCGTGGGGGTCGGCGTGGGCGTTATCGTCGAAGTTCTCGTCGAGCTCGCGCTCGGTGTGTTGGTCGGTGTTGCGGTGAAGGTCGGAGTCCGGGTGGCGGTATGGGTCGCCGTGTTGGTTCGCGTTGGGGTGACGGTCGGCGTCGCGGTCAGAGTCGGCACGCTGGTCGACGTGGCGGATGCAGTCGTGGTTGGCGATCCTGTGGGAGTCAATGTGATCGTCGGCGTGAAGGTTCCGGTCGCGGTTCGTGTCGGCGTTCGGGTCGGCGTTGCCGATGGGCTCGCGGTCGGCGTGCGAGTGAACGTGAAGGTCGGGGTTTGAGTCGGCGTGCGGGAATTGGTCCGCGTAGGTGACGCGCTCGCCGCGACGGTTGCGGTCGGCGTGAGAGTGATGGTCGCCGTGCGCGACGTGGTTACCGTTGGCGACATTGTCCGCGTGCCGGTTCCGGTTGGCGACGCGGTCGCCGTCGGCGAAATGGTCAGCGTAGGCGTTGAACTGGGTGATGGGGACGACGTTGGTGTTGAAGTGGCGGTTCGCGTCGCGGTCATCGTGCTGGTCGACGATGCCGTCGTGCTTGGTGTCGGAATGCGGCTTGCGGACGGACTCGGAGTCGGCGGATCGAGCGTGGAAGTCGGAGTCGGTGATGGTGTTGGCGAATCAGCTAGGGTCGGGGTGCGGCTGAAAGACGCGGTGGCCGTGATGGTGGCGGTTGGTGTACGCGTGTCGGTGGCGGACGCTGTGGGCGTTGAGGTGCGCGATGGCGTTGGAGTGAATGATTGCGTTGCGGTCGCCGATGGTGATCGGGTCGAGGTGCTTGTTGCCGACGGACTCGCGGTCGGCACGAGGGTAATGGTCGCGGTGCCCGTCGCCGACGTCGTCCGGGTTGGAATCGCGCTGAACGTCGCCGTTGGAGTTCCCGTGGGAGACGAAGTCCTCGTCGGGACCGAGCTTGACGATGGTGCGGGCGTTACCGTTGGTGTCGGTGTCGCCGTCGGTGACGGCACGGTCAAATCGTATCCTTGTAGCGGTGCATGATCGGCGTCGGTGGACACCAAGGGGGCGAGCATTTCAGCATCGTTGCCGTTGCCGGTTTCATCGAACGCGTTTGCGGCGCCCGGCGCGTCGTCAAGGCGCCAATAGGCCGCCAGTCCCGATGACGCTGGATCGATGATCGTCGTGTCAGTGGCGACGATCTCGGTTTGGGACCGAGCGCGCTCCCAGAACCGGATTTCGTCGAGGTAGCCGCGAAACGATGGATAGGAGCTACCGGCATCATGCTTTTCTGCGCCGATCGAAAGGTAGGGATCGTACAGGCAACGTGGGCCGTATGCGGTTACGCACTTGGTACCGATGGGCCGGCCGAGCGGGTAGCTGACGTTGGCGGTGCTGACGCCCGGCGAACTTTCCGCGTCGAGCACCCCGTCGACGTAGATGCGCTTGATTCCGGTGCTGAGGTCTCGGACCACCGCGACATGGTGCCATTGCCCATCCAAGACGTTCGTTCGTCCCTGCAGGGTGTGCTCCTTGTTGCCGTTTTGACCGTAGTTGCCACCGGTTCCGAATCGGATGACGCCCAATTCGCCCGCGTACCCGTCGCGATGGACTGAGATACCCCAGTCGGGATCGTTCGTGCCCCAAATGTCACGGTCGAAGATGATGTCGCCATAGCGCCAATCGTTCGTCGCAGTTTCCTTGAGCCCCACCGGGCGGTATCCGCAACACGGCGAGGTGTTGTTGGCGAGAGACCCCTTCATCCACCACTCCACGGTGAAATCGCCCGCACCGATGTTCGCGGTGCGTCCAGGGTCGTCGACTAGAAGGCGCAAGCGGCTAAGCTGTGGGGCCCCGGCGCCGGTAAAGAACAGAGACCGATTTGCGACGGCGGAGGCAGGCGTCGAAGCGCACAGCACCCCAACCACGAACCACGTGCTGAATCCGATCAGGCGCACCGCTTTCATCGGTGAGCAACAGCCATTCCACCCCTCACCCGTGCCTCCGCTCACGTCAAAGAGATACCGCGTGTCAGTCTAGCATCGGAAGGCTGTGTCGGTCGAATCCAAATTGGCGATCGATGGAGTAAATTCGACCCAGCTTGCGGACAGGTTCTCCAGCCGCAAGGTACAGTAATTTCGGTTCAAATCTCGGTTTTGCCTTGACACAACTGGGGGTTTCGTGGTTAGGTTCGCCCGCGATCGTTGGCCTCGGGGGGATGCTCACGCAGGGTGAGGCGCATCGACCCGGGGTTTTGTTGAGCAGTGGCGGTCCAAGGAGGCGAGGATGAGTTCTTTACGCGCGATATCTTCGAGAATCCCGTCATTTGCGGCAGCGCCGGGACGTTGGCTGTTTGGAGGGATGGTGGGCCTGGTTCTGTCGGGGCTGATCCTGCCGGCTGCGGCTCACGCTCAGAAAACTTGCAACGGGCAGATCGAAATCGGATACAGCAACATCCCCGCCTTCAATACCATCAATTCGGTCGATACGGTGGTTCTGACCCTCGGCGCTGGCGGCATCGGTCTCGGCGGAGATCCCACCAGTGACGGGCAACAGGCTCAGTTGACGATCAACAAAATCTTCTTCGACCTCGACTGCAAACACAAGTCTTGCGTCACGGGTGCGAATACGGGCCAAGGGTGCTCAACCGACGCTGACTGCAACAACATTGTTGGCGCATGCCAGTCGCTGCTACCCGGAACCTGTGTCGACGATGGCGTCGTCATGGGATTCTACAATACGGCAATTCAAACGACGTGCACGGGGATCACGTTTACGCCGGAAAGTTCCGCGGGCAATCCCGGTGTGACGTCACCGAATGAGATCGTCTTCGACCTTTCGCCTTCGCTTACAATTCTCCACGATACAGCGAACTTTTGCACAGTCACCTTCCAAATCCAGAAACGATCGCTGGTCAGTTTCGACGATACGCCGTTGGTGATTGAGCAACGAGCTGGTTTCACTGTCGCCACATGTAACAACGGACCGCTTCCAGCAAACAATCTGACGGCCGCCCAGATTGCAACCGGGTCGCTCGACATTGATCCGACACCGACGCCCACGAACACCCCAACGTTGACCGCGACGGCTACTCCGACGTTCACGCCCACGAACACTCCGACGCAGACTGCGACATTCACACCGACCAATACCCCGACACAGACACCGACGTTCACACCAACGCGAACTCCGACCAATACGCCGACGCGAACTCCGACCAACACGCCGACCCTAACGCCGACCAATTCGCCGCCGCCCACGAGCACGCCTCCGCCGACAAACACGCGGCCGCCAATACCAGTGGTCCCGACACCGACAAGCCCGGCAGGCGTGGTGATGATTATCGGTCTCGGCGGCGCCATCGCGTACTCGTTGCGACGGTTCGGCCGGGTTGGCGGTTGATTGGACTAGCGCGACGATTGCTGCATTCCTCAACGGGGGCTTCGTAGCCGAAGCCCCCGTTTTTTTTGCGAGATCGAGATGTTGCGCGGTTGGCCGAGGCGGCTTTTCGCTTGACACCCTTCCGCTTTGAAAGTATTTGAAGCTACCGATTTTGCGCCGAGGGTTGAGGCAGAGGGCGCAAGGAGGTTGGGGTGGTTCTGTTCTGGGGTCGGAAGGAGACGAGGATGCGTTTTGCGACCAGCAAGTCCTGGATTGTCCAAAAGACCTCGGCGATCATCGTCAGCGCGCTTGTCTTCATAGGCTTTTCAGCAAGTAGCGCGGACGCTCAGAAGACCTGCAACGGCCAGATCGAAATCGGTTACACCAGCATTCCGGCGTTCAACACAATCAATTCAATTGATACGGTCGTTCTCACGCTCGGAGCCGGTGGAATCCTCCTGGGTGGTGATCCTACCAGCGACGGCCAGCCTGCCCGGCTGACGATCAGCCAGATCTTCTTCGACCTCGATTGCAAACACATGTCGTGTGTCGGGGGCATCAATGCAAATCAAGGATGTTCGTCAGGGGGCGATTGCCCGGGTGGATCGTGCGTCTCGCTGCTTCCAGGTACGTGTATCGATGACGGCGCGGTGATGGGATTCTACAACACGCCGATATCAACTACCTGCTCGGGCATCACCTTTACGCCGACGACGAGCGGGGGCAATCCCGGTGTGACCTCGCCGAACGAAATCATGTTCAATCTCTCGCCGGCGCTGACGATCAACGCGAATACTTCAAACTTCTGTACGGTGACCTTTCAGGTCCAGAAGCGATCACTGGTCAGTTTCGATGACACCCCGTTGGTTATTGAGCAGCGAGCTGGGTTTGCGGTCGCCACGTGCAACAACGGGCCGAATCCGGAGAACAACCTGACGGCGTCACAGATCGCGACGGGATCGCTTGACATCGCTCCAACCCCAACCCCGACCAATACGCCTACGGATACGCCCACGAATACTCCAACGGCAACGCCGACGAACACTCCGACGGCGACCCCGACGGCGACCCCGACGAATACGCCGACGGCAACCCCGACGGCAACCCCGACGAATACGCCGACGAACACCCCGACGGCGACCCCGACGAATACGCCGACCAATACCCCGACCGCGACGCCGACGAATACGCCGACGAATACCCCGACCCAAACCCCAACGGCGACACCGAGCAACACGCCGACGAATACGCCGACCCCGACCAACACCCCGACGCAAACACCGACGGCAACCCCGACCAACACGCCAACCGCGACGCCGACGGCGACGCCAACCAACACGCCGACGGCGACCCCGACGGCAACCCCGACCAGCACCCCGACCAACACGCCGACCGCCACCCCGACAAGCACCCCGACGAATACGCCAACCGCGACGCCGACGAACACGCCGACCCGGACGCCCACGAACACGCCGACCCTAACGCCGACCCAAACCAACACGCCGTCTCCGACGAAGACGCGCCCGCCGATCCCGGTGGTGCCGTCGCCGACCGCTCCGGGAGGGGTTGCGCTGATTACCTTGCTCGGTGCTGCGATGGCGTGGACCCTGACGCGTACCGGGCGCCTCGGCCTCAAGCGCTAAGCAGCTCACTCAGTCTGCGCTGACAGAGAGGGGAAGGCTCGTGCCTTCCCCTCTTTTTTTCAGTCTGCCGATTTCAACGCATGCGCCAATTCCCGCAGATTGACCGCGGTGAACACAGTGTCGCAGGGCTTGGCGTAGAGATCGATGACGCTGTCGCCGGTATTCCAGCGTGCGATCGGCTCGGGATTGAGCCACACGATGCGACGGACCCGCGTGCCCAGGCGCGCCAAAATGTCCGCTCGCGGCGGCCGCCGATTGTTGCGCGCGTCGCCGAGGATGAGCAGCAGCGTGTTGCGCGTACACTGCGCTTCCCACCGTTCCCACAGTTGCCGCAGAACCTGACCGAAATCCGAGCGGGCCGCGAGATCGATCGGCTCGTGTGGAACCACGTGACCGCGCTCGAACGAGATTTCCACCAGGCGATCGACGTAACCGAACAGCCGCACCCGCCGGAAAAATTCTCCCGCGGGCGCCAGCAGCGCCAAGCAGAAGCGCGCGGCGGTCGCGGTCGAGTGGGATAGGTCGCAGAGCGCGACGAGATCGAGCTTGCCCGGGCGGCGCGTGCGAAACGCCGGCAGTACCGGCACCCCGCCGCTCCCGAGCGACGCACGGATCGTACGGCGAAAGTCGAGTCGGCCGCGCCGCGCGCGTTGCAAGCGCCGGCTGCGATAGGCTCGCAGTCGCCGCGACAACTCGGCCACCAGTGCATCGGCAGCTTCGATCGCGCGCGGGTCCATCGCTTCGAACGGCACCTCCAGCAGAACGCGACGCTGCGCCGCCTGCTCGGTTGCGTGGCGATCGTGAGCCGCGCGCCGTTCGTGCTCGTCGCCCGGCTGCACGGTCGGACCGCGCTGGCGCGGCTCGCGATCATTCCGTCGTCCGGCCTCCGGACTCGGTGTGCCGTGCCCCCGCCCGCTGCCCTCGCCGGTCGGTTGCGGCCGGTTTTCCTTGCCGCGTGTGTGTCCCAGGACCGCAAAGAAGCGATCGAAGAGTGCATCGAACGTCGCCCGCTCGGCCTGGTCCTTCACTAAGGTTGCTGCCAATCCCGCCCGGATGGCCTCGCGTTCGACCCCGATCGCCCCGACGGCCGCGAGTGCGTCGAGCGTTTCCCCGACGCTGGCGCGGACGCCTGCGCCGCGGAGCTGGTCGATGAACTCGAGCAGGCGCGTCTTCACTGTCGCCGCCGCGCGTACGCTACTTCACGAGCGTACCGACTTTCCCTTCGACCTTGCGGAGGTCCTCTTCGTGTTTGAGGATGAGGTTCAAGGTTCGCCGGACGCTGGCGTTGTCGAGTTCCGTGATCCCGAGCGCACGCAACGCCCGCGCCCAGTCGAGCGTCTCGGCGATGCTCGGGGCCTTGCGCAGATCGAGCTTGCGCAGACCGTTGACGAAGCGCGCGACCTGCTCGCGGAGTCGCCCATCGATCTCGGGCACCTTGAGGGCGATGATGTCCCGTTCGATGTCGATGCCGGGAAAGTCGAGGTAGAGGTACATGCAGCGGCGCTTGAGCGCCTCGGACAACTCGCGGGCGCGGTTCGACGTGAGCACGACGGCGGGTCGGTGCTGCGCGGCGATGGTGCCCAGTTCGGGAATGCTGACCTGAAAGTCGCTCAGCACTTCCAACAAGAAGGCTTCGAATTCCTCGTCGGCTTTATCGATCTCGTCGATCAGCAAAACGATCTTGCGCGGCGCGGCGATCGCCCGCAGCAGCGGCCGTTCGAGCAGGTATTCATGCGAAAAAATGTGCTGCGTCACGTCTTCCCACGGCCGATCCTGCTCGCGATCGGCTTGAATCCGCAGGAGCTGCTTCTGATAGTTCCATTCGTACAATGCCTTGGCTTCATCGAGACCTTCGTAGCACTGCAAGCGAATGAGATCGGTGTGCAGAATCTCGGCCAGCACCTTGCCGATCTCGGTTTTGCCGGCGCCTGCCGGCCCTTCGATGAGCAGCGGCTTTTCGAGCACTAACGCGAGATACAGCGTGGTCTCGACCGCCGGCGTGGTCAGATACCGCGCGCGGCGCAAGCCGTCGCGCACGAGCTCGGGGGTCATCTGCACGGTCGCGATGGTGGGCGTTTTCGGTTGCGACGTCAACCGGTGACGCGGATGCGTGGTACCAACCAGCGGTCGATGAAACGTGGCCGGCGTCCCTGGCGCGCCTCGAGATCGTCGAGATACGCCTGCACCGCCTCGAACAGCTCGTCGACACGCACCCCGAGATGGTGCGGCCGCAACTCATCCAAGGTCACTAGGGATTGCCGCATCAAGTTCAACACGCCCCGTCCGCCGCCCCGGTTGAAGTAGAGATGCATCGCCCCGGCGAGCAGCAACAGCGCTTTGGCCAATGCTTGATCGGCACCATCGCTCGCGTTGGCCGCCGACTCCAGCGCCGCTTGACTCTCGAAGTAGTCGCCGCGATTGAACCGCTCGATGCCGCTGCAAAGATCCGGGTGCATGAAGAGAGTAGGCAGTAAGCAGTCGGCAGAATGCAGTCGGCGGCAGGAGGGGAGGCCGATCTGCCTACTGCCGACTGTCTTCCCTCAGAGTTGTTCTTGCTTTTCGACGACCTCGAACTCCTTCTCCGACAGGCCGCGCAAGGCTTGCTTGCCGTGCTCGCGGTACAGCTCGAACAGCGCGGCCTTGTGGGGACGGACCTTGCCGAGCGGGCATTTGGCCCAGTCGTCGTACGACTCGTCGCAGTAGCCCATACGGAGTTCGCCGCACTTCGGCTGCAGATATTGCGCGAGTTCGGGAATCCGCTTCTTGATTTCGAGGCGCATGAGCGAGACCATCTTGCGAATTTCCCACTGCGCGCGCACGCACAGCCGCAAGTCGGCGATGTGCAGCATCTCGGCGAAGTTGACCATGATTTGGAAGTTCGTCGGCGCGGCGTTGGGCAGGACAAAACGGGCATCCTCGGCCGGGACACCGGCTGCCAGCGCCTTCGAGTAGGTCGCCGAAATCCGCTCGGCCAAGCGCTCGAAATCGTCCGACAACCCGGCGCGCTTCCACGAATCCGGCATCAGATATTCGAGTGTTTCTTCTTTGAAGCGCACGTAGCGTTGACTCTGCTGCTCGAAGCTGATGCCGATGCGATGCCGGACCAACTGGTGCGAGAGCGAACGCGATACCCCGGCAATCGCGAACCAGAAGACGACTTGTTCGAGCGGCGAGGCGTGTCCGGTCTTCAGCCGCTCCGCGATGAATTGACGGATCCGCTCCGAGCTGATTTTGGCGCCACGGATTTTCTCCCAAATTTCCACCGGCGTATCCGACGAGTAACAGGTGCGGTACGCCGCGTAGAGCTTTTCGAACGGATCCGCCGCCACGTCGATCAGCTTGACCTCCATCATCCCTCCTCACCCATCCGCGACCGCGGCGCGCGGCCGCGACGCGTCAGGCTCAGCCGTCAGCGGATTGAACAACAGGCCGGACAACAGCTTCGGATAGAAGTACGTCGACTTCTGGGGCATCGTCTCGCCGGACAAACACACCGCCTGCACCTGCGCGAGGTCCGGCGGCCCGAGAATGAACGCGATCTGCGCCGCGTTGCCGTCGATGCTGGCGAAGGCATCATCATCATCGTGGCTGAAGCGAATCTGGCCGGCGCGCGCGGCTTGATCCGCATCGAGGCCGAGCAGGTCGCGCAAAATCAGCCGATCGAGAATCGTGACGTCGAGCTGGCGGACGACCGGCGGCAGCTCGGGGGCGGTGCGATCGATCGCCGCGAAGCTGGGCAAGCCGATCTCATACAGCGCGTCGTCGCCCTGAATCACTACGCCGAAGCGCGGCAGTGAATCGGTGCGGGCCAGCGATCTCAACAGATCGCGCCGTCCGCTCGCCGAGCGTGGCAGCGATCGCACCTGAAAGGTCTTGCGCATCTCCACGACGAACTCGCGCCGGTCGAACGACGGAAGGCTGCGCAAGATCCGGTGCGTGGGCAGCACCAGCAACCCGGGGTCGTTCATGCTGCACAGATACATCAAGATGAAGTTCGCCGGATCATCCGCCGCCAATTGACCGCCGGCGCGCAAGCGATCGCGGTAGGCGAGCGCGGTTTCGTAGCGGTGATGCCCATCAGCGATGAAAATCGTCTCGTTGGCGAGTGTCCCGCTCAAGTTGGCGAGCACGGCGTCGCTCGCGAGCCGCCACAGGCGATGCCGCACGGTCTGATCGTCGACCACATCAACCTGCGGTGCGTGCCGCGCGGCGACCTCGCGTGCCTCGTCGAGTGCGTGGTCCTGATTTGCATAGAGGCCGAAGATCGGGCTGAGATTGATCCGGCAGGCCTCCAACAGCCGCAGGCGGTCTTCCTTCGGTCCCGAGAGGGTACGTTCGTGTGGCCGAATGTGCCCGTCGCTGAAGGGCTCAAGGCGTACCGTGCCGATGACGCCGGTGCGTTCGAAAGCGCATTCGTCGTGAGCGAAGTTCTGAACGTACAACCACAGTGCCGCCGTGTCGTCGGGCCGCAGGATGCCGCCGTCAATCCACTCAGCCGAGTGACTCGCCGCCGAGGTGTAGCGATCGACATCGCGATTGAGAATTAAGCGGACGACGTTGTGCGGATGACGCGCGTACAATCGGTCTCGCTGCGCGTCGTCGATGACGTCATATGGCGGCGCGACAACCTCGGCGATCGCCACCCGATTCCAATCGTAGCGCAGCGCGCGGAACGGACGCAGCTCCATCACGCCGCCTCCGCCAGCGCCGCTGCGATGGTTCTCGACGGGATCGCGCCTTCGCGCAGAATCCGCGGCGTCGCACCGGTCGCGTCGACGATGGTCGACCCCGCACCGACGGAACAGGTGCCTGCGTCGACGTAGACCTCGATGCGGTCGCCGAAGTATGCGCGGGCTTCCGCAATCGTCGTTGCGGGTGCCGCTCCGGACGGATTTGCGCTGGGCGCGGTGATCGGACGGTTCAAGCGCGCGACGAGCGCCGAGGCGATCGGGTGGCTCGACCAGCGTACGCCAATCGTACCGGATCCCGCCGTCAGTTCGTCGGACACGTCGGCGCGCGCTTCGACGACCAACGTCAACGGGCCGGGCCAGAAGCGCTCGATCAGGTGCTCGGCAATCGGTGCGACCCGAGCGGCGACGACATCCAGCATCGCGCGTTCGGAGACCAGCACCGAGATCGGCTTGCCGTCACGATGAACCTTCAGCGCCAGCAACTTGGCGAGCGCCGATGGGTTCGTCGCGTCAGCGCCGAGTCCGTACAGTGTCTCGGTGGGATAGACGATGACGCCGCCACGGCGCAGCGCGTCGACTGCATCGTCAACGATTGCGCTGTTGAGCGAGTCGCGCATTCTTCTCTTCGACCTGCCGTGCAAGCTCGGCTTTGAACCCCTGCAACTGCGTTGCAAGTGCGGGGTCGTTGAGCGCCAGGATCTGCGCCGCAAGGATGGCGGCGTTTTCCGCGCCGGCCTTGCCGATGGCCACGGTCGCGACCGGCACGCCGGCCGGCATTTGCACGGTGGCCAGCAGTGAATCGAGCCCGCGCAAGCCGGTGGCGTCGAGCGGTACGCCGATTACCGGCAGGGTCGTGTGCGCCGCGATCACGCCGGCGAGATGCGCGGCGGCGCCGGCGCCGGCGATCAACACGCGTACGCCGCGGGAATGTGCCGTGCTCGCGTACTCGGCGGTTCTTGCCGGTGCCCGATGCGCGGAGATCACCTGGGCCTCATAGGGAATCGCGAAGCGGTCGAGCCGCAATGCCGCAGCCGACATGACTTCCCAGTCGCTGTCACTTCCCATCACAATGCCGACCAATGGCTCACGATCTTTCATGGTGTCCTTGCCGTTCATTGTAGCGCCCGCCGGCCGATGTCATGCCGGTAGTGCATGCCGTCCCACGAGATCTGCTCGATGGCACCGTACGCTTCAGCCACCGCGGCCGCAATGTCGTTGCCGAGAGCGGTCACTCCGAGCACCCGCCCGCCGTTGGTGACGTAGTCTCTATTGTGCTTCGCCGTCCCCGCGTGGAACACGACCACGTCCGTCAGTTGGCGGACGTCGTCGAGCCCGCGAATCGGCCGTCCCTTCTCGTAATGACCCGGATAGCCCTCAGCCGCGAGCACCACGCAGGCTGATGCGCGATGGTCCCACTGCACGGTGATGTCCTTCAAGCTCCCGCCCACCGCCGCCTCGATGGTGTCGACCAGATCACTTTTCAGCCGTACCAGCAACGCTTGACATTCGGGATCGCCGAAACGGGCGTTGAACTCCAGCACCTTCGGAATGCCGTTGTGAATCATCAGACCGGCATAGAGCACGCCCTTGTACACGATGCCGCGCTCGCGCATGCCGCGCACCACCGGCTGCATGATCTCGCGCATGATCCGTTCGTGCAGTGCGGCGGTGACGACCGGCGCGGGCGAGTACGCACCCATGCCGCCCGTATTCGGCCCGGTGTCGCCGTCGCCGACGCGTTTGTGATCTTGAGACGAGGCCAACGGCAGCACCGTCTGGCCGTCGGTGATCGCCATGAACGAGACTTCTTCTCCCTCGAGGAACTCTTCGATCACCACCCGATCGCCGGCCTCACCGAAGATGCGACCCCGCATGATTTCGGTCACCGCTTCTTCGGCCTCCGCCACCGTCGGGCAAATGATGACGCCTTTGCCGGCGGCCAGGCCGTCCGCCTTCACGACAATTGGCGCGCCGACCTCATGCACGTAGCGCAGCGCTTCGTCCGCATCGGAGAAGGCGCCGAAAAATCCCGTCGGGATGTGGCAGCGGCGCAGCAATTCTTTGGTGAAGGCTTTGCTGCCTTCGAGTTGCGCCGCGGCGCGACTGGGGCCGAAGATCTTGAGCCCGTGACGTTCGAACTCGTCGACGATGCCGAGCGTCAGCGGCAGCTCGGGCCCGGGCACACTGAGATCAATGCGCTGCGTGCGGGCGAAATTCAGTAGGGCCGGAATGTCGTCCGCCGCCACGGGAGCGCATTCCGCCAACTCGCTGATGCCGCCGTTGCCCGGCGCACAATAGACGTGCTCGACGCGCTTGGACTGGCGCAGTTTCCACACCAGGGCGTGTTCGCGCCCACCGCTGCCGATCACCAGGATGCGCATCGGGTCGCCGACGGGAGCGGTCAGTGTTTGAAGTGCCGAACGCCGGTGAAGATCATCGCCAGGTTGTACTGATCGGCGACGGCGATTACCTCGTTGTCGCGCGCGCTGCCGCCCGGCTGAATCAACGCGGTGGCTCCGGCTTTGGCGGCTTCTTCCACCCCATCGGGAAACGGGAAGAACGCCTCACTCGATACCACTGATCCTTTCAGATCGATCCCCAAGCGCGCGGCGCGTGCGACGGCGAGACGCACGGGGTCGACGCGCGACGTTTGCCCGCCGCCGACGGCGAGCGTGCGGTCGTCGGTGCCGAAGACCACTGCGTTGGATTTGATGTGCTTGACGATTGGCAGGCCGAAGGTCATGGCACGCAGCTCGGCGGCCGTAGGAGCGCGTTTGGTGACGACCTGTCCCCGAGCCGGATCCTCCATGGCGAGGTCGGGCTCCTGCACCAGCAGTCCGCCGAACACTCGTTTGAAGTCGCGCTCGTGACGGTTGATCCGATCGGGATGCCAGCGCATGAGCCGGCGATTCTTCTTCTTGCGGAGCAGCTCCAGCGCCGCCGGATCGAAGTCGGGTGCGATCAACACTTCGCTGAAGATTTCATCGACGACCCGCGCCAGCGCCAGACTCCACACGCGGTTGCTGATGATGATGCCGCCGAAGGGCGAGTCGGGATCGGTGACGTACGCTTTCTGATACGCGTCGGCATCGGTGGCCGCAGTGGCGACGCCGCACGGCGTGTTGTGCTTGAGAATCGCGACGATCGGCTGCCCGGCGATGGAGAACTCCAGCATCAACTGGATCGCCGCGTTGATGTCGACGATGTTGTTGAACGACAGCTCCTTGCCGTGGAGCTGCTCGGTGAGATGCAGGAAGTCCCCATACAGCGCGCCTTGTTGATGCGGATTTTCGCCGTAGCGCAGATCCTGCGCCTTGCGCAGTTGCAAGTGGAGCGTTTCACCGAACGGGCTCGGACTGTCGAGCGCTCCGAGATAGTCGCTGATGGCGCCGTCGTAGCGCGCCGTGGTTTGAAACGCCTTCTTCGCGAGCCGGAAGTTGGTGGTGGCGGAGACGCCGCCGTGACTCGCGCGCATCTCGTCGAGCACCGCGCCGTAGTCGGCCGGATCGACGATCACGGTCACGTCGCGATAGTTCTTGGCGGCTGAGCGCAGCATCGACGGGCCGCCGATGTCGATGTTTTCGATGGCCTCTTCGAGCGAGGAGTCGGGCTTCGCGACGGTGGCCTGAAACGGGTACAGATTCACCACCACGAGATCAATCGGTTGAATGTGGTGCACGCGCATCTGGTGACGATGGCTGTCGAGGTCGCGCCGCCCGAGCAGACCGCCGTGAATTTTCGGATGCAGCGTCTTCACGCGCCCGTCGAGGATCTCCGGCGAACCGGTGTAGTCGCCGACCGCGATGACCGGGATGCCGGCGTCGGTGAGCAGCTTGGCGCTGCCGCCGGTGGACAGGATTTCGACGCCGAATTCGCGCAAGCCGCGCGCGAACTCCACCAGCCCGGTCTTGTCGCTGACGCTGACCAATGCCCGCCCGACTTTCGCCATGATGCTCGCTCTCCCTCCCCGTCACCAACCATCGGGACCCAGGATCGCCCGTGCTCCAGCCAGGATGCTTCGCGAGCCCGCTGCGCTGCTGTGGGGCGACCGAGACTCGAAATGCATTGGGATCAACTGACGAACGTGCGCCGCTTACCAAATGCCCCCCAGGTTGTAAAGGTAAGGTGAAGCGTCTATCGTTCGACCGTGCGCGTGACCGTGAACGGTGAGCCGCGCGAGCTGTCAACCGCCATGACCGTGGCGGAGTTAGTGGCGCAACTCGGACTCAATCAGCGGCGCATTGCGGTGGAAGTGAATCGCGACATTCTTGCGCGCGAGCACTACACCGAGCGGCACCTGTGCGAGGGCGACATGGTCGAGATCGTGCATTTCATCGGAGGAGGATGACCGCAACATGACCGACGCGTTCGAATTGGCCGGACGATCGTATCGCTCTCGATTGATCGTCGGCACCGGCAAGTATCGGGATTTCGCCGAAACCAAGCGCGCGGTTGAGACCTCGGGCGCGGAGATTGTGACCGTCGCCGTGCGTCGGGTGAACATCATGGAAGGGGGCAAGGAAAACTTGCTCGACTATCTCGACCCCAAGCGCTTCACGATCCTACCGAACACCGCCGGCTGTTACACCGCCGAAGAGGCGATCCGCACCGCGCGACTCGCGCGCGAAGCGGGCGTTGGCACGTTGGTGAAGCTCGAAGTGATCGGCGATCAGAAGACGTTGTTCCCGGACGTTCCGGAAACGCTCCGAGCGGCGGAGGTGTTGGTGCGCGAGGGATTCGCGGTGTTGCCGTACATCAATGACGATCCGATCGCGGCGAAGCGGCTCGAAGATCTCGGCTGTGCGGCGGTGATGCCGCTGGCCGCGCCGATCGGATCCGGTCTCGGCATCCGCAACCCATACAACATCCGCATCATCCTGGAGCAGAGCCGCGTGCCGGTTATCGTCGACGCTGGTGTCGGCACCGCCTCGGATGCAGCCGTCGCGATGGAGTTGGGGTGCGATGCGGTGCTCATGAATACGGCGATTGCGGGCGCGAAGGATCCGGTGCTGATGGCGGAAGCCATGCGGCTCGGTGTCGAGGCTGGTCGCAAAGCCTTCCTGGCCGGGCGCATCGCGCGAAAACTCTACGCGACGGCGTCGAGTCCGCTCGCCGGGCTCATTGAGTAGCGGGTTGTGGGGTTGGCGTGGCGACCGCTCACGCGCCGATTCGGCTCTACCTCATCACCGATCGTACCCAGACCGCCGGGCGTCCGCTGATCGACGTCGTCGAGGCTGCGCTGCATGGTGGCGTCGACGCGGTGCAGGTGCGGGAAAAGGATCTCGACGCCCGCGCCCGGCTCGAACTCGCCCGCGCGCTACTCCCGATCTGCCGCCGGCATGGCGCGCGTCTGCTGATCAATGATCGCGTCGACGTCGCGCTGGCGGCGGGGGCCGACGGTGTGCATCTGCCTGCGACGTCGTTTGCGTGCGCGGATGCACGGCGGTTGGTCGGCGACCGTTTGCTGATCGGCGTCTCGACGCACGCGGTTGGCGAGATCGAGGCGGCCGCCCGTGACGGTGCCGACTTCGCGGTGCTCGGGCCGATTTATGCGACGCCGTCAAAGGCGGCGTACGGCGCGCCGCTGGGACTCGCAAGGCTCGCCGAGGCGCGACAACGCGTTGTGCTTCCGGTGCTGGCGATTGGTGGGATCGACGCGGACGATGTCGCTGCGGTCCGGCAGGCGGGTGCGACCGGCATCGCGGTGGTGCGTGCGATCTGCAGCGCAGCAGATCCGACACGAGCGGCGAGGGTGCTGCGCGGTGACTGCGATGGGGCTTGCAATCTGTGGTGAAACACCGGTAGAAGAAAACCAGCGATTTGGTTTGGATTGCAAAACAATCTCTCACATAGGTAATCGATATGCCACGACGTAAGAGTGTCATGCAGCCGAATTTGATGTTAGGTGATCTGCTCAAGCGGGAACCGGTTCCAGAGCGTTTGCTGAGCGTGCGCTTGCCGGTCGACTTGCTGGCCCGACTCGACGATGTCGGGCGTCAATTGCACACCCGCAAGGGTGAAGTCGTGGTGGCGATGTTGAACGAGGGCTTATCTCGGTTCGGCAAAGGCAAGGTGAAGAAGCTTTCCTAGCGCCCGGCCGTCGCGGCTTACTTTTGGTACCGTTCGTCGAGCGCGTACTTGGCTTCGAGATCGATGACGGCGTGAAACTCCTCGAACGTGAGCAAGCGATCGAGCAGCGCGCGTGTGTCCCCGTTGGCGCGCAGGTGCTGGTAGGTCTCGCGCAGCGCGCGCGCGACGGCAAGCAGTCCCGATAGCGGATACACAATCAGCCGGAATCCGAGGGCGCCGAGTTGCGCCTTCGACAGCATCGGCGTGCGGCCGTGCTCGACCATGTTGGCGACCAACGGGATGTCGGGCAGCGCCTGAGCTACGGCCCGCAACTCGTCGACGGATTCCGGTGCCTCTACGAACACGGCGTCGACGCCCAGATCGCGAAAGGCGCGCCCGCGGCGAATCGCTTCGTCAAGGTCGATCGCGGCGCGCGCGTCGGTGCGCGCCACCAAGAAGAGATCGCCGGTCTGGCGCGCATCGATCGCGGCGCGCAGTTTTGGCAGATGCTCGTCGAGCGGGATCACGCGCTTGCCGCGCATGTGTCCGCAGCGTTTGGGCCATACTTGATCTTCGATGAACATGCCGGCGGCGCCGGCGCGTTGCATTTCGCGCACGGTGCGAATCACGTTGATGGCATTGCCGTAACCCGTGTCGCAGTCGATCAGCACCGGAACCGGTGTGACACCACAGACCGCGCGGGCGGTGGCGGCGATTTCGGTCTGCGTCAGCAGGCCGAAATCCGGTTCGCCGAGCGCGGTGGCGGCGACACTGTACCCGCCGACGAAAATCACCTCGAAACCGGCTTGTGTCGCCAAGCGCGCGCTGAGGGCATCGTACACGCCGGCCATCACGAGCGGTTCGGGACGCCGAACCAGGTCGCGAATCCGTTGGGCGTGGCTCATTGCGGCAGGATGCCCGGCGCGCCGCGGAAGTGCAACGGCTGACCACCTTCCGTGATCAATTTGCGTTGCGCAGGGTTGCCGACGCACGCTAATAGTCGAAGGGACGAGCGCGCCGATGAAACTCGAAGCCGACCTGCTGACCGAGGAAGATCGGTCGTTGCTCAAAGAGTTGGTCGAACGTTTGGCGCCGCACCACGACGAGATTGTTGCGGCGTGGGTTGATGAGTTGATGGCGCGTCCGGTCCCGGCCGGGGTGGATCCGCTCGCGTATCGCCAGTCGCTCACTTACTTCAACGACACGGTTGCCCGCAGCATCTATGCGCACCTGTCGCGCGGCGATGTCGAGGCGTTGTACGAGACGCACTACCAACGCAACCTCGCCGCCATCAGCGGCCAGGCACACGGCGCGGTGGTCTTCGATCATCGCGGCATTCACTACTCCGCCCGCGTCGCCGAACGGGTGATCAGTCAGTGGATCGAACGGCTCTACGCGGACGATCCGGCCGGCATCAAACGCATCCAACTCGCCCAAACTCGTCTCGGGTATCAGCTCAGCATGGTGCTCTCCGAAGCCTACACCGACGCGCGCGAGCGGTACCTCTCGGACATCGGCCAGCGGCTGCAGCGCGCGCTCGAGATTTCGGAGCGGCTGCGGACCGTCGGCCATGCCATCGTGCAATCGCTCGACATCGAACCCGTGCTCGATCTAATTCTCCGTGGCGCAATCCAGTTGTTGGCGGCCGACACCGCTGGATTGACGTTGGTCAACCCGGATGGACGCACCTTGCGCCTGCGGAGTTTGATCGGCGCGGGGCAGAGTTTCGTCGGGCGCCCGATTGCGATCGACGGCAGCCTGACGGGGATCGCGTTTCGCGAGAACCGTCCCTTACGCTGCAGTCGCGTCGCGCGCGAGTTTCCCGCGGCCGGCGAAGCGCTCGCGGCAGGGATCGCCGCGATCGTGGTGGTTCCGCTGCGCGTGCAGGGAAAACCCATCGGTACATTGGGAGTCAGCACTCGAACCGAGCATTCATTCTCGGCCGACGACGAGCGCACATTGCAGAGTCTCGCCGACTCGGTGGCTGTGGCCGTCGAAAACAGCCGCGCGTACGCCGCGCTGCGCGAGGCATTGGGACAGACCGAACGCGCGAACCGCAAGAAGTCCGAATTCATCGCGGCCGTCTCGCATGAGATTCGCTCCCCGTTGAACGTCATGCTGGGCTACGTTCAGCTCCTGCGCGACGGCGCGTTCGGTTCGCTAACGGCGGACCAAGTGCACGCGCTCGGCCGCGTCGAACGCGTGGCTGGTACCACGCTCCGATTGACGGGTGACTTGCTCGAACACGCCCGCATCGAGGGCGGCAAGTTGCCGGTGCACCTCGAAGCCGTCGCGCTGCCGCCGTTGTTCGACGACATGGCGGAGACCGTTGCGGTTTTGCTCGGCGCGCGCCGCGTGCGATTCGCGACCGATCTCCCGTCAGACACTCCTCCGGTGCGCGCCGATCCGGTTCGCTTGCGTCAGATTCTGACGAACCTGTTGTCGAACGCGGTCAAGTTCACCGACGCGGGCGAGATCGTTCTCGGCGCGCGCACCGACGGCGAGTCCGTGGACATCACCGTCCGCGACACAGGTGTCGGCATCGCCGCAGACGAGCTGCCGAAGGTTTTTGACCTCTTCTATCGCGCCAACGACGGAGATCGCGCAGGCGGCGCCGGAATCGGGCTGTTCCTCTCGCGGCAACTCGCGGAGCTGATGCAGGGCCGATTGGCCGTTGCCAGCGAAGCCGGCGTGGGCTCCACGTTCACCGTGTCGCTGCCGATCGCCGTCGCGTGATTTGCGGTGCGCGGCTTGCCGTTGCCGCGCCCAAGCGGCTAGAGTTGGTGCCGGCACAGGAGCGCATATGGCGGTCATCCGCGCCGAAGAACTTACGTACACCAAGGTGTGTCGGCTCGACGGTCATCGAACCGTGTGCTTTCAGCCCATGAGCGCGCTCGAAGTGCACGGGCCGCATCTGCCGCTGGGAATGGACTTCTACATGGCGCGGTGGATGGCGGAGGAGACCGGACGACGCTTCGCCGAGAACCATCCTGAGTGGACGGTGGTTCAGATGCCGCCGTTGCCGCTGGGGACCGACGAATTGCCGCTCGCAGGTTCCATGGACGCGTCGCAGCGAACGGTCCACTCGGCCTTGGTGGCGCATGGCCGCTCGCTCGCACGGGCCGGCTACAAGTATATCGTCGTGACCAACGGCCACGGTGGCCCGCGTCATGCGGCGGCGATCGAGGCGGCGTGTCGAACCGTGAGCCGGCGCGACGGCGTGCAGATGTTCTCCCCGTCGATCGTGACTCTGCATCGCATCGTCAGCGGCGAGCGCTTCGAACAAGTCGAAGAGATCATCGGCCGTGCCCTGACCGATGCCGAACGTGCCGGACTGCTCAGCGGCGAGCACGCGGGCAGTTGGGAGACCTCGTTCATGTTGGCGCAGCAGCCCGAGTTGGTCGAGCGCGATTGGCAGACGCTCGGGCCGCTGCAACCGCCGTCGTTCAGGCCCTTGGCTCGGCTGGGCGATCGCGTCATCGGCTGGCACCAGCGTCGCGGCGGCGACCCGGCGTATCTGAAGACCTTGTTCCACGGCATCGCCGGCGGCATCGGCTGGTTGCTGAATGCCCGCTATGGTTACGGCGGGCCGGTGGTGTCGTATCAAGGCGATCCGTCGGTCGCGTCGATGGAGATCGGCCACGCGTTCCGCGAGATCATGGCGCGCGATTGCCTGGAACTGGTTGAATCGGTGACCGGCGGACGCATGCGGGCGCGCGATGTGCGCAGCGTCGCGTCTGATCCCACGATCATCCAACCCCACTTCTGGCGGCGTGTCGGGATCGCGGCGGCCGTGCTCTTGGCGTTTCTGATTTTCCGGCGATAAGCGATACGCGATCAGCCATGAGCCTCCGTTTCGGTGTGCATACCGGCCCGCAAAACTGCACGCTCGACGATCTCCGAACGGTGTGGCGGCTCGTCGATCGCTCGGGGTTCTATTGGGCGTCGATCTGGGATCATTTCTATCCCGCGATGTTGCTGCCCGGCGACGCGCAGGGCACGTGCTTCGAAGCCGTGTCGATCATGACGGCGCTCGCCGCCGAAACCAAGAACGTGCGCGTCGGCTCGCTGGTGTTCTGCATCAGCTACCGTCATCCCGCCGTGCTCGCGAACGCGATGGTAACGGTCGATCACGTCAGCGGTGGACGCATGGAGCTCGGCCTCGGCGCCGGCTGGAGCCAACTCGAATTCGACGCTTACGGCATTCCATTCCTGCCGATCAAAGATCGCCTCGATCAACTCGAAGAGGGATTGCAGATCGTCCGGGGTCTGTTCACGCAGGAAGTCACGACGTTCAAAGGCACGCACTACACGTTGACCGAAGCGCGCTGCGATCCGAAGCCGATGCAGAAGAACCCGCGTCTCTGGGTCGGCGGCATGGGCGAGAAGCGCTTGCTGCGGCTGGCGGCGATGTACGCCGACGGCTGGAACGTCCCGTTCATCGGCCCCGAGCTGTTTGCGCAGAAGAATCAAGTGCTGACGCAATGGTGCGAGCGCGAGCGCCGCGATCCAGCCTCGCTGCTGCGGACAGTGAATCTCGGGTTGGCGATCGGCGCCAACGAAGCCGACGCCCAGAAGAAGCGCGACGGCTTGGTGGCGCAGTTCGGCGGTGCGCTGAGCTTCATGGAGCCGGGCATGCTGATCGGCACGCCGCAACAAGTCATCGACCGCATCGGCCAGTACGTGAGCAACGGGGCGCAATGGATCATCCTGGCGCTGCGCGCACCGTTTGATATCGAGGGATTGCAGGTGTTCATCGATCGGGTGATGCCGGCGTTCGGGTGAGTAGTGAATGGTCAGGGGTGAGTAGGGAACGACGGAAAATCACATTTGTGTGATCGATCAACCAGCTTTTCCGGGTTTCTACTCACGATTCACCACTCTCCACTCACCACCCTCAATTGAATCGCTGCCGAGCGGTTGGTAAGACACGCAGCGACGCATGGACTACAAGCACACGCTCAATTTGCCCAAGACCGATTTCCCGATGCGCGCCAATTTGCCGCAACGCGAACCGGAAATGCTGGCGCGCTGGGAGCAGATGCGCATCTATCAGCGCCTGCAGGAGGTCAACGCCGGCAAGCCGAAATTCATCCTCCACGACGGCCCGCCGTACGCCAACAACAACATCCATCTCGGGCAGGCGCTCAACAAGATTCTGAAGGACTTCATCGTCAAGCTGAAGGCGATGTCCGGGTACCTCGCCCCGTACATTCCTGGCTGGGATTGCCACGGGTTGCCGATCGAGCTGCAAGTAGAAAAGCAACTCGAAGGGAAGAAGCGAGAGATGGAGCCGGCGGAGATCATTCGCCTCTGCCGCGAGCACGCCTTGAAGTTCGTCGACATCCAACGCGAGGAATTCAAGCGGCTCGGCGTGTTCGGCGATTGGGAGCATCCGTACCGCACGCTCGATCCCGAGTACGAGGCGGCCGAGGTGCGCGAGCTGGGACGCTTCATGGCGTCGGGCGTGCTCTATCGACGCAAGAAACCGGTGTACTGGTGCGCGTCGTGCGTGACCGCGTTGGCGGAAGCCGAGGTCGAATACGCCGACCACACCTCGCCCTCGATTTACGTCGCCTTCAAGGTGACTGATCCACTGCCGGCGAAGCTCGCACCGTTGCGCGGTCGCGATGTCTTGGTGATCATCTGGACGACAACGCCGTGGACGCTGCCCGCCAACTTGGCGATCGCATTTCATCCCGAACTCGAATACGTCGCGGTGGAGGTTGAAGACAACGTGTACGTGGTCGCGCGCGGTTTGCTCGACGCGACCGCGCAGGCGCTCAAATGGAACGCGCCGCGCGAAGTGCTGTCGGTACGCGGCGCGGCGCTCGCCGGCGGCCGCGCCCGCCATCCGTGGATCGATCGCGACTCGGTGTTCGTCCTCGGCGAACACGTCACGCTCGAACAGGGCACGGGCTGCGTCCACACGGCGCCCGGTCATGGCTATGAAGACTACGCCATCGGCCTCGCGAACGGACTCGACGTGTACTGTCCGGTCGATGCTTACGGCAAATTTACCGACGAGGTGCCGGAGTTCGCGGGGCAGTTCGTGTTCAAGGCGGATGCGGCGGTGTTGGCGAAGCTACGCGAGGTCGGGGCGCTGCTGGCGAGCGAAAAGTTCAAGCATGCGTACCCGCACTGCTGGCGCTGCAAGCAGCCGGTGCTCTTCCGCGCCACCGAGCAGTGGTTCATTCCGATGGACCAGAACAACTTGCGCGAGCGCGTGCTCGGAGAGATCGAACGCGTCCAGTGGATCCCCCCGTGGGGACGCGACCGCATTCGCGGGATGATGGAGAGTCGCCCCGACTGGTGCATCTCGCGTCAACGCGTGTGGGGCGTACCGATCGTCGCGCTCTACTGTGATGGCTGCGGTGAAGTGATCGCCGATCCCAACGTTGCCGAGCACGCGGCCGCACAGATCGCCAAGCACGGTGCGACGATTTGGTTCAGCGGCACGAATGCCGAGCTGCTCCCGCCCGGCTATCGTTGCCCGCAGTGCGGCACGAGCGACCGGCTTCGACGCGAGCAGGATATTTTGGACGTCTGGTTCGACTCCGGGGTCAGCCACGCCGCCGTGGTCGAAGCGCGGCCAGAGCTGGGCCAGCGCGCGGATCTCTACCTCGAAGGCAGCGATCAGCATCGCGGCTGGTTCCACACCGCGTTGCTGACGGCAGTGGGCACCGGCCGATCCGCGCCGTACAAGGCGGTGCTGACCCACGGCTTCTTCGTCGACGCCGAGGGCAAGAAAATGTCCAAGTCGGTCGGCAACGTCGTCGCACCGAAGCAACTGACCAGCAAGTACGGCGCGGATATTCTCCGGCTGTGGGTGTCCGCCGCCGACTATCGCGACGACATGCGCATCTCGACCGAGATCCTCGAACGGCTGCTCGAAGCCTATCGCCGCATTCGCAACACCGCGCGCTTTCTGCTCGGTAACCTCTACGACTTCGTCCCCGATCGCGATCGCGTCGCGGTTGCCGACATGCCCGAGTTGGATCGTTGGATTGTGCACCGGACGCACAGCTTGATTGCGCGCTGTCGCGAAGCGTACGAGAACTACGAGTTCCATCTCGTCTACCACAGCCTCAACAACTTCTGCGCCGTCGATCTCAGCGCGCTGTATTTGGACATCGTGAAGGACCGGCTGTATTGCTCGGCGCCCACGAGTCGCGAGCGCCGCGCCGCGCAGACGGCGCAGTGGATGATCCTCGACGCGCTGACGCGCTTGATGGCGCCGATTCTTTCGTTCACCGCCGACGAGATCTGGGCGCATACTCCGGTGCACGCGGCGAAAGCCGAGAGTGTGTTTCTCGCCGGGTTTCCCGCGTTCGACGCGGTTGCGAGTGACGACGCGCTCGCAACTCGTTGGGAGCGTTTGCTTGCGGTGCGCACGGCCGTGACCAAGGCGCTTGAAGACGCGCGCAAGAGTGGCCAGATCGGCCACTCGCTCGACGCCCGCGTCGAATTGGCGGCGAGCGACGGCCTACGCCCCGCGCTCGCCGAGATTGCGTCGGATCTGCCGGCCCTGTTCATCGTCTCGCAGGTCGAGCTGTTGGACGATCTCGCCGCGCCCGCCAGTCCGCTGCTCGCCGAGTTGAAGGTCCAGGTGGCATCGGCGCGCGGCGGGAAATGCGAACGCTGCTGGAACTACAGCGAGGAGGTCGGCACCCACGCGGACCATCCGGGTTTGTGCAATCGCTGCTATGCCGTGGTGACGGCCCTCGCATGAACCGGTTCGCTTTGGTGCTCAGCATCGCCGCGGCCGTGCTGGGACTCGATCAACTTTCGAAATGGTTTATTGATCACCACATGCAGTTGTATCAGTCGATTCCGGTGGTCGATTCGTTCTTCCACATCAGTTACGTGCGCAACCGTGGCGGCGCGTTTTCGTTCTTGGCCAATTTGGACACCGCGTGGCGGTTGCCGTTTTTCATCGTGGTGTCGATCTGTGCGATCACGGCACTGCTGTACTTCGTCCGACAAGTCGGTGCACGGCAGTATCTGCTCCTGTGTGCGCTCGGCGGCATCCTCGGCGGCGCGCTCGGCAATCTCACCGATCGCATGATGCGCGGTGGAATGGTGGTGGACTTTCTCGACGTTCACTACCGCGACTGGCATTGGCCGACCTTCAACGTCGCGGACTCCTTCATCAGCGTGGGCGTCGTAATTTTGATGGCGCATTCCCTGTTCAGTCAGCCGGCAGAGGGGGCCAGGCAGTAGGCACGTAGCAGTCGGCGAGCGTTCTCGTTGTTGACCCGCCCGGCGGCTGAGGTTGTCGTCGAGGCGTTTGGGCACGGTCTTCTCCTTCTATCGCGGAAAGTCTCTGGTAAACGCCGGTTGCCCCTCATTCGGGCGGGGGCGGTGGCCCACCGAACCCACCGCCATGCCGCGTCGGTCGCAGACTCCGCAGCTTCGCCTGTTGCTCCGACGTGAGTTGATTTTTGATGCGAACGAGCAGGGCGAAGTTCACCTTCTTCACCTGCTGCTCGATGCCGGTGACTTGTTCGAGCTTCGCCAGGACGGCGGCTTCGTCGACGTGATCGGTGGCCAGGAGCTTGTCGAGGGCCTCGGACTCGGCGTCGAGCCGCCACTGGATGTCGAGCAACTGCTTCTGCGTCTCGTTCATTGCCTTCTTGATCGCCTCGGCCTGTGCCGGCGTCAGACCGATCTCCTGCTGATGCTCCATGACCAGCTTGGGGACGAACACACGCGACAAGAACGGCGGCGGACCACCGGGCGGCCCCGAACCCATCACGATCGGACCGCCGGCGCCCGGCGGGCCCATTTGTGCCGACGACGGTGCGACCCAGACGAAGGTGATCGCGCTGAGTGCGATTCGAGCGAGATGTCTCATGAGTAAATCCTTCCCTGCCGCGGCAGTTGTGAGTACGGATCGATTGCCGGCGCTTCGAGGATGGGACAGCCAAGCGCCGAGTCTGAGCAGCCGATCGATGGAGCCGTGACGGACGTGTCGACGGCGAAGGTAGCCAGCAGTGCGTCGGTTGGGCTAGCGTATTCGCCGATCTGAACCAGCGTCAGTTCAGCGGTCGGGCGCGTCGAACGCTGATCGGCGACGAACCACAACGTCGCCGCGGCGGCGGCGGCGAGCGGCACCGTCCCCATGACGACCCGCCACCCCCGCATGCGACGACGCCGCGGCGCGGTGGCGAGTACCTGCGCGGTCAAGAGCGGCGACGCCGGCTCCGACGGCACTGCGTCGAGCACACGGTCCAGCGCAGCGGCCTGCTGCCACATCGCTCGCGCGATGTCCGACTGCTCGATGAGGTGCTGCGCGAGCGCCCGCTCGTCATCCGGCCAACGCGCCGGGTTTGCGCCGTACGCATCGAGCAGGTGAGTGAATCGCTCGAGACTGATCGGTGTGTCGGTCATCAGCTTCCTCCCAGGAGGGCGGGAGCCAGCGGTTGCAGGTGTGCGCGCATGGCCCGACGCGCGCGCGCCAGCAGGGATTCGAGCGCTTCGATGCTGACGCCCATGATCTCGGCCGCCTCGATGTTGCGCAGCCCTTGATAGTGGCACAGGGTCACCGCTATTCGCTGGGTCTCGGGCAACTGCGCCAATGCCGCGTTGACGTGCGCCGCCAGCTCGGCCTCCTGCAGCGCCGCGCCGGGTTCGGGTTGCGGGTCTACCACCTTGAGCGGCTCGTCGGTGACGGCCTCGCGCTTCTTGGCGATGCGGTCAAGGCACACGTTCACGGTGACTCGATACAACCACGTGGTGAAGCGCGCTGCGCCTCGCTTCCATCTGGGTGCCGTGGACCAAACGCGCAGAAACACGTCCTGCGCGGCATCCTCCGCATCGCTGCGATTGCCGAGCATGCGCACGCCGACGTTGACGACGCGGCCGAGGTGCCGCTCGACCAGCATCTGACAGGCGAGGCGATCGCCTCTACCGGCGCGGATCATCAGCGCCTCGTCGGAGTCGTCCACGGGCGGCGGCATCATCCCCGTCTTGCACCGAGCACCGGCCGCGGAGAACGCTGAGCGATCGTCTCGCGAGCAGTCTCCGCGGCAGCGGTGTCATCGGCCACGTCATCTCCTTAGCATGCGGCGTGGCGGCGAACTCGGCGGTGATGCCTAGAACCCCGGTCCCGGGGGCGGACCCGGATGGTGCATGGGGCGCGCGGCCTTCAGTTCGTCGAGCGTGATGCCGCCGTCGCCGTTGGCGTCAACTCGGCTGAACTCCAGCGCTTCCATCTTGCGGCGCATCAGTTCGTGAAAGTTCACGAACTCGTCGGCCGACAGCACGCCGTCGCCGTTGGAATCCGCCTCCGTGAAGGCGGCGCTTTCCGCCGCGGCGAAGTCTTCAGGCGGGCCGCCGAAGGCGGGCAGGGCGAGGCCGGTAAGGGTCGCGGCGGCGGCCGACGCGACGACAACTCGTCGCAGCGAGTGAGATCGATTGATCATGGTGTCCTCCTTCTCCAATGTTTGCAGGCGTTCGCGATCGATCACGTCGCCCGGTTGAACGGGCGAGCGGAGAAATTCCGTCGCTGGACGTTTGCCTGAAGCGAGGGACCAATCGGTTGCCGGCTACTTGAACCGCCGTTCCGGCCACCAGGGATAGAACGCCGGAAGGTCGCTGCTGGGTTTCATGGAGAACTGGGGCGGGCGTTTTTGCAAGAAGGACGTGACGCCCTCGATCGCATCGGGTGAGCGCCCCATGAAGTAGATGCATTTCGAATCGACCTTGTGGGCCTCCATCGGATGGTCGGCGCCGAGCATGCGCCACAGCAGCGCGCGCGACAGCGTCACCGACATCGCCGAAGTGTTGTCGGCGATCTCGCGCGCGAGGGCGCGCGCCGTCGGCAGCAACTCCTCCGGCGCGACTACTCGGCTCACCAGGCGGGCGCGCAAGGCTTCGTCGGCCTCGAAGACACGGCCGGTGTAGACCCACTCGGTCGCCTGACTGATGCCGACGATGCGCGGCAGGAACCAACTACTGCATGCCTCCGGTACGATCCCGCGGCGCGCGAACACAAAGCCCATGCGCGCGGCGCTCGACGCGATCCGAATGTCCATCGGCAGCGTCATCGTGATGCCAACGCCGACCGCCGGTCCGTTGATCGCCGCAATCACCGGCTTCTTCGATTCGAAGATGCGCAACGCCACCAAGCCGCCGCCGTCGCGATGATCGTCGATGCTTTCCCGTTGCGTGTTGTCGAACGTGTCACCGCCGCTGCTGAGATCGGCGCCGGCGCAGAAGCCGCGCCCGGCGCCGGTGACGATCACCGCGCGGATGGAATCGTCGCGATCGGACTGCTCGAAGGCGTCGAGCAACTCGCGACACATGGTTGCGGTGAACGCATTGAGCTTGTCCGGCCGATTGAGCGCAATGGTGAGAATGCCGTCGGCGACTGCGTACTGAACTTCCTGATACGTCATCGAATGGTCCTTTCGTTCACCGGCCGTAACCGCACCCTTCAGGGTGCGCTTTTCTCCCGACAATGCGGACAATGCCTATTCACCTGCGCGACGCGGCTCGAGCCCGCCGGGGGGCCGGGTATTCGGAGCGGCCACAAGGGCCGCGACTACATTGGTCGACACTCGCGCAAGCCGGAATTCATCGTCCGAGCAACGTGCGCGAGCTCACCCGCACTGCCCGCGCTGGCGCAGGTAGTGGTCGGCCAACACGAGACACGCCATCGCTTCCACCATCGGCACCGCGCGCGGCAGCACGCACGGATCGTGACGGCCCTTGGCTTCCAGCGTGACGCGTTCGCCGGCACGATTGACGGTGTCCTGCGCTTGGCGAATCGTGGCGGTCGGCTTGAAAGCAACGCGGAAGACGATGTCTTCGCCGTTGGAAATCCCGCCCTGCACGCCACCCGAGCGATTGCTGGCCGTGCGCACCCGCCCACTTTCGATGGTGAACGGGTCGTTGTGTTCGATGCCGGTGAGCTGCGTGCTGCCGGCGAAGCCGCTGCCGATCTCGAAACCCTTGGACGCAGGTAACGACATCATGCCGCGTGCCAAGTCGGCTTCGAGCTTGGCGAACACGGGTTCGCCAAGTCCCGGCGGGACCAGGCGGCACACGCACTCGACGATGCCGCCCAACGAATCGCCGGCGCGGCGGGCTTCGTCGATGCGCGCAATCATTGACGCCGCCGCCGATTCGTTGGGGCAGCGGACGATGGTCCGTTCGATGTCGGCGAGCGTGACGCGCGCCGGATCGACATCGGCGGCGATGGTGTAAACCTGTTTCACGTAGGCCAGCACTTCGACCTGCGCGGCGTTCGCGAGCAGCTTGCGCGCAATCGCACCGGCGGCCACGCGACCGATGGTTTCACGCGCCGAGGCGCGCCCGCCGCCTTGCCAGTTGCGAATGCCGTACTTCGCTTCGTACGTGTAGTCGGCGTGGGACGGTCGATAGGCGTCTTTGAAATCGGCGTATGCCTCGGGACGCGCATCGGTGTTGCGCACGAGAATGGCGATCGGGGAGCCGAGCGTCTGCCCCTCGAAGAGACCGGAGAGGATCTCGGCGCGGTCGGGTTCATCGCGCGGAGTCGTGATCGCACTTTGTCCCGGACGGCGGCGATCCAGATCGCGTTGAATCTCTTCGACCGTGATCGGCAGACGCGGCGGACAGCCGTCGACGACGACACCCACGCCGCCGCCATGCGATTCGCCGAAGGTCGTGACGCGAAACAACTGTCCGAACGTCGAGCCCATTTGACTGCTAGTCTAGGCGAGTCGCCGCGGAGCGACAAGCGCAGCGGGCGCGTTGCGTGGCGCGCTGCAACACGGTAGGCAATCCTTGAATGGAGCCGGCGCGTGTTTACTAGTCCCAGCGGTCGTTACAATCGTCGTCCCGATCTCTCACTCATCGTCCCGGGTTTGTTGGTGGGCGAGTATCCGGCCCCGGAGGACGCCGAATGGTTGCGGCGCACGCATGGGGTGACGGCGGTGGTCAGCTTGCAAGACGATGCCGACATCGCGAGCAAGGGGCTCCGCGTCGAGCATCTCGTGAGCGCCTACACAGACCAGGGGATGCGCTTTCATCGCCTGCCGGTGACCGACTGCGACACCGAGATGCTGGCGATCCGGCTGGACGCCATCGTGACGCTACTCGATGCACTCCAGCGCGACGGTGCGTGCGTGTACCTGCATTGCAATGCCGGAATGAATCGTGCGCCGACGGCGGCGATCGCCTACCTCCACCGGTGTCACGGCCTGTCGCTGACCGCAGCGCGCGACTTGGTCAAGCTGCGCCGCCATTGTGTCCCATACATGAGTGTGCTCGAAGCGCGTTACCTCGCCGGCTAGCGAGACGCGAGGACGTCGATGCCGACCCTCCCCATGATTTGCAGGAGCGCCAGGTGTTCCTCGGGGCCGCCTTCGATGAACTTGAGGTGCGTCGCGTCGGCGGGGAACTGGTTGAAAACCGGATCGACGCTGACCCACCGTCCCAGCCAGACTTCATCCCACGCGTGGTAGTAGAACGCCCCGTCGAGGTAGACCACGCCGGCGGCGATCCGTGTGGGGAGCCCGGCCGCGCGAGCGAGCGCCGCGAACAACACTGCGTGTTCGTTGCAATCGCCTTGGCGCTCGTCGAGTACTTGCAAGGCGTTGGGAATGCTCATGGTGATGACCGGCTTCATGTAAGCGTGAATCCACGCCAGCAGCCGCCACACGGCGTGGAGCGCGTCGCGCTCGTCCCCGACCGCCTCGGTAGCCGCCGCGCGCACGCGCGGGTGATCGACTTGCAGCAAGGAGGTGGCCGCAAGCGACGCGCGTTGCTCTGCGTCAGTGTAGGGCAGGGGATATGAATTGACGCTGCCGAGATCCTCCCGCGCAATCGTCCAGGAGTCTCCGGTGCGGCGCTGGCGCGGGTCGGAAGGAATCTGATCGAGGTCGATGCCGCGCAGGCGCACTCGCAGCAGCGACAGGTCTCGCGGGTCCTCGATATGCGTGGCGACTGGAATGGCAACGGTCTGAACCAAGTCGAGCGCGGCCCCACCGTTCCACGCTCCGTGCACCGCGTCGTGTTCGTCGGTGTGCCGCAGAACCAAACCCATCGGCCCTTCCTCACGCAGCACCGTCCCATGATCGTCGATCCACGCGGTGGTGCGGATGCCCTTGTATTCCTCGCGTACGCGCCAGGCCGGTTGCGGCGAGTTGGCCTCCGGCACCGGTTCCTGCCGCTCGACGGTGATGCGCGTGGTCGCGTCCTTCATCACCGACGGATCGAAGACCTGCACGTCGAATTGTCGCCCGGCGCGCAGCTCGCCGCTGGCCACGAGGCTTTGCAAGGTCGCCGGCAAGTAGATCGGACCCGTCAGCGGGATCTGTTGGGTGGACTCGTCGGCTCCCGTGGCGAGGGTCAGATGCAGCACGCCGTCGCGCACGGCGCCGTGGACGCGCAGGGCCCCGACACCGCTGCTCAGTTCGAAGTTGAATCGTTGCAGGGCATAGTCAGTGCCGGTGCGGCCGGTGATGATCGTGCGCACGGTTTGGGGGGTATCCATTACCACGAGTCGCAGCAGCGAGCGCTCTTCGAACTCGAACCCACCGTCGACCGGTGCGGAACGTTGATGAACGTAGCCGATTTTTTGACTCTGGTGGTAGACATTCATCCACTGTTCGCCGGTGCGCAGGGTGGCCGGTGCCGATTCCACCGGCGCCGGTGCGGGTGCGGTCAAACGCTCACGCACGAGCACGCCGATCAGAACCAGCCAGACGAGGACGATACCGATGCGAACGATGCGCGCCATTTCAACCGCTTACCGACCGCGCGTGCGTGCCGGCGATCGTGTATAGATGTTCAGGCATGACCCAGCCCGCTCCCACCTTTGCCGTCGACCGGATGCTTGGCCGCTTGGCCAAGTGGCTGCACTTGATCGGGGTCGATGCGCGTTATGGCCCGCAATGGAGCGGGGCGGCGCTGGTACGTTTGGCGCGGACGGAACGGCGCACGATTCTCACGCGCGATCGACGCTTGCGGCGGGTGAACGAGCCGCCGCCGATCCTGTTCATCGAGAGCGATCATTTCCGCGAGCAGCTCCGCCAAGTGATCGAGACCTACGCTATCGATCCCTACGCACAATTGCTGACCCGGTGCGCCTGCTGCGGTGAGCGGTTGGAGGCGGTCGCGAAGGCACGCGTGGTGTCGCGCGTGCCGGAATATGTGTTCGCGACGCAGAACGAATTCGTTCGTTGTCCGCATTGCCATCGCCTCTATTGGCCGGCCACCCATGCCGAACGCGTGCGCGCCGAGCTGACGCGCCTCGGCTATCCGTCCGCATGAGGGTTTGTCGGCCACGTCATTCCCTTGGCATGGCGGCGGTGCGGCGGCAAGCAAGGCATCGGCTCGCATTCGCAATCGGAACACGGTAGAGAGTCGGTTCGTGGCCACACCTGGATTCGACGACAGCACGTTTTGGCTCGTCTCTTGTCCTGCGTGCGACAAGCTCGTGCTGACGCACCTCGCTGATATCGACGACGACGGCAACGAGGTGCGTCGCTGCGTGCACTGCGACGGCGAAGTCGGCGACGACTGGCGTGAAGTGTCCGGCGTCGAATTGGAACAGCACGGGTACGCCGTGCTTGGCGCGCGCGGGTGCGGCAACGGTGGCGGGTGCAGCAGTGGCTGCGGGATGCGCAGCAGCATCCCGATCACCGGATCATCGGGTCGGCAGACACTCTAAGCAGCGCAACGCGTCGTAGGCCGCGATCGACACGGCGTTGGCCAGATTCAGACTCCGGACGTGCGGGCTGACGATCGGGATCATGTAGGTCGCATCTTCTCGCCCGGCCAGCAGCGATTGGGGCAATCCGCGAGTTTCGCTGCCGAAGACGAGGTACTCGCCGGGCACGTGGGCGATCGACAGATACGAGCGCGCGGCTCGTGCCGAGTACAATACGAAGTGTTCGGCGGCGTGTTCGGTTGCGAACTGTTGCCAGTGGTCGTGGACGCGCAGATCGACATGCGGCCAGTAGTCCAGTCCCGCCCGTTTCAGGTAACGATCTTCGAGCGAGAATCCGAGCGGCCCGACGAGGTGGAGGCGCACCCCGATCGCGGCGCACAGGCGCGCGATGCTGCCGGTGTTGGGTGGGATCTCCGGCTGCAGCAGCACGATGTGCAGCGCCGGCTCAGCTGGATGCGATGGGGTACTGCTGGTCACGACAACGCAACGCGACGTGGCCGTCCGCTTCGATGATCGATGCGGCGAGTTGATAGTAGGCCGGGCGCAAGAACCGGGCACGCTCCGCGCCCCCTTTGACGGTACAATACAGAACCTCGCCGGCCCCGACTCGCAGACTTGGCGGATCAAGTAATTCAGTGCTGCCGTCGTTGAGGGTCAGCGTAAAGCCTTCCCGTTCGTCGCCGCCCACGGACAGGACGACGTAGGGCGTATCCTCCACCTCGATGCGGGCACGCTCGTCGCCCATGACGATCTGATAGCCGCCGTCCGGGTGGCGACGAACGTGGCGGCTGAACAGATCGGCGATGCGTGGGTTCTCGATCGGCTCGCCGTCGGCGTACCATCGACCGTCGCGCCCGAACGTGATCCGACTGGACGAAATTGCGTAGAAGCCAGCGCGCGCCATCGCACGTCTTTAGCCGAGTGCCGCGGTGTCGAGCCAGATGGTCACCGGTCCATCGTTGATCAGGCTCACCTGCATGCGCGCGCCGAACTCTCCAGTCTCGACCGTCACACCGAGTGCGCGCAAGTGCGCGGCAACTCGTTCGCACAGCGGGGCCGCCACGTCGGGTGGGGCGGCGTCGCTGAAGGATGGACGACGGCCTTTGCGCGCGTCGGCGTAGAGCGTGAACTGCGATACGAGCAGTACGGCGCCGCCGACATCGAGCACGGAGCGATCGAATTTGCCGTCGGTGTTGTCGAAAATCCGGAGTCCGGCGAGCTTAGCGGCAAAGCGTGCGGCGATCGCGTCGTCATCGCCGTGCCCCACGCCCAGCAGCACCATCAGGCCCGGACCAATCGAGGCGATGGTGCGGTCGGCGACCGCGACGCTCGCGTGGAGCACTCGCTGGACGACGGCGCGCATGGTGTGCACTCCGCTGCACGCTCAGTCGCTCCACCCTTCTTCCTCGTCATCGTCCTCGTCGTCATCGTCCCAATCCGATTCATCATCGTCGTCATCATATTCATCATCGTCGTCATCGTCGTCGGTGTCTTCGGTGTCATCGCGCTCGATCTCGTCCTCATTGTCTTCCTCGCGCCGCCGTCCCTCAAGCCAGTCACCCATAACGCTCTCCTTTACTGCCGTCGGTTCGGCCACGGTGTGTCCGACGCTGCTCAGGCCAGACAAAAAAGGCCCTGTGCCGTGTGCACCAGAGCCTCACCATCGCCCGCAGTCGCTTCGGCTTGTAGCGGCGGGATATTTTCAAGTCAATTGCCTGCAACTCGGTGAACCAACGTTGCGCCGAACAGTACGGCTGTCCGATCCGAAGTCGGCCAGCGATGACGACGAATTTCCACACCGACTGCGAATTGACCGCCGACGCTTCGAGGCAGTACGCGACGCCATCGTGACGAACGTTTTCTCGGGAGGCAGTCATGGCTCCAGAGCGAACAGAAGCTCACATGCGCCGGGGCACACGAGGGGCGATCGGGTTGGTCGCGGCGACGCTGGTTGTTGCAGGTGCCGTACGTTTGGGGTCGCAAGAGGTCGCAGATGACGCGGCCGAAGTGGCTACTAAGCAAAGGAGGCCAACGGCGGGCAAGAAGCGTACCGAGCGATTCTTGGACGGTGTATGACCGGAGCGGGTTGAAGTACGTGTTTGGTGACACCTACGCCGCCCGTGTCCCCGACAACACAAACGTATTCATGGGAACCCCAGATCCCGTCACTGGAGCGTGCCCATTTACGACTGCATGGATGCTCACCCACGTTGAGGATCCCAACGGGAATTCAATCGACATTTCGTACACGAACATCAGGAACGTCCCGTACCCGGCGTCTGTCGACAACAGCCCCCAACGCTGCTCCGCGGTGCCTGGGGAGACTGGCAAACGGCGGCTGAGCGGGCGACCGTGGTACCGACGCAATCAAGCTCATCGCCCTGCACGATTCGAACGACGAGCAGGCGAGACAGGGTTGGGGGCATGGGTGTCGAGGAGGGACTTCGCTTGGCGGAGATCGCCGGTGTCGAGTCCTTCCGTGAACGAGGCGTAGACCGGCTGCAGAATCGCGTGCGCCTCGGCGGGGCTGCCGTGCGCCGCTCGCTGCCGGGCTATGCTCATGGCCGCGCGGAGTTCCAGCGACGGCGCGTGCTGTCGGCGCGCGATCTCCAGCGCGCGCAGCAGACACGACTCAGCCGCGTGAATCTCCTCGACCAAGGGCTTCCTTTTCGACTTTGCCGCTTGCGCGCGTGCGAGCAGTACCTCTCCCTTGATTCGCCAGAGTTCCGCGGCAAACATCCGATCGATCGTCGTCTCGGTCAGCTCGATGCCTTCGTCGGCACGTTGCAGTCCTTCATCGTACTGCCCCAGGCGGCGATGGGTATCGGCGATGTAGGCGTCCATCACGCCACACATCAGGCGTCCGATTCCTGCTTGTTGTGCCACAAAACTGTGCTCCATTTGCCGAAGAGCGTCGTTTGCGTTTCCTTGCTCCGCAAGAGCGGCGCCGCGCAGGAAGTCACTCATGGGTTGGAAAAAAGCGACCCCTTTGTCGAGACAAAGCGTTGATGCACGGTTGGCCAACTCTAGCGCTCGGGCGGCATCTCGGCAGGCCAGCGCAACGAAGGCTGCAGCGCAGAGCGCCGCGGCGATAGAGAGCGCATCTCCGTGCGCCTCAGCTCGGGCCACAGCGTTGCGCGCATACTCGCGAGCGTGTGCCGGATGGCCGAGAAACCACGAGGCCATGGCGAGATGCATCGCCGCAACGACAGGCGGCACCACGCCGTAAGTGAATGCGTGAAAAGCGACCCGTTCATCGTCGATCGTGTGCAGCACCTGACCCAGGATGTCTGCGACGACGCGGAAGTCTCCCTTCCAGTACTCAATCTGTGCGCGCAGCACGTCGGCACGCACACGGCACTCGGGAATGTTCAAGCGCTTCGCGACGCCGATCACTTGGCCGAGACTGAGTTGGATCGCGCCCGGCTCGGTCCGGATGAGATCCGCGTAGCAAAGGGCGGCGGCGACCTCGAAGAGTTGGCGCGTCTCGCCGAGAGCTTCGCAGATCGCACGGGCCCGCTCATAATTCTCTCTCACCTCCGGCGCGGCGTAGCCATGGGCGACGTTGAGCGACAACCCAAGCAGAGACCGTAGCTGTAGCTCTTGTCGCTGACGTTGCTCGGTCTGCGGGAGGCGGTCGAGCTGAACGAGCGCATCGCGGAAGTAACGGATCGCCTCGCGAGGCGCGCCGCGCTCTTGCGCGCGCGCGCCACACAAGCCGAGATACTTCAGGCCGCGCGTGGCGTCACCCGACTGCACGAAATGAAATGCCAGGTCCGGAGCCATCTCGGTTGCCCGCTCGCCTGAAATGCCTTCCAGGGCTTCCCCGACGCGTTGGTGCAGGTGTTGCCTGCGCCCGTCGGGAATCTGCGCGTAGATCACCTGGCGATGCAGTTCGTGTCGGAACTCGAATCGTGTGGCGTCACGACCGCCTGGGCCTTCGATGCGTCCGGCCTGGTTCAAGAAGAGCTGCACGCGCGAGAGACGCTGGCAACATGCCTCTACAGTCTCTTCATCGCCACCGACTACTGGCGCCAGCAGCGCGGCCGCGAAGCCGCCCCCCACGGCACTGGCAGCTTCAAGAACAACCCGATCGCCGGCGTTCACGCTGTCAAACCGGAGATGAATCATCTCGCGCAAGTCGTCGGGCACAACGAGGTCGACCTGACTGGCCGCCGCGTTCATCGACCACCCATGATCCGTTTCGACAATTAGTTCGCGACGAACCAGCTCCTCGACGATTGCGACCATGAACAAGGGATTGCCGTCGCTGCGTGTGTGGACCGCGGCCGCGAGCGGTGTCACTGCGTCGCCAAATCGGATCCGCAAGTAGTCGCACACGACTGGCTCCGTCAGGTCTTCGAGGGCAAGATCAACGCAGCGCCGGCGCAAGCGCAGCGTCTGCTTCAGCTCGCGAATGGGATGGTCGACGATGCTAGCCTCCGAAGGCCGGTAGGTCCCAATGATAAGGAGCCGCGCTCGATCACGGCGCTGCGCAAGAAAGGCCAGCAGGTCCACCGTGGCTGGATCACTCCAATGCAAGTCTTCGAGGACAAGAACCTGCAACGACTGTGCGGCCATCAATTCGAGTGCCGTGCCGATCTCACGCAGCAGATTCTGCGGCGGCAAGGGCGCCGCGCCCGACGCGACCGATACCCTGCCCTCGGGTAGAAGCGACGGCATCTGTGTAAACCAGTTCGGCGCGTTGCCGCGGAAAAGTGGGAGCAAGGCTCGTCCGTTGGGAGTGCGCAATCCACGTTCCAGGGCCTCCAGCACCGGCATGTACGCCTCGCGCTCTCCGTACTGTTGAACGCATTGCCCGTGCAGCACGAGCGCGTCCGTCTGTTCCGAAAGCGTGCGCACGAATTCTTCAACCAGGGTTGTCTTGCCGATCCCCGCCTCACCCGTGAGGAAGACGACCTGCCGCTGCCCGGCCCGAGCTCGACGCAGGCATTGGCCAAGCTCGGCCAACTCCGCTCCGCGTCCGACGACGGGGAGCGCTGGCGCAGCCATCGGCGCCACCTCGGCGACCGCGTCGCCCGCGCGGACGGCCGAAATAAACCGAAAGCCCCGACCGTACACGGTCTCGATGAACCGTGGCTTGCGCGCGTCGTCAGTCAGGCATCGACGCAGCTCACGAATCGATTGCGTCAGCGTATCTTCCGTGACCGCCGCGTTCTGCCAGACTTCACGGTGCAGCTCATCCTTGGTGACGAGAACACCGGAGTGGGTCACGAGGTAGCGCAGCACGTCCCACGACTTGGGGCGCAGCCGAACTACCGCTTCTCCGTGCCAGAGCCGTTGGTCCGGCAAGTCTATGCGAAACGCGCCGAACGTGTACGTGCCGCCAACCGCGGGCGAACCGCCCGGCGCCGCGCCCACCAGCTCGGCGTTGGGCCGTTTTGAAGGGCGTAGCGCCATAGTCATCGAGGTTCGCGCAACCTTGCTCGGCTCGTGGATCATCGCCGCTTTCCGAAACCGGCGCAAGTTGCGGAGCCACAACACGCGCCGCTACTGGCTGCGAGCCGGCGACAGCTATCGCCGGCACGTACGACAATGTTTCAGAATGATTTCAGATTCGGTTCAGGATTCCCGCCGGCCGTTGCTGCTACTTGTGCGACGTCATGGCGAACCGAATGCGGATGAGCAGATCACGCAGGGCCGAGTCGCCTGCAACGCCGGAGACAAACCGGCCGATGTCCGAACTGCCATCCGAGAAAGCTTTTGTCCTCCAGCTCACGCGCGATACCGATCCGACGCTCGTATCGTTCGCGGGTCGAATCGAGCATCTCTCGACCGGCAGGCGCCGACGTTTTCAGAAGCCGGAAGAATTTCTCTCCGCGTTACGGGCGCTACTCGAAGCCGCGCAGCGATCGCGTCCGTGAGCACGAGATAGTGACGGCAGGGAGTGAACGATGTCCAGTACGTACGAGGTGATCGTGATCGGAGCTCGCTGCGCTGGCGCACCGCTCGCCATGCTCCTCGCCCGCCGGGGCCACCGTGTGCTGCTGGTTGATCGGTCTGAGTTTCCGAGCGACACGATGTCGACCCACTACGTGAAGCGCACGGGCGCAGCCTTCCTGCGAGATTGGGGATTGCTCGGTGAAATCGAAGCAATCGGAACACCGCGCATTCGCCGCTTCACGATGCGAATGGGCGATATCTCAATATCGGGCGAGGCGCCGGCGTACCGGGGAATCGACTCCGACTACACACCCAAACGTCTCTACCTGGACAAGATTCTCGTCGATGCGGCGCGAGCGGCTGGCGCCGAGGTTCGAGAGCGATTCATCGTCCGCGAACTCGTCTTCGACGGTGGCCGCGTGGTGGGAATCCGCGGCCTCGATAGCGGGAAGGCCGCAATCGAGGAAAGGGCCAAGGTCGTCGTCGGGGCGGACGGCGTCAACTCGTTCGTGGCACGCAACGTAGGCGCCCGGACCTACTACGACACCGGCTCTCTCACGTGCGCACACTATGCCTACTTCGGCGGCATTCGAGATCGCGGCGACCAGGGCTCTCTCTATGTGCTCGATGAGGCGCGGCGCTTCATCATCACGTTTCCCACCAACGACGGTCTGGATGTGGTCTTCGTCTTCTGGCCCAACGAGGAGGCACGGCGAATCCAAGGCGACGTCGATGGCGAATTCCGCAAGGTGCTCGACCTCGTGCCGGACCTCGCCGCACGCGTCCGCTCGGGAAAGCGGGAAAGCAACTTCCGCGGAACGAATGCCCTGCCAAACTTCTTTCGCGAAGCGCACGGGCCGGGTTGGGCGCTGGTCGGTGATGCCGCGCTTCATCGGGACCCCATCACGGCTCAGGGCATCACGAACGCCTTCACCCATGCCCATCTGCTTGCGGAAGAGCTCGGCGTCGCCCTCGCTGGGGACAAACCTCTGCACCTAGCGCTTTCGAGTTACGACCATCGCCAAGTCGAGCAACTGAAGCCGATGTTCGACTACACCGTGCACTTCGCCCAGCTCCAGCCCTTAGGGTCCCCAACGCGAGCGATGCTGTCATTCATGGCTCAGGATCAGGGCGCCATCAATGCATTCATCGGCGCCTTCATCGGGAGCGTTCAACTGAGTGACGTCTTCCCAGCGGAAATGATCGAAGGCTTCGCGCACACCGTCCGGAAACTCGCTGCCGCCCAGGAGGGAATGCGCCATGTTGCCTGATCTGTTGCGCGCGCCAACTCGCGGCCGTGCATCGCTACGAGGAAGATCGCGATGAACGACCGCGCACTGGCGGCGCGCGTGCGTCGACTCGAGGACATCGAGGCGTTGAAGCAATTGAAACACCGCTACGCGGCATTCTGCGATCAAGACTATGACCCGGACGGTTTGGCCCCACTCTTCACGGAGAACGCCATCTGGGACGGCGGGAAGATGGGGCGCTACGAGGGAAGAGAAGCCATCCGCAAGTTTTTCTCCGAAGCCCCCAAGGTTGTTCCGTTCGCGATTCACCACGTCACAAACCCGATCATCGATGTCGACGGCGATCACGCAACCGGGCGCTGGTACTTGTGGCAGCCCTGCACCGTCTCGCCAGCCGGCGAAGCCCTCTGGATGGCGGGTCGCTACTTCGACGAATATCGTCGCGAGGACGGCGTCTGGCGGTTCGAGCATGTGCAAATCGAGCTCCGCATGCTCTCGCCGTACGATGCAGGCTGGGCGCGACGCCGCATGACGGAGCTGTCGTAATGGAGAGCGGACATCCAGTAGCGATCGTCCTGTCCCTCTACCAGCGACTTCTGTCCGAACCTCAAGCCGCCATCGCGACCGGCCTCGCGCCCGATATTGCGTGGGAGAACCCGCTGCCGGATGCGATCCCCTTCGGCGGCCGCTTCAAGGGGCGCGGAGAATGCGCGCGCTACCTCACGCTCCTTCTTGACGCCATCGAAATGGAAGATTTCGCCATCGACGACGCGATCACTGAAGGAGACCGGGTCGTTCTTATCGGCCGCGAGACAAGCCGCGTGAAGAAGACGGGACGACGATACACGATGGGCTGGGTGCACGTCGTGGACATGCACGATGGTCTCGTAACTCGCGTGCGCGAATATAACGATACGGCCGCCATGGAAGCCGCCTTCAACATCGGCGCTAGGCGAAGGGGTGAAACAAAATGAACAGGGAAGACAAGGAGGTAACCCCAAGAATGAAAAACGCATCCGCACGAGGCGTTCTCGCCGCCGCGCTCGCCTTCGCGCTCGTGGCATTCACTGGCCTCACCATCGCCTCGGCGCAGGAGAAGCCAAGCTCCGAGGCGGACATCAAGGCAGCCCTCTTCGCCGGCGTTCCCATGGGGCGCTGGAAGGAAGGGCTCCTGTACGAGGGCGTCGCACCCCAGCCGTGGCTGAAGAGCGCCGCGAACTGGTTCCCGCGCACCGAGGACGTCCAACCCGACGAGATGCGCATCATCTTCATGGGAAGCGCGCCGTTCATCCGTCCGGGTCAGATGAACACCTCGATTTTTGTCCAGCTCGGCAACGGTGAGAACTTCATTTTCGACATCGGCGAGGGGTCGGTTGCGAATTACATCGCCTCGGGTTTCGCGCTGAACGAGCTCGACAAGGTTTTCATCACACACCTCCACGTCGACCACTTCGGCGCACTGCCGTTCTTGTATGAATTTGGCGGATGGGCTGGGCGCTGGCACAAGGTGCTTCAGGTGTATGGCCCGTCGGGACGCACGCCGGAGTACGGCACCGCCGCGATGATCGACGGCATGAAGAAGATGCTTGCGTGGCATGACGATGCCTTCAGCGTCTTCCCGGTCGGCAAGGGCCACGACATCGAAGTCCACGAATACGACTTCCGCGACAACGGCGGAGTCATCTACGACAAGGACGGCGTGCGCGTGATCCACTGGCAGCGCTCGCACGCCAAGGACGGTGCGTCGGGCTATCGCCTCGACTGGCACGGCCTCTCCTTCGTCTGGACCGGCGACGGCCGGCCGAGCGACCTCGACTTCAAGTACGCGAAGGGCGCGGACGTCTACGTCACCGAGACCCAGGCCGAGCTCTGCGAGATCAGCTCCGGTGTGCAGGGTGTGCCGCCGTTCCTCGGGCGTTACACCCTCGACACACACCATACGCCAGCATACGCGGCGGGCTACCTGGCCAATCAGATCAAACCCCGGATGTTCATGACGACACACATGCCCTTCGACCCCTACCTCAACGCGGAGACGGTGGCCGAGGTGCGCGAACACTGGAAGGGCCCGTATCACTTCGGGGCGCCCGACGGGGTTGTCGTCAACGTGACAAAGGACAAGGTTTGGGTGCGAGAAGGCGTCATCCCCGACTACCCCAACTCACGAGCGCCCCAGTTCGACTTCTCCGGGGGACAGCTCATCGTTCCGCATCCGCCCACCTCGCGTAAGGAGATCCAAGAGCCCTTCGTGCGCGAGCATGAGATTGACCCGAACTTGTACTACCCGAAGGACTACCACCCCGAGTTGCTGCCGGAGTGGCCCGTGGCAGGCGACCTCGTGGTCCCGGTGGAGGTATTGCCGCCCAAGATGTTGAACAGCATGGGCGAGGCATGGCGCAAGAAGCAGGAGAACCTGGAGGCGCTGAAGAAAGAGACGGAGAAGTGATTCGCTTGTGACGCCGCGGGCTGGATTGAGTCGGATCCGCGTCTGGCCTGCTCCGCCCAGCGCCGGCAGACCCACGGACGAC